>NZ_ADNU01000037.1 GCF_000178455.1 Brevibacterium mcbrellneri ATCC 49030 | reverse complement strand
ACCGCCCCTCGCGCCACGTTCCCGGTTCCGCCGAAGCTGGTGGACATGGCCAGCACCGCTGCCAAAGTAGGGCCAATGCACGGTGTCCAGCCAAGGGCAAATGTCGCGCCCAAAAGGGGCGCTCCTAAAAGCCCTGCCCGAGGTCGTTTGGAGATCCGCACATCGTTCTGCAGACGCTGGAAACCGCCCAGAAAAGCGATTCCCAGGATAACGACGATCACCCCAAATATCCTGGTGACAATATCAATCCACTGGGAGACTAAAACGCCTAATCCGGAAAACAAGATCCCAATGGCCACAAAAACGGTGGCGAACCCCAAGAAGAAGAGCCCCACGCCTGCGAGTACCGTCCAGGTTTTCTTGTCTTTGACGTGGGTTCCAGAAAGCCCAGTCACGTACCCCACATAGCCGGGGACCAGCGGAAGAATGCAGGGCGAAAGAAACGACACGAGTCCAGCAAGAAGTGCGACCGCCATCGCTAACAGAATGGGGCCGTTGAGAACGGTGTCGGCAAAGGACTGGCCAGCAGAGGCGAGCAAACTTACAGGCATCAATTGCCCAGAGTTTCTTCGATCAAGCCTCGCAACGTCGATTCTTCTACTGCGCCCACAACGCGCGCCGCTGGCCGTCCTTCCTGGTCAAGGATCACCGTTGATGGGGTCGCCTGTGGGGGCAGAACTTCAGACAGAGCAGCAACAATTGAGCCGTCAGTGTCCAGAGCGTTCGCATATTTCACGTCGAAGGTTTTAGTGAATCCTTCTGCGGCGGCTTTTCCGTCTCTGACGTTCACACCTAAGAATTCGACGTCGTCAGCGAACTTGGTGGCGGCCTCGTTCAGGGCTGGAGCTTCTTTTCGGCACGGTGGGCACGCCGCGTACCACAAGTTCACCACAACAAGTTTGGGCTGGTAGTCCTTTACCGAGCCCTGCTTTCCATCCAGAAGCGTGAAGTCGAAGTTCACGGGTTCGCCCCGTTCAGCTTCTGGGATCTGTGTCACAACACCGGAACCGGACACGTAGCCCTGCCCTGACCCAGCTTGCTCAGCAAGCGAATCAGATTTCGTTGAACAGGCGCTCGTAGCGACAAGCGCTGCCGTTGCCAACACTGCTGTGAGAGCTTTGCGACGGTTGACGGTCATGCTCCCGCAACTCCCTTCGCCGGTTGCAGATCTTCTGCAATGTCGATGTAGCCGACGTCGACAAGTGAACCATTTTCAAATGTGAGAGTTGTCGAGGACGCCAATGCGCATTCGCGGTGACGTGGGTCGTGCACCAGCGGACGTTCTTCCGCGTCTAAGCGCGTCACCCAAATAGGAAGCTGGTGCGACACGATCACACCGTCAACCTCGTTGAGGTTCTCACTGCGCGCGATGTCCTCCAAACGGCGGTGCACACTCGCTACTGCCGCGCGCATCCGACGCACTTGGTTCACATACGGTTCGCCCCATGACGGTTTTAACGGGTTGTACAAGCGTTGCAAGTTCTGTGGTTGCATGAGCGAATGGCGGTCGACTTTAGTTCCTTCGAACTGGTTTTCCGCTTCAATGACTCGTTCGTCAACAACAGGTTCAATATCCAGGGCCTGTGCAAGTGGGGCGATTGTCTCCTTGGTTCGCAATAGCGGAGAACGCACCAGATCGCGAACCACAAAATCAGATCCCGTGTAGTGTTCGGCTACTCTCTGAGCCATCTGATGACCAACCTCAGACAGCCCAAAGCCCGGAAGGCGACCGTACAAGATGCCTTCAGGGTTGTGAACTTCGCCGTGCCGGTTCAAATGAACACGGATAATCATTTTTAGCCTTTCGCTTGAGCGGCGGCGCGTGCGGCGACAGGCAACGCAGACACGATCCTGTCAACGACCTCGGGAGTGTGCGCCAAAGACAAGAACCACACTTCATACGCGCTTGGTGGCAAGTGCACACCCTGGTCTAGCATCGCGTGGAAGAACGCCGCATATGCGTCGCTATTCTGCGACTGTGCATCAGCGTAGTTGACCACAGGACGGTCAGTAAAGAACACCGAAAACATGGAGTTCGCGCTCTGCACCGTGTGAGGCACACCAGCCTGAGTCAGCTCCTGGGTCACCGCAGCACGCAACTGGTCAGCAACGGATTCGATATGGCTGTACACATCGAGTTCCTTTGTGAGCTTCAAGGTGGCCAAACCAGCGGCAGTTGCCACGGGGTTTCCTGACAAGGTACCCGCCTGGTACACGGGACCGGCTGGGGCGAGGTGCGCCATGACATCGGCACGCCCACCAAAGGCCGCAGTTGGGAAACCGCCACCCATCACTTTTCCGAACGTGAAGAGATCCGCAGGGCCATCCGGGTAGCCGTCACCAACAGCGGACTCATAGCCGTACCAACCGGCCTCTGACACGCGGAAACCAGTCATGACT
Organism: Brevibacterium mcbrellneri ATCC 49030; assembly: GCF_000178455.1. Classification (GTDB taxonomy): domain Bacteria; phylum Actinomycetota; class Actinomycetes; order Actinomycetales; family Brevibacteriaceae; genus Brevibacterium; species Brevibacterium mcbrellneri. The sequence goes on along the minus strand of NZ_ADNU01000037.1, from coordinate 107,165 downwards.
TCATCAGAGATCATGAGGGCACCGTGGTCACGTGTGAGCTTTCGAATGAGCTGAGTGAAACCGTCACGAGGTGGCACAATCCCCATGTTTCCAGGGCACGCTTCCGTGATCACACACGCGATCGAATCGCCGTACTTCTCAAAAACCTCGGTAAGGGCCTGGGCGTCGTTATACGGAACAACCAAAGTCTCCGACGCTTCCCCGGCAACCACGCCAGGGGTGTCTGGAAGGCCAAACGTAGCAACTCCCGAACCGGCTGCGACCAACAGCGCATCCACGTGCCCGTGGTAGCACCCGGCGAACTTCACCACGCGAGACCGACCCGTGAAACCGCGAGCCAACCGAATCGCGCTCATGGTCGCTTCAGTTCCCGAAGACACCAAGCGCACCTGCTCAACCGGGTCCATCCGGGCGACAATTTCTTCTGCCAACGCAACTTCGTTTTCTGACGGGGTTCCAAAAGAGAAGCCCTGGTCGGCTGCTGCATGAACAGCTTCGAGAACTTGCGGGTGGGAGTGTCCCAAGATCATGGGTCCCCACGAACCAATGAGGTCCACATACTCATTGCCGTCTGCGTCGTACAACAGCGCGCCTTTAGCGCTACGAATGAAACGTGGAGTACCACCTACCGCTTTAAACGCGCGAACAGGCGAGTTCACTCCCCCAGGAATCACGGCCCGGGCTCGTGCAAACAAACGTTCCGACTCAGAAGTTACGCGGGACATACAAACTCCTCCTCGTCTCTAGGCTAACTCGCGAAGGTGAGAGTGAACCTTCTCGTAAATTTCGCCCAATGCTTTAATCTCGACCGGATGTAACACGTCAACAAAATTCTCTCGCACACCTGTCACGTGCGTGGGTGCGGCCTCGTGCAACAGCGCCCAGCCGGCTTCCGTCATGTAGCAGCTGACACCTCGGCCGTCACCCGCTGCGGACGCCCGCTCTACCAAGCCCCGCTTCTCCATCCTGGCCACAATGTGCGTCAGACGAGACCGCGACATACCAATCTCAAAGGCCAACTCCGACATGCGGCACGACCAGTCCTCGGACTCCGACAAACGGACCAGCACCTCGTACTCCGGGATGCCAATCCCAAAGTCAACACGTAAGTCCTTATCCAAAACAGCCATCAACAGCCGCCACGACTCAACCATGTGACGCCACGCGCGCTGCTCAGATTCGTCAAGCCACCGAACCGACTTGTCATCGGCTGGCTCTACGCTGTGCTCAGCCGTCATGATCGGCCGTTCAACCGGGAAGCAACCTCGGTCGCCCAGTACGTCAAGATCGCGTCAGCACCCGCGCGTTTAAACGCGGTTAGACTTTCCATGATTGCAGCGTCGCGGTCGATAGCCCCAGCAGAGGCGGCGAACTCGATCATCGCGTACTCGCCGGACACCTGATACGCCCACACCGGTACGGTCACTGATTCGCTCACCTGAGCAAGCACGTCCAAGTACGGCATACCGGGCTTCACCATGACAATGTCAGCGCCCTCGTCAACGTCCAAGGCGACTTCCGTGAGCGCCTCACGACCGTTAGCCGGGTTCTGCTGATATGTACGGCGGTCGCCCTTCAGCTGCGAGTCGACAGCTTCGCGGAACGGGCCATAGAACGCTGAAGCGTACTTAGCGGCGTAGGCCAGAATAATTGTGTTGGTGAAACCAGCTTCGTCAAGCGCTTCACGCACACGCGCCACCTGGCCGTCCATCATCCCGGACAGGCCAATCACGTGAACACCCGCGCGCGCTTGCGCCACTGCCATCTGGGCGTACAGCTCAACCGTGGCGTCGTTGTCCACTTCGCCTGTGTCCGTGAGAACACCACAGTGACCGTGGGAGGTGAACTCGTCAAGGCACAGATCTGCCATGACCACAGTCTGCTCACCAACAGCCTCAACGACCGCACGAATCGCACGGTTCAGAACCCCGTCTTCAGCTATCGCCTGACTACCCGTCTCATCACGGTGGCTGGGAATCCCAAACAGCATGATCCCACCCACGCCCGCGTCAACGGCCTTGCGGGACGCGTCAACCAGGGAGTCGAGCGTGTGCTGAACAACCCCCGGCATCGACGTCAACGGCACCGGCTCAGTCAACGACTCCTTGACGAAGAGCGTTTCAATCAAGTCGGCAGCATGAAGCCGGTTCTCTTGTACGAGCCTGCGCACCGCTGGCGTGCTACGAAGACGACGTGGACGGTACATTATGACTTCCTCCTGGTACGGCGACGCTCCGAGGGCCGAAGAGCGGGTTCGCCTTGAGCTTCCGCGCGATCCCGCAGATCGCGCGCGTAATCAGCGAGGTCCTCAATTAACGATTTGACGTTAGCTTCCTGAGAAACAATGTCGACGACCAGCCCGTGAGACTCCGCAGTTTGCGCAGTGGCCGGTCCAATACATGCAACCACAGTGGTCGCCGGCGGTTTACCCGCGATACCCACGAGATTGCGCACAGTTGAGGACGACGTAAACAAAACGGCATCGAAATCGCCGCGCTTAATCGCCTCACGGGTCGGAGCCGGTGGCGGGGCAGCCCGGACAGTCCGGTAGGCCGTCACATCGTCAACCTTCCAACCCTTTTCCTGCAGGCCGTTGACCAACACCTCGGTCGCAATATCCGCACGCGGCAGCAACACCCGGTTAAAACCTTCAACGTCGTCGAACACCGGCCAGTCAGCGGCAAGCCCGCGCGCAGACTCTTCAGACGTAGCAACCAACTCAGGCTCGATCCCCCACTCGCGCAGGGCAGCCGCAGTCTGCGCACCCACAGCAGCCACGCGCACACCAGCTAAAGAACGCACGTCCAGCCCCAGGTCACCCAGCAGGACCCGCACGGCACGCACCGCGTTAATCGACGTGAAGCCAACCCACTGGTAGTCCCCGTCAACAAGACCGCGCATCGCGCGCTCCATCTGCCCCGGCGTCCGAGGTGGTTGGATAGCGATCGTGGGAACGACCTCGGACTCCGCGCCGTACTCATGGAGCACCTGAGCGGTGATCTCGCCCTGCTCACGCGTGCGCGGGATAAGCACATTCCACCCGAACAGCGGCTTGGTCTCAAACCACGAAAGCGGGCCACGGTCCTCAATTCCCGCACCCAAAATCGTGACAATCATTTCGTGAGGAACAGGCTGGCTTTCCAAACGCTGTTCCAAAGCACCCAAAGTTGTATCCACAGAAACCTGGCGCACGCGAGACACACGCACAACCGAAAGAACGCGCGTAGCCGGATCCCAACCGTCGTTGAGAAGCGAGCGGATCGCGGCGACCGTGTTTTCGCTGTCACCGGTCAAAACGTGGGCAGTGTTGCGGTGCTTCGACACGTCCGTGTGGGTCATTTCACCAGCTTCGACAAACCTCAGAGACCGCACACGGTTGGTGGTAATCGGAGTTCCCGTAAACGACGCCACGGCTGCTGACAGACCTACCCCGGGAACCACCTCGATCCCGGTGCCCGTGCGCCGCACGGCAACGCCTTCAGAGTTCAAGGCCGAAAACAGGACACCGTCACCGGCGTACAACCGCACGACCAGGCCATGTTCTTTGGCAAGTTCACCCATCTTGCGACCACGCGTGGACGGTGTTTGCCCCAGGGATGACTCTTCAACCCGGGTGGTCTGCGACGGGGCGTACGTATCGACAATATCGGTGTGAAAATCCGGGTCATACACAACAACCTGCGCGCTGGCCAGAATGTCGGCCGAACGCACAGGCAACAGCCCGGGATCACCCGGACCAGTCCCCATAAAAACAACCAGCGGTTTTTGTGGGATCAGTGGAAACACCGTTGAAGCACTCATGGTTTTACCTCAAGTTGGGCCTTCGGAGCATTCGCACCGGTCAACGTATCTGGAACAACGCCTAGCGTGTCGAGAAGCTCATCGGCAATCTGTGTCCCCACATCGATTGCCGCGTTGACACCAGTGTTGGCCACGGACCGCGTAATTCGCGCCAGTTTACCGGCATCGTCAGCCATGACGGCAGACAGTTCAATAGACCGTTCGGTCACATTCGCAAGTGCACCAATTGGGGCTGAGCACCCTGCCTGTGCACGCGACAAAATAGCGCGTTCTGCAACCACTGCCCGGTACGTGGTTTCGTCGTGGATCGCCAACAGACCCGACCGCAGCTTCGCGTCGAACGGCTCACGGTCCGCGTTCTCCGCACGGCATTCGATCGCCAACGCACCCTGCCCTGGGGCAGGCAACATGAGTTCGGTCGTCAACGTCTGGGACACCTCGGCAAGGCGCCCCAACCGGCGCATACCGGCGGCGGCCAAAACAACCGCGTCGAGCCGCCCATCGGTGACGTACTTGATGCGGGTGTCCACGTTACCGCGCACACCGCGAATGTCCAGATCAGGGCGGGCTGCCCGCATTTGCGCGGCCCGTCGTGGCGAACCAGTGCCCACGACTGCGCCCTGAGGGAGCGTGTCAAAAGTGAGTCCATCGCGGGCAACCAGGACGTCCGACGGATCTACCCGAGGTGGTACCGCCGCCAAGGTGATACCCGGGGCTTGCGCTGTGGGCAGGTCCTTCAGCGAGTGGACGGCGATGTCGATTTTGCCTGACAGCAGAGCCTGGCGCACCGCCGACACGAAAACACCTGTGCCACCCATGTTGGCCAAGGGCGTCATGTTGACGTCACCTTCTGTAACAACCTCGACGATCTCCACACGCCAACCGGTGTGTGCGGCGATGTCTTGAGCAACTCCCACTGACTGCGAGCGCGCAAGGTTGGACCTACGGGTGCCCAGTCGCACAGTGCGCGTCCATCCTTCTGGCTCCACCACGTCAAGCGTGTGATCGCCCACTGGCGTGGTTCCGTCGGTGGTAGTGGATTTAGCTGGCGCGGGGGTTGCGGTTTTGGCGGTTTTGGCTGGGTTGCTTTTCGCCGTGCGGTTTTTGGCATCCACGATCGGCAGCTCTGAGGTTTCAGGAGCCGCGGTGAGGTCGAAAAGTGTGGACAGTGCGGCAGCGTAGTCTGTGCTGGTTTCGGTGAGCGCCAGTTCCTTTACCCGAACAGTGGGGTTGTGCAGAATCTTGTCTACCGTGCGGTTTAAGGATTTACGGATTTCTGCCTGCACGTCGTCGCTGACGTCATCGCCCAGTTTGTTCACCAGTCGGCTGTACTCAGATTCAATAATCTGGCTGGCGCGTTTGCGCAACGCGACCACGGTGGGGTTGATCTTGGACGCCGCTTTTTCGGCCGCGACTTGGTGCATGGCCTGGCGAATCAAGGCACGCACTTGAGCCAGCGCGTCAACTGCGCGGGAGTCAGCGGCGAGGTTACTCTGGGCGAACTCCGTGGACAGCTGCTCAAGACCCATGAGGCTCACGTGCGGAATGTCTGCCACGCCGTGCTCAATGTCAAAAGGCATTGCGAGGTCGATGAACGCCCGCTTGTGTGGTTCGGGGGTAGAACTCATGGCTTTCACCACGGTGTCGGTCCCGATCACGATTCCGCGGGCACCTGTCACACTGACGATCAAGTTAGAACGACGGATTTCGTCTACCAGAGTGTCTTCTGACAGTTCAGTAAACGAGGTAGTGAGATCAGTGCCAAGCTCTTGAGCGAGCTCTTCTGCGTGCTCGATAAGGCGAAGGGCGCGCTCTGATGTTCGGTTAATCACTGTGAGTGATGAAACTCCTGAGCGCACCAGGGTGGCGACGGCCAGACCGGACATGGCGCCGGCTCCTACGACGAGTGCGCGGGCTCCAGTAATTTCGCCTAAGTGTTCACGGGCGGAAAAGAGCGCGGTGTCGAGGAGCGAATTCGATACGGTGTCGAGCGCGGTTTCCGAGTGGGCGCGTTTTCCAACTTCGAGCGCCCGGCTCACTGCACGTTCCAAGTCGCCAGTCAAGGTTCCAGCGGTGCGCGCTTCGTTGAGAGCGGTCCGCACCTGGCCCAGAATTTGAGCTTCCCCAATGGCCATGGAGTCCAGGCCGGTGGTGAGTTCAAACAGGTGTTCGTACGCTTCTTTTCCGTAGCGAACGAACATGTGCCCTGCTAGCTCTTTCCAGTCGAACGAAGTCATGTCGACCAGAGCAGATCCCAGATCAGCGAGTCCGCCGTGGAACCCGGAGACCTCTGCGATGATTTCGACTCGGTTGCACGTCGCCAGAACAACGACACCCATCACGTATTCGCCTGAGCAGACTCGTGAGCGCAACTGTTCGACTGCTGTCGCGTCAAAGGCGAATGCATCGAGCACGCTCATGGGAGCGGTGCGGTGTGAAACACCTAGGACGAGCAACGACACTGAGAACCCCTCATACGCAGCGTAGTGATGTGAATAGTTTTGTGGCCTAAATCAGACTGATCAGACTGGTCTGGCTGGATCTGGCTAGTGTGTGTTCGTGCGGGTTGCGCGGATGAGCGAGGCTTTTAACCGGCGCTCGTCTACTCGGTGGAAGCTGTGTTGCCGTCCGTTGATCAGAACGACCGGCACTTCCCAGTCGTAGAGTTCCAGCAGTTCACTGTCACTGTCGACGTCGACCACGTTGAGCGTCCACATGTATCCCGTTTCTTGGGCCACGCTGTCGATCACGTGAGTGACGGTTTCTTTCGCTTCATCGCACAGGTGGCAACCTACGCGATCCACAAAAGTCACTGTGTTTACCGTGTTTCCAGTGTTTCCCGACATGGCTTCGCTTACGCACGAAACCCCGTCGACGCTTCATCGACGGGGGTTTGTGATTTGTAGACTACTTCTTGTTGCGACGCTGGTGGCGCGTCTTGCGCAGAAGCTTGCGGTGCTTCTTCTTCGACATCCGCTTGCGACGCTTCTTAATGACTGAACCCATAAGGTACCTCAATACTCGGCAATTTCTCGTGAACTTTTGGTGCCCACGAGCTGAACATAACCACGTAAGTGTATCGGTTCGTGGCTATTCATCTCAAACGAGTGTGCTGAAGCTAACGGTGTCAGTCGTAATACGGGTCCAGGCCGTAGAACGGGAAGATCGCTTTGCGCGTTGCCATGACAGCGCGGTCAATGTCGGCTTCCGGGTCATAGCCGTATGTCCACGGCTGAAAGTCATTGGTACCACCGTCTGTCATGCGAATCGGTGCTTCCCTCCCGGTGAGCGTCATGACGTAGTCACGCCAGCGTTGCGGGATTTCTGTTCCAGGGTCAATGTCAACGCCGGCTGAAATCGCAACGATCTGGGACCATGCGCGAGGCACCACGTCGATGATGGCGTATCCGCCGCCTCCGGTTGCGACCCATTTACCGTCGCACAGTTCGTCGGCTAGGTCCCGGACCCATTCGGCTCCTCTGCGCATCGCGTCAACGGAGAGGCGCAAGTGCGTCAAGGGGTCCAGGCGGTGACCGTCGCACCCATGTTGGGACACGATCACTTGTGGTTTAAATTCGCGGAGTACATGCGGAACGGTGGCATCGAGTGCGCGCAGCCAGTCTGCGTCAGACGTCCGAGGTGGTAGCGCGATGTTCATGGCGCTCGCGGCTGCCTGGAGGCCCCCAATATCAGCGGCGAACCCAGTGCCGGGGAATAGGAAGCGCCCGTTTTCGTGAAGGGAAATAGTGAGCACCCGCGGGTCGTCCCAGAAGAAGTGCTCGACCCCATCCCCGTGGTGGGCATCTAGGTCAATGTACACAACTCGTTCGTACCCGTTGTCTAAGAACTCTTGAACTGCCGCGGCGACATCGTTGTACACGCAGAAACCGGCAGCCTTTCCAGGCATCGCGTGGTGCATGCCGCCACAGAAGTTCACCGCTCGCACGTATGAGCCGTTGATGACGGCTTGGGCTGCAGCAATCGAGCCCATGTAGAGCCGCCCGGAGGCTTCGTGGATGCCGTCGAATCGTGGAACGTCTTCGGTTCCTACCCCGTAGGCTTCGATGGTTTCTTTTGACAGCTCACTGGTGCGTCCGGCGTCTTTCACCGCTTCAATAAAATCAGCGGAGTGCAGTTTTTTCAGTGCGTCGTCGTCGACCTGAGGAATTGCGCCGAGGTGGACGCGAGGGTGATCGAATATGCCGAGGTCGGTCGCCAGTTTGGCGGTCAAATCTAAGCGCAGCGGATGCATAGGGTGGGAAGGACCAAAGTTATATTCGGTCACTGATTCGTCCCAGACAACAAAAACATCGTGGCTCATGTCACCACTGTAGCCCGTCTCAGCGTTGATCCCACTATGCTGTCATTCGTGAGTTCTCCCAAGCGGACCTTTTTCGAGGTTGTATTTTCCCCGGGACGACGTACGCGTGACTTCATTGACAGGGTTGCCGAGACGTCGCCGGCGCGTTTGGCGATCGTTTCGTTCGTTGCAGTCGTAGCGCTTTTCACTGTTTTGCTACTTTTGCCCATTTCGCATCAGAACCCCAACGACATTTCTTTTGCGCGGTCACTCCTCGTCAGTGTGTCAGCGGTGTGTGTGACGGGTTTGTCTCCGGTGGACTTTCAGGATTACTGGACTGGGTTCGGTCTCGTCACGATCACTTTGGCGGTTCAATTGGGTGGCTTGGGGATTCTCACCCTGGCGTCAGTTCTGGGAATGGTTGTTTCGAAAGGCCTTGGAGTTCGCCAACGCTTGATTGCTATGCAAGCAACGAACGCCGGCTCCCTTGGCCAAGTTGGTTCGCTTCTTCGCGCGGTGGTGATTACCGCACTGGCTGTTGAAAGCGTCATTTTTACGATGCTTTTTCCGCGCTTCCTCATGCGAGGTGAGGAAGTGGGCACGGCTCTCTGGTACTCAATCTTCTACTCAGTTTCGTCGTTTAATAACGCGGGTTTTTCTATCCACCCGGGAGGTATCGCCTACTATGCCGATGACCCGTGGATCCTGTTCACGCTCATGCTTTCGGTGTTTGTGGGTTCGTTAGGTTTCCCGGTCATTCTGGTGGTCACTATTTTGTGGAATAAGCCACGGTCGTGGGACTTGCACACCAAACTCACTCTCACCACCTCGGCGATCTTGGTGGTCGTGGGCTTTTTCCTCTTCTTTGGACTCGAATACAACAACCCGGACACGCTTGGGAACAAAGGTTTCGGCGCCACCTTCTGGGAAACGCTGTTCATGTCGGTGATGACCCGGTCAGGCGGGTTCAACACAATCGACATGGCTCTTCTGAGCCCTGCTAGCCACTTGGTCACTGACGTTCTGATGTTCATTGGTGGCGGTTCGTCCTCAACCGCTGGTGGTGTCAAGGTAACGACGCTCGCGGTGCTGGTTTTGGCGGCCTGGGCTGAGGCGCGCGGTTATGACGATGTCACTGCTTTTGGCCGACGGATCGGGCACAACGTGGTGCGCGTCGCGATTTCGGTGGTCTTCGCTGGTCTAAGTCTTGTGCTGGTTGGCACGATTGCGCTTCTTCATGTCACACACAACTCACTGGACATGGTGTTGTTTGAAGTCATTTCTGCTTTTGGCACGGTGGGCTTGTCAGTGGGTGTCACCAGCACGGCCCCGGACTCTGGCCTGTACATTCTCAGTGCCCTCATGCTGTTAGGTCGCTTAGGTACGATTACCCTCGCAGCCGCAGTGTCCAGCCGATCCACGAAGCGCTTGTTCAGGTACCCAGAAGAGAGGCCGATCATTGGCTAAACAAGACTCCCGCGACAACAGTTCTGTCCTGGTTATTGGTCTGGGGCGTTTTGGTGCATCAACTGCGTCCAATCTGATGAAGCTGGGCCGGCAGGTGATGGCGGTGGAACGCAATCCCGAGGTGGTAAGTGAGTGGATGGGTAAGCTCACTCACGTTGTTGAGGCAGATTCGACGAACATTGAAGCGCTCCGTCAGGTGGGTGCCCAGGATTTCAACACCGCCGTTGTGGGGATCGGAACGTCCATTGAGGCCAGTGTTCTCACTACGGCTAATTTGGTGGACTTGGGCGTTGAGCAGATATGGGCGAAAGCGATTTCTTTGGCTCACGGCAAGATCCTCAAGCGCATTGGTGCTGAACACGTTTTGTACCCGGAGTCAGAGGCAGGCGCACGTGTTGCGCACCTGGTGTCCTCACGCATGTTGGACTTCATTGAGTTCGATGACGGCCAGTTTGCTGTTGTGAAGATGCGGCCGCCTAAAGAAGTGCAGGACTTCACGCTGGCAGAGTCCGATATTCGCCAGAAGTACGGCGTCACCGTTGTGGGTGTGAAGGGGCCGGGCAGGGACTTCACGTATGCGGAACCGTCGAGTCGCATTGGCCCGCACGATGTGCTCATCGTGGCAGGTCACGTGGAGCTTTTGGCTCGTTTCGCTGACCGGCCGTAGGTCTAAGCGTTTTCAACCCCACCCGGGCTCTTGAGCCTCACTCTTGGCGCGCGGCTACCTTGTACGTGCCGTCGTCAAAGACCACTGTCCACACGCCACCGTATTTGCTTTGCGCCCACGACTCTGGCGAGTAGTCAGTTTTCGCGGTGTTGAATAGCACTGCGTCCGGTTGAACGTCGCCGACGGTTCCATACCAGTACGTGTTGGTGTGGGGAACCGTGTAGGCAAGCAAGTAGATGTCGGTTGCTACCGTGTCGTATTCCGAAGCGGCCTCGATTGCGCTTTGCGCGCTGGGTGATGCGTACTGGTCATACTTCCACAGCAGGTTGATCTGTGATTGGGCGAGCATTGCACACGCGGCCACAAAGGCTACTGCAGGGGCCAGTTTGAAAAACCTGCGTGGAGCTACGTCGATCATCGACGCTGCCGCAATGGGGATGAGAACTGCAGAGTAGTGGAAGTCGAATCCCCAGTAGTACTCGACGTTTCCGACAAAGCGCCAGGCTAGAGTGGGAAGCATCAGAAGCATAAAAGGGCTCTTGAGCCCAATCACACCAGCTGCCAGAACCAGAACGCTCACGACTGCGAACTTGGTGTCCACCGACTGTGTGAGCGTTTCCGCAACAGAAACGTTGTCGGTGTAGTCGTACTGCCCCTGAGGGTTCAGTGCAGGAAGAATCACCCGCACAGTGAGAACGAACCACAGAATGCCCCATGTTGCGAACCCGGTTGCCCACTGCCAGTCTTTGCGGTCTTTGAGCAACACAGCCAGCCCGAACATCAGAACCATGAGGCCCAAGTCTTCTTTCACGAACACCAACAGGCCAATCGCCACGGCAGCGTGGATGCGTTTGCCACGCATCCACCACACCAGCCCAAAAGCGATGAGTGGGACTGCGAAGGCGATTTCGTGGAACTGCGACCACACGGCGTTAATGAAACCCCACGACAGGATGTAGGACGCGCCCAAAAGCGAGCCGCCTGTCAGTCCAAAACGTTCCAGGGCCAAGCGTGTAAGTGGCCATGCCGAAACCGCAAATAGAGCTGACTGGATAATCAGCAGTGTGAGCCCTGAAGGGAAGATCCGAAAAATAGGGCCTAACAGGATCAGGATGGGGTGGAAGTGGTCACCTAAAAGGTTGTACCCGTCGCCTTTGATGTTGACCACGGGGGCGCGGAAGTGCGCGTACTGATCGGCAAGTTGAGTGAAGATACCCAGGTCCCACGACGGGCTGATGAAACCACGCCACATCATGATTGAGAGGGTGGAGTAAAGAGCGAAACCTAGCACACAGACAGCGCCGGCGACTCCAAGATGCTGTGCCTTGGTTCCTTTGCTCATTCAGCGTTCTCGCTTTCCATTTCTTTGCCACGTTCAACAGCAGCTGAGCCGGCCTTGAACACGATGTCGTCAAAATTGTGTGCGCGGAAGGTTTCGATCGCCGCGTGAGTTGTTCCGCCCTTGCTGGTGACGGCTTTGCGCAGCTCAGCAGGCTCAGGCGTGCGGTCCAACAACAGCCCGGCGCCCAGTGCGGTTTGGGCAACCATGCGGTTCGCGGTTTCTTCATCCAGGCCCAGCTCCACACCGGTTTTGGCCAGTGCCTCGGCCAGCAGGAAGAAGTACGCAACACCGGAGCCAGAGATCGCGGTCATCGCCCCGATCTGTTCTTCTTCAAGTGGGAACACCTGCCCAGCCCCAGAAAGCAGTTCGGTGAGCGCCTGAACGTGCTCGTCACTCACTTTCTGACCCGCGGACAGAGCTATGACACCTCGGCCCACCTGCGAAGGCGTGTTAGGCATGATGCGCACAACTGGGTTGTTGGGCACGTGTGTGGCCATCTGTTCCAGCGAGAACCCAGCGGCCATGGACACTACTACGGTCTGTGGTTCCAGGTGTGGCGCGATTTCTTTGAGTGTCTGCGCCAGCATCCACGGTTTGACACCCACGAAAACAAATTGAGCCCCGGCGACGGCTTGGAGGTTAGCGTCCGAGGTCGTTTCAACTGCCAGTGTGTCGATTCCGAGCCGTTCGTGAAGGCGGGTTGCTGAGGCGGCGGATGCGCACGTTGCGACGATCTGCGCATCGGTGGAGGCTTGTACGCCTTCCAGGAGAGCTGATCCCATGGAACCGGTTCCGACAAAGGCAATACGCACGCGTTAGCTCCTTACGTTGCTTCGTTGAGCCCTAAGTGTTTTCGGGCGAAGTCGAGGGACTCCTTGAGCATAGCGGTGCGCTTGGATTTTTTGGCGACGAGCCGTGTGTTCACTTCGACAACAACGTCGCCGGACCAGTTGTGTTTGGCTAAGTATTGCAGGGTTTCTGCCACGGGCATTTTGCCACGCCCGGGCACTAGGTGTTCGTCACGCAGCGAGCCAGACCCGTCGGTGAGGTGGACGATTGCGAGTTTGTCCTGGATTTCCGCAACGGTTTCTAACGCGTTCATACCCGCGGTTGACGCGTGGGAAAAGTCGAAGGTCATGTGGTCATAATCTTCGTCTAATGGGTTCCAGTCCGGGTAGTACACCAGGACTTCACGCAGGCCTGCCCGCCACGGGTACATGTTTTCGACTGCGATTTTCAGGCCAGTTTCTTTCACCAGTTCACGCACGCCGTCCACGAATCCGGTCGCGTAGTCACCTTGCCACCTAAACGGCGGGTGAAGAACTACGGACTCTGCCCCGCATTCGAGTGCGAGGTCGCAGGTCTTGCGTAGCTTTCGCCAGTGGTCCTTATCCAGCACTCCGGGTAAGAACAGCAGTGTGGGTGCGTGAAATGACACAACCGGTAGGCCGGAGCGGCGAATTTCGCTTTGGATCAACTGCGCATTCTGGGTGGTGCGGTTGTGGGTGATCATGATTTCTACCCCGTCGTATCCCAGTTCATGCGCCATGTTGAAGCACGTGGGGACGTCCATGGGGTACACCGAGGACGTGGATAAGGCGATCCTGATCCGTTCAGTCGATACGTGTTGGACCCCATGTTCGTACACGGGGTTTTTCGCAAAGTGTTCGCGGTGGCGAACAGAACTCTTCTTAGCTGAGTTCTTGCGTGTAAACGCCTTGCGGTGGGGCATGGTTGATCGTGCTTATCGTGGGAGTGCTACAGCGGGGCGCGAAAGAGTTTCTGACGAGTCGAGCAGGTCGAGTTTCCGCATGATGATGCCTTCGCGCAGAGCCCATGGGGAAATGAGCATCGTGTCGATGTTAAAGATCGTGAACGCGGTTTCTGCCAAAACAGCACCTGCGAGCACTTGCCCTGAACGCGACTCTGAAACGCCTGGGAGTTCAGCTCGTTGAGCGGCGTTGCGACTAGCCAGTTGGTCAATGATCCCGGGAAGGTCTTTGCGACGGAGCTGGCGGGGAACGTAGATACCGCTACCGCTGGGAGCTGCTCCTCCTAAGCGAGCGAGAGACCGGAACGTCTTGGATGATCCCACGACGTTGTCGGGTTGACCGACGCGGTTGATGAGGCCTGCGTAGCGGCCGATGAGTTGGCGAGCGTGTCGGCGTAGCGCGGCAATTTGGTCGGGAGTTGTGACGTCTCCCCCGTTGAGAAACTCGGAGTACATGCGCCCGGCTCCCAACGGGACGGACACGGCCGCGTCTGGGTATTCGTCCTGGCCGGCTGCCATCTCTAAGGATCCGCCACCAATGTCGAGCAAGAGTAACTTTCCGGCCGACCAGCCGAACCAGCGACGGGCTGCCAGGAATGTCACGCGGGCTTCGTCTTCACCGCTCATGACGTTGAGGGTGAGCCCGGTTTCTTTGTAGATCTTTTCGATGGTGGCTTCACCGTTGGGGGCATCCCGCAGGGCCGAGGTGGCAAATGCCAGGATCTGTTCGGCACCTTGCACTTCCGCGATTTCAATCGCTTCTTTGCAGAACTGCATGAGACGTTCACGCGCATACGTGGTGATCGATCCGTCTTCTTTTAAGTGTTCTGCAAGTCGCAGTACTTCTTTGTGAGAAGTAGCGGGAAGTGGCGGTGCACCAACTCCTGCGTCTACAACGAGGAGGTGGATACTGTTGGATCCGATGTCGAGGACGGCTAAACGCATAAGCGAAAGTTTACCCCCAGTAGAGTGGTCATCTTGAACCGGCCCTGTAGCCCCTTAGTCCGTGGGCCAGTCGGTGCGGTTGATCGCGAAGTCAGGTGAGCGACGTTCAAAGAACGCTTCCTGCCCACGCACGATTTCCTCCGCATACGCGTCCTTCACCCAACCTTGCGGTTCGAACATGTCACCGCGCAAAATCCGCTTGGCACCCGTTTGTGACAGGGCAGACCTACTGGCGATCACCTCGGCGCGCTCCTTGGCAGTAGCCAACGGATCTTCCGAAACCTGGTGGAAGAACCCAAGCTGGTTCATCTGATCGAAATCGACGATCTCAGCTGACAGAAGAATGTAGCGAGCCCACGACGTACCCAGGATCTCTGCCAGCCGCTTGGTGGGCCCGGGCGGGTACACAAGGCCCAAACGAGCGGCCGTCACACCATAGATTGAGCCTGGCTTCGCAATACGCACATCGCACGCGGCCGCGATTTCTGTTCCACCTCCCACGCAGTTACCTTCGATCGCGGCGATCGTGGGAATATCCATGTTGGCGATGGCGTCTTCGGCTTGAGAGTTGGTCTGCCAGAACTCTTCCAGCGGCACGTTGAGGTCTTTGATGTCCGAGCCTGCAGAAAAGTGCCCGCCAGCCCCTGTAATGATGAGCACCTTGACGTCCGGGTCGGTGTCAACGGCTTTCGCGATTCCGGGCAACGCCTTCCACATTTCCCGCGACAGTGCGTTGCGCTTTTCAACACGCGAAATTGTCAGAACAGCGATTCCGTTTTCCACGCTGTACTCAAAACCTGGGACGAGCGGAAGATCGTGCGTCATGGTGTCTCCTCGGACAAGGGCCGGTTACGGCCAGGAAAGTGGAAGTGGCACTTACGCGACGAGGCGGAGACCTCTGTAGATCTCCGCCTCGCTGCGTTTAGGGTTTTAGCGCTGTGTTGGAACTTCGCGCTGAGCTTCACCGTGGTATGCACTCAACGGACGGATCAGCGCGTTGTTTGCGTGCTGTTCCATGATGTGTGCGGTCCAACCGGTGATACGGCTCATCACAAAGATGGGCGTGAACTGTGGAGTGTCGAAGCCCATGAGGTGGTAAGCAGGACCCGATGGGTAGTCCAGGTTCGGGTAGATACCCTTGCGTCCCACAAAGTCCTCTTCGAACGTGTTGTACAGGTCCAGAAGGTCGTTTGCGCCCTTGACCTTGACCATGTCTTCGAAAGCTGCGCGCATGGTTGGAACGCGCGAGTCACCGTTCTTGTAGACACGGTGTCCGAAGCCCATGATCTTTTCTTTGTTAGCAAGAGCGTTGTCGATCCAGGCGGACGCCTTGTCTGCGGTTCCGACTTCTTCGAGCATCGCCATAACTGCTTCGTTGGCACCACCGTGCAGGGGTCCCTTGAGGGCACCCACGGCACCGGCAACTGCAGAGTGCAGGTCCGAGGTGGTGGAAGCGATCACGCGGGCAGTAAAGGTGGATGCGTTGAACGAGTGCTCTGCGTACAGGATCATCGAGATGTCGAAGCAGCGCACAACTTCGTCGGCTGGAACTTCGTCAAACACCATCTTGAAGAAGTTCGCCGCGTAGCTCAGGTCGCTGGTAGGTGCGACCGGGTCCAGGCCGTGACGACGACGGTGGTCGATTGCCACGATGGTTGGCAGCTGAGCGTAGAGGCGCTCTGCCTTTGCCTGGTTAGCCTCTGGCGAGTTGTCTTCAGCCTGTTCGTCAACGGCACCCAGGTATGACACGGCCGTCTGCACAACGTGCATTGGGTGGGTGTCCTTGGGCAGGCCCAAGATGATGTCAACGAGCTTCTGGTCGATTGCGCGCTGACCACGTTCACGGGCAACGAACTCTTCGAGCTGCTCAGCGTTAGGAAGTTCTCCGTTCCAGATCAGGTAGGCAACTTCTTCAAACGAGCAGTTCGCTGCGAGTTCCTGAACCGGGTAGCCACGGTAGGTCAGCGAGTTGGTTTCCTGAACAACTTTCGAAACAGCGGTGCTGTCGACGACAACGCCGGCGAGCCCCTTCTTAATGTCTTCTGTCATGAGTGGTTCTCCTGTGAAAAGTTGAATACGGCGGCGTCAAATTCGTTGTAAGCGGCGTAGTCAATCGTGTCGTAGAGGTCGGCACGTGTCTGCATGCCGTCGACCAACGACTCCTGTGTTCCTTCACGACGGATCACTTCGAGGCCACGCTTAATGGCGCCCATAGCGATACGCAACGTGGTCACCGGGTAGATCACCAGCTTCACGCCAGCGTTTGCGAGCTGTTCGGTGGTGAACAGTTCGCTCTTCCCGAATTCAGTCATGTTCGCAAGGATCGGAACGTCCAAAGCGTTTGCCATGGATTCAAACTCGCCGAGGTCCTTCATAGCTTCAGGGAAGATGAGGTCAGCGCCAGCGTCGACGTAGGCCTTCGCACGGTCAATTGCCGCGTCCAAACCTTCCTTTGCGCGCGAATCGGTGCGCGCGCACAGGACGAAGTTGGAGTCACGGCGACCCTTGACCGCAGCGGAGATACGCTTGACCATCTCGGCGGTGGAAACAACTTCCTTCCCGTCTAAGTGGCCGCAACGCTTGGGGTTGACCTGGTCTTCCAGGTGCATTCCTGCAACGCCTGCATCTTCAAATTCCTGAACGGTGCGAGCGACGTTCATCGCTTCGCCCCATCCGGTGTCAGCGTCGATGAAGGTGGGCAGGTTGGTCACCCGCGAGATGTTACGCCCGTGGTCAACGACCTCGGTCAGCGTAGTCAACCCAATGTCAGGCAGACCCTGGGCTGCCGAGAACGCGCCACCGGAAATGTAGACGCCTTCAAAACCAGCCTGCTCAATGAGCTGCGCGTTAATAGGGTTGATTGCGCCGGGGAACTGGACCAGTTTGTCACCGGCCAGCAGCTCCCGGAACTTCTCACGACGAACGTGAGCGGGAGTCTGTGCACCTAGCATTAGAAAATACCCTTCGATGTAATTTCTTCTGCCCCGTCAACCACGAAGTTGAGCTGGCGAATTTCGTCGGCACTGAGGTTTGGCAGGTTTTCGGCGAGTTCGATGAAGCGGTTCTGCTCTGCTTCCGAAACGATGCCTTCTGCAAGCGTGCGGAACTTCTGAACGTAGTTTTCGCGGACGAACGGACGGGCACCGTTGGGGTGAGCGTCGGCAACAGCGATTTCGTCGACCTTGGTGGAGCCGTCCTTGAACAGGATTTCTACGCGGCCACCGAATGCCAGTTCGTCTGGGTCGGTGGAGTGGTAGCGGCGAGTCCACTCTGGGTCTTCGCGGGTTTCGATCTTGTGCCACAGTTCCACAGTTTCTGGGCGTCCCGCGCGTTCTGGCGCGTAGGACTTTTCGTGGTGCCAGCCCTGGTCTTCCATGGCCACAGCGAAGATGTACATGATCGAGTGGTCAAGGGTTTCACGCGATGCCTTGGGGTCCATCTTCTGCGGGTCGTTCGCACCGGTACCAATCACGTTGTGCGTGTGGTGTGAGGTGTGGATGGTGATCTTTTCGATCTGGGACAGGTCGTCGATTTCACGGCCCATCCTGCGAGCCAAGTCGATGAGTGCCTGAGCCTGGTATTCCGCGGAGTGTTCCTTGGTGTAGGTGTCCAGGATTGCGCGCTTTGCTTCGCCTGCGCCTGGCAGCGGAACGGTGTAGCGGGCTTCAGGACCGGAAAGGATCCATGCGATGAAGCCGTCTTCACCTTCGTAGATGGGGCTTGGAGCGCCTTCGCCACGCATAGCGCGGTCAACAGCTTCAACAGCCATCTTGCCGGCGAACGCAGGAGCGTGAGCCTTCCAGGAGGAAATTTCACCCTTACGCGACTGGCGGGTTGCGGTGGTGACGTGCAGAGCCTGACCAACTGCCTGGTAGATGACGTCAGTTGGGAGGTGGAGCAGTGCACCGATTCCAGCTGCTGCAGATGGGCCCAAGTGAGCGACGTGGTCAATCTTGTGTTCGTGCAGGCAGATGCCCTTCACCAGGTCAACCTGGATTTCGTAACCGGTGGCAATACCGTTGACCAGGTCTTTACCGCCGATTCCCTTGTGCTGAGCAACAGCCAAGATGGCAGGAATGTTGTCACCTGGGTGGGAGTATTCCTTGGCCAGGAACGTGTCGTGGAAGTCGAGTTCGCGAACGGCGACACCGTTTGCCCATGCTGCCCATTCAGGTGAGATGTGGGTGTCGTTGGAAACACCGAACACGGTGGATCCTGGCTCCAGCTTGTGGGCCAGGGACTGTTCGCGTGCGTGCTTAGGGGCCGAACGGAACACGGATGCGGCGGCAACAGCAGCGTTGTCGATAACGCGGTTGATCACCATGTCAGTGACATCGGCGTCAACTTCTACCGGGTCAGCAGCAACCTGAGCGATTTTGTATGCCAGCTGCTCTTCACGTGGCAGGTTTTCTGAGGATTTGTACGTACGAACTTCGTGATTGATCATGCGAGGTCTCCTTCGCGCGGGCTTGTCCGCATTCGTATGTGGTGTCTACCACTCTATTACCTATGAGAAGCGCCTGAGCACTCGGCCCCGGATTGCGACCCGGAAGCCAATGAGACACTTCACAAGTATCTCGATATCAAGATAAACGACGTGATCGGCGTTTCCCAAATGCAGGTTGAAGGTGGGGTACTACTTGCAGCCCCGGTTGGATGGGTCAGTGAGCGTGAAGCTGTCGAGCGTTCCGCGCTTCCCCGTCGTTGCCACTTCATAAGCAGTAACGCGCAACGAGCAACGCTGAGCCTTCACCCCCACATAGCCAGGCACTTTGTTGCCTTTGGCCACAGCAGCCCAGTCAGCACCTTCCTTGTTGTTGTAGAACTTAGAACCGCTGGACGACGTCGCGGTCACATAGATCGTTTCGCCCTTCTTCTTCACCTGCTTGCTACCACCGCGGGCACCAGCGACCTTGTGGCCGTCCCCGTTTGTCAAGTAGCTCCGGGTGTACACGTGATCGTGTCCGTTCATCACCAAGTCGACATCGGCCTCGGCGATGTACTTTGGAAGCTCTTTGCGCAACCGTTTCACGTCAGCGTCGTCACGGTGAGGTCCAGACGAATACGGCGCGTGGTGGAAGGCGAGCACTGTCCAGTTCACGTCGCTCCCTTGGTCAGCTTTGACGTCCTTGATGAACTGGCCGTGTTTTTTCCAGTTGGGGTTGTTGCTGTCCAGGACAATAAACAGCACACCTGCGTCTTTGTACCAGTAGTTGCCTGTGCCCTTTTGGTTGGGCTGGCGGAAATGCTGATTGTGGCTGACGGGGTTCAGCATTTCGTGGTTGCCCTTGATCGTCATGTGCGGGAGTGTGCGCATGACCTCTGGGGCGAAGAAAGCGTCGTATTGCTTGCCCGCGCCAGTGTCGATCTGGTCGCCTAGGCTCAAGAGGAAGCGCGCGTTCGGGTGTGCCTTTGCGGCCGAGGTGACGGTCCGGTTCCAGCCTTCAGCGTCGTTGGGTTCACCGTTGCCTGATCCGATCTGAGGGTCGCCCACGGCTAGGAACTCTCCGCTGTTCGTGGAGAAAGACTTGGGGGTTGAGAACGTGTACACGTCCGACCAGCCGTTTTTATCGGAACCCACTTGATATGCGTACGTGGTGTTTTCTTTCAGTCCGGTCACGTGCGCTTGGTGGAAGAGGCGGGCACGGTCAATCGACACACCCGATTTTTCTTCATTGACTCGGCGCGCGTCTTCTGGAATTTTGCCACGCACGAGGTCTTTTGCCGGCGCGATCTTGACGCTCTGCTTACCGACCTTCTTGGTGTACCACGTGAATGCGCGGTCGGTATTGCGGTCGCCTACCTGCAGGCCGAGGTTGTAGATGTCAGCCTTTTTCGTCACCTCGGCGTCCGTACCCAGGGCGGGGCTCAGACCACCGGCAGACAGTAGTGCAACGAGTCCGAGCGTGGTGGCAAGCGACGTGATCTTCATTCGAAAACTCCTCTGGGCAGGCGTATGTACGACGGCAAACATGGTGACTTTTCTGGGTTAACTGCGTTTAGCCTGCGGGTTGCCCTCACATGGACTTCTTCGGTTAAGGCCACGTGAGGCCATTACGCTGTGAGCGAAATCTGTGCGAAAATCGCTTTATGACGCGCACCGCTTTGGACTACGACGAAAACTGGCTCGAACCCGAAGAGCTCAACAACCTCCGGCGCAAATTGCCGCTTACATATGTGCACGGAGTGCCCGTTCAAGTGAGCGACAGTGGCGAGGTTGAACGGATTGGGCTCCTCCTGCGCACCCTCCCAGACCAGACCTTAGGGCGCGAAATCGTTGGTGGCCGAGTTCGCTTCCACGAAACCTTGCGGAACGCGCTCGCCCGGCACTGCGAACAGGACTTAGGTCCCCTCGCACTTCCGGTTTTTCCCACCTCGCTCACCCCGTTCCACGTGGCCGAATACTTCCCCACGCAAGGCGTGAGCAAGCACTACGACCCCCGCCAGCACGCGGTGGCCCTGTGCTACATCCTGCAGGTGCGCGGCGAATGCACGCCCCGTCAAGACGCGTTGAGCTTTGACTGGTTTGCGCCCCAAGAGCTTCTGCGCGACGACATCATCGCCGACATGTGCCACGGCCAGCACCACATCGTGAAGGCAGCCCTTGCGCACCTGGGGATCCTGCCATAGAAAGCCGGGGCACACCTCGGGCTGTTCTGTAGCCGGTTTCTTCTCAAGGTTTCTCCCCTCCCTTTTTGTGTTGTAATGTGTGATCCGCGACAGGGGAGCGCCAGAAGGGGCGCTGAGAGTGCTGATGCAGACCCTCGAACCTGATGCGGTTAGGACCGCCGAAGGGAGTCGAGTTTCTCTTTACCCCTCCTGAATCCTTGGGAGGATACATGTCATCGACGACAGAAGCAGTAAAGACTCACACAAACACGTGGCGAGTTGTTGACATTGTTGTGTGCGCCGTAATCGCGGTTGCGGTTGGCCTTTTGTTTGCCTTGTGGGCAGCTCTGTGGAGTGGCTTTGAGTTGCTGTTTGCCACGACTTTCCCGCCTGCCGTGGCGCTGTTTGGTGGCGTGTGGGTGCTCGCGGGCCCGCTGGCCGCAATGATCATCCGCAAGCCGGGTGCCGCGCTGTTCTGTGAGCTGCTGGCCGCGATTTTCGAGGCTGTTTTGGGCTCCCACTTTGGTGTGGTTGCGGTGTTCTCTGGGTTCTTGCAGGGGCTGGGTGCGGAGCTCGTGTTTGCCGCGTTCAGGTACCGCAAGTTCACGCTCCCCGTGAGCATTCTGGCAGCCATGCTTGCGGGACTGTTCATGGGTGTTCACGAATCGATCATTTACCTTGCGGAATGGTCGTTGGGCTTCCGGGTTGCTTACACCGGTCTTGCCGTGCTGTCATCAGCCGTTTTGGCTGGGGTGATCCCATGGTTGCTCACACGCATGCTCGCTTCAGCTGGGGCGCTCAACGCGTTTGCTTCTGGTAACACCGGGCGCGAGGTGTGAGCCACCTCCGCGCGACCGATTTTGGGTGGAAGCACGCCGGCCGTAAGCGACCTGCCCTCACCGGAATTTCGCTGGACATTGCGGCTGGCGAGCGCGTCCTGATTGCGGGCGCGTCTGGGGCTGGCAAGTCCACGTTCTTGCACGCTGTGGCCGGGGTTTTGCCCAGTGAGTCGGGGACTCAATTTGGGCAGTTGCTCATCGACGGCACGGCCCCGGACCCTACCCGAGGTCGTACCGGCTTGGTTTTGCAGGACCCGGATTCGCAGGCGGTGTTGTCACGAATTGGCCCTGACATTGCGTTTGGGGCTGAGAATCTGCGGGTTCCGGTTGAGGAGATCGCTGAGCGTGTCCAGTGGGCTATGGAGACGGTGGGGTTGCCATTTCCGCCAGAGTGGCCCACAGCCAAGCTGTCGGGTGGGCAGAAGCAGCGGGTTGCTCTTGCTGGGGTTTTAGCGATGCGTCCGTCGATTATTTTGCTGGACGAACCCACGGCAAACATTGACCCACAGTCGGCTCCTGGGTTGCGGGATGCTGTGATCCGGTCTGCGGATGAGACCGGTGCGACGTTGCTGGTTGTTGA
The DNA here is from genome assembly GCF_000178455.1 of Brevibacterium mcbrellneri ATCC 49030. Lineage (GTDB taxonomy): Bacteria > Actinomycetota > Actinomycetes > Actinomycetales > Brevibacteriaceae > Brevibacterium > Brevibacterium mcbrellneri. The sequence continues at coordinate 84,844 of NZ_ADNU01000037.1, read as the reverse complement.
GCACCGTTTGGATCTATGGGCCCAACACGTGGATCGCATGGTGGTCCTCTCCCCCACCGGGGTCATTGCGGACGGCCCGCCACACCACATCATGGAGACGCACCGGCAGGAGTTGGAAGACGCCGGCTTGTGGTTGAGCCACGTACGGCCCAAGCGTCGGATAATGCGTGAGGCCACCGGCCCGCAGCTGCTCCAGGTCGACGCCACAGTGGGTCGCCAGGCAGACGTCAACCACGTGGCGTTTTCCCTGGCACAAGGTCAAGCGTTGGCAATCACGGGAGCCAACGGGGCCGGAAAGTCCACGGCGGCGCTGACGGTAGCGGGGCTCTTGCGACCTCGGGCGGGGCAGGTCACAGCAAGCCCGGAACTACAAGCCTGGGCGCCGGAGTTTCCTGTGCGTAGCGCCAGCCCGCATAAGTGGAAGGCCCGGACGTTGGCGCGCAGGATTGGGAAGGTGTTTCAGACTCCTGAGCACCAGTTCGTCACTCGCACGGTGCGTGACGAGCTGGTTTTGGGCGGGGTGGACCCGGACTCGGTGTTGGAGCGGTTGCGGCTTGACCATGTGGCGTTGGCGCACCCGTCCACGCTCAGCGGTGGCGAAAAGCGGCGGTTGAGTGTCGCGTGCATGCTGGCCGCGCCAGTTCTCATTGTGGACGAGCCCACGTTTGGGCAAGATGCGCACAGCTGGCGGGAGTTGGCCCGGTTACTCAACGAGGCGGTTGATGGCGGGGCTGCACTGCTCACAGTGACGCACGACCCGGATTTTATTCACGCAGTGGGGGCTGACGAGTATGGGATTTGAGGTTCGTTCTACTCCGCTCACCCGCACTAACCCGCTCACCAAGATCGCCATTATGTTGCTGATTACGGTGGGGGTTGTCCTGTCGATTGACGTGGTCAGCGCGTCACTCATGATGGTTTTTGTGATTGTGTTTTTCCCGCTGACTGGGTTTCCTGTGAAGCGGTTGTTTACCCACTTGTGGTTCATTCCGCTGGCCGCGTTTGCAACGGGGTGGGCAACTGTTCTGTTGGCCGAAGGGGCTGGCCCGGTCCTGTTCAACTTTGGTCCGTATGAGGTGACGGCCAGGTCGGTTGAGGTGGGGTTTGCGCTGTTTTTGCGCTCGCTCGCGATGTCGCTGCCGTGCGTGGTTTTAGCGTTTTCAATCGATTCGACTGAGCTGGCTGATTCTCTGGTCCAGCTGTTAAAGATGCCTGAACGGTTCGTTTTGGGGGCTTTGGGGGCCGCGCGTTTGGCGGGGCTCTTGTCAGAACAGTTGGAGACGATCCGGTTTGCCCGCCGTGCCCGAGGTGTTGCCCACGGAGGTTTCTTTGGGGGCCTTCGCGACTTTCTTCCTATCGCGTTCGCGTTGCTGACCGAGGCTATTCGGCGAGCTGTGCGCTTAGCGATGGCGATGGAGGGGCGTGCGTTTGGTACCAAGGGCCGCACGTGGACTCGTCGGGTGAGCCTGGGAGCCCGCGACTGGGTGGCGATGGGGTGTGCAGGCGTGCTGGCCGCAACCTGCATCACCGCATCGGTGGCCACCGGGAATTGGAACTTTATTTTGAGTTAGATCTGGTGGCAGCCCGGTCAGGGTGTCGTTAGATCTTCAGTTCGCCCATATCTTCGAACCCGTTGCCTTCAACCTGGCGGGAAACGATCTGCGGGGTCGAAAGTAGGTGCGGGCGCATAGCTTCGATACCCTTGGCAAAGTGGTCACTGGTGACGTGAGGTTCAGCACCTTCGTCGGTGAAACCTTCAACCAGCACGTACTGGTTGTCTTTTTCGAGGCTCTTGGACCATTCGAAGAACAAGTTTCCTTCTTCAGCACGAGTGGCCTCGGTGAACTCGCGAACGATTTCAGGCCACTGGTCGACGGATTCTGGTTTGACGTCATATTTCACAACAATGAAGTACATAGTCCCCAGTGTAGGTGTCATGGGAACATAGATCTATGGCGTACACGTGTAGCGAATGTGGATCTTCAACCCCTAAGTGGATGGGAAAGTGCCCCAAGTGCCAGTCGTGGGGAACCCTTGAAGAAAGTGCCGGCCCAGGTGTGTCCGTCAAGACCCAAGCTACTTTTTCTGGCAAACGCGCCACCCCGGTCACACAGGTGGACGCAACCACCGCCTCGGCGACGTCCACCGGGGTCAGCGAACTTGACCGCGTGCTGGGAGGCGGACTGGTGCCAGGTGCCGTAATCCTGCTGGCCGGCGAACCGGGGGTGGGTAAGTCCACGCTGTTGCTCGATGTGTCTGCGAAAGCCGCGAAGGCTGGCAGGCGCGTTTTGTATGTCACCGGTGAGGAATCGCAGGGGCAGGTGCGCCTGCGAGCTGAACGGACGGGAGCGCTGTCGGACAATCTGCTCTTGGCAAACGAAACTGACTTGGCGGCGGTGTTGGGGCTCATCGAGGTGGAAGACCCGGAGCTGCTCATTGTGGATTCGGTGCAGACCTTGGCGTCTGACCGGGTGGAAGGTGTGCCGGGTGGGGTCACACAGGTGCGGGAAGTTGCGTCCGCAGTGATCCGGGCAGCGAAAGCGCGTAACCTGCCCACCGTGCTGGTGGGTCACATCACCAAGGACGGGACGGTCGCGGGCCCCAGGCTGTTGGAGCACTTGGTGGATGTGGTGTGTTCGTTCGAAGGCGATAAGCACACGCGTTTGCGCATGTTGCGGGCGATTAAAAACCGTTTTGGTCCCACCGACGAGGTGGGGTGCTTTGCCATGACGGAAGAAGGGATCACTAGTGAATCCGACCCGTCCGGGTTGTTCTTGTCGCGGTCGCAAATTAACGCTCCGGGCACGTGTTTGACGGTGACGCTGGACGGGAAGCGCCCGTTGGTGATCGAGGTGCAGGCGCTCACTCTGGAGGCGGCCGGTGGGAATCCTCGACGAACCGTGAGTGGAATGGATTCTAACCGTGTGGCCATGCTCATCGCGGTAGCCTCGAAGAGCATGAATTTGGCGCGGTCTGATGTTTTTGTGTCGACCGTGGGCGGGGCGAAGATTCAAGAACCGGCAGCTGACCTGGCGGTGGCTTTGGCGTTGGCGTCGGCTGCGGCGGACAAGCCTCAGTATTCGCGGTTGGTGGCGATTGGCGAGTTGAGCCTGTCCGGTGAGATTAGGCGCGTGCCCAACGTGGGGCAACGGTTAGCAGAGGCTACGCGCATGGGGATCGACACTGCCGTGGTTGCCAGCGGGTCGCTGGCAGATGTGACCTTGCCTCAGGGTATTCGGGTGAAGGAAGTGAGCAACCTGGCCCAAGCGATTGAGCTGACGCTGAAACGGTAGGTAGGCAGGCCCAAACGGCGCCAAGCGAGCGATACGGCGCATTATATTGCGCAGTTTTGCTCGCTTTGGGTGGTTTCGTCTGGTTGGGGCTGTTTCTTGTCCAGGCGCCCAGCTTGCCTAGCCACCAAGCGCAATCTCGCGCCAATTAAGTGACGCCGCCAAGGCCTATGTTGGCGCGTGAAGTAGAACTCCGTGCTGCACCTATTAAACACCGTCACCTCTGCGTAGGAGCGGACCGCAGTCTGTATAACTAGACACCTTTACCCTCACTCGTCCGGCCTGATCGTGCGTGCAGAACAGCCCGGTCCTACCCTCCCTCTGAAAGCCCTTTCTTTGTGGGTGCGACTGAACGCTCGTTCGAACGCAAATAGAAACAAAACGAACAAAACCCTTGACTTGCGCATTCGAACGCAAATAGAATAGGGGTACACAAGGAGGTGAACCCACATGACCACAACACATGCGGACACGCGCAACGACTTATATGACGGGCCGGCTGTGGAACTGTTTGAAACAGTCAAGGACACAACATGCCTCTTGGACGAAGCGCAGGTGAAACAAGCCGAAGCCGTAGCAGCAGTCATTAGCGCCCACATAGTGCCGTTAGATGACTTCACTCATGGTCTACACGCGGTGTTTACCTCTAATCCCGGTGCTGGCCCACTCGTCACAGGCGGTGCAACAAACGAGACCGTGAGGGCAAGCTCAAATGCGGGAGCAATTGCTTCCCGTGGTGGGTCTGTTGGTGTGGATGATGTGGTGGCGTGTGTGGTGTTGCCTACGGGTGAGGTGGCCACAGTGGCCAGTGTTGAACGTGTGGCTGATGAGTTGCCGACTCCGACTGAGGGGGTGTTGGCGAAACTGTTGGATTGCACACGATCCCAGTTGGTAACCCGGGTGCGGAAAATCATGACAGCAGTCGTACTCATGCCCAAACTCTGGTCACTAGCCAAACAAGGCGTGATCAGCTTCGACAGGGTTTTGTACACAGCTGGCAGGGTTGTTCGTGCTGGGGTGTGTATCCCCGTGTTTGATGACATGCTCACCAATAAGCGTGTGAACGTGCCCTGGAAAACCTACAGACGACACGTCAATGAAATCCTTGCGATGCTTATGACTCCTGAAACCCAGGTGGAGAACGCTCGGCGTAACCGGGGAGTGACGTATTGGGTGAATGATGACGGGACAGCCACACTGTCGCTGACGGGGCCTGTGTTGGAGATGGAAGCGTTTTATCAACGGGTGCGTGGAACAGCCAGGGCTATCCTCGCGAACCACATAGAACCGTTTACTGCCACGTTAACGGATGAACAACAAGCCCTGTTCATTACCGAGGGCAATGGTGAAACCACTGAAGTGCGGGTTGGTGACCTGGGTCGGGTTGAGGTTGATGATGACCGGCTCATGGACCAACTCACCCTGGACTTGATTACCGGGGCGAAACCCTCAACCACGTTGCGTGTCCGCGTGACCCCGACAGGTAAACACGCCCCCATCACAGTCACCAACACCAAAGACGCCTTCGGCCCAGGTGTTCCTGGTGCGGAATCCGATGGTGTTTTCCAAGCTGGCGGTCCCGGAATGGATACCCGTAGCGATGCGGCTGGCCCTGGCCCGGGTGAGTCTGGTTCTGTGTGGGCTGAAAAACGTGAAGTCAAACAAGCGGAAGACGTGTACGAGCTTGAGTTGTGCGTATCCATGCCTGAAAAAGACGAATGGCTCAAAGCCCAAGCCGGTATCACCGTCACCATCCCAGTCTTGCACTTCCTCACGCACCTACCGCCACCAGGCACGGAGAGAATACCCGAGGAACAAAGACCTGAGAGACAACGCCCTGGAAAAGACCCCGGGGCAGACAAACACAGACCCGAATCAGATCAAGGCTTCAGAAGAAACCAAACCGACGAACGAATATATGAGGACCAAGGGAGTAGTGCGCCACCAGGGACTGATGTGCCGCCGGGTGGTGGAGCAACCTTAAACCCGGAAGAGTTCTTGAACGCTGACGAGCCCCAGATAGCTGGTGCGTCTGTGGGTTCGGGTAGTGAGCTTGATTTTGGGTTGCCGATCAAGGTGGACCCAGATGTGCGGGTTCCGGTGATGATGAATGGCCGGGTGCCATTAGACGCAAAGACTGCTGATGAGCTGATCGCTCAGGCGAAGTGGGTGTACCGGATGTTCACAGACCCCGAAACCGGGGTAGTCCTAGAATCCACACCGACGAAGTATTACATCCCAGCAGCTCTAAAACGCATGGTGGAAGCTAGGCATCCTGATTGCAGTGCCCCCTGGTGCGCTACACCTGCCAGGGTGTGCGAAAAAGACCATATCGAACCGTTCAACCACCAGGTCCCCGAGTCGGGTGGGTTGACTGTGATGGAGAACCTGCACCCGTTGTGTAAGCGGCATCATCAGGAGAAAACCCAGAAACGCTTACGCGTCGACAAGATGGATGACGGTTCCCTGGCATGGGTGTTCCCACGGATTGGTGCCATGCTGGTCTACCCACCAGAATCACGGATTAACCAACTCCAGTACGAACGGTTACTCGAGTACTTCGACACCGGCGACCAAGACATCAGCCACACCATCAACGAATACCAAGCAACCGAACACCAAACCGCTCCCACCCCTGAGGATGTAGCAACTCAAGAATCAGGCCACGAGACTGTGCATGGTGAAGCGATCTGGCAGTGTGCAACCGAACGCGAGTACGTGCAGAAAGCAAGCAACATGCGCAGCCCTGCACCCGGGACTGCTGAAAGTCCAGAACAGGCCTACGAGTACCCCCGTGAGATCGCTGACGAGTACGCGATCGCAGGGGAGGTATTCAACGGAGACACCCGCCCATGGCAACCCAGCGAAGAACCACCACCATTCTGACCACAGCCATTGTGATCAGCGTCTTTCGAAACAGGCCACGGTAACCAAGACCGCGCTAAATCTGGTCACCCGATACGCAGCCGTTCTAGCCAGGACAGCCCTAACCTCGGCCTTACTCCGGGCCTTAGTTCTGTTCCTTGTCCTGAGGCTTGTCCTCGCCTGCAGGCTTCTTCTCTTCTGGCTTTTCGACCACGAACTTAGCCGGCTGACTCTCGATGTCGCCCAGCTTGGTCACTAGCGTGTACTCGCCCGGGTCAAGCGTGTCTTTTGTGCGGTTGCACTTGTCGTCCGTGGGAATCATGTCCCACGGCAAAACCGATTTCTTGTTTGCACCAGCCACAAACACCTGCGTTTGGTCCTTCTGCTTGCCACTCACACAGAATGCGGAACTCCACACGGTGTCCTTGTCCTTCTTCACGGTGAACGTCTGTTTCTGCGGCCCCACGTCGATTGCGCACGACGCGTTGTGCTTATTCGTCACGCCCAATTCCAGCTTGATCACCGAGTTGGGTTTATAACTGGGCTTGTCGGTCTTGGCTGAAATCTCAACAGCTTCAGTAGGGCACTTACCCGACGCCTCATCAGGCCCAGGTTCCGCCGACTCCCCACCAGCACCATCGGACCCATCAGACTCACCTGCGCCGCCCTGCGAACCGTCGCCGCCCTGCTCATTACCAGACCCAGCTTGCACCTGCGGCTCTCCCGGCCCGGCCGTGTTCTTCGTGAGCCCTTGCGCCAACAGCACAATACCCACGGTAAACAGGGCCAGAACAACAACTGACAACCCCAGCACAGTAATGCGCCGCCTGCGGTACACAGACGCGGGAAGTCGACCAGCACGAGAGTTGTTATTCTGAGACATCCCTTGAAGCCTAGACCCCCAGCCGGAGATGTTAAACCTTGACACACCAAAAAGTCGCTCGCGCGCTCACTGACTGGTTCGCCAGCGCACAGCGGCCCCTCCCGTGGAGGGCCGCGGACACCTCGGCCTGGGCGGTGCTTGTCTCTGAAATCATGTCCCACCAGACCCCCATGAGCCGCGTGGAACCAGTGTGGCGAGATTGGATGGAACGCTGGCCCACTCCCCGCGCGCTGGCTGACGCCCCCACCGCCGAGGTGTTAGTCGCCTGGGGCTCGCTCGGTTATCCCCGGCGCGCATTGCGGTTGCAGGAATGCGCCCGAGCGATTGGGGACGGCGAGGTTCCGCGCACCGAAGAAGGTTTGTTGGCCCTGCCCGGGGTGGGACCGTACACGGCGGCCGCGGTTGCGTCCTTTGCTTTTGGTGAGCGGACGATTGTGCTCGACGTGAACGTGCGGCGGGTGTTGTCGCGCGTGTTCGCTGGTGTTGACCACCCCAAACCAGCCTTGAGCAAAAAAGAACACGCATGGGCCAGGCAGTTCGTTCCTAAGGACCACCACGTTGAGTTCAACGCCACGGCCATGGAGTTGGGTGCTTTGGTGTGCACGTCCCGCAACCCCTCGTGTCACGAGTGCCCGTTGGCGGAGCACTGCGCGTGGCTCAAAGCTGGGCAACCAAAAAGCGGTGTCCGACCCAAAACCCAAGCGTGGCACGGCACCGACCGGCAGCTTCGCGGCGCCATCATGACCGTACTTAAAGAGTCCGCAGTGCAGGGAAGCACCTTGCGCGAAGATTACTTTACGGCTCCGGCCGCTGATTTTGAGGACACCGTCATCACGGGACTTCCAGAAGCAGTGGGATCGTCCCTGACCCGCGTGCGGGCTTTGGGGACACACGACCGGATCGCCCGGCTCATCGATGACCTGGTGAGCGACGGCCTCGCAACCCGCAACTCAGGCGTTCTCAGCCTGCCCCAGTGAAATCATCATCCGGTAGTTGCCCAACGTGTTGGGTTTCACCCGGGCCAAGTCCAGGAACTCGGCCGTACCTTCGTCCTGTGAACGCAACAGTTCAACGAACACTTCAGGAGACACCGGGGTTCCCGTGATCTGCTCAAACCCCAGGGAAGCAAAGAAATCGCGTTCGAACGTTAAACAAAACACCCGGTCAACGCCCAGGTCTTTTGCCCGCTGAAGGAGACTCTCAATGAGCGCGCGACCCACACCTCGGCGGCGGAACTGTGCGCTGGTTGCCACTGTCCTCACCTCTGCCAAGTCTTCCCAGAACACGTGGAGTGCGGCACAGCCGGCCAAAGTGCCGTCGGGGTCTGTCACCACCATGAACTCTTGAATGTTCTCGAAGTAGTTCACGTGGTCTTTGGGCACCAGGATGCGCTCGTCAATGAGCGGCTGGCACAGTGCCCGGATAGCGGCCACGTCCGAGGTGCGGGCCGGCCTGATGAGCAAACCGGACTCCAGTTTCGTTGACTTCATTTATCCCACCACTGTTCCGAAAGTGGCCCCGATTGCGTACGTGGCCACCATGGTGACAGTACCCATAATCACGTTACGAAGCACGGCAGGTACGCGAGGCGCTTGGCCCAGTGTGGCACTCAACCAGCCGGTTAACGCAAGACCTACAACAACTGAGAATGCAGTAGCCCATACTCGCGCGTCGCCCAATGGTAGAAGAATGACAACAAAAGGAATGAGCGCTCCAACAGTGAACGCGACAAACGAAGAAAAAGCAGCAACCCAAGGGCTGGTGTACTCGTCAGGCACGATCCCCAGCTCAGCTTCTGCGTGAGCTCGTAAAGCGTCTTTCTCCGTCAGCTCTTTAGCTACTTGCATCGCCAATTCGGATGAAATTCCTCGCTGCTCGTACAGGTGAGCCAGCTCTGCGAGCTCCTCATCCGGCATTTCTGCAAGCTCGCGACGTTCTTTTTCGATCAGCGCTCTTTCCGTATCACGCTGGGTGCTGACAGAGACATACTCACCACCAGCCATGGAAAAGGCACCGGCGGCTACCGCCGCGAGACCAGCGGTTGCGATCGCAGGAATACTCGTAGTCGCACCGGCAACACCAATGACTACACCGGCGGTGGACACAATTCCGTCATTGGCACCAAGAACACCGGCCCGCAACCAATTCAGTCGCTGGCCGGTGTTCGTGCCGTGGGGTTCTCGATCATGCTGCGCAGGTACAAGATTCTCACTCACACAGCAAGTCTAGAACTCTGCCTTACTCTTCGGTGGTTTGGTTAGCCTGTGCTACCGCTTTTCCACCTGCTCCGTCAGTGTCGTCCGTGACGTCCGGTTTGCCAGCCTCTTCGTTCGCAAGACCGGCTTCCGGGATCGCGCCCGTGTTGTCTTTTTCGTCCTTGGAACGTGTGAGCACACGGTCGTCCATTTCTCCGCGGAAGGTGAACGTGGCCAGCGGCCCTTCGCCTTCCACGTCCACGTAGATGCGCTGTCCCGAGTGCAACTCGTTGAACAGGATCTTTTCCGACAGTGGATCTTCGATGTCCTGCTGGATGGTGCGACGCAGAGGACGTGCACCCAGAACGGGGTCGAACCCACGGTCAGCAAGAGCGTTCTTGGCGTCGTCAGACACCTCGATGCTCATGCCCTGATCAGCCAGACGCGTGTCCAGACGGGTCAGGAACAGGTCCACAATCTCGACGATTTCTGCCTTCTGGAGCTGTGGGAACACAATCGTGTCGTCGACACGGTTGAGGAACTCAGGACGGAAGTGCTGCTTGAGCTCTTCGTTGACCTTTTGCTTCATACGGTCGTAGCTGGTTGACGTGTCGTTGTCAGCCTGGAAGCCCATGGGGGTTCCACGGTTGATGTCGCGCGTACCCAAGTTCGTGGTCATGATGATGATGGTGTTCTTGAAGTCCACCTCACGACCCTGCGAGTCCGTCAAACGACCGTCTTCCAGGATCTGTAGCAGCGAGTTGAAGATGTCCGCGTGGGCCTTTTCAACCTCATCGAACAGCACGATCGAGAACGGACGACGGCGCACCTTCTCTGTGAGCTGCCCACCTTCTTCGTATCCCACGTATCCCGGAGGCGAACCGAACAGACGCGACACAGTGTGCTTCTCAGAGAACTCACTCATGTCCAGGCTGATGAGAGCAGACTCGTCACCGAACAAGAACTCAGCAAGTGCCTTAGCGAGCTCCGTCTTACCCACACCGGTAGGTCCGGCGAAGATGAACGAACCGGACGGACGCTTGGGGTCTTTCAGCCCAGCACGCGTACGACGGATTGCCCGCGACACCGACTTGATCGCATCGTTCTGACCAATAATGCGCTTGTGCAGTTCGTCTTCCATGCGCAGAAGACGCGACGACTCTTCTTCCGTCAGCTTGAACACAGGGATGCCGGTGGCCTTAGCCAGAACTTCAGCGACCAGCTCTTCGTCAACGATCGCGCCGCCACCCTTAGCGCCTGAACGCCACGCCTTTTCGGCCTTGTCACGTTCCTTGGTGAGCTCCATCTCCGTGTTGCGCTCATCAGCTGCAAGCTCAAAGTTCTGCTTGTCGATTGCAACTTCTTTACGCTTACGAGCTTCTGCGATCTTTTCGTTGAGATCCTTGATTTCCTGCGGTTCACTCATACGGGTGATGCGCAGTTTGGCACCAGCTTCGTCAATGAGGTCAATCGCCTTGTCCGGCAGGTAACGGTCGTTGATGTAGCGGTCAGAAAGGTTGACTGCAGCTTCCAACGCACCGTCGGTGATGGTCACCTTGTGGTGGTTTTCGTACTGGTCACGCAGACCGCGCAGAATCTGAACAGCGATATCGAGCGTAGGTTCTGGCACCTGGATAGGCTGGAAACGACGTTCCAGAGCCGCGTCCTTCTCGATGTTCTTGCGGTACTCGTCCAACGTGGTGGCACCAATTGTTTGGAGTTCCCCGCGGGCCAACATGGGCTTCAGGATCGAGGCGGCGTCAATCGCACCTTCGGCTGCACCCGCACCCACCAGGGTGTGGATTTCGTCAATGAACAGGACGATGTCCCCGCGAGTACGGATTTCCTTAAGGACCTTCTTCAGGCGCTCTTCAAAGTCACCGCGGTAACGCGAACCAGCCACCAGTGAACCGAGGTCCAAGGTGTACAGCTGCTTGTCTTTGAGCGTTTCAGGAACATCACCGGCCACGATCGCCTGCGCGAGACCTTCGACAACCGCCGTCTTACCTACACCGGGTTCACCGATGAGAACCGGGTTGTTCTTGGTCCTACGCGACAGCACCTGCATGACGCGTTCCATCTGCTCTTCACGCCCAATGACCGGGTCCAGCTTGCCTTCCCGTGCAGCAGCGGTGAGGTTGCGCCCAAACTGGTCAAGCACCAGCGAACCAGACGGCGTGCCTTCTTCACGCGCACCGGTTGAAGCAGGTTCTTTGCCCTGGTAACCGGAAATGAGCTTGATAACTTCCTGGCGCACACGGCCGAGGTCGGCGCCCAGCTTCACGAGTACCTGAGCGGCAACGCCTTCACCTTCGCGAATGAGACCTAAAAGAATGTGCTCGGTACCGATGTAGGTGTGTCCCAGCTGCAGGGCTTCCCGCAGGCTGAGCTCCAACACCTTCTTTGCACGCGGGGTAAAAGGAATGTGACCGGTAGGAGCCTGCTGCCCCTCACCAATGATGTCGACTACCTGTTCACGTACACCCTCGAGGGAAATGTCCATTCCTTCGAGCGCTTTGGCAGCGATTCCTTCACCTTCGTGGATGAGCCCCAAAAGAATGTGTTCGGTTCCGATGTAGTTGTGCTTTAGAAGCTTGGCTTCTTCCTGTGCCAGCACGATGACTCGACGGGCACGATCTGTAAACCGTTCAAACATTTGCCCTCCTATTTCTGGATTTCTAAGACTGTAACCATGCGGGCCAGTGTTTTATTTGCAGTTTCGCCATCAGCCGAAACAGTTCGGCTGATGGCGAAATTCTGTGAGTCCTAGACGGCTTATGAGGTTATTGGGCCAGTGACTTCGCGTATGCTTCGATCACTTCACTCGATAGACGTCCGCGGGCTGAAACTTCGAACCCGTTGTCGCGTGCCCAGTCCCTGACCTTGGTCGCATCGACGCGGCTGGACGATGCCTTCTTCTTAGGAGTGCGTGAACCAGCGACGCGACGGGCCTTAGAAACATACGGTTCAAAAGCACCGCGGAACTTAGCCGCGTTGTCGCTGTTCAGTTCAATTTCGTAGTGATTTCCGTCAATCGAAAATTCGATGGTTTCGTCTGCGGGAGTTCCGTCGATGTCGTCAGTGAGAACGACCTTCATCGTGCGTGCCATGTGAGCTACCTTCCGCTTGGTCAACCTGATCGTTGTGGGATCCCGGCCGCGCCGTCGAAGCCCCTTCTGATTCAGCTAGCTGAGCGTAATACTTGTCCATTTGTTTACGTTCGATGCTGTCTGATCGAATAATGGCACGAATCACGTACCAAAAAATCAATCCGACAACGATCGAAGGAAGCAATACTTTAACGTATTCCACTATCTATCCTAGCGTTTGGGCTAATGTCATTACTTTCAGTAATCATTAATTTTCAATTGGCTTCACAAGCGGGAAAAGAATTGTTTCACGAATTCCCAATCCAGTAAGAGCCATGAGAAGCCGGTCGATTCCCATTCCCATTCCACCTGATGGGGGCATTCCAAACTCCATCGCGGTGAGGAAGTCTTCGTCCAAAGGCATCGCTTCGTCGTCACCCTTTGCGGCGTTACGCGTCTGCGCTTCAAAGCGTTCCCGCTGGACAACGGGGTCTACCAGCTCTGAATATCCAGTAGCCAGCTCGAACCCACGCACGTAGAGGTCCCATTTCTCAACAACCCCAGGCTTTGAGCGGTGTTCACGGACCAAGGGCGAGGTGTCAACCGGGAAGTCTGTGACAAAGGTGGGCTCCCACAGCTTGTCTTGGTAGAAGTGCTCCCACATTTCTTCCACAAGCTTTCCGTGTCCGCGGAAAACACCTTCCACGTCGATGTCGCACTTCTTGGCAATTGCTAAAAGCTCATCAACTGTGGTTTCAGGCGTAACGGTTTCCCCGCACTCCTCGGAAAGCGTTTCGTACATGCTCACCGTGGCCCACTCGCCACCGAAATCGTATTCGGTTCCGTCAGCCAGAGTCACGTGCAGCGAGCCAGTGGCTTCTTCCGCAGCATTTTGAATAAGCTTTTTCGTCAATTCCCCGATTGTCGAATAATCGCCATATGCTTCATATGCTTCAAGCATTGCGAATTCCGGAGAGTGTGTAGAGTCCGCACCTTCGTTTCGGAAGTTGCGGTTAATTTCAAAAACTTTTTCCAACCCGCCAACAACAGCACGCTTGAGGAAAAGCTCAGGCGCAATACGCAAATACAGTTCCATGTCGTACGCATTCATGTGCGTAGAGAATGGGCGTGCAGCAGCACCAGATGGAATTGTCTGCAACATAGGGGTTTCAATTTCAAGGAACCCGCGTTCGTCGAACGTTTTGCGCAGTGACTTCATCACGTCCGAACGAATGTGGACCGTCTTGCGCGCGTCCTCGCGCATGATCAGATCCAAATACCGCTGACGCATACGGCCTTCGTCGCCCAGCTCAGTGTGTTGCGGTGGCAACGGACGGATCGCTTTGGCTGCCATTTCCCAACGGGAAGCAAAGATCGACAGCTCGCCGCGCTTAGAGCAAATCACGCGCCCTTCCAAGAAAACAATGTCACCTAAGTCGACATCAGCTTTCCACGCGTCCAGCGCTTCTTGTCCCACCTCGGCGAGGGACAACATTCCCTGCAAGCGGGTGCCGTCACCAGACTGCAGGGTCACAAAGCAGAGCTTTCCGGTGTTGCGGAAGAACACAACGCGACCAACGACACCAGCGCGGTCGTCAGTTTCTTCTCCGGCTTCCAGGTGCGGATACGCCTCGCGGATTTCCTGCAAAGTGTGAGTGCGCGGAACGGAAACGGGGTACGCTTCACCGCCTGCGTCGAGCATGCGCTGACGCTTCTCTTTGCGGATGCGCAACTGTTCAGGGTCGAGGTGTTCTTCGTGATCGGTAGGCATGGTCTTAGGCTACCGCGTTTATATGTTCAGCTCCTATTTGGGATCTGTGCTCGACGCCTGCAGCACGTCCAACAGGGCGGTGGCTTGCGCGTCAGTGATCGTGCCGTTGGTGAGCGCACGAGCAACGGTTGCGCGCGCCAAGGCCACATAGGTGTCACGGGTAGCCACGCCTTCGGAAGCAAGGCTGAACTCAGTCAGGGCCTCCAAGTGTGCTTCAACAGTTCCAATATCTCCACGCGAGACAGGACCGGTCAGCGCACTGGGACCGGACTGCAGAGTGTTGTTCACGCTCGCATCAACCAACGAGTGCAACACCTGAGCCGGGTTCTCCATGCCCACACTGGCCAACAGTTCCAGCGCCTGGCTAAGTATCACCACCGTGTGATTGGCCGCGTGTGAAATAGCCGCGTGGTACAACGGCCTGTCCGCAGGGGCGACGATCACTGGTTCGGCCCCAATTTCCACCACCAGAGCCTGCCCAATCGGCAAAACAGGTTTGGGGGCCGTTACCGCGATCGTTGCCTGGCGCAGACGTGGTAAGTCGATGCTCGTTCCGGTAAACGACAAAGACGGGTGCAGCGCAAGGGGAATGGCTCCGGAAGGTTCTAACACCTCGGTCCCATACCGGCCCGCGCAGTGGGCCACGATCTGACCCGAGTTAAACTTCCCCAACTTAGCCAGCCCAGAAACCAATTCCGGAAGGATGTCGTCTGGGACGGTGAACAGCACTAATTCGCTACGCTCCACCACCGTTTCGACGTCCAGGATGGGGACATCGGGCAACATGGCTGAAGCACGGTCACGGCTGGCTTCAGAACTGGCAGTGCATCCCACAATCGCGTGCCCAGCTTCACGCAGTGCGCGCCCCATCACGGCACCCACGCGACCGGTCCCCACGATGCCAACACCCAATCGAGTCTGGTCCATTTGTCCTCCTAGGCTTCGACTCCGTCAAGCACACGGCGTGCGTGCACGGTACGTTCCGCGTAGTCGTTCAGCAAAGCGTGCCCATCAGCGCCATCGAAGTGGTAAATGTGCGGGTGGACCGGGCCGCTGGTGGAGTGGATGCTGATCGATTTCAGCCCCAGGGCAGACTGGAGTGGCCCTTCCTCTAACGCCAGGGACTGCACGCGGGCATGGGGCACCAGCTGGACTTTACGTTCCAGCACTCCCCTGCGCACCACAAGCATGGTGTCGGTGAAAGCAAACACGTTGGATTTCCACGAAATCGGGTCTAGCCACTTTGACGACGCGGGTTGGTGCGTGAACATGCGTGCGGCCTGCCCCACCGGCTCACCCTTGGACTTCTTCAGTGCCGCTTCACGAATCAGGTCACCACCGTGGATGTCCTCAGGAACTCCAGGGTCGGGAAGCACTAGCCCCAAAAGCACCATCACTTCATCGAGCGTTCCCACGGGAAGCAGAACAGAGCCTTTGTCAGTGTCGGACGTTCCGGCCAGGTTGAACGTGGCACGCCACCAACCAAATGGTCGCCACAAGATACTCTGGGTCAGTTCGACAGCCTGGATACGGTCCAAAGGGATCACGCTCCGGCGCGTATCCAGTAGCCCGGAGGTGATCGCCAGGCCGTCACCGGTGATCGACACAGCGAAGTTGGATTCGGCAAAACCTTTCCTCACCACTGAGGCAAGACCTGCGATGATACCAACGAAACCGGCCAGCCCACCAAAGCTGAACGACGAGTTGGGCAGTAGCGCAACCACAGCAATGGCCACAAGGATTACCAGCGCGCTCAGGACCAACGCAAGCGTCGTCCCGGAAACCAGTCGCGAAAGAATCACGCGGTGTGCCGGAACCATGAGTAACCGACCGTCGGCACTCACATTGGATTTAATGCGGTACGGCATGAGCACGGAATCCACGGTTTCCGTCAAGTCTTCTGCGACCGTGCTAATCCCGGTGCTCAGACTTGTGGTGATGCGGCTTCCGGCAGGCGCACCGTGGCGGTGGGCTTTTGCGTGGTCCGCCGAGGTCGTTCCCGGGGCCTCAGTGTGCGGACTGTGCGCGGGGATATCTTCAGGGGCGAGGCTAGTCGGGGCGACCTCGGCCGTTGGTTCCGCAGGCGCACGTTTCTCATTCTTCACGGCACGGACTTGCGCGAGCATGTCTTCGCGCAGGTCTTCGGCCTGTTTCTTGGTGAGGAACTTGATGGTGACTTCCGAGCCCTCGCCACCGGCGACGTCGAAAGTGAGTTCCGCCATTCCGAAGATCCGTGCCATGAACCGCTGCCGGATGTCGATCGACTGCACACGGTCCAAGCGCGCTTTACGCAGCTGTTTGTTAAGGATCCCCCAGCGCGAGTACACCGCGTTGTGGTCAATCGCGTATGCACGCACCCGCCACGACCACCAGTTGAGGGCAATAACTCCAGCAAAAACTGCCACACCTACCAGCAACCAGGCGAGGTTCTTAAGAATAAAGTCGAGCGTTCCGTGTTCGACGGCAAAGACCACAAGCTGAATAAGGTCTTGGACTTGGTTGAACGAGAAGGACACGAACGCCACGACGAGCGCGATCAGCCCCAGTCCCACGTCGAGGAACGGGGTGGCGGGATGGACTCGGTGCCAGTCGAGCTGGTCTGGCTGCGCGTCTGGCTCTGCCTCCGGGGTGTTCTGCGCGTCTGGGTTTTCCTGTGACACCGGTGGCCTCACAATCCGGCCAGGTGAGTTTCACCGCGCTGCGCCAGAAGTTCGCGCAGGTGGTCTGCGTCTTGAGCGGGCAGCCCTGGAATGGTTGCGTCTGAGGACGCCGAGGCAGTGTGCAGTTCCACTGTTGCCAACCCAAAGAAACGGCTCACAGGCCCGGAGGAAACATCGACGAACTGCATGCGTCCAAAGGGCACGACCGTGGTGCTGCGGAACATGATCCCTCGCTGGATGAGCAAGTCATTTTCCCGGATTGCGTACCCCAAATTCTTCACCTGACGGTGGGCAACGATAACCCACCAGACAATTCCGATCACAGCAAGAACACCAACTGTGACTGGAGCCCACCAGGGAAGAAAAAGTGCTGCCATCACGCACGCCACAACAGCAACGACAACAAACCACAGACCGTTCACCAGCCACACGTAGAACAGTTTGCTATTTACTGGAACGATCTGATCATTCATGCAGGCTCGGCCCCCTCTGGGTCGTCGGGCGGCAATTGGCAGTATGACTCTACGATAAGGCCCACGATCATCAAAACCGCTGCGGCAGCTACTGCCAAAAGCATGCCCGCACCGGTAGAACTGCGCGCGCCACCGGCCGTTGTGAGCAGATACACGGCACTTCCCGCGTACCATCCTGTGAGGCTTGACCCGGCAAGTGCGGCGGCTTTGGCCATGATGGCCACGCGAGCAGCCTTAAGTGGGTCGAGGACGCGGGTGCGATCGCCTTCGTTCCACTTTTTGATGGGAAGGCCAAGCACCAGAAGAACAACCGAAAGGATCAACATTCCCACGATTGCCAGCCACGGGATTCCCGGCAACACTTGGCCGTAAGTTTCCCACATGAAGTTGAACATGTAGGCAAGTGCCAGCCCAAGTAAACCTGCAATCGCAAGCGTCTTGGGTTTGGTCTGGCTCATGCTCGTTCAACCCCCTGGTCACTAAGCTCTTCCAGTCGTTCACGAAGCGTCAGCGTTGCGCCGTCTACGTCTATTGTCGCGCTGGGATCAATTTCATGCCAGGGTGTAAGCACAAACGCTCGGTTACCCGCTTCTGGGTGAGGCAAAGTAAGCACCGGGTCTGTGAGTTTCAGTTCGGCGCCCGCATCTCCTAAGCCCTCGCCCCGGCCCAGCCCCTCATGCGGAGTGAACCGGATGAGGTCCAGATCCAGCGTGCGCGGCCCCCACCGCACGTCGCGCGTGCGACCGTGCGCCAGCTCAATACCTTGGCACACGCCCAACAGTTCATACGCAGAAAGTGTGGCCTCAACCGTCATCACCGCGTTGATGAAGTCGTCTTGTTCGACTCCACCAACAGGCGCGGACCTATACAGCGAGGACCGCTGAAGAATCGTGATATGCGGGTGCAGGTCAAGCGCGTCCATGGCGCTCTGGACCGTTTCAGCGGGGTTGCCCATGTTGGCCCCCACACCGATCACGGCTTGCCCGCCGCGTGCCCGCCGCTCGTGTTGCAACCGCTCGCGCTCAACACCAGTCCTCCGCACGGTGACCGAAACATCCTGAAAGTCCTGGTCAATGGGCGCCTGTGGCTTGTGGACTGTGACTTCCACCGAACCCGCCACGCGCAACAAGTCACCGGCAATTGCCCATGCCAGAGCTTCAATCAAGTCAAAGGGCTCACCCGTGACGCGGTCCGCCACAATCTGCGCGACATCCGCATAGTTGATGGTGTCTTCTAACCGGTCTGACGCCCCAGCCTGCGCGTGGTCGGCGTGGAGCACCACGTCGACCACAAAATCTTGACCCTCGCGCTTTTCAAAGTCGAAAACCCCGTGAAAACCACGCGCTTTCAACCCGGTCAGAGTGATCCGGTCGTCACCCATGGAGGGCCCGTTCGGTGACGCTGGCGACCACCGCCGAGGTGCGCACATCGTGGACGCGCACGCCCCAGGCGCGCGCGTGGCAGGCAAGGGCGGTCAATGCCGAGGTGGCAATATCCAAATTGCGTTCGTCCACCTCGGCGCCGGTTTCCTCCAGATGCGAGGACAGGAACCTTTTGCGCGAACCTGCCACCAGCAGCCGGGGACCCAAACTGGCCAGCCGGTCCAGGTGGGACATGAGTGTCCAGTTGTGTTGCGCGTTCTTCGAAAAACCCAGCCCAGGATCCACGATGATGCGGCCGGGGTTCACACCCGCGTCTACGGCGGCGTCGACTCGCTGGCTCAGTTCTTCGCGCACTTCTTCTACTACGTTCTCGTAGTGGAATACGGCGCCCGCGTCACACAGCAGGCCGCGCCAGTGCATGAGGATGATTTCGCTGTGTGTTTCAGCCGCCAGTCGTAGCATGTCGGGGTCCATTTGCCCTGCTGACACGTCATTGATGTAGCGTGCCCCTGCTTCTAGGCACGCGCGCATGGTGGACGCGTTCATGGAGTCCACGCTCACCGCAATCCCCTGTTTGGCAAGCTCTGTGACCACGGGGAGCACGCGGCGTAGCTCCTCTTCTTCACCCACCCGGGCTGAACCGGGGCGCGTCGATTCGCCTCCCACGTCAATGATGTGGGCACCGTCTTCAACCATTTGGTGTGCGTGGTCGAGCGCACTCGTGGTGTCGAAGTAGCGCCCACCGTCAGAAAAGGAATCTGGGGTGACGTTCAAAATCCCCATGATTTTCATGTTGTGCCTCGGATCAGACTCATGGCCTCAGCCCGCGATGTTGGTTTGCGCAGGCTACCGCGTACAGCTGACGTAATTGTTGACGCGCCGGCCTTGTCCACACCGCGCATGGACATGCACAGGTGTTCCGCTTCGATCACCACGATTGCGCCCCGAGGTTCCAGGTGTTCCATGAGTGCGTCGGCGATCTGGCCAGTGAGCCGTTCCTGGACCTGTGGCCTGCGCGCGTACAGTTCGACTAAGCGTGCCAGCTTCGAAAGCCCGGTCACACGTCCCGAGGTGTTGGGGATGTAACCCACGTGCGCAACCCCGTGGAACGGCAACAAGTGATGTTCACACGTGGAGAACATTTCGATGTTGCGCACCAACACCATTTCGTCGTGGCCAATCTCAAACGTGGTTGACAGCACTTCTGCCGGGTCTTGTCCGATTCCGGCGAACAGTTCCGCATACGCACGGGCTACTCGCCCGGGTGTTTCCTGTAGTCCGTCGCGGTTGGGGTCTTCGCCAATCGCGTACAGGATTTCGCGGACCGCTGCCTCAATGCGCGGCTGGTCCACCATTAGCGGTCAGTCCACGGTGGTTGTTGGTCACCTGGGCCAGGCTGTGGACCGGCGCCCGGCTCCGGTGCGCCGGGACCAGTGTGAGGTGGTTGGTTACCGGGGTTTGGGTGCGTGTCGATGGGCGGCTGTCCCGAATCCCCCGGTTGTGTTTGGGGCGCGTCAAGTGGCGCTTCCCACACCTCGGGGTTTTCAGGACGCACACGTTCCGGAACCGCGATAGGCGGAATGTCGGAAACAGGACGCGACGGGTCAGCCAGCCACACATCACGCTTCGGAGCCTTCTTAACCTCGGCAAAAATTTCTGCCAACTGTGCCTGGTCCAAGGTTTCCTTTTCGAGGAGTTCATGAGCCAGGCGGTCCAGGATGTCGCGGTTTTCGTTCAGCGCGCGGTAGGCGTCAGCGTGTGCCGCGTCAACGAGTGCGCGAATCTCCAGGTCGATCTGCCGGTAGGTTTCGTCAGATGCGTGGGCTTCTGCTCCTTGTCCGCGTCCGGCGAACGGTTCAGAGGAAACGTCACCGATCTTGACCATTCCAACGCTTTGCGTCATGCCGTACTGCGTGACCATCTTCTTGGCCGTGCTGGTGGCTTTTTCAATGTCGTTGCTGGCACCTGTTGTGGGGTCGTGGAACACGATTTCTTCAGCAACGCGCCCACCCATCGCATAAGCAAGCTGGTCTAAGAGTTCATTGCGCGTGGTGGAGTACTTGTCTTCGCTTGGAAGAACCATGGTGTATCCCAGTGCACGACCACGCGGGAGGATGGTCACCTTTGTCACCGGGTCGGTGTGGTTCATGGCAGCGGCAACAAGCGCGTGCCCACCTTCGTGATACGCGGTGACCAAACGTTCTTTGTCGTTCATGAGGCGAGTACGCTTCTGTGGCCCGGCGATCACGCGGTCAATCGCTTCGTCCAGGATTCGGTTGTCGATCTGCGTGCGACCCGAACGTGCCGTGAGCAGGGCCGCTTCGTTGAGGACGTTCGCCAAGTCTGCACCAGAGAAACCTGGGGTGCGTTTAGCGATTTGCCCAAGGTCCACTTCAGGCGCAAGCGGTTTGTTGCGCGCGTGGACTCCCAGAATGTGTTGGCGTCCCTTCATGTCGGGGACTTCCACGTTGACCTGGCGGTCGAAACGTCCAGGACGCAAAAGAGCGGGGTCCAGAACATCGGGGCGGTTGGTTGCCGCGATGAGGATCACGTTGGTGGTGGCGTCGAAACCGTCCATCTCAACGAGCAACTGGTTGAGTGTCTGTTCGCGTTCGTCGTTACCGCCCCCCATTCCGGCACCGCGCTGACGACCAACTGCGTCGATTTCGTCAATGAAGATGATGGCCGGTGAGTTGTTCTTAGCCTGTTCGAACAGGTCGCGGACACGTGAAGCACCCACACCCACGTACATTTCAACAAAGTCGGAACCAGAAATAGAGAAGAACGGCACGCCCGCTTCTCCAGCAACAGCACGGGCCAATAGGGTTTTACCGGTTCCGGGAGGGCCGTAGAGCATGACACCCTTAGGGATCTTGGCTCCCAAGTCCGTGAACTTCTTTGGTTCAGCCAAGAACTCCTTAATTTCTTGGAGCTCTTCCAGCGCTTCGTCTACACCCGCAACGTCTTTAAACGTGACGTCGGGGTGTTCTTTGTTGACCATTTTTGCTTTGGATTTACCAAAGTTCATGATCCCCTTGGCGCCCCCGGACATCTGCGAGAGCAGGAACCAGAAAACAGCCAAGATGATGACGAACGGAATAACGTTGAGAAGCAGAGAGGTGAGGAACGACCGCTTAGGAACTTCGTCCGTGTAGCCCTTTTTAATGTCAGCGTCGTTGATTGCCTTAATGACCTGATCTCCACGTGGCTCCACGTAGAAGAATTGCACGCGCTTGCCGTAGTTCCGGTCGTCGACCTTGTAATCTTCGGTCAACACCATGTCTACACGCTGGTCACCGTCAACAACCTTGATCTGTTCCACGGTCTTGCCGTTAAGCAGTTCAAGTCCCTGTTTGGTGTCGATGCGCTGGTAGCCACCCCCGGACAGCCACATCATCCCAATAGAAACGATGACAATTGCGAGCACGATCCACAGGACGGGTCCACGCGTCAACTTCTTCACGCTGGACTTGCTGGAATCCTTATTGTCGGGCCCTTTAGGTTCCCGACGTTTCAGATCGTTGTTGTTGTTGGCCATTAATTCTCTCTGTACGTGCTTGCGGGTCTGTTGTGTAGGTCTATTAACTGTAGACGTGTGGCGCGAGCGTCGCGACAAACGGTACGTTACGGTACTTCTCGGCGTAGTCTAGCCCGTATCCCACAACAAACTTGTTAGGAACGTCAAAGCCTACATAACGCACATCAATGTCGACTTTGAGAGCTTCGGGTTTGCGCAACATGGTGCAAATTTCGACTGACGCTGCACCACGGGACTTCAAGTTAGACAGGAGCCACGAAAGAGTCAGACCGGAGTCAATAATGTCTTCCACAATCAGGACGTGTTGGTCTTTGAGGTCTGTGTCGAGGTCTTTAAGAATACGGACAACACCAGAAGATTTGGTGCCGGAGCCGTAGGAAGATACAGCCATCCAGTCCATGCGAACGTGCGAGTGCAGAGCACGGGCCAGATCAGCCATCACCATGACAGCGCCCTTGAGGACTCCCACTACCAGAAGGTCTTTGCCTTCGTAGTCCCGGTCGATGTCGGCTGCGAGTTCAGTGAGTCGGTGTTTGATCTGTGTTTCGGTTACCAAGATCTCTTCAATGTCATCGCCCAGGTCGCGCTGATCCACGTTGCGTCCTTTCTTGTTTTCGCTGCTCGTTTTAGCTTACCTGTAAATGGGTGCTTGCCCGTCACACCTGCGGAACTGGACGTCACCTGCGCGGGTGCGGACCACCTCGGCGGCGGGAGGGCATGACACCGCTCCTGTCCGCGCTCCTGTCAGCAGGTCATCAATTGCGGTGACGTGATGGAAGCCCGCTTCGTTGGTGGGCGAGAATTGCCACAGCCAGTCCCGGATCACGCGCGTGCGCAACGCGGCGGGCAACTCAGCGGCGGTGTGCAGAAGTGTGTCGCCGCGGATGTGCGCCTGGGCGTCGGTTTGGGATTCCAGTTCGTCGGAGTCCATGGCTAGCAGGTGGGCGGTGCGTGCCAGGTTGGCGTAAACGCCGGAGCCTGCGACCTCGGCGAGCGCGGGCATCAGCTGGGTGCGCACTTTGACCCGTGTGAAGCTGGGGTCTGAGTTCATGGGGTCGTTCCACACGGGGATGTTTTGCGCGGTGGTGGCGGATTCTGTTTCGGCCCGGGTAATGCCCAACAGTGGGCGGATGTACCGGCCGGCGCGGGGCCTCATGCCGGCAAGGGATCGCGCGCCGGAGCCCCGTAGGAGCCCCAACAGCACGGTTTCGGCCTGGTCGTTTTGTGTGTGGGCCAGCAGAACGCCCGCAGCTCCCCTCTCCTTGGCTACCCGGTCGAGGGCCGCGTACCGGGCAGTGCGTGCGTCGGCTTCAAGGCCGTCCGAGGTCGCCGTCACCTCCGCTGTTTCAACAGTTGCGGTGAGTCCCAGGTCAGTCAGCGCGCGCTGGGTGCGGGCTGCGACCTCGGCGCTTCCTTCCTGTAACCCGTGGTCAACGGTGACCGCTACAAACTCATAGTCCTTGCGGGTGAGAAACGCGCACGCGGCGGCCAGGCTCATGGAGTCCGCTCCCCCAGATACCGCAATGAGGTAGGTGTGACCGGGTTCCAGCGCGTCTTCGACAGCTTTGCGGATTTTCGCCGAGGCGGGATCCAGCCTGGGTCGTCTAGGCACGGATGCGCTCCAGCCAGAGTTCGGGGTTGCCCAGTTCCGCCTTAGTTGGCAGGTTTTCAGGCGCTTGCCACAGTGGGTGCAGTCCGGCGTGGCCACGGTGTTTCACGACTCCGCGGATGAACGCGGCACCAGTGGTGTACTGATCCATTTTGTTTTGGAACCCCAGCAGGCGCCCCAGCCCGTTGACGCTGGTGGCTCGCCTGCGGTCGAATGCCCTGCGGATTCTGGCAACAGTGGGGATCACGGATGGCCCACACGAGTCCATGACGACGTCCGCGTGGCCTTCGAGCACGCTCATGACCGCGGTGATTTCGTTGACTGCTTGACGTTTGTCGGGGGTGGTGATGGCGTCGAGCAGGGACCCACCTTTGAGCGCTTCAATCCAGTTTTCGTCCTGCGTGGACTTTTGTACCAGGATGCTCACCCGCTCAATCATGTAGTCCCGCAGCCACGGGGCCATGGCGAACTGCACGCGGTGGGTTGTTTCGTGCAGGGTCACCCACAGGCGGAAGTCGCGGGGATTCACTTCAAGCCGCCGCTCAGTTTCTAACACATTGGGTGCGACCAGCATGAGCCTGCGGTGGGAGCCCAGCGGATCGAACTGCCCTAGGACCCGCCCGGCCAGGACGGCAAGCACGGTGCCCAGTTGCGCGGAACCCACGCGAACCACTGGGTTGATGCGGAAGATGGAGGGTTTGGGCGGGGTCATGAAACTGGCGCCCAGTTCTGCGAATGTCTGGGCGTTAGCGGTGAGCCACCCCACCCGGTCGACCACTAACACGGTGTCGCCGGTGACGGTGTTGCGAACAGCGTCTTCCCATTCCCGCGGCAGGTTGACGGTGCGGAGGACCAAATCGACCGAGGTGTCCGCAGCTTCGCGCAGATCCTGCACCAGGGTGCGGGCAGTGTCCGCGTCAGGAATGGGTCCGGGGGCTACGAGTTCACGTCCGGTGCGCACAACTGTGGGCACGTGAAAAGGTTGTTCGGTCACCCTGAGCACCCACATTCTGCTAACACAGTAACTGCTTTGTCTACGATTTGACGCGCTTCGCCTGCCCCGCCGCGTTCTAGGCCGTCGGCCATGATGGTGAAGGTGAGGAGGCGACCGTCCTTGGTGGTAACTACACCGGACAGGCTGGTCACAGTTGCCAAGGTTCCGGTTTTGGCGCTGACGACTCCGGCAGCTGACTCAGTTTCTGGGTCGTCATAACGTTTGACGAGCGTGCCAGACAGCCCTCCCACCGGCATGTTAGGGAGAAGTTCAGCCAGTTCTTCACGTTGGGCGACACTGGTGATGATCTGGGTAAGTTCGTTGGGCGAAATGCGGTTGTCGTAGTTAAGCCCTGACGTGTCGCCCAAGGTGATCGACGCTGTGTCGAGTTTCATGTCCTTAAGCTGATTGAGCACAGCTTGCGGGGAGGCCTCAAGCCCTGGTTTGTCGCCACGTTTGATGGCCACTTCGACACCCAAGTTTTCTGCGACCACGTTGTCGGAGTGCAAGAGCATGTATCGGATCACGCTGCTGACCGGGGCCGATTCCACTTGAGCTGCTTTCTCAGCAGACTCCGGCGTCGCTTGGGGCTTTTCCACCTTCACGTCGATCCCGCGGTCTTTGAGCGCCTTTTCAAAGTCTTTGACGGCACGGTTCACGGGGTCTTGTTCACGCGAAGAAAAGCGTGCGCGCTTCACCAACCCGGCGTCCACCATGAACGGTTTGACGGGCGCGATATAGCCGTTGCCAATGTCTGCCCGGTCCCATTTCTTGCGAAAGTCGGCGCCCTCATACCGGGAAACGTCCGCGCGCAACGTCACGGAGGTGCGACCTCGGTCCTTTAAGAACGCCGAGGTGGTTTCTGCCAGTGTTCCCAGCCCTGCGTGCCCAATGATTGAGTTGGGGTCGGACTCGCCGGCGCCAAGTAATACGTCTCCCCCACCTTTAAGAAACAGGGTGTCACCGTCAAGGAGGGTTTCTGTTGTGAATCGGCTGGAAGGCCCCAGCGCATCCAGAGCTGCGGTGGCGGTGAGGACTTTTGTGACCGAGGCGGGTGTCCGGGCTCGGTTGGCGTCCTTGTCATAGAGTGTGTCGCCTGTTTTGGCGTCCCGGACTTCGGCAGAGAACGCGGAAGGGTCTTTTGCGGAGTCAAAAATGGGGTCGAGCCGCTGTTTCAGATCGTGTGGCACAGGCGCGTCATCTGCCAGCGCGGGCATGTCGACAGAACTGTGCGATTCAGGCTCGGGCTGCGGAAGTGCCTGCACTTCGATGGGGGGCTTGGTGGTGAGGAAACCAGGAGCGATGTCCGCTACGTCAAGAGCTCCATAACCTGCGAGCGCTACGATCACTCCTGCGCTGGTGATCACTAGACCGTTCTTTCGGTTGTGTTCTTGACGACGACGGGCTTTTCGACTGGTCATACTCTTCCAATTGAGATTGTGGGTGAGGGGTGGTGCTTTCACCAGTGCACTCCGCTTATTATTCTCTATGCTAAGGGAGGTATCTCTCAGGCGCGTTTTCCGCGCGTGCCTACTAGCCAGCACTAGCCAGAAATGGAGCATTCATGGAGCTTTTGGCCACAATCGAAATTCCTGCCGGTTCGCGCAACAAGTACGAAGTGGACCACGAAACCGGGCGCGTCAAACTGGACCGCTACCTGTTCACCTCGATGGCTTACCCCACCGACTACGGGTACTTCGAAGACACCTTGGGTGAAGACGGTGACCCACTGGACGTTCTGGTTCTGCTCCACGAATCAGTGTTCCCTGGTTGCCAGCTTGACGCTCGCCCTATTGGTGTTTTCAAGATGGTTGACGAAGCTGGTGGTGACGACAAGGTTCTGGCTGTTCTCGCCGATGACCCACGCTTCGACGACATCACTGATGTGAAAGACATTTCGAAGTTCCAGCTCGATGCGATTGAGCACTTCTTTGTTCACTATAAGGACCTGGAGCCAGGCAAGTACGTCAAGGGTTCCGAATGGGCTGGCCGCGAAGAAGCCGAGCGTATCGTGAACGAGTCGATCGAGCGCTTCAAGTCCGAAGGACACTGAGCTGATCGTTTGTGCTTCAGCGATCTGAAGTGCCAACGGGCAATCTCATAATTAGGTTGACCTAACAAGATGATCCAAGTGCCGTGTGTCACAGTACACACATGCACTTGGATCATCTTTCGTTTGCGGCACAGCCAGATGGATACCAGGCAACAGCAGAACGCCTGGCTGAGAAACTCGGCTTGTCCTTTTACGACGGTGGAGTGCATCCACGCTTCGGAACCCGCAACCTGATTTTCCCTCTTACGGGTGGCCACTATGTTGAGGTCGTCGAGGCGCTTGAACACCCGGCAGCTTTTGCAACCCCCTATGGCCAGGCGGTGCGTGCACGGTCCGAGCTGGGCGGCGGCTGGATGGGTTGGTGCGTGCGCACCGACGATCTGACTAGCGTAGAGGAGCGTCTGGGGCGCAAGGCTGTTGACGGTAACCGTCAAGCCGTTGATGGCCCGGAACTCGAATGGAAGCAGATCGGCGTCAAGGGGCTCATGGCAGACCCTCAGTTGCCGTACTTCATTCACTGGCTGTCACCCGTTGCCGATCAGCCGGGGCACTGGAAGTCACCAAGTAGTGACGTTGCGATCAAGTCCTTGCAGATAGCAGGTAACCGCGACAGGGTGCGCGAATGGCTGGGAACTGACGACCCTAAGCCGATTCCAGAGATTGGGATCGACTGGACGGCACCCAATGCGGCGCCCGGCCTCATTTCGGCCACATTCACCACACCTCAGGGCGAGGTTGTGATTTAAGCCTGGCACTGTTTTAAGCCAGCGCTTTTTACAGCGACACGTCTTATGCGTCTACAGCCTGCAGGATTCCAGGTGCGGTAAACCCCACCACGTCAATGAACGTGTGCGCCCACACAAACGGCATGACTGAACCGCGGATAGAACGCGGGCCAAAGAAGTATAGGTAGCCAAAGAGCAGGCCCATGAGCACATTGCCCACAAACGGCCCGATCCCCTGGTACAAGTGGTAAGAGCCACGAAATAGCGCCAGGCTGATGATTGCCACCCATGGGCTGATGCGCATTTTGTGTAACCGGTCGGTGGCGTAGCCCAGAAGCAAGACTTCCTCTAAAACCCCGTTCTTGATGGCGTGCAGGATGAGCACGGGAACGGTCCACCAGTAGGCGTTTAGGTTATTGGGCGTGATCTGTGCTGTGATCCCCAGCGTGCGCCCCAGGAAGTAGACCCCCAAAGTGCCTACACCGATCACCGCGAATAGGCCCGCACCCCACAAAATGTGAACCAGCCAGCCACGCAGGTTGCCGGGCCACCCCATGCGTGTGCGCAGTGACGGGGCGGATGGGGCGGTGTCCTTGTCACGGGCCATGAGCCACAGAGCAAGGGCCACCGGGACCACCGCAAACCCAATCCCTAACAGCTGGTACAGCAAGTCAAAGAGCGGACGGATGGACTCCGAGGTGTTGAGTTTGGCCTGTGCGTCAGAGATGGGGCCGCGGGTAGAAATGTCAACGAGGCGCACAATCGCGTAGATCGCGGACTGTCCCAGTGAGACAGCCGCGATCAGTGCGAGTTCAGTTCCCCAGCGGGAACGGTCAGCTTTCACTGCGTGCTTCGGCCTTGTCGATCACGCTTGACCGTGCCATTTCCTTGATGATCTTCTTTTCGCGGCGACGTTCCTTGAAGCCTTCGATCAGCTGGTACAGAACGGGCACCAGGATCAGGGTCAGCAGGGTTGAGCTCACAAGTCCACCGATCACCACAATGGCCAGCGGTTTGGAGATGAACACACCGCCTCCACCAGTGAGGCCAAGTGCCATCGGAATCAGCGCGAAGATCGTGGCAGCTGCGGTCATGATGATGGGTCGGAACCTCAAACGAGCGCCGTTGACCACCGCGGTACGCAGGTCCACACCGTGAGCACGGAAGTGGTTGATGAGGTCAATCAGCACGATCGCGTTAGTGACTACAACACCGATCAGCATGAGAAGACCAATCAACGAGGCCAGTCCCAGCGGGGTGTCGGTCAGTAGCAGAAGCCCAATCGACCCGGTGGCAGCGAATGGGATCGACACCAGGAGAATGAGTGGCTGGATCAGACTCTTAAACGTGGCCACCAGGATCACGAATACGATCAGGATCGCGGCAAGCATGGCCAGACCCATCTGCTTGAACGCATCGGCCTGTTCGGCACCCACACCAGACGTGTCCTGAGTCACGCCGCTTGGCAGTTCGGTTTCGTCAACCTTGTTGTTCACCGCTTGTACCACTTGGCCTAGGTTGTCCCCTGAAGGTGTCACGCTGATCTGTGCGGAGCGGAGACCTCCCGAGTGACGAATAACGGGCGCGGTTTTGATTTCCTCAACCTTCGCGATCTTGGACAGGCGAACAGTTTTCTCTTCCGTCGTTGGCGTGCCGGGCATTCCCGGAATTGGAGAAGCCTGAACAATCTGTTCCGTGTACGGGATCTTGAGATCTTCCAGCTTCTTGACGGTATCGGCAGAGCCGTCGAACAGTTTCACGCTGCGTGTAGAGGAGTCAACGATGAGGTCACCGATGTCCTGACCTTCGATCGCGCGTTGCACATACTCACTGACTTGAGCTTCAGTCAGGCCCTTTTCTTTGGCTTTCTTTGCGTCAACCGAAACTTGAACAATCGGTTGCACGGCCTGCAGGTCATTGGTAACGGTTTGCACGCCGTCGACGTCCTTCAGCTCTTCCGTCAGTTTCTTGACACCATCTTCCAAGGCCTTGGTGTCGTTAGAGGTGAGTGTCAGATCGATGGAGTCACCACCGGGGCTTGAAGTTGCTGACATCACTTCAAGTTCGCCTACACCATCAAGTTCGTCAAAGCGTTTTTGGATGTCGGCAGACACCTCCGAGGTGCTTGCCCCCGTTTCGAGGTTGATGAAGTAGTCGCCAGAAAGTCCGCCTCCGTCACTTCCGAATGAGAGACCTGCGTCGCCGATGGAGAACTGGTAGGACTCCACACCGGGGGTCTTCGAAAGCACTTCTTCGACCTTTTCAGCTTGTTTTCCGGCTTCTTCTAGACCAACCCCAGGTTCGAAGGTCTGTTGAGCCTGAACAGTCTCTTCGCCGGTGTCACCCAAGAATTCAGTCTTGAGCAACGGAGTCATGGCCAAGGTTCCCACGAGCAAGACCACACTGACCACAATCGTGATAACAGGGTGACGCGTAGCCCACCGCACTACGGGGGTGTAGGTCTTTTGCAAGCGAGTCTCAGGTGACTTGAGGCTGGCAAGTTCGTCGACCTCGGCCACGGAACCTTCATCCTCACCCAGCACAGAGGCTGCGGTCTTGCCAACCATAGGCATTTCCGAGGTGGCCCTGCGTGGCCCGGTTCCTCCGGCGCGCGCACGCTTGCGACTTTCCTTGCGTTCCTTCTTCCACTGCTTGAGGTTTTCCTTGCGCAGGGATCGGATTTCCTGCTTGTCCGATCGAGTGAGCTTGACACGCGATTCACGTGCACGCAGGAACCAGTACGCCAATACCGGAACGATCGTGAGCGACACCAGCAGCGAGGACAAAAGCGCGATCGAGGTGGTGAGCGCAAATGGGCGGAATAGTTCACCCGTCTGTCCCGTGATGAACGCGAGCGGAGTGAACACCGCAACCGTGGTCAGAGTGGACGAGGTGATAGCCCCGGCGACTTCCGATACGGCGGCGAAGATGTTCGCGAACTTGGTGCCACCCAAGGTTTGGCGACGGCGGATCGATTCGATGACCACGATCGAGTCGTCCACAACGCGCCCAATAGACATGGTCAACGCCGCCAAGGTGAGCATGTTCAGCGAATAGCCGGTGCGCCAGATCGCAAGCATGGTGACCAGCAAGGACAGTGGGATAGAGATCGCGGTGATTGCCGTTGCGCGGAATGACAGCAAGAACACCAGGATGACCAAGACAGCGAAGATCAGACCCAAGCCACCTTCACGCACCAGGTCTTCGATGGACTGGTTGATGTAAGGCGACTGGTCGAAGACCGTGGTGAACTCGGCATTGTTGCCGATTTTCTTTTCCAGTTCAGGCAATACGTCTTTGACGCCTTCCGCCACATCCACCGTGTTGGAATCAGGTTTCTTAAGGACTTGGATAGTCAGGGCATCTTTGCCGTTCGACCGTGAAATCGATGTGATGGGTTCGTCTTTGAGCTCAATGTCGGCGACGTCACTCACCTTGACCGGTTCTGGTTCGCCGTCTTCTTCACCTGTGACGTAAAGGTTCTTAATGTCGTCGACACTGGTGAGGCGTTTTCCTACTTCAACGGGGGCTGCGCCGTTCGATGCTTTAAGTTCACCCGCGGAAACCGGGACACCATTGGTCTTGAGGATCTGGGCAAGTTCGTCAAGTTGCACACCCTTGTCTTCCATGCGCTTTTTCTTGACCCGGATCTCAATTTGTTTTTGTGTTTGGCCTGAAACAGACGCGTCGCGAACGCCGTCGATCTTCTTCATTTCAGGGACCGCGATGTCTTCGAGGTCCTTTGACAGCTTTTCGATGTCGTCACCGGATACGGACATCACGAGGACTGGGAAGTCGTCAACGGACCCTGCAACCACCGTTGGGGTCACACCGTCAGGGAGCTGGCTTTCAACTTGTGACACGGCGCGTTGAAGTTCGCGAACAACGTCGTCCGAAGAGGTGCCGTACTTCGTTGTGACAGTGATCTGGCTGTTTCCCGTTGACGAGGACGAAGACACCTCGTCCACTGACTGCACGCCAGCCAGCGCGGACTCAAGGGGGTCTGTCACTTCCCGTTCGACCGCCTCGGGGGCGGCCCCTGGGTACTGGCTGATCACAATGGCCTGAGGAACGTCAAAAGAAGGAAAGAGCTCCTTCTTGAGACTGAACGTGGCTATGGTCCCAAAGATGATGGCGACGACGGTCACAAGTGCGATGAGTGAGCGGTTTCGCAGGCTCAGTCTCACAAGATGTTTCACAAGTTCCTCTTTCAGGTCTGGGCTACAGCTCAATCCTACTTTTGGGACGGGCGTAACATGGTGCGGTTTCCCTACAGTGTGCGTGAAGAAAACCCGTACGTATGTTTAGTTCTTTTGCTGGCTGCGAGCTGGCGGTTTGTTCATGGGTTCTGGCGTGAACAGCCACACGATGCTTGCCAGTAGGCAGAACGCGCCAGCCACGGCGAAAGCCACCGCGTAAGACACGTTTTGGGCAAGAGCAGCGGTGGCGATTGGGCCCACGATTGAACCGAAGTCCATGGCCATTTGGAAACGTGAAAGCACTTTGCCGGACGGGCGTTCACTGCCGACGACATCGGCGATTGCGGCTTGCTGGGCAGGCATGATGAGTCCTGCACCCATACCGGCAACCGTGGACAGGGCCAGGAACATGGGCAGGTTGGGCCAGACACCTAGTAGCAGGGTGGCGATTCCCATGACGGCGAAACCGGCAGATACGAATGGAACGCGACCGTAGGTGTCGGCGAATCGGGATGAGGCGTTGATGGCGATTGCGTTGCCCAGCGCGAAGAACGTGAGAGCCAGCCCGGCAGCTTCTGGGCCCACTTTGAGAACGCTCAGGGCGAACAGCGGGTAGATCGCAACGCGGATCCCCATAGCTGACCACCCGGAGACAGTGGCACCGAGGAGGGCGGCGCGGTAGGCCGGCACCTGCCACGCTTCGCGTACACGCATGGGTGCCAAGGTGGGGCTAGAGGTGGCACGCGGGGAGGTGTCGTCTGGGGACACAGTGGCGCGCACCTCGGCGCGGGCAACCCGGGTAGAACTCGCCAGCTTCACATGCACCACGGCGGCGGCAATCACGAGCCCGGTGCCATAAATGATGAAGGGAACCTTGAGCCCAAAACCGGCCAACAGACCGCCCACAATGGGACCTGCGATGTTGCCGATAAGGAACGAAGTGGCGTAGAGACCGGTGGCTCGGGCGCGGGCGTGAGGTGGGGCGAGTTTCACGATGATGGCCATGGCCGACACCGTGAACATGGTGGAGCCTAACCCACCCAGGCCGCGGAAGATGAGGAGTTGCCAGTAGGTCTGCGCGAATGCTACGGCGTAGGTTGAGGCGGCCACAATGAGCAGGCCGGTGACGTAGATGGGGCGTTCGCCCAAGCGGTTTACCAGGGAGCCACCAGCTGGGGCGGACACTAAGCGGAAGAATGCGAACGCGCTGACAACAACGGCGGCGGCGGTTTCGCCCACGTTGAACGAGCTTGCAAACTGCGGCAAGACCGGTGCGATGATTCCGTAACCAATAGCCACGATGAACGCGGCGATGACCATGACCCAGATGTCGGCTGGGATGGCGGTTTTGGGTTGCTTGGGTGTCATTGGATCCAGTCTGCCCACTGTCTGCGCGCCTGCGCCAGTTTGGGGTCGATGACGAATGAGCAGTACCCGTTACCGGGGTTACGGGTGTAGAAGTCCTGGTGAACGTTGTCTGCAGGGAAGAACGTGCTCAGTGGTTCAAGCGTGGTGACGATTGGGCGATCGTAGAACTGTTGGGCCTGGTCGATGGCGCGCTGGAAGCGCTCCTTTTGGTCCTGGTCCTGGTAGAACATGGCAGACCTGTACTGGGTGCCCACGTCGTGGCCCTGCCGGTTGAGGCTGGTGGGGTCGTGGGTGGTGAAAAACATGCCCAAGATGACGTGTTCGGGAATCATGTCTGGGTCGTAGGTGACTGCGACGGCCTCCGCGTGGCCCGTGGTGCCAGAACAGACCTGGTGGTAGGTGGGGTTGTCCACGTGACCGCCAATGTATCCGGATACCGCATCGATGACGCCACGGGCGCGGCGCACCACGGCGTCGAAGCACCAGAAGCACCCGTTCGCCAAGGTGATGGTGCGGTGGTGGGTGTGTGGCTGGGACTTCTGTTGGTTCTGCGGTTGAGCTTGGGTCATTGGGTGCGCTCCTCATCGAATTCGCTGATGAACTCAACTACGCCAGCACGGTATGCGCTTATCCATTCGGACAGCGTGGGCGATTCTTCGTCAAATTCGGCGAGTGACAAGGCGGATGCGTGGCCTTCGTGCACCTCAAGGTTCAGACGGTGTTCAACACCGCTGAAGCTGGCGCGGGCGTAGACGGGGTAGGTCTGTGTGCGCGGGGTAATCACACTGACGTCTGCAGCTGATGGAAGTGTGAGTTCAAGATAGCAGTCGTCGAGGAACTTTAACGGGTCCTGGTCCGGCGGGGCGTAGATGGTCGCACGCAAGACCGGGATCTGTGTAGCAAGCGCCTGGGCTGCGCCCGGTGTGAGGTTGAGTTCAGGGTGGGCAAAACCGGTGAGAAAGTCGTGGAGGTCACTGGGCAAGTCACGTTCGTAGCCCTCGCCAGCGACTGCCATCCATTCGAAGTCGCTCTCTTGCCGCTCTTCCCACGCCGAAAACGCTCGCAAGGCGATGAACGCTGCCAGGCCGGTTGCCACCTCGGGAGCGGGGATACCCCACGCGCGCAGGCGTCCGTCTACAGCCTTGTAGAGGCGGTCGGAGAGCCCCCAGGTGGCGTAGGTGAGGGCGGCCGTGGCTGTGCCAAGGCCTGCGATGGTGCCAGCGGAGGTGCGACAGATATCCCGGGTGTTGAGCGCGTAACCGGCTGCCACGAGACCTGTAGCCAGTGACGTGCCCAGCCGCAGCGCAGGCTGGTACTTGGCGGGCACGTGATGGGAGCGGACCGCGGACAGCCCCGCGTTGGCGATATCGAGGACGCGACAGAGTGCGTGCGATGGCGGTACGTCGTCGGGAATGTATGTGGTCATGGAGTGTCTTTCGGTTTATAAGGCTGGCGGGGCGGGCAGCTCGAAGCCCAGAGCGGCGGCTGCCTGTTGCGTGGTGGGTTGGTTCCACCAGCGGGCGACTTGTTCGTGGGTGGCCAGGGAGCGCATTTCGGCTTTGTCTAGGTAGAGGATGCCGTCGAGATGGTCGGTTTCGTGGGCGATGATGCGCCCGGCCCAGCCGGTGATGTCTTTGGTGATTGTGGCGCCTTGGTGGTCGTGTGCGGTGAGGGTGACGGTGCGCGGGCGGGCCACGACGGCTTGGTAGCCGGGGATGGAGAGGCACCCTTCGTAGAAGGCGACGAGTTGGTCGGTGGCGGGCTGGTAGGTGGGGTTGATGAGTGCGGTGAACGGCAGGGGTGTGCGTTCGCGGGCTGCCGCATGTTCGGCCGAGGTGGTGCCCGGGTCTTCGCACACGGCCAGCCTGAGGCTGATGCCGACTTGCGGGGCGGCTAGGCCCACGCCGGGGGCGGCGAGCATGGTGGTGCGCATGGCGGTGAGCAGTTCCAGCAGGGTGGAGTCGTCGATCTGGCCGTCGAAGCGCGCGGTAGTAGTGCGCAGAACGGGGTCACCTGCGGTGACGATAGGAATGACGCCGTCGTTATTCGTGGCCGCGGTCAGGGCCCGGTCGACTTGTTCGCGGATCGTTTGCGCCGAGATCTCGTTGTCCTGGCATCCGTCATTGGAGAGTGGCTGAGTCGTGGAAGTGTTCACGGGTGTAACTCTACTTGGTTCGCTTTCCACAACTATGGGGACGACCCTTGGCACGGAATCACTCTCAAATCACCCGCATCTATAAACAATAAACATTAAACCCGCAAATAATTGCACAATAAATGCATCCGAGGTGACGCTATACACAATTATTCCACAATGCACATTTCCAGAATGTTTCAAACGTTTCACAAACATTTCCCCTGGTCACAAGCCACACAACCCAAATGTTTTTCTCAGTTTTTATTTGCAAAACTATATACAAATAACGATTTAGTACTGTAGTTTTAATCCATCGACAACGTCGATAAAAAGAATGAAAAGAACCGACGAGACTGGAGGAACAACTATGACACCGGATCAGGTTGCAGCGGCGTCGGGAAACGCGAGCTGGATGCTCATCTCAGCTTCACTTGTGCTTCTAATGACACCCGCCCTGGCACTGTTTTACGGCGGCATGTCACGCCAGAAATCCGTTTTGAACATGATGCTGATGAGCTTTGGAGCAATCGCCGTAGTCAGCATCGTCTACGTGCTGTGGGGCTGGTCAATGTCCTACGGCTCACAATCCATCCTGGGCCTGTTTGCAAACCCCTTTGAGTTCTTTGGACTGCGGAACTTAATCACAGATACCAACGGCAACTTCATCGCGGGAGCCAGCGGTTACGCCAACATCATTGACATTGGCTTCCAGCTGACCTTCGCATCCATTTCCGTTGCACTCATCTCAGGAGCACTAGCCGAACGCGTCAAGTTCGGCACCTGGCTAGGCTTCGTCGCACTGTGGGTGACCTTCGTGTACTTCCCGCTTGCACACATGGTGTGGGGTGGCGGTCTACTGTCACACAGCGCAACCGGACTTTCTGCGATGCTGTTCGGCTCTACCGGCGAAGAAGCAAACGTCGCCCCTATCGACTTCGCGGGAGGCACAGTCGTCCACATTTCAGCCGGCACCGCCGCCCTGGCACTCGCCCTCATCGTTGGCAAACGCGCCAACTTCATGAAATCCCCACACCGCCCACACAACGTTC
This sequence comes from Brevibacterium mcbrellneri ATCC 49030, assembly GCF_000178455.1. Classification (GTDB taxonomy): domain Bacteria; phylum Actinomycetota; class Actinomycetes; order Actinomycetales; family Brevibacteriaceae; genus Brevibacterium; species Brevibacterium mcbrellneri. The sequence continues at coordinate 48,564 of NZ_ADNU01000037.1, read as the reverse complement.
CATTCGTCATGCTGGGTGCAGCCCTACTGTGGTTCGGCTGGTTCGGCTTCAACGGCGGTTCTGCATTTGCCGCCGACGGAGCCGCTGGACTCGCCTGGCTCAACACAACCGTAGCTACCGGTGCCGCCATGTTGGGCTGGCTAGCCTACGAACGCATCACTGAAGGCCAGCCAACCTCACTGGGTGCCGCCTCGGGCGTTATCGCCGGACTTGTCACCATCACTCCGGCAGCCGGAGACCTCACCCCACTCACCTCGATCATTCTGGGTGTCATCGGTGGCGTACTAGGCGCGTGGGGAGTTGGCCTCAAATACAAGTTCCACTACGACGATTCGCTTGATGTTGTAGGCGTCCACCTGGTCGCAGCCCTCTGGGGAACAATCGGCGTGGGACTCTTCGCCAACGACCGTGGCCTGCTGACCGGCGGTGGTATGGAAGGGCTCAAACTCTTCATCATCCAGGTACTGATTGCAGTCATCGCGATGCTCGTTTCGGGTCTTTTCACCGCACTAATCGCGTTGCTCCTCAAATCAACATCCGGCTGGCGAGTCGACCCCAAACAAGAGTTCACCGGCATCGACATCACCACCCACGGCGAGTCCGCCTACGACCGAAGCATCTTATAGGCCGCCCGCTACACCCCCACCTTCATTAAGGAGCTCACATGAAACTCATCACTGCCGTTGTGAAACCGTTCACGGTCACTGAAATCAAAACCGCACTAGAACAACTAGGTATTCATGGAATGACCGCGTGGGAAGTCCGCGGTTACGGGCAACAACAAGGCCACGTCGAGATCTATCGTGGCGCGGAATACGCCGTGGATTTCGTCGACAAGGTCCGAATCGAGGTCCTCGTTGATAACCCCCAGCTTCAAGGAGCCCTCGAAGCCATTGTGAACACCGCCCGCACCGGAGAAATCGGCGACGGGAAAGTGTGGGTCACCCCCGTTGAAGAAGTCATCCGTGTGCGCACCGGCGAACGCGGAGTTGACGCCGTGTAACGACCACGTGAGTGTGAGGCAGGGTACTTACTTGCCCCACATCACGCGGGTGCCCCGCTTCTTGTGGTACACAACCGTGCCGCCTTGGAACTTTTGGCGCACTTCGTCACCTGATTTGTATGGGTCCGTTTTGGGGTAGCCCAGGCGTCCCTGTTCCCATCCTTGTTTGCTCCAGGTGTTTCGAATCGCACCACTCGTGTAGTGCGCACCGGTCTTCTTGGACCAGTGGACGCTTCCGTGTTCAAAGTGCTGGAACGCACCGGGCTTCTTGCCACTGATCTGTTTCTCAGTACTCACCGGGTTCCGCAGCGTCGCCTTGTTGCGCTCCCAGTTAGACTTCATGCCTCCCCACAGCGGGTGCGTTCCCCGCTTGGAGTGAATAATGGCGCCACCTTCAAAGTTCTGACGCACGCGGTCCCCGCTCTTGAATGGGTCCGAGCTGGGATAACCTAACCGTCCCTGCTCCCACCTGTGTTTACTCCAGGTGTTACGGATCCCGCCGTTCGTGTAGTGCGCACCGGAATTCTTTGACCAGTGAATACTGCCGTTCTCAAAGTGCTGGAAAGAGCCGGGCTTCTTCCCACTGATCTTCGTTTCAACGCTCACCGGGTACTTCACGGCACCCTTGCTTCGCTCCCAGTTTGACTGGATCCCGCCCCACACGGGGTAGGTGCCACGCGAGTGTTCAATGATCGCGCCACCTTCAAAGCTCTGACGCCACCCGTGTCCAAACTTGTAACGGTCCGACTTGGGGAAGCCCAACCGGCCACGTTCCCATCCGTGTTGTGACCAGACTTTACGCGTGGGCGCTGAGTACGCCGTGAAGTACACGCCCTGCTTTGATTGGTACACCACACCGTTCTTGAAGTTCTGCAAAACACCTTTACCGGTCTTTCGTTGCGGGTTCTGCGGTGGCCCGGTTTCATCTTTGTGCTTGTTGTAGTACTCCTGAATCCCCTTCGATTCGATAGGCGCCGCAGGTTTTACCGGCTGAGAAATCCGCAACTGTGCCAACTGCCCGTAGAGCCCCGCACCCGGGCAGTCTGTGTTCCCCACGTCCCGGTGTCCAAACACCCGAGGCAGTGTCCGCACAGTTCCTTCTTTGAACTTCGACGTGCCACCTTTGGACGTGAGTTTCACCGTGGTGCTAGGGTCGTATCCCCACAGCTGACCCTGCCAACTCACAATTTTCTTCAACGAGTTCAGCACCGCTGAGCTCGCCGGCTTGTTGTACGTACCCAGCACGGAAACACCAAACGTACTGGTGTTAAACCCACCAGCGTGTGCACCAATCACCGCATCAGTGAGCCCGCCGGAACGTGCTTCGTAGATATTGCCCCATTTGTCGACGACCATGTTGTACCCGATGTCGCACCATTTGCGACCGTTCTGGTGGTACCCCTGGATACCGCGCAGAATGGATGGCACCTGGGCTTGGGTGTAGGAATTGGATCCCGCGGTGTGGTGGATGACCACTGCCTTGTTAACTTTGGTTTCTTCCACTGGGCAACCTTTGCGTGGCCCTTTCGCTCCCCAGTCTTTGCGAGACGTGTAGGTGAATCCGCCAATCTGGGATCCACCTGCAGCATGAGCCGGCGCAGCACCCGCTACGGCCCCACCTGGGCGAACGTTGCCCGTCACTCCAGTTTCTGCAACGTACAGATCAGATTTTTGTTCCGTGCGAATCTCAACAGACGTGCCCGCTGGCACGACTAGTGGTTCAGTACCTTGTAGCGCTTTCCCGGCTTCACCCGTTCCAGCGTCAGGCCCGTCTGCGTCGTCAGCTGGCAACTCTTTCCAAGGACTCCACTGACCGTTGTGGTCTTTGGAACGGTATTCGGCTTTTTCAATCCTGGTGGTACCTTGCCACGTAGCGCCTACTACAGACACTTTGGCTTTAGGCGTTTCCACCTTTTTGATTTGCCCACGTGAAACGCTGATTTCACGGGTTTTTGTCTCAGGCGCTTTGGCTTGAGTCCCCAAGGTGGGCAACGGTGCAACGACAAGACCAATAGTCAGAGCTACGGACGTAAGAATGCGCGGGAGCGAAGATGGCATAGGTGAAACTTCCTGTCACTCATCACCTAACAACAATTCTTCGATTATTGTAACTTCAGCTCCCGCGAGTGGTCTACACCACTTTCTTACGCACGTGCCAGAATGTTCCGCGCCTGCTGGAGGAGCGGCTCGTCAATCATCTGACCCTGGTACGTCCACGCACCGGCATCCGTACTCGAAGCCGCCTGGATCACACCATGTGCCCATTCGAGTTGTTCACCGGAGGGCCTAAACGCGTTCCGCACAACTTCCACATGTTTGGGGTGGATGAGCGCCTTGGCATCGAAACCGCAGTTGACTGCGTCATCGGCTTCCACGCCGAGGTCGTCCAAGTTGTCGATGTCCGTCCACACCGAGTCGATAGCAAGTTTTCCGTGCGCTTTAGCAGCCATGAGCACCCTGGCGCGGGTGTAGACCGCGGGTGCCCGGTAGTCCCCGGCCGCCGTGCGGGAGTGGCCGCCACCCAGGGAAGCGAACAGGTCTTCAGCACCCCACATGAGGCCGGTCACGCCTTCGTGCGCAGCAATGGTGTCCACATTGACGACGCCTCTGACGGTTTCGATCAGCGCGTACACCTTGAGTCCACGGATGTGTTCCAGGGCTTCCGTGTCCTCGACTTTTGGCAGCATGACCGAATAGCCACTGCCCGGCAGCTCAGAAAGTAGCTTGAGGTCCGAGTGGAACCATTCCGATCCCACTGGGTTGATGCGCACCACGGTTTTCGTGGGGTCGAGCGCTTGATCGCTATTCTGAAACTCCAGAAATGCCTTACGCGCGTCAGCTTTGTGGGCAGGTGAGACAGCGTCTTCGAGGTCCACTATCACCACATCCGAGCGTTCCGCCGCCTTGGTGTAACGGTCCTTACGGTCGCCGGGAACAAACAACCATGCGGGTTTCACTGTCGTGGCCATGTCACTTACCCTTCGTTCTTTTCTGCGTGGTCTGATGTAAAAACCATGGTCTGACGCACGGCTTTCGCTACGATCGCGCCGTCCTGGTTACGCCCAATGTGTTCAAGGGTGACAATCCCCTGCCCTGGACGTGACCGCGACAAACGCTTGTCCAGGATCTTGGTTTCCGCATACAGCGTGTCCCCGTGGAACAGCGGTTTGGGGAATGCGACCTCGGAGAACCCTAGGTTCCCCACGATGGTGCCCTGGGTCAGCTGGCTGACAGACAGCCCCACCAGCGTGGCCAGCGTGAACATGGAGTTCACCAACCGCTCACCAAAAGGTTCCGATTCAGCAAAAGCTGCGTCTAAGTGCAACGCTTGCGTGTTCATGGTGACCGCGGTGAACCACGTGTTGTCTGCTTCCGTGATCGTGCGGCCCGGGGCGTGCTTGTAAATCGTGCCCACTTCCATTTCGTCGAACCACAGTCCACGTTGCTGGACCACTGCCGACCCGTGTTCTTCATGTGTGTTGCGCGTCATATCTTCACATTACCTGTGCTTAATTGATGACCCCGAATTCGTAGCCCCGCTTCTTCAGCTCCTTGACCAGCGGAGCGATCCCTTCGGCAGTCGCGTCGTTGTCTTGGAAGTCGTGCATGAGGATGACGGCGACGTTCGGGGAGTCGGTCAAGGTCGACAAGGCTTGTTTGGCTCGACCTTCACCCGTGGAACTCGCCGAATCGGTACCGTCACCATTTTCGGAGTTCCAGTCGATCCAGTACGAACCCTTCTTTTCAAGGGCTTTATCTGCAGCACCCATTTTGCGCCACCCGTGCCCACCTGGGTACCGGTGACCGTGTACCTCATAGTCCTCACCCAGCACGTTGCGCACAGATGTGAGGGCCTTGTCGTAGTCCTTTGAGATGTTCTCAGCGTTAGCCTGGCGACCCGGGTACAGGTACGAGTACTTGTGCGAATAGGTGTGGATGCACACCGAGTTCCCGTCCTCAATGGTCTGCTTGAGGTGTTTATCACCGTCAGGCCCTTCGACCCCCAGTTCACCGGCAATCACGAAGAACGTGGCAGGCGCGCCGGCTTTTTTGAGTTCCTTAAGCACCTTGGGCGTGATGTTCGTGGGACCGTCGTCGAACGTGAGGAAGGCGATCTTCTTCTTAGGGTAGTTGGCCGCCTCGGTTTTCTCCTCGTGCAACCAGTTGTGTACGTCTTTGGCTTCGTATGCGTATTCCGCCGCCTCGTACGAATGGTTGGTTCCCGGCTTCAGCTCGGTGGGGTCGGGCGTGGGCGTTGGGGTTGGGGTGGGCGTGCTTTCGGAGCTCGCCGAGGTGGTTGGGGCTCCCTGCCCGCTTCCCGAGGTGGATTCGGAGCCGTTGGTCCCGCACCCTGACAGGACCAAGGCTCCGACAACTACACTTGAAAAAATTGCGCGCTTCACGCTCCTATTGTTTCCAAACCGGAACGTGCTTTCAAACGCTTATGCCAGTCCCAGTTCGCGAGCAATGAGCATGTACTGGACCTCAGTGGTTCCTTCGCCCACTTCCAGGATCTTGGAGTCGCGGTAGTGGCGGGCAACCAGGTATTCGTTCATGAATCCGTAGCCACCGAAGATCTGGGTGGCGTCACGCGCGTTGTCCATTGCAGCGTCACCTGCGATCAGCTTGGCGACAGCGGCTTCCTTCTTGAACGGAAGGCCGGACTCCATGCGGGAGGCCGCCAGGTAGTACGCAGCGCGGGCAGCCACGACGCGGGCTTCCATGCGCGCGATCTTGAACTGGATGCCCTGGTAGTTGGCGATCGGCTTGCCGAAGGTCACACGTTCCTTCGCGTACCGCACCGACTCATCCACGCACCCTTGTGCGGCACCCACGGACAGGGCGGCCACTGCGATACGACCTTCGTCGAGGATGCGCAGGAAGTTGGCGTAACCTCGGCCACGTTCACCCAGCAGGTTCTCTTCTGGAACACGCACGTTGTCGAAGGTCAGCGGGTGGGTGTCGGAGGAGTTCCAGCCCACCTTGTCGTAGGCAGGTTCAGCAGTGAAACCAGGGGTTCCGGTAGGGATCATGATGGTCGAAATCTCTGGCTTTTCCTTACCGTCGCGGCCCGTGCGGGTTCCGGTGACGGCGGTAGCGGTGACCAGGCGGGTGATGTCGGTTCCGGAGTTCGTGATGAACTGCTTGGATCCGTTGATGACCCATTCGCCGTTTTCCAAAACAGCCTTCGTCTTGGTGCCACCAGCGTCGGAACCGGCCTCGGCCTCGGTCAACCCGAACGCGGCCAGCCCGGAACCGTCGGTGAGCTTAGGCAGCCATTCCTGCTTCTGCTCTTCGGTTCCAAAACGGTAGATGGGCATAGCACCCAGCGAAACCCCGGCCTCCAGCGTGATGGCCAGCGACTGGTTGTTGCGGGCCAGCTCTTCAATAGCCAAGCACAGGGCGAAGTAGTCGCCGCCCATTCCGCCGTACTTTTCATCAAAAGGCAGACCGAACAGCCCCATCTGGCCCATTTTCGCGACCAGCTTGTACGGGAATTCGTGCTTGGCGTCGAGTTCGGCGCTGACGGGTGCGACTTCTTCGTCTGAGAACTTCGCAACCTGCTGACGTAGGGATTCGTATTCTTCCGGCAACTGGCCGGGCATAAATGTGATCATTGTTCTTCCTCTTCAACTACCGTTGCTAAAACTTCGTCTAGGGCCACTTGCGCGCCTGCAACCGTTGACAGTTGCACTACGCCGGTGACCGGTGCACGCAGGACGTGCTCCATCTTCATGGCTTCGAGTACCAGCACTGGCTGGCCTTCTTCCACGGGGTCTCCATCAGCGACCCGCACCGAGGTTACTGCCCCCGGCATAGGTGCTGTAATCGAGGCGCCTGCACCTGCCACACCCAGGGTGGTGTCGGCCTGCGGGCGTCCGAACATGAACACACCGCGCGTGCTCGCCACCCACACGTTTGCCGGCGTCACCCACACGAGCGCCCGGTGGTCGGCCCCGCAGCAGGTGACGACGACCTCGGCGCCGGTGCCTACTGGACGCACCCGAGCGGGCTCCCCCGCATACACAGCGTCCACGGGCTCACCCTGGTAGATGAGGTCCACGCGTTCGTTGATGGGGGCGGCGTTGCGCCAGCCGGTGGCGTTCCAGGCTGAAGGGGCCGAGGTGGTTGCCCGCTGCCGCTGCCCTACGCCGCGGGTGACCGCGACCGCTGCGAGCAGGGCGTCGACGGGTTGTGGCGCGTGGGCCAGGTCGTCTTCCGTGAGGCGGTCGATCAGCCCTGTGTCCAGGTCACCTGCGATGACGTCGTCGCGGGTGATGAGCATGCGCAGGAAATCGATGTTGGTCACAATTCCCGGCACTGCGGAGTGGGCGAGCACGTCGTCTAACTTGGCGAGCGCTTCTTCACGAGTGGGCGCGGTGGTGATGACCTTGGCGATCATGGGGTCGTAGTCGCTCACGATCGTCTGGCCTGGCTCCAGACCGGCGTCGACGCGTAGACCCGGGTCATTGTCGTTGCCGAACACCACGTCGAGCGCGGTACCACCGGTGGGGAGGAAGCCGCGGGCGGGGTCTTCGGCGTAGATACGCGCTTCGATGGAGTGCCCGGTGAGGGTGATGTCCTCCTGCTTCAGAGTGAGTTCCTCACCAGCTCCGATCCGCAGCTGCCATTCCACGAGGTCGACCCCGGTAACTTGTTCGGTCACGGGGTGTTCGACCTGCAGGCGCGTGTTCATCTCCATGAAGAAGAATTCGTCGGGGTTGTCAGCAGATGCGATGAACTCAACGGTTCCCGCTCCCCGGTACCCAACGGAACGTGCGGTTTCGACTGCAGCTTGGCCGATCCGGGCGCGGGTTTCTTCATCGAGAAGCGCACTTGGGGCTTCTTCGATGACCTTCTGGTGGCGGCGCTGGAGTGAACATTCGCGTTCGCCTAAGTGGATGACGTTTCCGTGTTCATCGGCCAGCACCTGCACCTCAATGTGACGCGGGGTGGAGATCAGGCGCTCGAGGAACAAGGTGTCGTCACCAAAGGAGCTGGCAGCTTCGCGGCGTGCAGCTTCGAGTGATTCGCGCAGGTCCTCCTGCTTGAACACCGCGTGCATACCTTTTCCACCACCACCGGCAGATGGCTTGATCAGCACCGGCATGCCCACGTCGAGTGCCGCCTTTTCCAGCTGGTCGTTACTCAAGCCGGACTCTGCGACACCGGGAACCAGTGGGACACCTCGGGACGCTACGGCCTGTTTGGCCGTGATCTTGTCACCCATGGTGCGAATGGCGCTGGCGGTGGGGCCCAGGAACACGATGCCGGCGTCCTCACAGGCCGCGGCGAACTGCGCATTTTCGCTCAAAAAGCCGTAGCCGGGGTGGATTGCTTGCGCGTCGGTGGACTGGGCGGCTTCGATCACGCGGTCGATCTTCAGATACGACTCGCTGGCTGCCGCTGGGCCCAAGCGCACGGCCTGGTCGGCGAGTTTGACGTGCGGGGCGTGAGCGTCGGCGTCGGAGTACACGGCCACGGTTTGCACGCCCAAGCGCTGGCACGTGCGGATGACGCGCAACGCAATTTCACCGCGGTTGGCGATAAGAATTTTGGTAAACATATCGATGTCACATCCTGAAAACGCCGTAGCCAGCAGAGTTAAGCGGACGCTCGAGTGGGGCGTAGCGTGCGGCTTCGAGGGCCAGCGCTAGCACTTGGCGGGTCTGCGACGGTTCGATGATCCCGTCATCCCACAAGCGAGCGGTTGAGTAGTAGGGGTTTCCTTGGTCTTCGTACTGTTGAAGCACGGGGGCCTTGAACGCATTCTCTTCTTCGACCGGCCAGTCTTCGCCACGGGCTTCCATCTGGTCGCGTTTGACGGTTGCCAGAACGCTGGCGGCCTGCTCACCACCCATGACCGAGATGCGCGTGTTGGGCCACATCCACAGGAACCGAGGTGAGTAGGCGCGCCCGCACATGGAGTAGTTACCAGCACCGTAAGACCCGCCGATGATGACGGTGAACTTAGGCACGCGCGCGGTGGCTACGGCGTTGACCATTTTGGCGCCGTGTTTGGCGATTCCGCCGGCCTCGTAGTCGCGTCCCACCATGAATCCGGTGATGTTCTGGAGGAACACCAGTGGGGTATCGCGCTGGTCGCACAGTTCGATGAAGTGTGCACCCTTCTGTGCGGATTCCCCGAACAACACGCCGTTGTTGGCGATGATTCCTACCGGGTGGCCGTCGATGCGGGCGAACCCGGTGATGAGGGTGTTGCCGTATTCGGCTTTGAATTCGTGGAATTCGGATCCGTCGACGATGCGGGCAATGACCTGGCGGACGTCGTACGGGGTTTTGAGGTCCGCGGGCACCACCTGAGTGAGTTCGTCCGAGGTGTATTTAGGTTCTTGCGGCTCAGCTCGTTCCCATGCGGGAGCAGGTGCCGCCGGCAGGGTGGCGACGATATCGCGCATGATTTCGAGTGCGTGGTCGTCGTTGGCGGCGAGGTGGTCAGCAACACCCGAGGTGCGCGCGTGGAGCGCTCCCCCGCCCAGTTCTTCTGCTGTGACAACTTCACCGGTGGCGGCTTTCACCAAGGGCGGGCCACCGAGGAAGATGGTTCCTTGTTCGTTGACGATGATCGACTCGTCAGCCATGGCAGGCACGTATGCACCACCGGCGGTACACGACCCCATGACTGCGGCGAGCTGCGGGATCCCAGCTGCCGACATGGTGGCCTGGTTGTAGAAGATACGACCAAAGTGTTCACGGTCGGGGAACACGTCGTCTTGGTTGGGGAGGTTCGCTCCCCCGGAGTCCACGAGGTAAATGCACGGGAGTTTGTTTTCACGTGCGATTTCTTGTGCGCGCAGGTGCTTCTTGACGGTCATGGGGTAGTACGTTCCACCCTTGACCGTGGCGTCGTTGGCCACAATCACGCAGATGCGCCCGTTGACCAGGCCCATTCCGGTGATGATGCCCGCACCTGGCGAGTCGTCGTTGTACATGCCATTGGCTGCCAGCGCGGAGAACTCGAGGAAAGGGCTGCCCGGGTCCAGAAGACGTTCCACGCGGTCGCGGGGAAGAAGCTTTCCGCGGTCCAGGTGCTTTTGCCTGGATCGTTCCGAACCACCCAGAGCGGTCTGGGCTGTGCGAGCGCGTAGCTCTTCGATGAGCTGGCTGTGCGCGTGCGCGAATTCTTCCGCTGTGCTGGGGTCCGGAGGTGTACCAATGGCGCGCATTGTGAACTCCTGTGTTCTTGTGCCGGCGCTCAGTCCGGCGGTGTTCAGCATTCGACCACTCAGTGAGTGACCATTAACTGAAAGATATACTAGCTGGCATGGCCACTTCAGACAAGGGAATTTCCCGCCAGCTTGCAAAGGCGCAGCGACGAGAGGCGATCATGGAATCGGCGAAGGTGCTGTTCGCCAGGCACGGCTTCCTGGCGGTGAGCATCGACGACATTGGACACGGTGCTGGCGTGTCTGGGCCTGCGGTCTACCGGCACTTCCCGTCCAAGGAAGCAATCCTGTCGGAGCTGCTGGTGGGGATCTCCAACTACCTCAAAGCAGGTGGTGGGCACATTGTTGAGAACTGGAAGGCTCCCTCGTCCAAAGACATCTTGATTAAGCTGATCGACTTCCACTTAACGTTCGCGGTCACGGAGTCTGAGCTGATTCGCATTCACGACCGTGACTTGGGAAGCCTGCCCCTGGACGGGCAAAACCGGGTGCGGGCGTTACAGAGGGCTTATGTCAACCGGTGGGTGAGCGTGCTGACGTCCATGTCCGATCTGACCCGCGACGAAGCTACTGTTCGGGTCCACGCGATTTTCGGGATGCTCAACTCCACGCCGTACGTGGTGCGACGCAAACCAGAAGAAGTGATTCGCGAACAGTTAAGACGTGCAGCGTTGGCGTCGCTTGAGATCGACCCGGATGAGTGAGGGGCTAGCTTTTAGTCGACGATGCGACGGTTGGCCAGGCGCGGATCGTCTCGGAAGGACACCAGCATGAGTGAGGTGTTCACTTTGTCGATCACTTGGCTGGCCGTACGACCCAGTTGAACTGCCATTCCGGCGAACAGACCAAGCCCACGCTTACCCATGACAAGGAGACGGGCGTTTTCAGACGCGGCGACGAGCACCTCGGCGGCGGGGCCCTGAGCGTACTCAACGGACACATCCAGACCGGGTACTTCCGAACGCAACCAGGTGAGGTCAAGTTCAGTTTGCGTGTGGGTGCGTTCGCTGTCACCCAATGGATCTACGCCCACGACTACGCGCAGGGGCAGGCCTGCGTTGACGGCGAAGTCGGCGGCGTCCAGGGCGGCCACGCTGGAGTATTCGGACGTGTCCATGCCTACGACCACGGAATTGCCGGCGTCGCCTGGACGGTAGATGAGCACGGGGCATAGGGAGTGGCCGGGGAGTCCGCGGCTGGTGCGTCCGATTCGGCCGGCGAATTTCTGGTCAGCGCCGTGGTGGCCGATGACGAGCAAGCCTGCGTCGTCTCCCAGCGTGGCGAGTTGTTCTGCAGGGTCACCTGCCATGACGCGGGTTTTAATGGGCGCCGAGGTGGTTTCTGAGTCCTTGTGCGTGGATTCGAGTTGCGTGCGCAGGTCGTCCAGCATGGCTTCGCATTTTTTGCGGTCTTCTTCGCTGGGTATTGCTGGCTGCACTGCAGGCAGGGATCCGGTGTATGGGGTGGTCACGTCACCAGGTGCGGGCAACACGGGGCGCGTTCCGTCTGGGATCACCGCGACTAACACGATTTCGCGTGCGTCTGCGAAGTGGGCTACGGCAAAATGGGCCGCTTCACGTGCGGATTCTGAGTCATCAATACCCACTACTACGCTGTCGCGCGACAGTTTCATGATCCACCTCGAAGTCGAAATACAAGATTATGCTCAGCTTAGCCGAGTGGTATCGATCACGCTGTGTGGAGTCAAGGAGAGCCCCCTGTCGGAATCGAACCGACGACCTTTTCATTACGAGTGAAACGCTCTGCCGACTGAGCTAAGGAGGCAACCAGACAGATTCTAGTGGGGTGGCTTCGGCTCGTCAAACTTCAGTACCCAACCCAGCCTCGGCGCTCCGCATCCAGCACCCTTGGGTGAAGAAGAGTAGACGCTTTCACGCTCTTCACCGCCCCACGATCACGGTCAGGTGGAAACACAACGGAAGCGCGGGCCACCTCGGGCGTCATGAACGAAAGCCGCGGGGCAACCGCGTCACTGACCTTCACTTCCGGGGCGGCACCCTTAGCAGCCAAGAAATACCCCCAGTCCCCAAAACTGGGCACATCCACGTGGTACGGCGTCGTCGCGAACCCAGCCTGGGCAACAGACTCCCCTATCCCCCAGTACGCTTCAGGCGCGAAATACGGGGACCCGGCCTGCACCACCATTCGAGCTCCAGGCGCCATCACGTGCGAAACCAGGTCGTAAAACTCGATCGTGTACAGCTTGGCGGTGGGCACATCATCCGGGTCGGGCAAGTCCACGATCACCACGTCAAACTCTTGGGATGGCCCTCTGCGCACCCACGAAAACGCGTCCGCATTGGTCACCTTCATCCGCGGATCGTTGAGCGCGTCCTTGTTGAACGCGCGCAGACGCTCATCGTTCTTAGCCAAGTCTGTGACAGCAGGGTCTAGATCAACCAGCGTCACCGAATCCACCTCGGGATACTTGAGCACTTCCCGGGCAGCGAGTCCATCGCCACCACCCAAGATAAGCACCTTTGCGTGTTTCCCGTTCATCACCGGGTGCACCAGAGATTCGTGGTACCGGTGTTCATCCAAGGATGCGAACTGCAGATCACCGTTGAGAAACAGGCGCGTGTCGGATGTGCGCGGGTCCTTCGTCAGTACGATCTCTTGATAGTCGCTTCGCTCCGCCGCCACGATCGGGTCCCGGTAGAGCCTTTGCCGTGCAGACACCTCGATCGTGTCCGCCAATGCCCACGCAACCGCCAGAAAACCTAACGCCACCACCAGGCAGATTGAGACCGCGACTTTGGCGCGCCGCACCAGGCTACGCCTGAACAGCCACAGGACGACCACCACACCCGTCAGCGCATTAATCGCACCAGTCACAATGGTGCCCCGCACCAACCCCAGCAGCGGCAAAAGCAGGAACGGAAACGCTAATCCACCCAGCAAACCGCCTACGTAGTCCGCCGCAAACAGGTCCGCAACGGCACTCGATGCGCGTTGTTTGCGAATGGACTGGACCAACTCCATAAGCAACGGGATTTCTGCGCCAATCAGCGCACCAATAATGAACGCACACACCACCAGCGCCACCATGTACAGGTCCATGTAGGCGAACGCCATGTACAGCAGGAGCACGCTCAGCCCACCAATGACGCTGAGCAGGACCTCGATGAGAGCAAACGACATTGCCGCCCACCTGACCAGGCGTTTGGTAGCAACCGAACCCACACCCATGGCGAACACCATCACGGAAAGGACAATGGACGCTTGAACAATGGTGTTACCCAACAGGTACGAACCTAACGCGATGAGCGCAAGCTTGTACACCATGCCGCACGCGGCACATAGAAACACCGCAAAGAGAACCGTGAACCGCGCCCAGCCTGGCTTTACTACGATGGGTGGGAAAGTAGGTTCGGGAGACTGCGGCCGTTCAGTAGTCACAAAAGCGCCACGCTAATGATGAGAGCCACCCCGAGGTGGGTCGCAGCTGACACCCACGTGGCAGGGTGAAGTTCAGGGTCGTGCACAAGGTCACCCAATTTGCCCGGCGTGAACAGGTCGATCAACAGGAAGCTCACTGCCATCACGATGATGCCCATAACCCCGTACACCAGCGTTGAGACCAGGCCCGCAAGTAAGTCGTGGGCGCTTGCGTAAATCGCTGCACACACAATGATGGACACGCCTAGCGCTTTTGACCCCACAAGCAGGGCTGCGTTCTTCGAGCGCTCTTCCCACAGCAGTGTTCGCAACTTGCCCGGAGTCAGCAGATCAACGATGAAGAATCCCGCCATCATCAGTAGCAACCCAATCACCGCGTACATCGCCACGCCCGCGCTGTCGCGGAGTAAGTCAATTACCATAGTTCCTCAATCTCTTTAGTTGCAGTCCTTGTAACCTCGGGCTGGTCCTTCTCCCCTTATTTACCAGTCCCCGGGCCGCCACCTCGGTACCCGGAACCGGACCCGGATCCCGAACCTGGGAACCCAAAGAACCACCCGCCACGCGCCTTCTTACACCCGACGTAAAAGTAGCTGGTGCCTTCTCTGTCGTAGTCGCCTCGGCCTTCGGTGTAGATGTAGCTTCCGTTTTTCAACGTGTAGTCGCCGCACTGGTTTGGGTCGGTTCCAGGCGTAAAAATGACTCCAACGGCAACATATGTGGCCACCACGATCACGAGGACAGAAATCCAGATGCCCTTCTTTTCATTCCGGTTGAGGTAATCGGGTAGCAGACGGTAAAGAACGTTCATCGCATGTGCCCGCTTCCCTGATCGCGGTCCCGGAACAGCTGCGTGTCAAGGCTTAGCACGGACCGTGTTTTCACTACTTCGCCACTTTGCGGGTAGCAGTGCCACGTGCGCCATACGACCCCGTTGCGGTTCGTGGCGCATGTCAGAGCCGTAACTGCGCCAGGCTGGCCGGGAAACTGCACACTGCACTGGGCGGGAGCGTCCGCGAGTTGACTTTCGATCCGGTCGACCTCGCGCAGGAAGTCTGCCGACTTCACAACAGTGGAGTCGAAAGTGAGCTGGCCACCATGGGCAACCGCGCAGGAATCGGTTGCTGGCACCCATGGCTCCCGGCCAGGCAGACATGCCAGGGTTTCGCGCACCCAGTCATGCCCAGCACTCCGCACCGTCACCTGGTGTGAACACCCCAGCACGGCGAGTTCAACCTCCAGTGGTACCCCCGCGTGGGTAAACGTAAAGTCGCGTGCCAGCACGGGCATGATCCGGAGCTCGTCGAGTGAATAAACGAGCTGATCAGCCCTAGTGTCAACGAAGTCGATATGGGCAGGCGCCGTGTGTATGCCCGTCGCTTTGCCCGTCACACTGCCCGTCACCAAACCTGTCACTGTCATATCAGGACCCCGGGTAAATAGTGAAGCTTCCGCGTGGCAACGGCCGTCCAATGCTCGCTTCCCACGCCCCGTTGCCAAACCGCTCAAAGCTCAAAAGCGTCCCGTCGTCCGATTCGTAGTCGGCATAGTAGGCGACTCCCGACTCTGGCAGACCCGTGGTTCCTTCTGTTCTGAAGTTCGCCTGCCCCGATTCGTCGAGCCGGAACTGCATATTGTTGTACGTCACCACTGACGCACCAGCTTGTGCGCTTAGACCAGGCGCGTCCTGCCACAGCGCCATTTGAAGATCGGGGTCAGCTTCGACCGACAGCCACCGCCGTGTAGCGTTTGCATCCGCCTGAAAGAAGTGTTCATGCCAGGTGTACACGCCTTCTGTGAAGTGGATGGAACCGCGAACAAAGTACTTGTCATCACCAAACTGGAGCATGTCCCCGGCCCGGATTTTGAACGGGTCGCCGGTTGTGTCTTGCTCGGTGGCAAAGGGGTCCCGAGGTGTCCGTTGAGTTTCCCCGTATGTCTCCCCGCGGTTCCTAGCCTTTTTCACCGTGGCGATGATGTAAATCACTGCGCCGATGATGAGCGCAATAAGGAAAATGAACGCGAGGAATTTCATGGCTGGCCCGATCCTGTTTGTGGCTGGCTGTTTCACAACCAATTTACTCTGTTGCTTCGTGACTCACCCGCAGGCGAATGTGTCACATTAGGTACAGTAATGATTAATGTCTGCTCATCCGAACCTCTCTACGACCACTGACCTGGAACTATTCATTCACCAGTTCCACCAAGCAGTGGAAACCGAGTCCCCTTCAAACGACAAGGCCGCGCTTCACCGTTCCGCGCGCCTTTTTAGTGCGTTGGGCGAAGGTTTAATGGGCGAGCCCGCACAGATAGATGTCATCGACGGCTTCCCCCACCTGGTGTGGCGCTTTGGAAACGGCCCCCGGCGCGTAGTGCTCATTGGCCACCACGACACTGTGTGGCCACTGGGAACCATCGACGATATGCCTTTCACCATCTCTGGTGGGATCATTCGCGGACCCGGTACCGATGACATGAAAGGTGGCGTGCTCATCGCGATGCACGCACTCAAAAAAGTCAAAGAGCAGCTGGGCACTCTGGACGGTGTCACGCTTTTAGTCACTGCTGATGAAGAGCTGGGGTCCCTGACCTCCCGGGACCTCATCGAACACGAATCTGCTCACGCACGCGCATCCCTGGTTTTTGAATCCGGTGGCCCCAACGGTGAGGTCAAGGTAGCCCGCAAGGGTGTGGCCATCTACCACCTCAACGTCACCGGGCGCGCCGCCCACGCTGGCGTTGAACCAGAAAAAGGCATCAACGCCACCGTCGAAGTGGCCTCGCAAGTCGTCAAAATCGCAGGGTTACACAAACCTGAAGCCGGGACGTCCGTGGTCCCTTCCTTTATGCACTCCGGAACCACCACCAACACGGTGCCAGCGAACGCTACCTTGTCGATCGACTCACGGGCCACCTCGGCCCGCGAACAACAACGCGTAGACCAAGCGTTGCGCAGACTACGCCCCGTCATTCCGGGCGCTCAACTCCACTTAGACGGCGGGATCAATCGCCCACCGTGGGAACGCAAAGTATCAGCGCACCTGTTCGCCCGAGCCCGCAAAGTAGCGCAGGAACTGGGACACGACGAACTCAAACCCATCATGGTGGGTGGCGGTTCCGACGGAAACTTCACGGCGGCCTTGGGCACACCCACCCTGGACGGTTTAGGCACTGTGGGCGGCGGATCGCACGCGGTGGACGAACACGCCCGCATCGCTTCGATTCTGCCCCGCGTCGACCTCACCGCAGGCCTGGTGGTAGACCTGCTGACTAGCGACCAGTAGCCTGAGCGGCAGGACTCCACGGGCGAGACAATCCAATGAACGCGGCCTCCACGATGAGGAGTGGGGCCGTGTTTGTTTGCAGGCGGGTCCGGGCCAGTTGTAGAACCTCGATCTGTTTGAGCGTGGTCACGGGGTCTGAAGAGTCAGCAATGCTCGAGATTAGCTGTTCATCCCCCACGTTGATGACGTTTTCTTTTTCACCCATCCCCCACATGAGGACATCCCGGTAGAGCGCGAGTAGCTCGAGGAAGACGGCGTCGAGTTCGTCGTTGCGGGCTCGTGAATCGCGGCGCTTTTGTTCGTCTTCGAGCCGTTTGATTTGGGATCGCACGGCCGGCGGCGGGTTCTTGCCTGGTTCAACTCCAAGCGTGCGCAAGAGTTCTTCTTTTTCTTGCGCGTTGCGGTCCTTGGTGCGGTCACTGGCACGTGTTGTAGCTTGGTCGAGCGTTTCGCCAGCGAGCCGAACGGTGGCACCCAGGGAGTCGAACTTGAGTGGGATGCGCAGAATCTGTTCACGTACCTGACGTGCGTCAGCGTTGGTAGCTAAGTATTTGGCGCGCCCAATGTGGTTCTGGGCAGCTGAGGCCGCCCACGTCGCAACTTCTGGGTCGATACCGTTGCGAGTGTTGAGCAGTTGTGCGATCGCTTTGACCGGCGGGATGCGCAGGTTGACGTTACGGCACCGTGAGCGGATGGTCATCAGAACGTCTTGGGGGCTGGGGGCGCACAGGATCCACACGGTCGCCGGTGGGGGTTCTTCGATTGCTTTGAGCAGCACGTTCGATGTGCGTTCTGTCATGCGGTCGGCGTCTTCAATAATGACCACACGCCAGTCGGCGTTCACGGGTGCGGCTTGGGCTTTGCCCACAATGTCGCGGACTTCGTCGATTGAGATGACCGACTTTTGGGTGGAGATCACCGTCATGGATTCGTGGGTGCCTGCCAGCGCTCGCTTGGCCTGCGCGCTCAGCGTTGCACCGTGATCGGGGGTGAGAAGTGCGGCAGCAAACGCTTTGGCAGCGTTCGACCTGCCCGACCCAGGCGGCCCTGTGAGCAACCACGCGTGCGTCATGGACTGCGGGTCACTGGCCGCGCGCGCCAAGGTTGCGATCGCTGCGTCCTGACCAACGAGGTCTGCCCACACGGTCCCGGACATTCCGGAGCTTGTCTCAGCCGTCATGAATTCCGTCGCGCATCACGCAGACGTTGACGCGCCTGCTGTTCGATCATGGACTGCCGCTGCAACTTGGCGCGGTAGGTTTCAGGGTCGGGCTCTGCCGTGTCTGTGGGCTTCTCTTGAGTCTCTGGAGTTTCTGGCTCTGCCTGCGCACGAGTTGGTCCCCCAGGTTTTGGCGCGCCTTCAGCTTTGGGACGTTGTGGCAGTACTGTGGTTGCAGCGTTTTCTGTGTCTTCTGTGCTTTCAGCGCTTGCCGCGCTGTCAGCGTCTTCAGCACCATCAGCTTTGATTGGTTCGGTTAAGAACTGTGGCGACTCAGCGTAACGGTGTTCGTCAACCGCTTTCTGAGCGTCTTCAGGAGACATCCGTTCTGTGGGCACGCCTACGAACACACCTCGGGGTGCGATCGGTTCAAATGTGTCGGCGACGTCTGCTGACTCTTCACCGTCGATTATGGCGTCAACCACGCGCTGAATGTGTTCTGCGACCTCGTTGACTGAGCGTCCCGCTGGAATCACTGCGTACCGGTCAGGCTCAGCTTCTGCCAGCCGGAGGAAACCGGCGCGCACGCGGTCCTTAAACTCAAGGCTCTGTTTGTCTAGATGGTTAGCGTCCTCACGGTTCCCCATGCGTTCGGCGGCCACGCGTGGGTCAATGTCCAGAACCAAGGTGAGGTTGGGAACCAGCCCCGAGGTCGCCCACCTCGACAAGGCCAGCACATCGTCCTCAGACAGCTCACGGCCTCCGGCCTGGTAGGCAAGCGAAGAGTCAATGTACCGGTCAGTGACAACCGCACCGTCCTGTTCCAAGCTCGGTGCCACGAGGGTCGCAACGTGGTGTGCACGGTCAGCTGCGTACAGGAGCGCTTCTGATTTCTTTGACACCGCTTCACCGTCAAGCAACACACTGCGAATGGACTTCCCCACAGGCGTGCCACCGGGTTCGCGGGTCGCAATAACGGGGTCAAAGCCGCGGGATTCTAGGTGTTCGACCAGTTTGCGAATCTGGGTGGTCTTCCCGGCCCCGTCCCCGCCTTCGATCGCGATAAACAGACCGGTGGAAGGCGTTACGGGTTCTGGAACCGCAAGGTAGTTGGCGCCGGCGTCCTGGGGTTCGTCCGCCGAGGTGGTCGCCGCTGGCAGCACGCGTGTTTCCTGATCTTCAGCGACTGCGAAGGCTGGTGCTGTGGCTCTAGGCGAGCTGTCACCGGAAACTTGGAACGCGTTCATGAGGTCGACGCCCATTCCGCGCACACCCATGGGTGAGAAAAAGAAGATTGCCAAGATTCCGGTTGCAAAGGCCAGAAGACCGATCGCACTGAAGGCCACGCCGGATGCGGACAGCACCCACGTGGTTACTGCTGACAGATGGATGTCGAACGTGAGGTCAAGACCACAGAGCAGAGTAGCCAACAGCGCACCTACAGCGAGGCCCACGCGGCGTGAGAATTCATACTTTTGAGCGCGCACACCCACGCCCACGCAGAACGCGGTGAGTGCCATGAGTACGGCTTTTCCAGAAAGCTCGTCAATCAAGCCAGCGCAGATCATCAACAGCCCCGCTGCGACCAACGCGAACGCGGTAAGGCGTGGACGGGTCATGCCGGGAGCGAAGGTGGGACCGGACTCGTATCCGGCAGCCCAACCCAAAAGAACCGCCGCAGTCATGAGTCCAATTGCACCCTGACCGTATCCCCCGTCCACGGTGGCGGGAAGAGGAAGTAAGAACAGTGCGCCCAGTACTGCGAACAGTGCGTAGCAGGCCCACGGAAAAGCGATCGACATGTGACCGCGGGAGCGTTTGATGGCCAGGGTGTGAGGGAACGTGTGAAGGTCGTCGATGTCGCGGTCAGACGACAGCGGGAACACCAGTACCATCAGTGCTGCCACAATGAGGAGGATCGCCCCGACAAACAGGAGCCAACGTAACGCGTGAGCACCGGCCGGAACCCCGTGTTCCAGCTCAAAGTAGTACGTGACCAGCAGGAAGATTCCAACCGCCAGGCCACCTGTGCGCCACGGTTTGGTGTGAAGTTCAGGCGCGTGGGCAGCAAGTACGCCCACCAACATGCCCAGCAGAGCGGCCACGATCAGGGTGAGCCAGAAAGTAGGAATGAACACAACGACGACTGACACGCACGCAGTCGCGGCTGCAAAAAGTGTGAGGAGCTGGGAACGGACCGACTCTTTGAGCTGTGTCAGCTTTTTAGGTGGAATGAGGACACCCGCCACCGCGAGCGCAAAGAACGCGAGTAGTCCTGGAACCGCGAAAGATGAGTTGAACCCGCCGTCGCGTTGGATCTGGGTGAGTTCGCCGTAGCGGCTGATGTCCATGGCCCCGCCGAAGCCGTGGATACCCACAATGGCGAAGGAAATCGCCGCTGAGCTCAGCGCGACGAGCCACGCCCCTACTTCGAGCGCAGCGTGGCCAATGGTTCCGGCGTGTGGCTTAGAGAGAACAGTTTGAGTATCCACATGGCTAAGCCTACTCGCCCAGCCCTCGTTACCGCGTAAGGTTAAGCCGTGATGTCACACCACTTGGAATACATAGCGGACACCAGCAAGGGAGCTGTTCGCGACCTCGGCGTTGCCCGGGCCCTTCTTGACGACGTCCGCAACGGAACCCGCGGACCTACCCTGCGGATATACCAGCCACAACCCACGGTGGCGTTTGGTGCCCGCGACCGGTTCGCAGAGGGTTTCCCACAGGCAACCCAGGCGGCCCGCGCTCACGGTTTTACTCCAGCACTGCGGACCCTTGGGGGACGCGCGGCGGCGTACCACCTCGGGAGTTTGGTGCTTGACCACATGGAACCGGCCAGCACGCTGTACGGCAAGACGCAGGAGCGGTTCACCCAGTTTGGTGAGCTGTACGCCTCAGCTTTGCGCACACTGGGTGTGGATGCGCGCGTTGGCGAGATTCCTGGCGAGTACTGCCCGGGCGAGTTCTCAGTCAACGCGGCCGGGCGCATCAAGATCATTGGGACAGCGCAACGGGTGACCAATAAGGGGTGGTTGTTTTCGTCCTCAGTGATTGTGACGGACCCGCAGCCCATTCGCGCGTGCCTGACCGATGTCGAAGCCGCCCTAGGTGTGGAGTGGGATCCGCAAACGGGTGGAGCGTTGAGTGAGCTCCACCCGGGGATCACGGTTGAGGACGTCAAAGACGCGTTTTTGACCGCGTACGCCACGGAATGGGACCTGTGCGAAACCGCGCTCACCAGTGAGGTTATCGAAGCCTCTCGCGCATATGACGAGAGGCACCGGCTAGCCTAGTTAGCTCTTCTTGGCGGTGGATTTCTTCGCCGTGGTCTTCGAAGCAGTCGTCTTCCGGGTGGTCGTCTTCTTCGCGGTGGTGCGCTTCTTGGCGGGTCCCTTGGCACGTTTTTCGGCCAGGAGCTGGAACGCGCGTTCTGCGGTGATGGTCTCCACCGAGTCGTCTTTACGCAGGGTCGCGTTGGTGGTGCCGTCGGTGACGTAGGGGCCAAAGCGACCGTCCTTCACAACGACGGGCTTCTTGGTTTCGGGGTCCTCGCCGAATTCCTTGAGCGGAGCCGCCGCTTTGCGCCCGCCGCGCGTCTTGGGTTGCGCGTAGATCGCCAATGCTTCTTCGACTGTGATGCTGAAAATCTGTTCTTCGGATTCCAGTGATCGCGAGTCGGTTCCCTTCTTCAGGTAGGGCCCGTAGCGTCCGTTTTGCGCGGTAATGTCCACGCCTTCTTGGTCTTGGCCAACGACCCTGGGCAGGCTCAGAAGTTTCAGCGCTTCTTCCAGCCTAACGGTCTGCAGGTCCATGGACTTAAACAGCGAGGCGGTGCGTGGCTTGGGCTTCTTGGTGCCGCGTTTGGCAGGCGCGTCGGATTCGGGTAGCACCTCGGTGACGTAGGGGCCGAAGCGCCCGTTCTTGGCAACGATCGTGTGCCCGGTTTCCGGGTCCACGCCGAGTTCGCGGTCGCCGTCGCCCTGGGTTTCGATGAGTTCGCGGGCTTTTTCGGCCGTGAGTTCGTCTGGGGCCAGGTCGTCTGGCACTGATACGCGCTTGGGTTTTTCGGGGTCGTCGGTGGGGACTTCCAGGTATGGCCCGTACCGGCCCACGCGCAGGGTCACGTCATCCGCGATCTGCACGGTGTTGACTTCGCGGGCGTCAATGTCGCCCAGATCATCCACGGTTGGTTTGAGTCCCGGGTGGTCGCTGGCGGGTTGGTCACCGTCTGGGCCGTCGGTGACTGTAGCTCCGGCGGCACCGGTTCCAAAGTAGAAGTCGGAAAGCCACTGCGTGCGGTCGAGTTCACCAGCTGCGATGTGGTCAAGTTCCGTTTCCAGGTCAGCAGTGAACTGGTAGTCCACGAGTCCGCCGAAGTGCTCTTCAAGCAATCTGACCACGGAGAATGCGAGCCAGCTGGGCACCAGCGCGTTCCCGCGAGGGCGCACGTACCCACGGTCTTGGATGGTGGAGATGATGGCCGCGTAGGTGGATGGGCGCCCGATTCCCAGTTCTTCCAACCGCTTGACCAGGCTGGCTTCCGTGTACCGAGGCGGTGGCGCGGTTGTGTGCCCCGCGGCTTCTGCGGAGTGGACGGCGAGTTCTTGGCCTTCCGTGACTTGCGGGAGGCGTGAACCGGCGTCACCGGAGTCGTAGCGGCTTGCGTCGCGGCCTTCTTCGTAGGCGGCGAGGAATCCGCGGAAGGTGATGACCGTTCCCGAGGCGGTCATGCCTGCCGTTGCCCCGTCCCCGAGGTGGGTGCTGAGGTCGGCGCTGATCTTCATGGTGGCGGTGGAGCCTTTTGCGTCGGCCATCTGGGAGGCGACAGTGCGCTTCCAGATCAGGTCGTAGAGTTTGAACTCGTCGCTAGACAGTTTGCCTTGCACTTGGGCGGGCGTGCGGAACGAGTCACCTGCGGGACGGATCGCTTCGTGTGCTTCCTGCGCACCCTTCTGCTTCTTCGCGTAAACCCGCGGAGAGCCGGGGACGTATTCGGGCCCATAGAGTTCGGTGACTTGCTTGCGGGCGGCGGCAACGGCCTCGGCGGACAGGGCCGAGGAGTCCGTACGCATATATGTGATGTACCCGTTTTCGTACAGCGACTGGGCAACGCGCATGGCCTGGCGGGAGCTCATGCGCAGTTTGCGGCCGGCTTCCTGCTGCAGGGTTGAGGTGGTAAACGGGGCGGCGGGCCGGCGTGAGTACGGCTTGGTTTCAAGCCCGGAGACGCTTAAGGGCGCTCCGACGTTGAGCACGGAGGCGAGTTTGGTGGCGTCGTCCTTACCCAGGACCACGACCTCAGAGCTGGCCTTTTTCAGTTGACCGGCGTCGTCGAAGTCGCGGCCGGTGGCCACTTTTTGGCTCAGGTAGGTGGTGAGTTTGGCGGCGAATTCTTCACCGTCGGCGGCGTCGGGCAGGGATAGTGCCAGGTCGAGGTCCCAGTAGTCGGCGGGGATGAACTTCATGCGTTCACGTTCACGCTCGACGACCAGGCGGGTGGCAACCGACTGGACGCGACCGGCGGACAGCCCGGCGCGGACCTTGCGCCACAGAACCGGCGACACTTCGTAACCGTATAAACGGTCGAGGATGCGGCGGGTTTCTTGGGCGTCGACGAGGTTGATGTCGAGTTCGCGCGTGTTTTCCAGTGCGCGGTTGATGGCTTCCGGGGTGATTTCGTGGAAGACCATGCGTTTGACGGGGATTTTTGGTTTGAGCACTTCGATGAGGTGCCATGCGATGGCTTCCCCTTCGCGGTCCTCATCGGTTGCGAGGTAGAGTTCGTCGGCGTCCTTGAGGAGCTTTTTGAGTTCGGTGACCTTTTTCTTCTTGCCGGGGTCCACCCGGTAGTAGGGGTCGAAGCCGTTATCCACGTCGACGGCGAACTTGCCGTAGGGACCCTTCTTCATGTCGGCCGGGAGCTCTGAGGGCTGGGGCAGGTCACGGATGTGACCTACGGACGCTTCCACATCGTAGCCGTCGCCCAGGTATCCAACGATTGTGCGGGCCTTTGTGGGTGACTCCACAATAACGAGGCGACGTGGCTGAGTGGTTGGCACGAGAGTCCTTTCTCACGCAAGTGTGTACGCGTCCACTTGAATGTAGCACTTGTGATGTGCGCGGTTTTATGAGTTGGGGTACAAGATACCACTGACAACCGCGTCACGAACCTGCGCTACGAGTTGCGACGCGAGCATACCAGGCTCCACGTCAAGCAACTGGGCGAGGGCGTGGGCCACTGCCCGCAGGGTGAGGCTGCCGTCTGCGACTCCGATGCACCCGGCGAACGCGGTGTCTACGGTCATTTCGCGGGCGAACCCGATTCCCACTTCGATTGTGATGGTGGTGGGCGATTCGTCGCCGGGGGTGAAGTGGCGGTGTTCGACAACTCCTTCGTTGCGGATGAACGCGGTGTCGAGCAGTTCGTTGTCGTCTGCCTGGTTGAGCCACTGGATGAGGTCGAAGCGCACATCAAGGAACTGTGCGATTCCGCCGGGGTTGGCTCCCAGCGGGCCGGGGCGGGATTCGAAGTGACGGATGGGAGGCGCTGGCGGGTGATCGTCTGTGGCGGCCTCGGGTTCCACAGCCCGGGCCCGCACCTGGATCCACCCGAACGCGATCCGGGTGACACCTCGGGAAGCGAAGTCGTCTAGCCACGCGGCCGTGTCTGCGTTCCAGCGGGAGCTGCCGGGCACCACTCCCCCGTCGCGGATCCACGTTTCAGCGTAGTGGGCGGGGGTGAGCTGTTCGCGTTCAATGACGCTGATGTCGACGGTGTGGGGGACCCAGTGGGTGGGGTCTGTGGGGGTTTCGGGGTCTTGGGTGGGGTCTTCGCTAGTGGCGTGCGTGATTTCCCAGTTGCCCAGCAGGCATGCCGTGCCCGAGGTGGTCAAATGGTTGGGCAGCTGGGCGAGCAGGGTGCGCATGAGTTGGTCGCCGGTGTGGCCGCCATCGCGGTATTCCAGTGTGGCCGTGTGGCCCTGTGGGGTGATGACGAAGGGCGGGTTGGAGACGATGAGGTCGAACTGTTCTGGGGTGGGTTCGAAGAGGGAGCCTTCGCGGGTTTCGATGTTGTGTGCCCCGTTGAGGGTGGCGTTGGCGCGGGTGAAGGCGAGTGCCCGGGCTGAGATGTCGGTGGCGATGACGTGGTCGCAGTGGCGGGCTAGCGCGATGGCTTGGATGCCGCACCCGGTACCCAGGTCAAGCGCGGTGTGCACGGGTGTGCGTGGGGTGATGTTGAGGAGGGTGCGCCCGGCACCGCCCACGCCTAATACGAAGTCACCGGCGACGGGTTCGTCGCGGACCAGGGTGCCGTGGTCGGAGAAGAGCCAAATGTGGTCGGGGGTGGGGTCAGGGGCGGGTTCGTCTGTGTGGCCGCTTAGCCCTGGAGGCACTTCGACGGCGCGCAGGGCGAAGGGGGCATGTACTGTTCCGGCGCGTTCGAGAAGAGCACCGGTTGCGGTTGCCGCGTCGAAAAGGTGGGTGCCAAGGGAGGTGCGGACGACCTCGGCGTCCATGGTGGCCGCGCACACGAAAAGGTTTGCCATTACCGAAAGCGGGTCCGTGCGGCCTGTCAGGAACCAGCGGGCGGGGGCGGCGTTGTTGCGGGTGAGGGCGTCGTCGATGTCTGCGCCCCACAGTTCGCGCAGGCCAGCGGGGGTGAACCGCTGGTGGTGCAGGGCGTGGCGCAGGGTGTTGACGGTGGTCTGATCAATCGTGAGCACGGGCACTACTCTACGGGGTTGTGTTGAGCGTGACCGCTAAGGTTGGGGTGTGCTGATTGATCTGGTGACTGCGTTTGGCGAGCGGGCTGACCGTGTGACGCATGCGCGCAGTTTTCCCGCGCGGGAGGCGCAGTTTGCGGATTGGCCGGAGTGGGTAAGTCCCGAGGTCGTTCACGCGTGGCAGGTCACGGGTATTGAGCGCCCGTGGCGGCACCAGGTGGAGGCGGCGCAGAGGGTGTGGAAGAACGATGATGTCGTCATCGCCACCGGTACCGCTAGCGGGAAGAGCCTGGGGTTTTGGTTGCCGGTCACGCAGGCGGCGTTTGAGAGTCGGGGTGCGTTGCCTACCAAGGTGGCGACGACTCTATATATTTCTCCCACGAAGGCGTTGGGGCATGATCAGTTGTCGAAGCTCGTGTCGTTGCCGTTACAGGGGGTGCGTGCGGGCAGTTTCGATGGGGACACCTCGGAGGCGGACCGGCAGTGGGTCCGGCAGCACGGCAACATCATTTTCACCAACCCCGATATGTTGCACCGCAGCATTTTGCCTGGTCATGAGCGGTTTCGCCGGTGGTTTAAAAACTTGCGGTTTGTGGTTGTTGACGAGGCGCACAGGTACCGAGGTGTGTTTGGGTCGCATGTGGCGTTGGTGTTGCGCCGGTTGTTGCGGGTGGCGGCGTTGTATGGAGCGCGGCCTGTCGTTGTGGGGGCATCTGCGACGATGGCTGACCCGGCGGGAGCGTTTGGCCGGTTTACTGGCCGGGAGGCGTATGCGGTGACGGAGGATACGTCACCTAAGGCTGCGGGCACGTTTCTTTTGTGGGAGCCGCCATTGGTAGCTGGCGAGGAGGCGCAGCGCCGGTCGACGATCAGTGAGGCCACGAGCATGTTGGTGGATACGACGTGCGCGGGGGTGCGGTCGATTGCGTTCATTGCGTCTCGTGCGGGAGCTGAGGCGTTGGCGGACTCGGTACGTAGCCAGGTGGGGCGGATAGCGCCGGAGTTGACCACCTCGGTCGCGGCCTACCGGGGCGGGTACTTGCCCGAGGAGCGCCGGGCCTTGGAGACAGGCTTGCGCGGGGGCAAGTTGCGGACGGTGGCCTCAACGAACGCGTTGGAGTTGGGGATCGACATCAGCGGGTTGGACGTGGTGGTGATCGCAGGCTGGCCGGGCACGTTGGCGTCGTTGTGGCAGCAGGCCGGGCGTGCGGGCCGGGCGGGGCAGGAATGGTTGGCGGTGTTGATCGCCAGGGATGACCCGTTGGACACGTATGTGGTGCACAACCCGGAGCATGTGTTTGACGCCCCGGTTGAGGCGGGAGTCATTCACCCGGAGAACCCGTATGTGGTGGCGGGGCATTTGTTGGCGGCGGCTGCTGAGGAGCCGTTGACGGAGGATGACGGCCGGTTGTGGTTTGGTGAGCGGGCCGTTGAGGTGGCGCGCGAGTTGGCCGAGGCGAAGTATTTGCGTGCGCGGCCCACGGGGTGGTTTTGGGCGAAGGCGGAGTCTGCGGCGGCGTTGACGGATATTCGCGGGTCTGGTGGCGCGCAGGTGCGGTTGGTGGATCAGGCGACGGGCATGTTGTTGGGCACGGTGGATGATGCGGCCGCGCCCCGGCAGAGTTTCCCGGGTGCGGTGTATGTGCATCAGGGTGAGAC
Organism: Brevibacterium mcbrellneri ATCC 49030; assembly: GCF_000178455.1. Classification (GTDB taxonomy): domain Bacteria; phylum Actinomycetota; class Actinomycetes; order Actinomycetales; family Brevibacteriaceae; genus Brevibacterium; species Brevibacterium mcbrellneri. The sequence continues at coordinate 21,127 of NZ_ADNU01000037.1, read as the reverse complement.
GTTTTCGGTGTTGGAGTTGGATTTGGCCGAGCGGGTGGCGTTGGTGGCGCCCGCGACGGTGGATTACACGACACAGGCGAGGTCGGTGACGGAGATTCGCGTGGTGGGCACCGAGGGGTCGCGTGGGTTGCCCAGCGGGTGCCGGGTGTTTCATGGGGCTGTTGAGGTGACGACCCAGGTGACGGGGTACATCATGCGGCAGAACGGCACGGGCGTGGTGTTGGGTGAGCGGCCGTTGGATTTGCCGACGCAGACGTTGCGCACGCATGCGGTGTGGTGGACGGCGCCGGATTCGGTGGTGGAGGACGCCGAGGTGGTTCCCGGTGATCTGCCCGGCGCTGTCCACGCGGCCGAGCATGCGTCAATTGGGCTGTTGCCATTGTTTGCTGGTTGTGACCGGTGGGACATTGGCGGGGTTTCTACCGCCCGGCACGTCGACACCGGGCAGGCGACCGTGTTTGTGTATGACGGGCAGTCAGGTGGCGCCGGGTTTGCCGAGCGTGGGTTCGAGGTTTTTGCGGAGTGGCAGCAGGCGACGCTTGATGCGATTGACGCGTGCGAATGTGCTGCTGGTTGTCCGTCCTGTGTGCAGAGCCCCAAGTGCGGCAACGGCAACGAGCCTCTTGATAAGGACGCGGCGCTGCGGTTGTTGCGTGAGGTGCTGCGGTAAGTTTTGAGACCAGACGAGTCTTCGCAACATCAGCCGGTTCCCTAACCTGGCCTTAGGTTCCCCTAGCCCAGTTCTTCGAGTTGCCAGCTGGCCTTTTCTCAGAACGACGGGAGGCCACCAGCCCGGCTTTTACTACGGTCAGAACGTCTGAACGGTGGCGCGTCACCAACCAGTTCTCCCGACCTCGGATTCCCCTACCCAGGTCCTTCAAGTCCCCCAGCTAGCTGTACTGACCGGACACGTTGATCGACTACATGACGTGAGGTCACCCCCCGATTGGTGCCACTTGTTATACTTGTGGCACCAACCAGGAGGTCAGCATGGACATGGATCAAACGTCCCCACCGGGCAAGTACGTCGCGACGGTCAAGGTCGGCCCCAAGGGACAGGTCGTCATCCCCAAGGGTGCGCGGGAGCTCTTCGATATTCACCCGGGCGACACCCTGCTCCTGCTCGCTGACGCGAACCAAGGGATCGCTTTGATGCGCCAGGAAACGCTCGATCAGATCGTCATGCAGGCGATGCCTAGCCATCGGGCCCCCGTGGACTCCGAGGGTGATGAGGGATGAAGAATGTCGTGAGCTGTGCGGCTGTCAGCCGCAACTTCGGCAGCTTCACTGCCCTCGAAGACGTCTCCTTCAAGGTCCGCGAAGGAGAGATCTTCGGGGTCGTGGGCCCGAATGGTGCTGGTAAGACGACCCTGTTGAACTGTCTGGAAGGACTGGACCGCCCCTCGTCTGGGCACGTCGAGGTGCTCGGCTGCGACCCCATCAAGGACCAGCACTCGTTGGCTCAGCAAATTGGGGTCCAGCTGCAAAGCGCGGCCCTGCCACCTCGCCTCACTGTGCAGGACGCCCTCGAGCTCTACTCCGCCCTCTACGAGCGTCCGCGGCCTTGGCGCGAACTGCTGAAGGATCTGGGGATCAAGGACAAGGCCAACGCCCGCGTTGACAGGCTCTCGGGTGGGGAGCGTCAACGAGTGTTCGTCGCCCTCGCCTTGATCAACCGTCCCAAGCTCGCCTTTTTGGACGAGCTCACCACCGCTCTCGATCCTCAGTCACGTCGAAACATGTGGGACACCGTCGAGCACGTCCGCGATAGCGGTGCAACGGTCGTTCTCACAACCCACTACATGGAGGAGGCCGAACGGCTATGCGACCGTGTAGCCATCATCGACCACGGCCGGTTGGTTGCTTTGGACACAGTGGCTTCCCTCATCCAGCAACACGCCGGCGAAACCACGGCGAAGCTCATCCTGTCGGCGTCGCCTAGCGCAGAGTTCGACCTCAACGGAGTTCCTGGCGTGACCAGCGCTCGAACAGAGGGACGGGAACTGACCATCCGCGGCACTGCGGACGGGCTGCAGGGCGTCCTTGCTGCACTGGCGGCACACCGCATCACCGTAACGAGCATGAGCACGACGACCCCCGGCCTTGAAGACGTCTTCCTGGCCCTCACCGGTCGACACATCACCACCGAGGAGCAGGCGGCATGAACGCATATCGAGCCCTTCTCAAAGCCCTATGGCGCTCCCAGCGCCGCGACCCTGTGGGCCTGTTCTTCTCTTTCGGTTTCGCGCCGGTTTTGGTGCTGGCCTTGGGTGTGATCTTCGGTAACGATCCGCGACCGGAGTTCGGTGGACGGGGATTCCTTGATGCGACCCTTCCCGCCTTCGCCTCTCTTGTTCTCGCCATGACCGGGGTCCTCCAGGTGCCCGTGGCGATGCTGACCCTTCGTGACACGGGCGCACTCCGACGCCTGAGTCTTACGCCCCTGCGTCGTTCCACCTTCATCGCAGCGAGCCTCACCGTGCACTTCGTCGTAGGTATTGCGGGCATGCTCACCGCTTTGGCGATTGGGATCGGGGTTTTCGGGGTGCCCATGCCTAGCCACGTCCCAGGTGTCCTGGCCGTGTGCCTCATCGGACTCAGCACCTTCCTCGCAGTGGGTTGCGCGCTTGCTGCGCTCTATCCGTCCGCCACTGCCGCTACGGGCATAGGGAACGTGCTCATGATCCTGCTCATGCTCACATCCGGAGCCTTTACGCCATTGGCGGCGATGCCGTCGGCGATTCAGCAGATCGTTAAGTATTCACCCGTCCGTTGGTTCGTCGAAGCCGCTCAACAAGCGTGGGACGGCGACCCACTAGCCGCCATGATCATGCCGGTGTTTCTTCTGTGCGTTGTACTCGCCGTCGCTGCTCTCGTTGGCCGGTGGCGCTTCCAGTGGGAGCCGGTCCGATGACGACGCACGCGAACGCCGCTCTCACACCTCGCCACCGACTCAAGGTCGCCCGCCTCGTCGTCGACGAAGGATGGCCGATCAGCGAGATCGCAGCCCGGTTCCAGGTGTCGTGGCCCACCGTGAAGCGTTGGGTCGACCGCTATCTGTCCGGCGAGTCCATGCAGGACAGGTCCTCGCGCCCGAAGAACTCACCGACCAAGACATCGCTCGCGGTCACGAAGCGCTGTATCAGCCTGCGAATGAGGCTGCGAGAAGGACCGGTTCAGCTCGCCGTGCGCGTCGGTGTCGCTCCATCGACCGTGCACCGCATCCTGCGCTCGGCTCGATTGAACCGACTTGCTTACCTCGACCGCGCCACTGGCGAGCTAGTTCGCCGGTACGAACACCGCTACCTTGGCTCCCTCGTCCATGTAGACGTGAAGAAGTTCGGGAACATCCCCGATGGCGGTGGCTGGCGCTACGTGGGCCGCCGCCAAGGAGAGAAGAACCGTTCCGCCACCCCCGACAAGCCGAAGAACAAGTGGCGCGATCCCAAGCTCGGGTACGCCTTCATCCACACCGTGATCGACGATCACTCACGAGTGGCGTACTCCGAGGCCCACGACGAGACCGCCACCACTGCGGTCGCTGTGCTGCACCGTGCGGTCGAGTGGTTCACCGATCGTGGCGTCACTGTCGAACGAGTCTTATCAGACAATGGCGGTGCCTACCGCTCGCACCTGTGGCGCGGCACCTGCGAGGAGCTGTCCATCACCCCAAAGCGGACCCGCCCCTACCGGCCGCAAACCAACGGCAAGGTCGAACGCTTCCATCGCACAATGGCCGACGGATGGGCTTACGCTCGCTGCTACACCAGCGAGCAGGAGCGTCGCGACGCACTCGCTGACTGGCTCCACCACTACAACCACCACCGGCCGCACACGGCCTGCGACTACCAGCCGCCCATCTCCCGATTGACCAACGTCCCCGGTCAGTACAGCTAGCTACGCCCCACCAAGGCAAACACTTTCCTAAGGAAAACTGTCTTCTCAGAACGGTGGCGCATCGCCGACCAACTCTCCCGGCGCCGGCGCATACTCCCAGACGGACCGCCCGCCGCGCGCAGTTTCACCCTCAGCAGATCTTCCTACCCCAGGGTTTGACCCAGCGTCAGCCGACTCTTCTGCCTCTTCTGCCTCTTCTGCCGCAACTGGCTTGGTGATTTCTTTCTGCGTCACGAACTGCCTCGAAGCCGCAACCCCCGCTTTTGCATGTTCAGCGTCCAGAAAGCCACCCACCGAGCGACTCACATCCAACTTCCCCGCGTCGAAGAACTGGACCAACTGCTCGAACTGCTCCTGATTAATTCTGGACTCCGGCGGATACACCAGCGTCGTGCCGATGCGCGGGAACCCAACCGCCAGTCCTCCGTCGTCACGTGTGGTGATGCTGATGCGTCTGTTGGTTTTCTCCTGGTGGTGCTTCTTACACAACGAGTGCAGGTTCTCCAGCACGGTTTGCCCGCCACGCTTAGGGTCCGCGTGGTTGAACGGCTCTATATGGTCTTTTTCACATACCCGAGCCGGCACCGGACACCATGGCACCGAGCACATCACTGACCGAGCTTCAATCACGCGCTTGAGTGGCGCTGTCACGCGGTACTTTGTGGGGGTTGATTGAACCACGACACCAGTGTCTGGGTCAGTAAACATCCGATACACCCACGTTGCTCGGGAGATCAGTTCATCAGCAGTCTGGTCATCAATCGGAGTCCGGTTATTCAACATCGCGGGCACGTTCAGGCGTTCCCGCACCAAAACTGGGCGAGCCGTATTCCCGTCGTTTTCGCGCGTCGCGGTCTCGTGCGAGCCATCTTCTTCTGGCAGTCCCGCACCTTGCTCACTTTCATTAAGCGCCTCGTCACCTTGCGCACCTTCAGTTCGCGCACCTTCACGTGGCGGATCTCCAACTTGAGTGACTCCACTTAAACCGCTTCTATCCGGAGGATCTTCGCCTTGTGGTTTACCGTCTGCATTCATTCCGGCTGATTGCTGCACGCCCGGCGGTTCACCACCCGGATCCGTTCCTCCCGGGGGCCGATCTTCCGTTGCCTGACCGTCACCACTAGGCACGTTCACACCGTTTGCTGCCAGATCCAGCTCAATGAGTCCCGGCATTTGGTCCTTGAGGAAGTGAAGCACGGGGACCGTGACGTTAATGTTGGTCTGAGCTTTTAACCATTCCTCGTTGATTGGCATGGAGATGCACAGTTCCATTTCATACACGCGCTGCGCGTTATTGGCTTCCCACTTGTCATTAAACACGGGAACGCTGCTCAGCTCATTGGCACCTTCACCTGCAGAGTCAACGCTTTCTCCATACTCCACACTGCCCGGTTTCCGTTGCCCTGTGGGTACGACTTTTGCGTGTACTTCAGTACTGGGAATAGCGCCGACAGCCATGTCGAATAAGAGTTGGTCCATCAACCGGTCGTCGTCGATTTCCACGTCACCCAGGTCACCGACCCGGAGTTTAACCTTTTCACCAGATTCGCCGGGGACAAGAATTTCGCGGTCTTTATCCGAAAGCGTGGCGATGAACGGGTCGATATCGTTTTTCTTAACCGCCCGCGCGCAACCACTTAAACGCGCGAAGTACGCGTGCATAACCAAGGTTGGGCCGGTCATCGCTACCGTGGACGTACCGTCGCCGTTGTCCCAGTACCGCACGCACCGGTTTCGCACCGCGTCTTCGTTTCGGCTCTTTGGGGTGGTCAGCATCGCAATGATCTCATTGACGTGTTTTCTGAACGTTTTGAAGGTCACGTCCAGTCGTCGCGACGTAAGAAGTTCATCGAATAGTGGAACACAGATCCCCAAGTGCGACAGCCTTCGGGAGACATATGCCACCCGGTCATATCCAACGACACCGGTTTTCGCTAACGCCCACAGCTTGGGCATGAACAGCGCCCCCGTCACCACCCGACGGGTCTCAGTAATCACCTGCGGTCCGGTGCAGTCCATGAACTGCGAAAGCATCCCCACCGTTGGGGAAGGCAAAGAGTCCAGCAACCGTTCTACGTCTTTTACTGAAACCACACCACCGTTTGGCGTGAGCACGCATACGACAGTGTCATCAATCGACACTTTGGGCGCTTGTTCGCGCACTTGACCAAACGCATCAACCCGAGTTTCACCAGCGAAACTGGGGACTTGCCCGACAACAGTCGGCGCTGCTCCCGCCTCGGCGTTGAAAACTGTGCGCAGCTCCGATGAGTCATCCGTCATTGGGTCGAGATGAGCAACGACCACAGAAGCCAAGGCTTCCGCACGCTTAATCGTCACATCATTGACCTCACGCTCAACTGTCCCGAAAGCCTCAAACACCGCGTCACTGGGTTCGCGGTAAAGGTCCACGTCTTCTTCTAAGCCTGGATTAAGCATCGTTGCTCACCTCCTTTGTGGTTCTAGCCTACCATCATTCGAACACACATTCAATATCACTTGAAGTTTTTATTTGCTTACCTTCGATATATGTTCGATCTTTCAGCGTGGAGGAAGGTCACTGAGCCACATCAAACTCCCGCGCTCCACTGGGCCGCCGTAGCGCTCAGGGCAAACCCCACACCGTCCCCCTCTCGCCTGAGCCGCGCACGTTCTGACCCACCACTTGAACAAACAACGAAAGAGGCCCGAACTGGAAGTTCGGACCTCTTTCGTTGACACAGTCATTGAGCTCTGCCGATAGCCTCAGTCACCTTGAAAGACTGATGCCTTTAGTTTCCTTCATGAATAGGGCCGTAATCCCTGTCAGCGCAGCCATAACCATGAGGTATCCCGGAAAGACATTCGGGAGGTTGTTCGCGTTCAACCAGGTAATGACATACGGGGCCGTCCCACCGAATATTGCCGTTGCAAGTGATAGCACGGTGGCCACCCCCTTTGCCCGCACCTCGGTCGGCAGCACTTCAGACCACAGGGCTCCATTCACACCGAAAAGTACTGCGACACCCAAAAGTGCAACCGTCTGCACTGCCAGGAACGAGACGAAAGAGCTTCCCAAAATACCAAAAAGCGGGTAAGGCAGAATCACGAACAACAGACTAAAGACGATAACCATTGGCTTGCGCCCAACCCGATCCCCAAGCATGCCGGCTCCAAAAATTGCAGCCATGAAAATCACTTGCGCTATGAGTGAAGCGGAAAGGGTCTGAGTTGGTGGTAACTGATGCACTTGCTGCGCATGCGTTGGCAGGTAGATCAGCCAAGTGTAGAACATGAGTGAACCGCTTGCTGACACCACGAAAATAATCCACAGTCCGCGCATAATCGACGACGCAGACGACTCAGACGCATCACCCTGCCCCGCTGGCGACTGAGTTACTTCATTTATTTCCTGAGTCGCTGTGTAGTGTTCCGACTCTTCAATAGTCCGACGCAACACAAGCGCATACAAGCCCAAGATCCCACCCAAGGCAAAAGCCATGCGCCAGCCCCATGTGGCAACTTGGTCCGGGCTAAGAAAAGTATTGATTCCCAGTCCAACGAGCGTCGCGAGAATGGTTCCGATGACTACCGAAATCCAAGAGGTAGCCCCGAAAAAACCACGCCGGTTATCCGGCGCGCGCTCGACAAGATACGTGACAGAAGTGCCCATTTCGCCACCATGTGCGAGCCCCTGAAGCAACCGCGCCACGGTCAAGACAATGGGAGCCAGGATACCCGCCGCGGCATACGTTGGAGTTACCGCAATGATCAAGCTACCCACAGCGGTAACCACCATGGCAATAAACAGGCTCCGTTTACGACCAACCTTGTCGGCGACAGCGCCAAAAATGAAACCGCCAATCGGCCTCGCGATAAAGCCAACAGCAAAGACAGCCAGGGTAGACAGCAGTGCCGAAGTTGGATTGCCCGCCTTAAATATTTGCGACGCAAATACCACGGCGAAGATCGTGTATATGTTCCAGTCGTACCACTCAAGCGCATTGCCAAAGTTGACTGCAATCATGTCCTTGATCTTGCGACGGGAGTGCCGCGTCGAACCGCTCGCCGTGAAACTCATGATCTACCTTCGAGCCCCGCCTGAGCATCACTGTCTGAACCCGGCACTCGCATTTCAAACACTTCTTTCACCACGGTGTAGTCGAAGTATCCCAGGCGTGCTATCGGCTGAATTTTCGGTATGTCCAAGCGGCCTTCAGGCGTAATAATCGAGTCGTCAATGTGAATTGTGTCTACATGAGCAAACACCACGTCAATCGTTCCCACGTTCGAATTGCCAGGGATGCTGTGGGTTGAGTGATACTTGCACTCAAAACGCACCGGCGACTCAGCAACCATCGGGATTGGATGGTTATCTGCGTAAACCTTGGTGACCCCAAACTCGGCTAAGTGGTCCCACTCGGATTCATGCTCTGCCAATGCCATCGCGGAAGTGTTCACCGCCTCGCGCAGTTCGTAGGTCGCCATGTTCCACACAAACCAACCCGTTTCTTCAGCGTTCTTCACTGTGTCTTTGCGTCGCCCGTCGGGGTAACGGTTAGCAGAAAACATCACCATCGGCGGGTCAAACGTGAGGTTCTGCCACTGACTGTAAGGAGCGATATTCTCGCCCCCTTCAGAACTCACTGAGGACAGCCAGCCGATTGGCCTAGGAACGGTCGAGCTCTTAAATGGTGAGTACGGAAGAGGGTTCTTTTCAACTTGCGGGCGCCACTTCATGATTTCCTCCATATGACTTGAGTCCGTGATCTACGTCATACTAGTTCGTATATTTGCAATATATCAAGAGGGTGCATGGAGTTTTCTTCCGTAAAAGTTGCATAACCTATTGCCATGAGCATGGCGAATGACGCATACGCAAGGATCTCTGAACACATTGAAAGCTGTAAATTGCAGCCCGGTGCTGAGCTGACCGAATCTACCCTCATCGAAATCGCAGGAACCGGTCGCACGCCAATGCGCGAAGCCGTACTTCGCCTCACTCGTGATTGCTGGCTCGAAACAGGTCGTAGCCGTGGCGTGCGCGTCCCAGACATTTCAGTTGATGATCAACTAGCGCGCTTGGAAGTTCGGCGAAACTTAGAAACGTTGGCAGTTGAGCTTGCAACAGTACGCGCCAGCGACGACCAGCTCGCGGAAGTATCTCTTCTCGTTTCCACACTCAAGCAGGTGCCCGATCAGAGTGCGTACCAAATTGCGTTGAGGCAATGCCACGAGCTCATCGGTCAACTTTCCAACAACACGTACCTAGCTAGCGCACTCGTACCTCTACAGGGCCTCTCTCGACGCTTCTGGCTGATCAGCACGCGTGACTTGGACGAAGATTTCAGTCAAGCGCGCGTCCTCTACGTCCCGTCGCTCGAAGCGGTTGTTAAACGAGACGCCCAAGCTGCTCGCGAATCAATCCTGCACTTACATAGCCACCTCGTCGAGTCTGCGCTCACATGGGCGCGCACTCGCGCTTCACAGTCGGAGGCCGAACCGCCTTCACCGCTCCCCTACACGAAGTAGGCCACCGCACTTTACATCGCGCCCACACCCTCAATACCCTTGCGGGTTACCGGCCACCGCGGTCACTTTGATCGCTTTCAGAGGTTTGGGCATCTTGGCTTTCACTTCCACCTTCACCGTGCCCAGATCCGTGCGCGCAACACAGTCGGCCAGGTCGAGCCCCTCACGCTCCACCATCTCCTTGGCCACCTTGCACGGTTCACCAGGCACCTTGCCGCGCACCGCATCAGCCGCACCCAACGCCGCCAAGTCCGCAGTCCCCTCGGCATGTGCCTTGATCAACGCACTTCGCCCAGCGAACCCCACCGCGCCCATCAGCACCAACGCAACCGCCGTCAACGCAACCGCCATCACCGTCGCAGTCCCCCGCTCACGCATGCCATAGTCCCGCTCACCTGCGCCACGCCCCTGTTCGCAAACCCCACACACTCGCGTCACAGAGCCCGCGCTACACACCTCGGCCTCAGCGCCCAACGATCGAACCATCACTTTGACCCTCCGTCCGCGCTTCCGCCGACGCCTCCACATCCTTCATGATCGGATGCAACGCTTTTGGCAACGTCGTCTTCACATGCACCTTCGCAAACGCTCCACCCTGCGACACCGTCACGGTCGAGCCAGGCCCCGCTTTACGCTTAGCCGCCTTCTCAATGTCATGCACGGGCTCGCCTCGGGCAGCTTCCCTGGCACCTGCCCTGGCCGCTTCATACACTCGCACCTGCGCAATCCCAATAACGCCCGCACCCACCACGAGGATCAGCACCAACACCAATGCAGGAAGCACCACAGCAAACTCAGCAGTCACCGTGCCACGTTCACTGCTCCGCCCCCTTACCCTGCGTTGGCCAGAGCCTGTTCGGCGCTCACCCGACACACCCCTGCGATCGCCAAGCATACTGCCCGACGTCACAGTCCCATGCCCGCCGAACCCAGCACAGCACCCAGTATGCTTAACCCAATCCTTCACCGATCCCCGCAGTGGAGCGAGCCAACGCATTACTGCCCCATTCTCAAAGCGACTTGCATGAGATCCAGCAGAATGGCGTTGATCGGATCGCTCTTAAGCAACACCACCAACAGCGCAGCAAAACCGCACGCCGCCAGAGTTGTAATCGCGTACTCTGCCGTGGTCGCCCCGGTCTCATCACGCAGATCAATACGAGTAATTTCTTTCGACTCCATCGTCTTTCCTTTCTCTTTGTGTGCGATGGACTTTGAGCGTCTCGCACCGCACGCACCCACCGAAAGAGCCCCAATCGCAACTGTGGAAAACGCCATTTCTTCCACATGCCACGGGCCACTCCAACACATTCACTGTCCACAGGCTCCGCGCCTCAGCAACAACCCAAACCTCACCGCACAAAAATCGCCGACATGTCGCCCACCAACGTGATCACCACCGGCACCACACCCGTGAGAATCACCGACGGCAAAACACACACGCCTAAAGGAATCACCAGGTGAACGCCTAGTTTTGCCGCCGCCATCTGTCGACGCCTACGCTCCGCCCTACGCATATCGGACGCCAGCCCAGACAACAGCGGCGCCAACGCCACACCCGTGGACCTCGAAAATTCCACCAGCGAAACCACCGTGCGGTGCTCACCAACCGGATCCTGCACTCCCGCAAACGCGTTATCCACAGATCCAAGTGCCAAAGAACGACCTAACCGCCCCAACCCCGACCGGTCTTGCGTAGCCCTCGCCGCCAACTCGAACGCCCGCGGAATCGGCAACCCCGCCCGCAGACAAATCGCCACCAAGTCCAAGTCGAACGCCAACTGCTCCACCTGGCTCTCACCCAGCGTGAGCTGCCCAAACGCCCACTTCCACACCCGCTTAAGCACACTGCCCCGGCGTACCCGCCTCGGCTGCGACAGCTGGCTCAACCTCCCAGACGACCTGGGCCACAACAGCCACACCACGCACCCCGCGCAGACCCCCACAATCAGCACAGCCACAGTGCTCACCTCTACCTCGCACTCGCCAGCATGGAACGCATCCAAATCCGCCCCGCCACTAAAAGCACCAAACCACCACAAATACTCAGCGCACCCGGTACCGACGTCACCAACTCCACCAAGTCAGCCCCCACCAGCACCGCCAACCCCAACGACATGATCGGTAACCAGCTCAACACCATTACCGTCGAAATCGGCCCTGCCAACGCCACATCGCGCTCCCGCATCGCATCCGCCCGGTCCCTACACGTCGACGCATACGACGCCAGCATCTCGGCCGCCGGCGCACCCGCCTGTTCCGACACAAACCACACCGACGCCATTCCAGTAAGAATCCGCGCGTCCTCATCGCCCAGCTCACCGGCGTACATGCGCAACGCCTGATCCGGCTTCTCACCCAACTCCATGGCCCGCGCCACCTTGCGTAGCACCCGCTCCACCACCTCGTTATCCGGCAGGTCCGCCACCAGCGTCATCGCCCGTGCCGGCTCAATCCCCACCTTCAACAACTGCACCGCCCAGTCAATCACCGCGATCATGGGCGAATCCTCGCTCCCATCGACCGCAACCGCACCATCGCCCCTACCACGCACCCGCATCACGAACGCGCGCACGCGGTCCCGGAAACGACCTCGGCCTCCTTCAAGATCCCCACCGCCCCGGCCAGCACCGCTCAGAGCCCCACCGCCCCGGCCGGCCCCGCTCCCACCGAAGCCCCCGCTCAGAGCCCCATCAACACTCCCACCAAAAATCTTGCGCACCCGCGCACCCGCGCCGGGCCCCATAAACAGCCACACTGCAGCCGCCGCGCACAGCCCCGCACCAAACGCCACTAAAACAAACACAACAAGCCCCTACCGCCAGAACCCACTATCTCCGCAACCGCGCGGCCAAATCCGACCAGCCGGGACCTCGGCCACTGCCCAATTCCCACGCCGGAACCGTCGAAATCACACCACTGTCCAACACCGGCACCGCTACCTGCGACACCACCCGACCCCTGGGCCCTCGCGTCACGTGCACAATCACGTCCAACGCCGTGCTCACCTGCGACGTCACCGACTCCGGCGTCATCCCAGCCAGCGCCCCAAGCGCCTCCAACCGGGCAGGCACCGCACTGGCCGCATTCGCGTGAATCGTGGCGCACCCACCCTCGTGCCCCGTGTTCAGCGCGGTGAGCATGTCGCGCACCTCGGCCCCACGACACTCCCCCACCACCAACCTGTCCGGCCGCATCCGCAACGCGTTCTTCACCAAATCAGCCATGGACACCTCACCCATGCCCTCCACATTCGCCTGCCGCGCCGACAACTGCACCACATGCGGATGCGCCACACTCAACTCCCGCGAATCCTCCACAACCAACAACCTCTGGCCCGGATCCACCTCGGCCAACAACGCCCCCAACAACGCCGTCTTCCCCGACCCCGTCCCACCAGAAATCAAGAAATTCTTCCGCCGCTCCAACACGTGCAACAACAAATCAGCCACATCCGGCACCACCGTCCCCGCCTCCACCAACTCACTCAACGTGAACCCCCGATGCCGCGGAATCCTAAACGACAACACCGTCACATCCCCCGACAACGGCGGGATCACCGCGTTCAACCGCACCCCATCGGGCAACCGCACGTCCACCAGCGGCTGCGAGTCATCCAACCGCCGCCCGCCCAACGCCGCCAACCGCACCGCCAACGCCCGCACATCCGCCTCAGTCCCCAACGACACCGGCACCCGGCACAACCCGTCACCGTGGTCCGCCCACACGTCGCGCGGCCCGTTCACAAACACGTCCGTCGTCGACGCGTCGTCCAACAACGGCTGCAACGGCCCCGCCCCCGCCAACTGTGCGGAAATCTTCGCCACCAGTTCCAGCACCGCCGCGGACCCCAAAACCCTCCCGGATCGCGCAAGCGCGCTCGCCACCGCCGAGGTCGTTACCGGCCCCGGATTTTCCAGCAAGTAGTCGCGGACCTCGGCTACGAGATCGTCATCAAGCCACTCCTTCATGACCACTCACCGTTCCTCCGCGAACACGTCATCAAACAGGTAACTCGCGAACTTCGCCAGGTTCGTGCGCCCGCGGGGCAGCCCTTCACCTCGGTCCAGCTTCTCCCCCAGCGCCGCATCATCCCGGAAGGTGCCCGCCAAGTCCACGCCCACCGCTTTGGCCAGCAGGTCCGCGTCCACCCCGCCGCGCCCGCTTTCCCGCACCGCCACCCGGATCGAGGAGTGCACCTGCGTGAGTCTGTTTGCCACCGCGGCCGTGGCTACCGCGGCCCGCACCCGGCCCGGCGTCACCACAGTCATGCTGTGACACGTGGCCGCCCACTCGATCGGCGCGTGCCGGGGCAGGTCAATCACCACGAAGTCGAACGCCTGCTGCGACGCCGCGATCACCGCATCGAACACGCCCTCCGTGATCTTCGACGTGTCCTCATCCAACGTGCGATCCCACGACAGCACCGACAAGTTCCCCTGTCTGGGCAACGCGTCCTGCAGCGTCGACGGCCGCAAACGCCCACGTGAACTCGCCAACGCGGGCCACCGCAGTCCCTCGATGTTTTCGCACCCCAGCACCACATCGAGCCCGCCACCCAACGCGTCGGCGTCGACCAGCACCGTGGACACCCCGGACTCCGCGCTCTGCCGGGCCACCGCGCACGCGAGCACCGAGGCGCCGGCCCCTCCCGTTCCCCCAATCACCCCGTGGGTCAACGCAGGCGCCCGAGGTGGTTCGACCGCCTGAATCATCCTCTGTGATAACCATTCGGCACCGGCAGGCAACACCACCACGTTGTCCACTCCCAGCTTGGCAGCTGCCCGCCACACGTCGTCACCGGCCCCTTCGGCTCCCACCAGCACACTGGGTATCCCGGGGGTTGCGGACGCGTGGGTGACGTCCTCGCCTACCAGAATGAGGACGGCGTTTTGCCAGCCGCCACTGTCGGGGCTGCGGACTTCCAGAGTCACCCCCACCCCGTCGGCCAGCGCGGAACAGTGTTCGATCAGACTTTGCACGTGCGTGAATAAAACTATTTGCATAGCTTCACTGTGTAGCGCCACACACCCGCGTTCCAGAGCCGGTCACGCATCTGTGGAAAACCGAGGCGGCTTCCCCGGCTGTGTACAAAGGTGGTCAATCTGTGTCGCAGAGTTACGCGTGCCCCGCCCCGTAGCGGGTCACCCCCTCACACGCGCACACACAAAAGCACCCGCACAGGGAGTTATCCACAGTGCGGGTGCTATTAGTGCGTGTCTACGGGAGGATCACATCGGACACATTGTGCAAAACGCCTTCCTCTTGTTCACTGTTGTGCACAACAAAAGACGTGCCACGGTTCTGAACCGCCAGGAACCATTCACCTGGCGTGACCATAAATACGGTATTCCCCGTGACCTCATCCACCGCCGGGCGAGGATCCGGCACCGCGAACCAGAACGCTTCAGGCGCCGGCGGCTGAGCCTGCTCTTCGGCTTCCTGCTGTGGCTGCACGGCCGGTGACAGTTGCGTCTCCTGGTCCGCGGACGCCACCTGCTCACCTGCCGCCCCGTTTGCTGACTCATTCACCGGTTCGAAGCCCTGTTCCGAGTATTCGTACGGCCGGAAGTACTGCGTGGGCTCGTTGTCATCGACCACTCCGGTTTCCGCGTCACCACGCGCATCGGGCTCACGGCGCGAGTCACCCTGGGCGCTCGAACCCGCCTCCGAGGTGTCCTTCACCACGCTCCCACTGCCGGCATCGGCCGACGCGTCTGGCTTTGCCCACGGGTTCTGCGACTGCGCTGTTCCCGCGCCAGTTGTTCCCGCATCGTTGGCCGCGCCTGCCCCAGCTGCTCCTGCAGCTACACCGGCGCCTGCCGCTACTCCGGTCGCACCAACGCCGCTGTTACCGTGGCTTTCGTCCGCCCGGTTGGGGCCCGCCGCCGAGGTCGTCTGCCCCGAACCATTCACATCACCAGCGCCGTGCGCCCAGTTGGGTTCCGGTGCAGATTCAGCCGTCTGTAGTTCGTCAGATTTCTTCGTCTCGTCAGATTTCTGCGACGTACCGGCGTTCTGCGGTTCTCCCGCTGTGCTACCTGACGCGGAAGAGTTCTGCGCCCACGGCCCGCCTGGTTGTTCGCTTGCCTGGTTTTCCTTACCACCAGTCACGAACGCCTGGGTGGGCTGGTTCTGGGCGTAGCGAGGTTCCTGTGCGCTGTGACGTCCCAGGTACGTCTGTTCGTCATCAGACGT
The DNA here is from genome assembly GCF_000178455.1 of Brevibacterium mcbrellneri ATCC 49030. Taxonomy (GTDB): domain Bacteria; phylum Actinomycetota; class Actinomycetes; order Actinomycetales; family Brevibacteriaceae; genus Brevibacterium; species Brevibacterium mcbrellneri. Next base: position 5,521 of record NZ_ADNU01000037.1, on the reverse strand, counting down.
GTGGAAGGTGTCGTCGTTCTTCTGGGCCTCACCATGCTGGCTTCCACCGGTCGGTCCCTGCTGACCCGGGTCCTGGTGGTCCTGAGCACCATGTTTGCCATGCTGGCCCTGCTGCTCATTCTGCGGCGCACTCGCGCCGTGCCCCGCGTTGCCGCCCGCGGTCATCGACTGACCACTAGGTGTAGCCCACGGCTGACCCTGTGCAGAACCAGGCTGTGAACCGGGCCCCGCGTGTGCCCCTGGCTGCGAGCCGTATCTACCAGCAGGCTGCGATCCTGCCTGCGCTTGACCAGGGGCCCAAGGTTGCGACCCCTGTCCCGGTGCGAACTGCGAACCAGGCTGCGAACCCTGTCCCGGCGCAAACTGTGAACCCGGCTGCGAGCCCTGCCCACCGTGAATCTCAACAACGGGCGCCTGGGCTCCCTGTGCCAACTGTGCGGCCGGCACAACACCGCCCTTGGTGTACGGGCGAGCCTTGGGGTGTGCATCAGCGGCTGGGCGGTGCGCAAACTCTTCGCCAAACACAGGAATGACGGTCAGCGTTCCTACAAGGAAACCAATGATCGAGGCCAGAACACCAAACACGGCACCCACATGGAAATACGTCACCATTGTGGCCAGCCACACCATGTTCATCGCGAGCGCTACCGCGCACAGCACCGAAATCAGCTGATCCACACTCAGCGATCCGATCAACCGAATGCTTCCCGTGAGCTTGTTAACCAAAGTGAGTACAGCGGCCGCCAAAATAGGCAGGACACCCAGCACCACATAACCAATCGTGGCGGCCGACCACCGTTGCACGAACCATTCGGCACCAGCCGAAACTCCCTGCACACGAATGGCGTACCCCGGCGTGGCCAGCGCTACAAGCGCAAACAAACCGGCCACCAAAAGCAAGATGTCTCGCAGGGTCAGCGGACCGATCAGTCCCGCACCCGGAGCCTTTGGCTGTTTTGGTTTCTTAGCTTTCTTGCCCACATTTTCCGGCATGGGCACGCCTGCATTCGCACCGCCGAAGCCACCGGCCTGTTGTGGTGCGCTCCCATAGCCAGGTTGCTGTGTCGCGCTCCCGTAGCTAGGCTGCCCGGGCGCTGAGCCGTACCATGGTTGACCGCCGGCCCCCTGGTTGAACTGCCCCTGACCACCGGGGCCCTGGTTTTGCTGACCCGGGTGTGTAGGCGCACTGCCGTAACCCGGCTGCTGGGGAGCTGACCCTTGGGCCTGCCATGCCCCACCGTGCTGTGGCCCTGATCCCGAGGCGCCCCACGGACTTCCGCCGTCCTGCTGGCTCTGCCCTGGCACCTGCTGCCCAGGAACCGGCTGGCCCTGACCCGGCGCCGACTGACCGTACTGCCCGTGCTGATGAGGAACCTGACCCGGCACCTGCCCACCCGGCTGACCGTGCTGACCGTATTGCCCCGCACCTGGAGGCTGCCCGCCAGGCTGACCGTACTGCCCGTTCGGCTGTCCTGCGCCGGGATACTGTGGCCCACCTGGCTGCGGACCACCAGGTTGCCCGCCTGGCTGTGGTACGCCCGGCTGCTGTCCTTGACCGGGTGCGCCCCACGGGGATGGAGAGTTTGGATGACTCATACAGGGATACTCCTTAATCGGACTTCAGTCTCATACTGTCAGAATTTCAGCGGTCGCACTAAGAAATGTTTCAAAAGTTTCGTTATATGGTGACTACGGACACCCGCATTTGTCCGCGTGTAGGGTAACTACGAAGCCCCCATTCACCTCAATGACGAAGGAGAAACCAGTGGCAGCGAACGACGACGTTAAGCAGAACACCTCCAGCTTGATGGACGAAACCCGAACCTTCCCGCCCTCGCAACAGACCACCTCGGTCGCGAATGTCACCCAAGACGAATACCAACGCGCAGCTGATGACCGCCTCAAGTTCTGGGAGGACAACGCGCGCGAACTCGTGTCGTGGGATAAGCCATTCACAGAAGTCCTCGACTGGTCCAACCCGCCTTTTGCCAAGTGGTTTGCCGACGGCACCCTGAATGTCGCATACAACTGCCTTGACCGTCACGTCGAGGCCGGCAACGGCGACCGGGTGGCCATCCACTTTGAGGGCGAGCCCGGCGACTCCCGCTCCTACACCTACGCCCAGCTCACAGAGGAAGTCTGCAAGACCGCCAACGCGCTCGCCTCCCTGGGTGTCAAAAAAGGTGACCGGGTTGCGGTTTACCTTCCCATGATTCCCGAGGCTGTCATCACCATGCTTGCCTGTGCCCGCCTGGGTGCCGCACACTCTGTGGTGTTTGGTGGGTTCTCGGCTGACGCTCTGCACTCCCGCATTGAGGATGCCCAGGCCGAGGTGGTTGTCACCGCTGACGGCGGGTTCCGTCGCGGAAAGCCTTCGGACCTCAAAGGCACGGTCGATGCCGCTTTGAGCAAGTCGGAAACTTCCGTCAAGCACGTCCTGGTCGTCAAGCGCACAGGCGAAGACACCAACATGGTCGACGGCCGCGACCAGTGGTTCCACGACGTCGTGGGCGACCAGCCCACCACGCACACCCCCGAATTTTTCGAAGCTGAAAATCCGCTGTTTGTCCTTTACACCTCGGGCACCACCGGCAAGCCCAAGGGAATCCTGCACACGTCAGGTGGATACCTCACGCAGGCCGTGTACACCATGCGCGCCGTGTTCGACATCAAACCTGAAACCGACGTCTACTGGTGTACCGCCGACATTGGGTGGATCACGGGCCACACCTACGTCACCTACGGTCCTCTGGCCGCAGGTGCCACACAGGTGATCTACGAAGGCACCCCGGACACCCCACACCAGGGCCGTTGGTGGGAAATCGTGGAGAAGTACAAGGCCACAATCCTGTACGCCGCGCCTACCGCCATCCGCACGTTCATGAAGTGGGGCGAAGAGATCCCGAAGAAGTACGACCTGTCCAGCCTGCGTTTGCTGGGCTCCGTGGGCGAACCCATCAACCCAGAAGCGTGGATGTGGTACCGCCGCGTGATTGGCCGCGACGAACTGCCCATCATGGACACGTGGTGGCAGACCGAAACCGGTGCGCACATGATCGCGCCTCTGCCAGGTGTGACCTCACTTAAGCCCGGTTCCGCACAAACCCCGCTTCCCGGAATCACCGTGGAAGTCGTGGATGACAACGGCCAGAAGATCGGCCCCAACCAGGTGGGTCTGCTGGTCATCAAAGAACCGTGGCCTTCCATGGCGCGCACCGTCTACGGCGATCCTGAACGGTTCAAGGAAACCTACTGGTCCCGTTTCGAAGGCATGTACTTCGCCGGCGACGGCGCCCGCTATGACGACGACGGCGACATCTGGTTCCTGGGCCGCGTCGACGATGTCATGAACGTATCCGGACACCGCTTGTCCACCACAGAAATCGAATCAGCACTCGTCAGCCACCCGTCAGTTGCCGAAGCCGCAGTTGTGGGGGCAACCGACGAAACCACCGGTCAGGCTGTCATTGGATTCGTGATTCTGCGTGGAAACGTTCAGGACACCGACTCGATCGAACAGGAACTCCGCGCGCATGTAGGCCAGGAAATCGGCCCTATCGCCAAACCCAAGCGCGTGTACATTGTGGACGAACTCCCCAAGACCCGTTCGGGTAAGATCGTGCGCCGACTCCTGAAGAACCTCGCCGAAAACCGCGAGGCCGGAGACGCTTCCACCCTGGCCGACGCCTCGGTCATGGACGCGATCGCAGCCTCGGTTAACCGTGGCAGAAAGTAAACCGACCATTCACGTTGGTTTCAACACAAAATCAAGCGCGGTTTCACCTCAGGCGTAAATAGCGCCTATCCTTGAAAAAGAAACTCTCTAGAAGCCGTCTGCAGGAGGACGCTCCATGACCGAACGGTCCCTGTCTCAGCTCATCCAGGACATCAAGGATGACAGTCAAGCCCTGGCGCAAGAGGAAATCGCTCTAGCGAAGACCGAAGCACAGGCCGGTGCCAAGAACCTGGGAATCGGTGGTGGGCTGGCCGTTGCGGCCCTGTTCCTTCTGTTCCTGTCGAGCTTCATGGCAATTTTTGCTCTGTCCGCTGTTTTCCACGAGGTCGCTAACCTGCCTTGGTGGGCTAGCTTCCTGATCGTGTTCGGGATCCTGGTGGTCATTGCCGGAATCCTGGTGGGCGTGGCAATCCCGCTCTTCAAGAAGGGCAACCCCACGCCTACCGCCGCAATTGACCGTGGAAAGTCTGTCAAGGACGCCATTGTGCGCGCCTTGAAGAACCCCACCGGCCCGCGTTACTGATCATCAAACAGCGCAAAGCGAGCGTGACGGCGCGTTAAATCGCGTCGTCACGCTCGCTTTTGCCGTTTTACACGTCGATGTGCATGTAGGTGCGGTCGTCCCAGTCGGTAGCCCAACCCAGCTCCGTAAACGCAAAGTCCAGTAACCCGGCCGTGAAACCCCAGACCTTCAGCACGCCCACATCGAATACCGGCGAGGTGTACGCCCGGTTTTCTGGATAAAAAACCCCACGGTTGGCAGGCGCCACCAGATCCGCGACCGACACCCTGTACACCCGCGTCGACTCCGCCGTATCAACTACCTTGACCGGCCCCGGCTCAGTCCACACACCCACCACAGGCGTGACGTTGTGACGACTCACAGGCACCGCAATCGGGTCGATCTGCGTCAGCACATCCACCGACCCAGGTTCCACACCCACTTCTTCCTGCGCCTCCCGCAGAGCGGCAGCGACAGCTGACACATCCTCGGGATCCTTCCGTCCGCCGGGAAACGCCGGCTGTCCCGCGTGCTGACGCAAGGTCGCCGCGCGTTGCAAGATCAGCACGTCCACATCCCCCACGCTGAGGTCGTCCAACCTGGCGACCTCCCGCTTGCCTGCCAGCGTTCTGGGTTTCTGCCCGCGTGCGAACAGCATGAGGACCGCGGCGTCGCGCAACTCGGACCCACCTCGGGCCAGGCGGGCGCCCAACCAGTGCGGTTCAGTAATGGTGGTGGGCAACGCACTCAGCAGCGAACGCAAATGCGTGTCGTCAGTCAAAGTTCCACCCGCCTTCGGGGTACTCCAGCCCGTAAGCAAACAGCGACGCGGCCGTCTGCTCGTCAAGCTCACCCTCACCGTAACTAGGGCACAGGCGGGCTATTGGGCACGCGCCACACGCGGGCCTGCGCGCATGACAGATCCGACGCCCCATGAAAATCAGCCTGTGCGACACCAAGGTGAGATCCCGCGGGTCGTAGAGGTCTTGCAGATCAACTTCGACTTTGAGCGGGTCGGTGTGTTTGGTGAAACCCATGCGCCGCGCCAAGCGACCCACGTGCGTGTCAACGGTGAGCCCCGGGGTGTCAAACGCGTTGCCCAACACCACATTCGCAGTCTTCACACCCACTCCGGGAAGCTTGACCAGCTCCTTTTGTGTGCGCGGCACCTCACCGTCATACAGATCCACCAGTTGTACGGCCAATGCGATGATGTTGGCCGCTTTAGACCGGAAGAACCCCGTGGGTCGGATGATCGCTTCAACGTCTTCGCGCGTGGCCAC
>NZ_ADNU01000038.1 GCF_000178455.1 Brevibacterium mcbrellneri ATCC 49030 | reverse complement strand
GTGACGTCGTGGCCGGTGGCCTCGTGCCGGGCGAGGGCGGCTTCGAGGTACTCGTAGTACGGGCTGGTGAAGACCTCATCGGCGATCTCGCCGGTGGCGAAGGGTGCGATGTCGAGGAGGGCTTCCCACCGTTCGGTCTGGGCTTCGCGGGCGAGGAGGTCGTACTCGTCCAGCAGTGTGGCGATGGAGGCGTGCTTGTCGGCCTCGACCTGACGGGTCTCGGTGGCCGAGAGGTCGGCGTCGCTGCGGGCGAGTACCCGTGCGAGCTGCTCGACGCGGGTGAGTTCCTCGGGCGGGTCGAGGTGGGGTTCGACCTCGTGCGGGTCGGGCTGGATGATGTAGGCGTGGTTCTCGTGCATGCCGCGGGTCAGTCCGACGTAGAGCAGTTCGCGGGAGGCGGTGTCGGGGTCGACGAGGGTGTGCGCGGTGTCAACGGTCGAGCCCTGAACGCGATGGACCGTGGACGCGTAGCCGAGCTCGAGATGCTCCCGCACATACTTCGCGGGCAGCACGAGCCGTCGCCCGCGCGGAGTATCACCTTCGCCGAGCCGTCGCACCACCAGCGCCCCGTCCTTCCGGTGAGCGGTGACGTGCCAGCGGTCTCCGTTCTTCACCCACGACTTCCCGGTTGCGAGGCGGCGTTCGTTGCGGCGGGTGACGACGAGGTCACCGACTCCGGCCGTGGTGCCGTCGTGCAACGCCGCCCCAGTCTCGTGCACGAGGCCTGCGGCGATGAGGTCGGCGTGGGCACGCTGGTTGAGCTCGGCGACCATCTCCGCGTTCCCGGCGAGCATGAGCGTGGACACTCCCTGTTCGCGGTCGTGCTGCCAGGCGGTGTAGACGGCATCGAGCATCGCCTCGAGATCCCCGTCATGCAGCCGACGCTCGTCCTCGTAGGTGTCGAGTACCGCGTATTTGCCGTGCCGGAGGTCCCGAGAGGCGGCCTTCTCCCACTCGTGGACGAACCGGCGCACGGTGTGCAGCTCCGGGGCACGCCGGGGGGCGCGCACGAGCATCCCGAACGCCCCGCCCGTTTCCACCGAGGACAGCTGTGCCCAATCGCCGACCAGCACGATCTTCGCTCCGACCTCAGCGGCATGCGTGGCGAGGCGGTCGAGGGTCAGGGTGCCAGCGAGGGGGGCCTCGTCGACGATCACCAACTGCCCGGCCCGCAGGTCCCATCGGCCTTTGTCGTGTTCGTAGAGGAACTTCGGCACGTTCTCCGCCTGTATCCCGATCGATTCTCCGAGGACTTCGGCCGCGGTCGCTGACGGCGCGAGACCGATCACCGAGTCCTTCCCGTGACGGGCGGTCCAGGCCCGGTGCAGGCCACGCAGCGCCACAGTCTTCCCGGCACCGGCCGGCCCGACGAGCACATCGAGGCTGCGCCCGGACGTCGCGATCGCGGTGATCACCCCCCGCCTGATCCGCAGCGAGGCGTACGCCCTGGACCTTCCGGGCGACATGCCGTTTCACTAGCCGGTCCGGCAGGCGCGGGCCGTTCTTTGCGCGCCCGTGGGTGAGGAGGCGGGCCTCGGCGTCGAGGATGTCCTGACTGGTCATCATCACCTGATCGACGCCCTGGAACCGGTTCGACCCATCCGTCTGCACGTACTCCTCCGGTACGGCGCGGCCATAGGCCGGGGTCAGCCGCACCGACGCGGCCTCGGCGTGCTCGACGATCTGGTTGAGCACTCTGGTGCGCTCGGCGGTGGTGGTGAAGCGCAAGGGCATGAGTTGCCGCATCGCTTCGGCGTGCACATGCCAGCGCGTCCACGTCGCCCGCCGGTCGGCAACCTCGCGCATGACCACGTCCGTAATCTCGCCCAGCTGCTTCGGTGTCAGGTCGCTCGCCTGCAACGGGGCCTCGGCGAGACCGCGTGCACGCAGCTTGCGTGCCCAGGTTGTTGCATTCTCGCCGAGCAGGGTGGTGGCGCGGTTCCGCCAGTCGGCGGTGAGCTCGGCGAACGAGTGCAACTCCTTCTCCGGGCGGGTCTCCAGGGTTGCCTGCTGGCGCAGTCGCGTGATCGTCGTCTTCGACGGCGCGTGCCCGTGCTTGGCCACGTACTCCTCGATCAGCCACTGTGTCGCGGTCGCGATCCCTTCCCCGGCCCCGCCGGTGGTGCGGCGGGAGAACTCCGCGATCAGCCCGGCGGGCACGCCGTCGATCTCCCATCCGACATTCCGGTCTTTCCCGCGGTAGACCTCCACCCAGTTCACCCCCACCAGGGCCGCGGTGTGGTCGGTGAGGAACGCGTTATAGGACGCGGACAGGGCGACCGTGGCCCGGTGCAGGGTCCGCGAGTCCAGCGTCCGCCACCGGCCGTCAACACCTTGGACCTTGTTCGACACGACCAGATGCGTGTGCAGCTGCGGGTCCCCGGCGCGGCTGTCGTAGTGATCGAACGCGGTCGCGATCACTCCGGTGATCGGCATGCGCGCGATACCGCCCTTGCCCACCCGGGTTGCAGACACCCTCTGCTCCAGGAGCGCGAGCGTGTCGCGCATCGCCGCGTGATGGGCTTGCACGATCAGCTCCTGTGTCGCTGCGTCTGCAACACCCCACAGGGCGCTGAGCGACTTCATGGGCGAGAACGTGAGATCGAACCCCACAACAGCAGTCTTCGGCTTGAGCGCAATCTCCTCGGCCCGGATCTCATCGATCGCGTTCTGCCGCCGTGTTGCATCCAGTGCGGGGTCGAGCTGGTCGATGCGGGCAGCGATCCGTTCGGCCGGCGACCGCAAGCGCGGGAAGCGGGAGCCGAGCTTCGCGCCGGTCAGCGGGTGCACGCCCTGCCCGAGCAGCTTCTCCAGCTGCTCCTCGGTGACCGTGTCGCCGTCGGCGAGGGCGGGACCGTGGCCGGTGTCGAGGCTGTCCAGGCCGGAGCCGAGCCAGGTGCCCGGTGGGCAGCCGGTCTCGGTGTAGTAGCGGGTCAGCGGCGTACCGGACTCGCGCGCGGTGTCGCCGGTGGCCACGGACTTCATCAGGTACTCGTAGCCGCGCCTCGACGATATCACCCGGATGGTCATGACCATCACGCACCGCCTCTCGAGGCGGTCGCGATGGTGGACCGCCTTGGCGGTCAGGTGCGCGCCAGCGCACCCCAGCACCCGAGGTGCCAACAGTGTGTGGCGTATTAGGAAGTGCGGCGCCCTGGGCATCGGACGGTGCGAGCGCCGACGAGAGGCTGGATCGGGTTGGTCAGTGGATGCGGAAGCGGGCGCGGTATTCGGCCGGGGTGACGTTGAGGGCTCGGCGGAAGGCGCGGGTGGGGGTGTCGACGGTGTCGAATCCGCAGGCGGTTGCGATGCGGGTGAGGGTGGCGTCACTGGTTTCCA
>NZ_ADNU01000039.1 GCF_000178455.1 Brevibacterium mcbrellneri ATCC 49030 | reverse complement strand
CACGCGCTGAGGCCCTTTCACGCAGACTACTTGAGGTCCGCTGCTTCTGGCTTAATGAGGCCACCCAGAGCGGAAAGCTCGCGAGTGACTTCTTCCTTCGAGTCAAACGTACGTGGAATCACCGTCAGGCGCTTGGCGTAGTGACCAATGGGGTATTCCATGGTCATACCGATTCCACCGTGCATCTGGATTGCTTCCTGCGAAATCAGGCGGGCCGTGTCGTCGATGACGTACTTGGCTGCCAGGACATCGCGGTGGCGGGTCTCCGAGGTGCCGTCTGGGTCCTGCGTGATTGCCAGCTTGGCGTACAGGGCCATCGACTTGGCGAACTCGAGTGCCGCGTACAGGTCGGACGCGCGGTGTTGCAATACCTGGTTGACACCAATCGGCGCACCGAACTGTTCGCGGGTCTTCAGGTATTCGGCCGTCATCATGAGGGACACTTCCATGGCGCCTACGGCCTCGGAAGCCAGGGCTGCATTAGCGATGTCCAGCACGCGCTGCACGGCGTCCTGTGCGTCCTGTCCCACAAGCGTGCCCAGCTGGGTAGCTGGGGCGCTGTCAAAGGTCACGTGCGCTGTGCTCAGGCCGTCGGCCTGTGTGCGCTGGTCCACGGTCACACCCTGCGCGTCGGCCTGCACCAGGTACAGGGCCAGACCCTGTTCCGACTGTGCCGTGACCACGAACGTGTGCGCCTGTGCGCCACCTACAACGTTGCTCTTTTCACCACTGATCTGCACCTGACCAGAGCCCACGGCCTTGGTCTGTGGCGCGGTGACGTCGTAGAACGAACCAGGTTCCTGAGCGGCGAACGCCATACGCGTTTCACCAGCTGCGACACCAGGCAGGATCTCCGACTTCTGTTCGTCGGTTCCAGCGATGTCCACAAGCCCACCACCCAGGATCACGGTTGGCAGGTACGGTTCAAGCACAAGTGCGCGGCCAAACGCTTCCATGACCACGGCAACTTCAGCGAACGTCATGCCCGCACCGCCGTGCTCTTCAGCAAATGGCAGGCTCATGAGCCCCAGTTCAGCGAACTGGTTCCACATGTCTTCGCTCCACCCGGCGTCCGAGGTGCGGATCGCTTCGCGGGATTCGGCGTCGTACTTTCCTTTCAGCAGGCGGCCCAGGGTTGCACCCAGCTCCTGCTGTACATCTGTGAGTTCGAGATCCATTTTTGTCCTCTGTTCTAAACTCGTCGCTTCGTATTTCTACGCGGCTGTTCTAGCTGTTTTAGCTGGCTGGTCACAGGCCCAGGATGGCCTTGGAGATGATGGAGCGCTGAACCTCAGAGCTACCACCGTAGATGGAGACCTTGCGGTAGTTGAAGTAGTGCGGCATTGCGTCGCCGGCGCCGTGGGGGAGTGTCTTTCGAACTTCATCGGAGTCCACGAAGTCCAGTCCCTGTGGGCCAACCACGTCGAACAGAAGTTCGGTGATGTCCTGCTGGATCTGGGATCCGCGCAGCTTAAGCACCGAGGAGCGTGGGTCCGGGCGGTCCATGCCCTTTTCCTGTGTGGAAAGGACTCGCAACTGGGTGAATTCCAGTGCCGTGAGTTCCGCTTCGATCTTGGTGATGCGTGCCGCGAACAATGGGTCGTCAAGCAGGGTTCCCGCCGAGGTCTTTGTCGCCTGTGCGTAAGCCTTCGCCCGGGCGAGGGCCACCTTGGACTGACCGATGCGGGCAATTCCGGTGCGTTCGTTGCCCAGGAGGAACTTGGCGTAGGTCCAACCCTTGTTCTCTTCACCCACCAGATTTTCAACTGGTACTTCAACGTTGTCGAAGAACACTTCGTTGACTTCAGCGCCACCGTCGATGAGCTGGATCGGACGTACCGTCACGCCGGGGGTCTTCATGTCGATGAGCAGGAACGAAATACCGGCCTGCTTCTTGACGTTGGGGTCGGTGCGGACCAGGTTGAAGATCCAGTCACCGTACTGACCCAGTGTGGTCCAGGTCTTCTGACCGTTCACAATGTAGGTGTCGCCCTTCTTGACCGCCGAGGTCTTGAGGCTTGCCAGGTCAGATCCGGCGTTGGGTTCCGAGAATCCCTGCGACCACCAAATGTCGAGGTTCGCGGTAGCTGGGAGGAAGCGTTCCTTGATTTCCTGTGAACCGAACGTGTCAATGACCGGTCCCACCATGGACGCGTTGAATGGCAGTGGAGTGGGGACGCTGGCCAGCTGCATTTCTTCGAGCCAAATGTGGTGCTGGACAGGAGTCCAGTCCTGACCGCCGAATTCCTGTGACCAGTTAGGAACCGCGTATCCGTGCTTGTTGAGGATCCGCTGCGTGGTGACGATGTCGTCCTTGGACATCTCTTGACCAATCGCGTTACGGAAACGAATGTCCTCAGGGATTTCCGTGCGGTAGAAGTGGCGCATCTTCTCGGCAAATTCGAGTTCTTCTGCGCTCAGAAGGTTGTCCATGCCTATCCTTTCGAACGGTGACATACGTGAGTCGTTCGGTAGCGTTGAACGTGACTAAACAGTCGTTCAGTTAATGCCTCATTCTATGGTGCGGAACACACTTTGGCGAAATCCGTGCGCAGTTTGCGCTCCCGCAGAATGGTAATCTTCTTTCATGAGTGCGATCATTACTAATCCGCTGGTGCCGACTGCCGGTGATGTCGCCATGTATGGCGTATCAGCGCTTGCACTCATCCTCGCAGTCGTCGCACTATTCGATCTTCTTCGTGTCAGCCACATAAGTAGTGGGAACAAAATCCTGATTGCGTTGGCAATTATTCTTCTTCCCATTGCCGCGCCAGTTGCTTGGCTGTTTATGCGGTGGAAGAAGAGCGCGCGCTGACTCATCCGGCCGTGAGCGGTCACGTCATGCGCGGGTGCGGATTGAGCGCGCAGCGGGCACCATGAGCATCAACGCCAAGCCCAGGGCCAGAACAATCATGATCCCCAGGCCTCCGGCACGTTGGAAACCAAAAATCGTGACGCACAGTGCGAACAGTGCTGGTCCTAAGAAACTCACCGCACGGCCGGTTGTTGCGTAGAGCCCAAAGTTTTCACCCGCCCGCTCCGGTGCGGTGATACGCGACAGAAACGACCTCGAGCTCGCCTGCACGGGCCCCACAAACAAACACAGCCACATGGCCGTCACCCAAAACACGGTCTTGTTCTCACTGACCAAAATGGGCACGCACCCGGCAATCAAACAGATCAGGCCGGTCACGATTACTGCCTTGGGTCCCAACCAGTCGTCGAACTTTCCAGCAATCAGACACCCCACCCCCGCGACAACGTTGGCGGCGATGCCCAAATAAATCACCTCGGAACCGGAGAACTTATACGCTCCTGCCGCGATCACCCCGGCCATCGCAAAAATCGTAGCCAGCCCGTCGCGGAAAATCGCTGAGGCCACAAAGAACACAAACGTCGACCGCTCCACCTTGAACAGCTCCACCAGCCGGCGGATCACCCGCGCATAGTCAGCCTTCCACGCGGCGAACCCGCGTAGCTCGCGCGACGTCGGGTGTGTAGGGCTGGCATCACCGGAACCAGCTTCACTTGGACCAGCGTCACCGGGGGCGGGGCGTGCCGATGTACGCTTCGAAAACATGAGCGGCAGACTAAAAATGAGAAACCACATAGCGGCCAACACGGCAACTAAGCGGAAACGCAAGCCACCTTCGTCGGTTGCGCCAAAGAGTCCCACCTCGGGCTGAATGAGTGTGAACAACGCAATAAACAACAGGGCCAGCCCGCCCAAATACCCCATGGCCCAGGCAACATTCGACACCGTACCGGCGTTTGCTGGAGTCGAGATATGGGGCAACATGCCGTTGTACGACACCTGCGCGATCTCGAAAACCACCTGCGCAATACACAGAATCACCAGGCCAGGCACAAAGTATGCCGGCGAATCCTTCACGAAGAACAAGGTGCCCATCAATGCCACCACAATCATGGTGAACGACGTGACGGCCCGGTGGTGGTTCGCTTTCGCATCCGCTCGAACCCCGGCGGCCGGGGCAATCACGGCCACCAATAGACCCGCAAGCGCGGTGACAAAACCCAGCGCGGCCGTCCCCGTATCATGGTCGCCTGCCACCTTGGACGTGAGATACGGGGTGAACACGAACGTGATGATGACCGCGTTGAACGCCGCCGAACCCCAGTCCCACAGCGCCCACGCCACAATCGTGGACCGCGTAGCGGGGGCGGGTGCCGGTTCCGAGGCCGCTGTCAGGTTCACTGCCGGGGGAGTGCTGCCGCCGTGCGGAGATGCCGAGGTGTCCGATGGTTCCATACTCAGAACTGTAAGCGATCGGGCAGTGACGGGGGACACGTTTCGTTGAATATGCACTACCGCGGGGGCTGGCTCATGTTTTCAGAACCTAAAGTTCGGTCTGTGTTAAACCGGGCGTGACATACTGACAGCAAGCATCCAGTTGGTATCACGAAGGAGCGTACATGCCAATCGCAACTCCCGATGAGTATGCACACATGATCGACCGCGCAAAATCAGAAGGTTTCGCATACCCAGCCATCAACGTGACATCCTCACAGACAGTGATCGCAGCGCTTCGCGGGTTCGCTGAAGCGCAGAGTGACGGTATTTTGCAGATGTCGTTCGGCGGTGCCGAGTACGCATCTGGTTCGACAGTGAAGGACAAGGTCACCGGGTCAATTGCGCTCGCAGAATTTGCTCGCGTTGTTGCCAAGAACTACAACGTTACGGTGGCGCTCCACACTGACCACTGCCAAAAAGACAAGATCGACACCTGGGTCAAGCCCCTCATTGCCGTGAGCCAGGAACGCGTTGACCGTGGTGAAGACCCACTGTTCAACTCGCACATGTGGGACGGTTCGGCCATTGAAGTACCAGAGAACTTGGACCTGGCCGCTGAACTGCTTGAACTCACCCACAACGCCAAGCAGATTCTGGAAATCGAAGTCGGCGCTGTTGGTGGTGAAGAAGACGGTGTCACCGGCGAAATCAACGACAAGCTCTACACCACTGTGGAAGACGGTATGGCCACCGTTGAGAAGCTGGGTCTGGGTGAAAAAGGCCGCTACATCACTGCGCTGACCTTCGGAAACGTTCACGGTTCGTACAAGCCAGGACACGTGAAACTGCGCCCTGAAATCCTCAAGGACATTCAGGAACAGGTGGGTGCCAAGTACGGCAAGGACAAGCCGTTCGACCTGGTGTTCCACGGTGGTTCGGGCTCCACCGCGCAGGAAATCGCTGACGCTGTGAGCTACGGAGTCATCAAGATGAACATCGACACCGACACCCAGTACGCGTTCAGTCGCCCAGTGGTTGACCACATGCTGAAGAACTACGACGGCATGCTCAAGATCGACGGCGAAGTGGGTAACAAGAAGATGTACGACCCGCGTGCGTGGGGCAAGCTTGCCGAGGCGGGAATGGCTGCCCGCATTGTTGAAGCCGCCCAGCAGTTGGGTTCAGCTGGTAAATCACAGGGCTAAGCACTCCACGAAACGGCGCAAAGCGAGCGAAACTACGCAATATAACGCGTAGTTTCGCTCGCTTTGCGCCGTCTGGCCTTGGCTAAACCACCTGGAGCTATAACCGCATAGGCCATTTACACAAAAGTCTCGGGACATTGAGTGAACGATGCCCCGAGACTTCACAGGTTATTTACTTTGAATCGGGAAGCTGAGCTTCTTCAGCCGGGTTCTTTCCGGGCGTGCCACGTTCCCAGTTATCCGCGATCTCTTCCCACAGGTCGGCGTTGGCGATTCCCACCTCGGACGGGCGGAAGATTGGGTCCTTTCCTTCCTTCCGCTGACGCTCAAAGTCACGCAGAATCTTGAACGCAGGCTGCTGCAGAATCAGAATCGCGATGATGTTAAGCCATGCCATGAGGCCCACACCCACGTCACCCAGGGCCCAAGCGGAACCTGAGCTGGTCGTCGCACCCACAACGCACGCAACCAGAATGAACAGCTGCAGGAATCGGAAGCCCACCTGGCGAACATGCACGTTTTCAACATTGCGCAGGAAGAACGCCAAGTTGGTTTCGGCCATGTAGTAGTAGGCCACGATGGTGGTGAACGCGAAGAAGCCGAGTGAGATTGCGATGAACGACGAACCAAGGCCGGGAAGCACAGTGTCGAACCCGTTCTGCGCGAAGGCCGGCCCCACCTCGGTGTCTACCGGGAGGTTTCCGGGACCTGCGTGGAACAGTTCCTCGCCCGCCGTATCAGAGAACACGTTGTACATTCCCGTGGACAGGATCATGAACGCAGTCGCTGAACACACGAACAAGGTGTCGATGTACACCGAACCTGCCTGCACCAGACCCTGCTTAGCCGGGTGTGAAACTTCTGCCGCGGCAGCTGCGTGAGGACCGGTTCCCTGACCAGCTTCGTTGGAGTAAATACCACGCTTAACACCCCACGAAACTGCAACACCCAACATGGCGCCAAACGTGGAGTCCACACCAAGAGCAGACTGCACAATGAGCGAGATAACAGCAGGAATCTGGGAAGCGTTGACGAACACAACCACGATCGCGCCCACGATGTAGATCACTGCCATGAACGGAACAACCAGAGATGCGAAGGTAGCGATGCGCTTAATTCCACCAACAATGATGAAGGCCAGAAGAATCGTGATGATGACGGCTGGAATCCATGTGGGCCATCCCCACGCCTGGGCAACAGCCGAAGAAATACCGTTCGCCTGAACTCCCGGAAGCAAGAAGCTGGTTGCCAATACAGTGACGAACGCGAACACCATCGCATACACACTAAACAGGCCTGAAGCCTTGGTGTGACGGTAGGCGCGCTCAATGAAGAACGCGGGACCACCTCGGTACTGGCCGGTGTCCCGGTCGCGTTCCTTATAGACCTGACCCAGAGTCGATTCAACGAACGACGTTGAGGCACCAAAGAACGCGACGATCCACATCCAGAACACGGCACCGGGGCCACCGAAAGCAATAGCGGTAGCAACACCGGCGATGTTCCCCGTTCCCACACGCCCAGCCAGCGACATGGCGAGCGCTTGGAAGCTGGAAACTCCAGAGTCGCTTCCCTTGCCGCTGAACATGTACGAGAAAATAGGACCGATCTTGCGCAACTGCACAACCCGGGAACGGATCGTGAAGTACAGGCCAGCAAGCAGACATAAATAGACGAGCGCAGGCGACCACACTACGTCGTTAATGGCGGTAACGACCGCATCCATAGAAACTCCTTGGACAGGTTCGGTAAAAGAAAAGTGTGTATCGCAAGCTTTAAAATGTGCGAGACGTCACTATAAAACCCCCAAAGTGTGATCTGCGTCAAATTCCGCTTGAAAGTTCCTGAAGATTTATGCGGTGTGGCGGTTGCGGTGTAAGCATGAAGTATGCGCGTCGTCATTATTGGAGGCGGAGCTGCGGGCACGGCCTGTGCCCGTTCGTTCGTCCAAACCCTTGCCTCGGTTCACGCTGATCTGCCTGCTGATTGCAGTGTCACGGTAGTTGATCCGCTTGAACAGCCAGTAGAGCTCCCGCCGTTGTCGAAATCCCTAGCGGCTGAAGAGATTTCTCTAGTGCCGCACATGACGGGCGAGAACGTGGTTCGCCTGCAAGCGACCGTGAGCGAAGTGCGCGAAGCGAATGAAACCAGTGAGGCCCGCCCCTCAGAACCCAGTGCCCGCGCTCGCTACATTGTGGAGACTTCGGCCGGGGAGCTGCCAGCCGACGTCGTTGTCTACGCCACGGGCCTGAGCCCTCGCACACCAACCTTCGACGCACTCACGGTGTACGACCGTGACTCCGCCACCCGCGCTCACCGGGCCATTCACGCGTTGGGGCCGGGGACCTCGGTGGGGGTTCTGGGCTCAGGATTCCTGGCTTTGGAGATTGCGCGCGGGCTCGCTGACGCCGGACACCGCCCGTACGTCTACCTGCGTGGTGACCGGCCCCTCCCTAAAGTCAGCGCTCAGCTCGCTCAAGCTGTTATGGCTCTGCATGAACACGTCACATTCGTGCCCCACACCCCTGAACCCGACCCCACGCAACACCCACTGTGGTTCGCGGCAGTGGGGGCGACCTCGGCCGGGCCCGCCTTGCCTAACGCGGGGCGCAACTTGGAGTCCGTACCTTTCGGCAACCTGGCTACCACCCATGCTGGCTACCCGGTGGGGCCTGATCTGCAGGTCACGGGGCTCCCCGGGGTATACGCAATCGGGGACTGCGCGCGCATTGAGGGAGGTCCTATGAAGGGGGTCGAACCCGCCGAGGCGGCCGCCACTTCCATGGGACGCTGGCTGGGTGCGGTGTTGGGCGAGCAGGCCACAGGCGAAAGGGCTTCCACTGAAGGCGCCACCTGGACCGACGTCCCCTGGCACTGGTCCTTCCAAGGACCGGTGCGCATCTTCACCGCGGGTCAAAGCTTGAGCGCAACCAGCGGTGAGCCGGTACTGCTGGGCGACCCAACCCACCGTGCCCAATGGCTGTTCTTCACCCCTGACAACACCCTTGCGCGCGTTGAAACTCTCAACAACCCCGGCGCCCATAACGTGGCCAAGCGCGTTTTAGCCAGCCAGAACCTTGCACACAGAAGTGATGTTGATCAGTCTTTTGACATGCGGACCTGGGCGAGCCGTTAAACTGGGGTGTTCCTTTAGAATCGGGTTGTCGTTATTCGCTTATGAAAGTTAATCGTCAATGAATGCTGCTGAGCTGGCTGCCGCTCACGGGCTCGAACGAGTCGGAGCGCGGCCGTCACTGTGGGAATATCTCCGGGAAGTGTGGCGCCGACGCGATTTCACATTTTCATTGGCGTTCTACCGCATCCGTTCGGAGAACCAGAGAAACCGTTTGGGCATGCTGTGGGTGCTTCTGCGCCCCACCTTCTCTGCCCTCATCTACGGTCTGGTGTTCGGGTTCATCATGGCTGGGTCACGACCCGCCAACTTCGTTCCCTACCTGGTGATCGGTGTGTTCATCATGGAGTTCTTCAACTCCTCCATGAACGTGGGTGGAAAATCCATCATCCAAAACATGCCACTGGTGCAGTCCCTGCCGTTCCCGCGCGCAGTCCTGCCCATCGCCACGGTGATGCAGAACCTCATCAACTTCATCCCCACGCTGGCTCTGATGATCATCATCGCGGTCTTCGGTGGTGCGCGCCCACACGTGACGTGGCTACTGCTGATCCCTATGGTCGGAATCTTCTGGGTGTTCAACCAAGGAGTCGCGTTCATCTTTGCGCGCCTCACCGTCCACTTCAGGGACTTAAGCCAGATCACCCCCTACATTTCGCGCATGATCTTTTACACCTCGGGCGTGTTCTTTGACCCACAACCACTACTCGAGGGACGCCCCGTTCTCAGTGCACTTTTCGACTGGCACCCCATGTACGAAGTGCTGTCGCTGGCCCGCGGAATCATCATGGAGGAATACTCAATCCCGTGGGACTACTGGTGGAGATTCAGCATCTGGGCGGTTGTCGTCATCTCAATTTCCACGTGGTTCTTCTGGAAGGCGGAGGAGCGTTATGGACGAGAAGACTAATCCGGAAAGCGTCCTCGCAGAAAACAACACGGGGTCGCTCGAAGCTGACAACCCAGTGGTCATCGTGGATGACCTGCACATCGAATTCAAAACCCTGGCCACGGGTAAGCGCATTACCAGCGGTGGCACTAAAGGGTTCCTGCAGCGCAACCGCAAATTCAAAACCGTTCACGCGCTTAAAGGCGTGTCTTTTGTGGCAAACGCCAACGAATCGATTGGAATCATCGGGTCAAACGGTTCGGGTAAATCCACGCTCATGCGCGCCATCACCGGGCTGATCCCACCCACTCGAGGTGCCGTGTACGCCAAGAGCCGCCCCAACCTCCTGGGTGTGGGTGCGGCACTCATCCCGGACCTCTCGGGTGGACAAAACATCATCCTGGGTGGGCTGGCCATGGGGCTCACGCGGGAAGAAATCGAAGAGAAGTATGACGACATTGTCGACTTCACCGGCATCCGCGATTTCATGGACATGCCTATGCGCACGTACTCATCGGGTATGTCCGCGCGCTTGAAGTTCGCAATTGCGACCGCAAAAGACTACGAAATCCTCATCGTGGACGAAGCACTGTCCGTTGGTGACCGCAAGTTCCAAAAGAAATCCGAAGACCGAATCCGCGCGATCCGCGAAAACGCCGGTACGGTGTTCCTCGTTTCACACTCGATGCGTTCGATCCGCGACACGTGTACCCGCACTATTTGGATTGAAAAGGGTGACTTGCGCGCCGACGGCGACACCGATTCGGTCATCCGCGAATACGAAGCGAACAAGTGAGGTCACATCAACAAGTGAGGTCACGTCAGTGAAGTCGCAGAAAAACGCGCTCAGTCCAGAAGCTCTCCCGCCGTTAGAGCAGACCCCGGGCATCACGTACATCATGCCCGTGCTCAACGAGGAAGACAGCTTGCGTGGGGCCGTCGCCGCGGTGCTGGACCAGGACTATCCGGGGCCCAAAGAACTGATCGTGGCAATGGGGCCGTGCACGGATAACACCGCCGAGGTCGCCGCCAGCATCCGCGACCCTCGCCTGACCGTGGTTGATAACCCATCCGGGGACACGCCAACCGGGCTGAACCTGGCAGTGGCCAAAGCACAGTACCCGATGATCATCCGCGTCGATGCACACTCGCAGTTGAGCGCCACGTACACGCGTGAAGCGGTTGAAACCCTGCGGACAACCGGGGCTGCGAACTGTGGAGGACTCATGCAGGCCCAAGGGAAGACAGCCTTTCAAAAGGCTGTTGCCCGCGCGTACATGTCCCGTTTGGGTCTGGGTGGCCCTGCGTACCATTCAGGCGACGAAGCGCAGGAGTCTGAGTCGGCGTATTTGGGGGCGTTCCGGGCCGAGGTGTTCGACACCTTAGGCGGTTTCGATTCCACCCTGCGCAGAGGGCAAGACTGGGAACTTAACCTGCGGATCCGAGAAGCAGGGGGAAGGGTCTGGTTCAACCCGCGCATGGAGGTGACGTACTGGCCACGGACCACGTGGAAGAAACTGGCTCAACAGTTTTACGCAACGGGTATTTGGCGGGCTGAAATTGTGCGTCGCCACGGTTCTAAGAACGGCATCCGATACTTCATGCCACCCATCTTGGTCATTGGGCTGAGTGCTGCTGTTCTGGAGACGGTGGCGCAACTGACTGGGACCACCAAACGCTGGCCCAAGTGGTTGTCCCGCTTTACTTCCCTGGTACACATTCCCAGCTGCGCGTACATCAGCGCAATCGTTGCGAACACCCTGCGCCAAAAAGACGCAGGAGTTCGCGAAAAACTCTGGTTCGCGGTAGTTCTACCCACCATGCACATCGCGTGGGGATCAGGATTCCTGCGGGGCCTTGTCACTGGAGCAAACAAAGACAACGTCGACCGCAGCCGGTAGGCTGTTTGGCTTCAGTGTGCCACCCAATACCATGGGTAGAGCAGAGAAAGGACCAGTGTGCCAAGCTCACCTGAAAGCAATTCTGAACAACGAACAGTCGCACCGCTTATTGCCGCAGCAGTTGTTGTTGTTGCAGTGCTCGCCGTTGTTATTTTCAACTGGCTCAAACCCGTCCCACCGCTCACCGTGGACATGCTCAGAACTCCTGTCGTAGCCGGGTACGCGGCTGGGGGAGATCTCTATCCACCCACCTCGGAGTTTGCGGTGGAAGAAATGGCGAAGTTTGGATACTTGCCAGAACTTCCTGTGGCTCGCACATCCGACGGAGTGCTGGTTGCTGCCACGGACAGTCTTCTTTCGGAACGCATGGGAATAGAAAAGCCCATCAAAGACGTCACGTCCGAGGAATTTCTCAACGCGCAGATCACCCCACCCGGTGAAAAAGGGAAACCCAGCTCCCCACTCACCATTGAAAAGGCACTGACCGAGTACGGAAAAGCAACCGTTTTTGTTTTCACGCTTGAGGAAGAAAACGATGCCCGTGACGTGACCGAACTGGTGAAGAAACACTCACAAGTCGAATCCGTGATCTTCCGTTCAGAAAACCCTGACGTCCTCAAAGTGGCACAGGATGAAAACATCGCATCGCTCGTTCCGAACCCACAAAGCTCACCCGAAGAGCTCAAAACGACCGGTGCGGACATGGTGGAGATTGACGCTGACACCGATACGCAACCGTACGCGGACGCAGGCCTCAAGGTTTGGGCGCACGGGGTGAAAGACACCAACCACCTGTCTGAACTGGCCAAACAAGGTTTTTACGGCGCGTTTTCTGGCAACCCATTCAGTATTCAACCGTCGTCGGTCAAAACCGACTGAGGAGGCACAATGAACCAGCCCATTGGAAAACCCGTACGCATTGGTAACCTAGATGCACAGCAGCTAGGACCACAGCCCACCTTCCTTCCAGAAGACCACCCAGACTCGGAAGTGGCTAAGCTGGTAGAAGCCGGGCACGAACCCCTAGACATTGCCAAGGATCACCCAGCGAGCTGCCTTGCGTGGGCGCTCCTAGCCAACGAAGCTTTTGACGAAGGACGTCTGGTGGACTCGTATGCGTATGCTCGCGTGGGCTACCACCGTGGACTCGACGCTTTGCGTGCCGCCGGTTGGCGGGGTGCAGGCCCAATCCCATGGAGCCACGAAACTAACCGCGGATTCTTGCGCTCGCTCTACGCCTTGGGCCGTGCAGCAGCGGGGATCGGTGAAGCTGAAGAAGCACAGCGCGTAGAGAAATTCCTGCGCGAATCAGACCCTGAAGCACTGGCTGAGATCGAAGCCGGAAACTAGGTTTTCACTCGGGCCGATACACTTAACCCGGATATATTTTCTCGTGTGGAGGAACACTCATGCCAGCACTCGTGGTCGTAGGCGCTCAATGGGGCGACGAAGGTAAAGGAAAGACCACAGATATTCTGGGAACCCGCGTTGACTACGTGGTAAAACCAAACGGAGGAAACAACGCGGGCCACACGGTAGTGGTCGGAGGCGAAAAGTACGAACTCAAGCTGCTGCCCGCAGGGATCCTCTCACCTAACGTCGTGCCTGTGATCGGCAACGGGGTTGTCGTTAACTTGGAAGCCCTGTTCGAAGAAATCGACATGCTCGAAAGCCGTGGCGCAGACACGTCGAAGCTGAAAATTTCGTCCAACGCTCACCTTGTAGCGCCTTACCACCAAGTGCTCGACCGGGTAACAGAACGCTTCCTGGGCAAGCGCGCAATTGGTACGACAGGGCGTGGGATCGGCCCCACGTATTCCGACAAAGTCGCCCGCTTGGGCATTCGCGTTCAAGACATTTTCGACGAATCGATCTTGCGCCAAAAGATCGAAGGTGCGCTCAAACAAAAGAACGAACTGCTGGTCAAGGTGTACAACCGCCGTGCAGTCGAAGTAGAGGAAACAGTCGAGTACTTCCTCAGCTACGCAGAACGCTTGCGCCCGTACGTGTGCGACACATCGTTACTTCTCAACCAAGCACTCGACGAAGGCAAAGTGGTCGTCATGGAAGGTGGCCAAGCCACTATGCTCGACGTTGACCACGGAACCTACCCGTTTGTCACCTCCTCAAATCCCAGCGCCGGGGGAGCCGTCGTGGGTGCTGGTGTAGGACCCACTCGCATCTCTCGTGTCATCGGAATCGTGAAGGCCTACACCACCCGCGTGGGTGCCGGACCGTTCCCCACGGAACTTTTCGACGACATGGGAATCTACCTCCAAAAAACGGGAGGCGAGTTCGGCGTCAACACGGGACGACCTCGGCGGTGTGGGTGGTACGACGCAGTCATTGCCCGCTACGCAGCACGCGTCAACGGATTCACCGACTACGTACTCACCAAACTGGACGTGCTTGACGGGTTGGACGAAATCCCAGTGTGCGTGGCGTATGACGTGGACGGTGAACGCTTTGACGAAATGCCCGACAACCAGTCTGACTTCCACCACGCGAAGCCCATTTTTGAAACCTTCCCAGGCTGGAAGGAAGACATCACCGGTGTGCGTAAGTTTGAGGACCTGCCGGAAAACGCGCAGAACTACGTGCTCGCCCTGGAAAAGATGTCCGGTTGTCGCATGAGCGTGATTGGAGTCGGTCCGGATCGCGAACAATCGATCGTTCGACACGAACTTCTCGACTAAGATCGCTGTACTGCCACCGGTGTGACGCGCCCCACAAGAGGGTGATCGCCGGTGGCTCCACATTGGCGTGATTGTGAAGGGAACACGATGGCACTGTCTGAAATGGACGCGTTTGAAGCACTCGAAGCACTGAAAAAGGTGAAACGCGATCCTGAACAGGTAGCAGCGTGGTCAGACATGATCTACGAGTTCGTGCGTACCCAGGACCTGATTGCGCGGGCGAACCCACCCGTGGAGGAGATTCGCCAAATCACCGAACACCTGCGCGCCATCAATCAAAGCGCAGAAAAGTACGAGGCCGATGAACTGCACCGCCTGTGGCGAGTGAGCCGGTCAGACAAACAGCGTGGCCAGGCGTTGCTCCCAAAGTTCACGCAGACACACAAGGACGATGACGGTGTCTTTAGCGTTCACTTGAGGTTTGGCGCGTACTACCTGGGCGCGAACCGGGTGGTCCACGGAGGAGCACAAGCGCTGGCGTTCGACGAAGGTCTGGGCTACATGATTATGGCTAGCGACCAGCCGTATTCGCGTACGGCCTACATCAAAACCGAATTCCGAGCCCCCACACCCGTTGACGTGGACCTCATCATGCGCGGGTGGATCGAAAAAGTAGACGGACGCAAAACCTTTGTGCGAGGCGAACTCGTATGGGAAGACACCGTGTGCACAACCGTCGAAGGTCTGTGGATCGCACTGAAACCCGGGCACAGGTGAAACCGGACACCGGTAAAACGGGACACCACTATAACCGTGTTTCACTTCACAGGGGAGTCGACGCGGGTAGTCTGGTTCCATGACCTCGGAAATGACACCACCCGTAGCGAAAAAAGTCCCCTTTGAACGCACCCACCACGGCGACACGTTCGTCGACTCATACGAATGGATGCGCGACAAAGACAACCCAGACGTCATGGCCCACATCGAGGCCGAAAACGCGTACACCCAAGCACGTACCGCCCACCTGGATGGCCTGCGCGACGACATCTTTAACGAAATCAAGACGCGCACTAAAGAATCCGACATGTCGGTGCCGGTGCGGCGGGGCAACTTCTGGATGCTCACCCGCACATTTGAAGGCAAAGACTATCCAGTCATGAGCCGGGTGCCCGCCCTGCCTCTGGACCACCCGGACGCGTGGATACCACCTCGGGTTGATGACGAACCGGGAGAAAACGAAGAAGTCATTCTGGACCTCAACGCTGAGGCTGACGGCCACGAATTCTTCTCCCTGGGCGCGTTCAGCTTGGACGAAGCGGGCAAACTTCTGGTGTGGTCGGCTGACTACACCGGGGATGAACGCTACACCGTGAAAGTGCGTGACGTACACACCGGTGAAGATCTGGATGACACGATCGAGAACACGTTCGCCGGCGCTTTCATTGACCCCACCGGCAACTACATCTTCTACACCACCGTCGACGAAGCATGGCGACCCGACACCGTGTGGCGCTACGAGATCGGTTCTGAGGCCGAGCCACAGAAGATCTTCCACGAACCCGACGAACGTTTCTTCGTAGGCGCAGGTTTCACCCGCTCACACGAATACTTGATGATTGTTGCCGGTTCGAAACTCACGTCCAGCGCGTGGGTGATCCCCGTGTCCAACCTTCAAGCCCAGCCACGCTCCGTGTGGGACCGCGAAGACGGCGTGTCCTACGCGGTGGACCACGCGGTGATCGCAGGCAAGGGCCGGTTCGTCATTGTGCACGACCGTAACACCCCGGACTCGGAAGCCATCGTGGTGCCTGTGGACCTGAACGCGTCTGACACGCAGACGGTGCTTGCCGCCTCGGAACCCCTCATTCCGCCCACGGACGGCATGCGGGTCGAACACGTGGAGGCGTTCGAAGACTTCCTGGCGGTGACGTACAGGTCCGGCGGGTTCGCGCGGGTGGGGGTCATGGAAATCGCCGAGGTGGTAGAGGCTGGGCAGGGCCCCATCACTGGCGTAGGTCCGCTGAAAGAAGTCAAAGCGGACGAACCCATTGGGACCATGGCAACTGGGACCAACCCCGAATTCGCGCAACCGACCTTGCGCTTAGGCTACGAATCGTTCATCACCCCACCCGCCCTGTTCCAGTTGGACACCCGCACAGGTGAGAAAACGGTTCTGAAGCAACAGGAGGTTCTGGGTGGTATCGACTTCAGCGAGTACCGCCAGGAACTCGTTTGGGCAACGGCCGATGATGGCGAAAAGATCCCGGTGTCTCTCGCATGGAATGCGCGGAAGGTGCCCACAGGGTGGGCCCCGGGGACAGACGGGGTTGGGACGACCTCGGCCCCCATGGTGATCTATGGATACGGAAGCTACGAAGTTTCAGCTGACCCGAACTTCTTTGTCAGCCGCCTCAGCGTGATGGAACGCGGGGTTGTGTGGGCAGTTGCGCACGTGCGCGGGGGCGGTGAAATGGGACGCCACTGGTACGACAACGGCAAGATGCTTACCAAGAAAAACACGTTTAGCGACTTCATCGCGGCAACCAAACACTTGCACGCAACAGGTGTGAGCGCGCCGGAAACAACCGTGGCGCTGGGTGGCTCTGCTGGAGGACTGCTCATGGGGGTCATCGCGAACGAAGCGCCTGAACAGTACGCCGGGATCTGTGCGCAGGTGCCTTTTGTGGACCCGCTCACCTCGATTCTGATGCCGGAACTGCCGTTGACCGTGATCGAGTGGGAAGAGTGGGGTGACCCGCTGCACGACCCCGAGGTGTACGCGTACATGAAGTCATACGCGCCATACGAAAACGTGGGGGAGCACCCGTACCCCAAGATCCTGGCCATCACCAGCTTGAACGACACGCGCGTGCTCTATGTAGAACCAGCCAAGTGGGTCGCGCGTCTGCGTGAGGTTGGGGCCGACGTCATCATGAAGACCGAAATGGTGGCAGGCCACGGCGGGGCCTCTGGCAGGTACAGCACGTGGAAAGACCGGGCATTCGAGTACGCGTGGGTGCTGGACACACTGGGGCTCGCGGACGCTGAAGGTGTGAAGTAATGCGCTCGCCTGTGCCGTTCGTAGTCCCGTACCTGCTTTTCCTGGTCATTTTCATTGCAGGCGTGGTAGGGCCGTTGCTTACGGTGTTTCACGTTGTGCAACAGCAGGAAAGTTTGGGTGGGATCAGTCCAGCGGGGCTCGTGACCGGCCCGATATCACTGGTTGCGGGAGTTGCGTCAGTGCTATTGCTGGCACGGGGCAAGCCTGTGCGACAAGCAGTTGCTGCGGTGCTGCTTGTTGTGTCGGTCGCAAGTTGGCCGGTAACAGTTCTTCTGCTCAACATCGCTGCAACGGGTGGAAACATCATGCTTGTGGTGGCGCTTTCCCACGTTCTTTCAGCAGTGAGTTTCTTTCTTTTGCTCAGCGCGTGGATAGTTGCAGCGTCACACGCGCCGTGGATGTTCGCCGTAGCGCTTGTTGCAACGATCGTCAACACCGTGTTGTCTGCAGTGGTGAGCTTCGGAGTAAGCGGTGCAGCGGCCGCTCTTCAAGCGTCATCAGGCGCTTTAGCCGCGAGCGTCGTGTTGCCGGCGTTGGTGAAAATCGTGGTCTTTACCGGTGTTGTTCTGGTTGGGCGCTACATGACAGCTGGAGCACCCAACACAGACGGTGGGTCAGGATTCTCCGCCTCCGACAGGATCGGATGGTAGCCGCACAAGGCCAGTGTCGGCGGGGCTAGCTAACTTTTTTCTAGTCGAACAGGCGTGGCAAGGTTCCGCCGTGCGCACTGGCCAGTTCATCCAGCGGCAAGGAGAAGTGGTCCACCAGCTCCAGCGAAGCTGAGTTGGACGGGCCTGCATCGGTCATTCCAATGCGTGCGAACGCGAAACCGCGTGCGGTGCACATGTCCTTGAAACGGACCTCTTCGGAGCGTGGAACTGCCACGATAGCGCGCGCTGTCGACTCGGAGAAAAGCGCAGTGAACAGGTCGATACCGTCACGTTCACACACTTCGTCAAGCCACACACGAGCGCCCATGCCAAAGCGCACACAGGCTTCGACAAGTGCCTGCGACAGGCCGCCTTCAGACAGGTCATGAGCGGTGTCGATCATGCCGTCGCGTGAGGCGTTGATGAGGATCTGAGCCAGTTCCTTCTCTTGCTCTGGGCGGTACTCAGGTGGGACACCACCCAAGTGGTTGTGCATGACATCGGCCCATGCGGAACCGTCGAGTTCGTCGTACGTGGTGCCCAGCAAGTAAATGGTCTGACCAGCCTCGCGGAATCCAGACGGGGTGCGTCGTGAAACATCGTCAAACACACCCAAAACACCTACAACAGGCGTTGGGTGGATCGCTGCGGAACCAGTCTGGTTGTATAGGCTGACGTTACCGCCGGTGACAGGGATGCCCAGGTCCTTACACGCAGCCGCAAGCCCATCGACGGCCTGCACAAACTGCCACATGATCTCAGGGTCCTCAGGTGACCCAAAGTTCAAGCAGTCAGTCACAGCCAAAGGCTGCGCGCCTGCTGTCGCCACGTTACGGTGCGCTTCCGCGAGAGCCAGGGCAGCACCTCGGGCGGGGTCAAGGAAGCAGTACCGGCCGTTGGCATCCGTTGCCAGGGCAACACCCAAACCGGTTTCTTCGTTTACGCGAATCACGCCAGCGTCGTCAGGGAAGGCCATGGCCGTGTTCCCCTGCACGTACTTGTCGTACTGCTTGGTGATCCAGTCGCGGCTACACAAGTTAGGCGACTTCGCCATCTCGATGACGGTGTTGCCCAGTTCGGCGCCACCTGTTGGGTACGACAAGCCGGCGGCACGTACGGTGTTGGCGCGCACCTCGGCGGTCCATGAAGGCTCCTGATACGGGCGGTCATACACCGGCCCGTCGTGAGCCACAGAGCGCGGTGGCACATCCACGATCACGTCGCCGTGCCATTCGATCACCAAACGGCCAGTGTCCGTGACCTCGCCCAGGACCGAATACTCGACTTCCCACTTCTGCGCGATTTCCTCAAAGCGTTGCAGGTTTTCTGGCGTGACAACCGCCATCATGCGTTCCTGCGATTCGCTCATGAGGATTTCTTCAGGCGTGAGTGTGGGGTCGCGCAACAGAACGTCGTCCAGGGCAATGTGCATTCCGCCGTCACCGTTGGATGCGAGCTCTGACGTGGCACAGGAAATACCGGCCGCGCCAAGGTCCTGGATACCTTCGACTACCTGGGCATGGAACAGCTCCAGGCAGCATTCGATGAGGACTTTCTCAGCGAACGGGTCACCCACCTGGACGGCAGGTCGCTTGGACGGCTTGGTGTCGTCAAAGGGCTCAGACGCCAGGATCGAAGCGCCACCGATGCCGTCGCCACCCGTACGGGCACCAAACAGTACGACCTTGTTGCCAGTGCCGGAAGCGTTGGCCAGGCGAATGTCTTCGTGCTTCATGACACCCACGGCCAGCGCGTTGACCAGGGGGTTTCCCTGATAGACCGGGTCGAAAATGGTTTCGCCACCAATATTGGGAAGACCCAAGCAGTTGCCGTAACCGCCAATTCCGCTGACCACGCCGTGGACCATGCGTGCCGTGTCCGGGTGGTCGATGCGACCAAAACGCAACTGGTCCATGACGGCAACCGGGCGGGCGCCCATGGAGATGATGTCGCGCACGATACCGCCCACACCGGTGGCGGCACCCTGGTAGGGCTCGACGTAGGACGGGTGGTTGTGGGATTCGACCTTGAACGTCACAGCCCAGCCTTCACCGATGTCCACGACACCAGCGTTTTCACCCATGCCCACGAGCAGGTTCTTCTTCATTTCGTCAGTGACCTGCTCGCCGAACTTCCGCAGGTGTACCTTCGATGACTTGTACGAGCAGTGCTCCGACCACATGACCGAGTACATGGCCAGCTCCGCGCTAGTAGGGCGGCGACCCAGGATCTTCTTGATCTCTTCGTACTCGTTTTCTTTCAGTCCAAGTTCCGCGTATGGTTGCTTGACCTCGGGGTGTGCAGAGGCGTATTCAACTGTTTCTTTCACACGCTTGTCAGCAGCGCTTGCCATAGGGATCCCTTTCTGAAGGCACGTCCATACGTCTTACTGCGAAGTCTACCTGTTGCAGGAGGTGAGGGGCGCTTTGAGTGACCGCGGCCGAGGTCGTTGCAGGCGTGGTTGGGTCCGCACGTCTACGGCCGGACGGTCAGGCACTGCGTGACGGCGGCGAACGGCCCGTGTTGGTCGTGGACCCACGTGTGTGTGAGTCCCAGCCCGCCGTCGCCAAAGCTCACGGTCACGTCGTAGCCCTGCCAGTCCGACGGCTGACCGGGCTGGTGGCTGAAGTCTGGGACACGGAAGTAGTGGATGTCCAGGTCCACGTTGGGGAATGCGACCTTGGCGGGGTCTTCGCGTACAGAAAGCCCGTTGGCGACGTCGAGCATCCCGGCTGAGCGGGCGAGGGCACTGTAGGGTTCGTCTACGAGGTCGGCGTGGGTGCGCTGCCACACCTGTGCCCGGCCGGGCTCGTGTTGGGTGCGGAAGCCTTCGAAGGTTTTGAGGTAGTCGCCCTGCCAGTCGATTTGCGGGGAGTATGGTTCCATGTGCTCCCGAGGTGGTAGCTGGCTGAACGCTGTCCCGGCCACTGAGGAGGAGTCGCCTGGTTTCATGAGCCAGGCGCGGGCAATGACGATGGTGCGCTCGCCGTGATTGAGGGTGGCTTCGACGAGTTCGATTGTGCGTCCGGGGCGGATCACACGGACGTCGAAGTCGTATGGGCCAATGGGAACGACACCCAAGATGTCGAACTTGAGGCTACCGATCACCAGGTCGTCATCGCGCCTGGCGTGAAGGTCGGTTTCGATGATGTGGGTGGCAAGCCCCAGGGTGGGGGAGATGTGTTGTTCTTCGACATTCCACGCACCCGATGTGAGCTGTGTGGCCGTGTATTGGTGCGCGCCGGTGCGCTTGAAGTATGAGTCCATAGTCATTTCGTTGGGTCAAACTGAATCGAGTCAATAATAGCGTTGATATCCTCATCCGATAGCTCCAGCGCCATAATTTCGACGCCAGCCACCGCGCTATCGCCATCGGTCGAAACGAACACCCAAGCACCACGCAAAGTACGGCCTGTTTTTTCGTTAGTTGTCCAGGTGGAGAGCTTCGCTTCAGTAGCGTTCTCGATTTCAAGATCTTTGGATTCGCCTAGTTTGAATTCGCGCCCATACGTCGACCGAAACTGCGCATTGGTTTCGAAGTATCCCATTGTTGCTTCAGCTGTTGGGCCTTTTTCATGATCGGAGCTCATCCGAACAATGTCGGTTGGTTCTTCGAGTGAGTTAGCCCACGAGCCGGTGAATCCAGTGAGTGTGGGTTTGAAATCGGGGTTCTTAGCCCATTGTTTAGGGATGACTACTGAGATACGTCCCTCAGACACACGCTGCCCATGTGATTCCGCGGGTTCGTCAGTGTCGCTGGAACCACCAATCCCGCACGAGCTCAGCAATGCGATGATCGTGGATAAAGCTAAAAGCTTGAACACTTGAGTTTTCATTCTGGTTTCTTTCCTAAATCTGGTGAGAGTCTGCCAATCCATTTCCTGCTCGGCTTCTTCAGACCTTATTTGGCGTTCCTGCGCATAGAGTTCGCCATGGTCATTTCGTTGGGTCGAACTGGATGGAATCAACCATGTTATTAATTTCGTCTTTAGTCAGCGTTAGTGCCATAATTTCGACGCCAGCCACGGCTGGATCTTCCTCAGCGGACACGAACACCCACGCGCCTTGTACAGTGCGACCAGACTTGTCAATGGTTGTCCAAGTGGTCAGTTTTGCTTGGGTGGCGTTCTTGATGTCGAGGTCTTTTGAATTGCCCAGTTTGAAATCTGGTCCGTGTGTTGATTTGAACATTGCGTTCGCTTCAAAGTACCCCATAGTGGCCTCTGCATTGGGCCCCTGACCCTGATCCGAACTCATCCGGACGATGTCAGTGGGATCTTCTTGAGAATTTGCCCAAGAGGTTGTGAAACCATTGAGAGTGGGATTAAAGTCGGGAGTCTGTGTCCACTCTTTCGGAACCTCGACCGAAATACGCCCTTCGTATATGCGCTGTATATTCGGATTTGTAGCTTCTTTGGAAGTGCCTGCGCCTCCCAATCCGCACGAGCTTAGCAATGCGATGATCGTGGATAAGCCTCTGAGCTTAAATACGAGAGTTCTCATCTGAATCGGTTTCCTAAGTGGGTGGGAGTATGGGGATCGTGTTCTATGCTACGTGTTAGGGACGTGGATCGGTATGTCTCCCGGTTGCCTAAGCCGAGCGCATCGTTTCACCCATAGGCGATAAAATTGGGGCATGTCCGTCACGAAGATTGTTCTGTTTTATGTTTTTACTCCGCTAGCCGACCCCGAAGCGGTCAAACTGTGGCAACTTGCCCTGGCTGAAAACTGCAACCTTAAGGGTCGCGTGATCATTTCACCAGACGGCATCAACGCGACTCTGGGTGGAGACATCGACGATGTGAAGCGGTACGTGCGGACCACCAAGAGCTACGCGCCGTTTAAAAAGGCAGACATCAAGTGGTCGAACGGTCAGGGTAACGACTTTCCGCGCCTGTCGGTGAAAGTGCGCCCAGAATTGGTGACGTTCACACGGCCTGAAGAAATCAAGGTCACAGACAAAGGCGTTGAAGGTGGGGGAGTGCATCTCAAGCCTGGTGAGCTTCACAAACTGGTTGAAGAACGCGGAGACGACGTGGTGTTCTTCGACGGGCGTAACGCGATGGAAGCGCAGATCGGGAAGTTCAAGAACGCGATTGTGCCCGACACTGAAACCACACGTGACTTCATTGCCGAAATCGAATCCGGCAAATACGACGACCTCAAAAACAAGCCAGTCGTCACGTACTGCACCGGCGGAATCCGTTGCGAAGTACTCAGCGTGCTCATGAAAAACCGTGGCTTTGAAGAGGTGTACCAGCTCGAAGGCGGAATCGTGCGCTACGGCGAGACCTACGGCAACTCAGGCCTGTGGGACGGATCGCTGTACGTGTTCGACAAGCGCATGCACATGGAGTTTGGTGACGGTGCAGAGTCGTTGGGCACATGCGTTTCCTGTGGCACCCACACACCCATCTTCGTGAACTGCGCAAACTTGAGTTGCCGCAAACAGTTCTTGCGGTGCGAAGACTGCACGGAACGCAACGAACACCCGTACTGCGATGACTGTGTAGAAGCGGGATTGGATACTGTAGCCGCCCAGTAACCAAACCGGACCCACAGTTACGCCAACAACTCCTGACTGCTTCTCAAGGCATGGCCACAATCCTTGAATGCAGCTTCACTACGTGGAACCAAAGCGAGTTCGCAGAAGGTCAGATTCACCCCGTGAAGTACTTGCCACACGACACGAGCCGGGTGTGGTTCGTCGAAAAGCTGGGGTAGGACTGAAGGCCGCACGAGCCCATTTTCCTTAACTGCGCAAATCAAAGTTGTCGCAAACAGTTCCATCGGTGCGAAAATTGTGCGAAACTTGATACGAGCCCGTTCTGTGACTCATGCGAACAGACCGGCCAAGCCACCTCGACCACGCAGTAGGAATTTATGTAGGAGTCCACCGTGAGTATGTCGTTCCCGATATTCCTGATCCTGGCACCCGGGATTGTTTTTGGGCTAGCAGTCATCATCGTCGTTGCCATTGTGGTGATTGTGACGTCCAACAAGAAGCGCAATGCTAACCCTCCACAGTAACAGCACGTTCACCCACCGCAGGTGCGACAGCACGGCAGTGCTCCCCAGCACCAGGCGAATCAGCCACAGGCTCACCCGTCAAACCCCGCACAGCCACAGATGAATCAGCCACACGTGAACGGCACCAACACCCAACCCCCGAGCTTCAACAAGGGCGGACAAGGTAACAACCCTCAATAAAAGCAAACGCTATTAAGAGGGCCGGGCATGCCCACCGCAGTGGCATCCCCGGCCCTTCATCACGCGACTTTAGCGACCAAACAGTCGGCCAAAGAAGCCCTTCTTTTTCTTCTTCGGCTTCTCTGGCTCCGGTGCAGGCTCTTCTTGAACCGCAGGTTCTTCTTTAACCGCAGGTTCTGCCTTAACCGCGGGCTGTTCAGCGGGTTCGGCCTCACGCGGAGCAACAGGTTCGGGCTCTGCCGTTGCAACAGCCGGTTCTTCGACGACCTCGGGCTCGGTTGGCACGGACGCAGCCGGTTCTTCGACGACCTCGGCGGCGGGTTCCTGGACGGGGACGTCCCCAACGGTTTCGTCTTCCACGGCAGCCGTCTGCGGGAGCACCTGTTCCGCGGAGTCTTCCGCGCCCGAGGTGACACTCGGCTCTGGCTGGGGAGCCACCTCGGCGGTGGGGGCCTGCGACTGCTCAACGGGTGGTGCGTCCTCAACCTCAACGCGCACCAACTGGGGTTCAGCGGCCCCAGCGGCAGTGAGCTGCTCCGCAGCCTCATCACTGAGCGGCTGGGACACTTGGCAGTTGGTAAGACGGTTGAGAGAGTCGAAAGTGAGGTCTGCCGAACCGTCTTTTAACAGCATGCGCAAGCCGTCGCCATTCTCAACGACGTGGAAGCCACGCAGGCGCCCGTACTCTTGGATGGCCGTGCGGTGGTTGCGGATGTCGGTGACAGACAAGCCGGCGGCCAAAGCCTTCACAACCGGCCGGATTTCAGGCTCACCCAGCTGCAATTGCGGGGCATCCACAATGAGCCATGCGGTCGCCGGTCCCACGGGAAGCGGGACGTGGAACAAGTGGCCGGTAATGACCTTTGCGGCGATGACTATGCGCAGAGCTTGGTCGTCGTGCGTGTCGAATTCTGGGTCGGTGAGTTCTGGGATCTGGTGCTCAGCCCCGTATTCGCGCACTTTGCGGGAAAGCGCGATCGCGGGTTCTTTCCAGTCGTTATCCGGCGACCAACCCCAACGGAAGGAGCCGTAGTTGGAGTCGGTAGACCCGATCATGTGGGGGCGACCGGTAAACCCGTGCTCACCAGAGAGCGCGATGAGAGGAGCGTCGGAAAAGTCCACATTCCAGTCGTATTCGGAATTAGCGGTGGTGCGTTCAAAAACCCACTGAGCTTCTGTTGAGATGAACACGCCTGAAACAACAAGGTCTGTGAGTGCTGGACTTTCTTTCATGGTCTCCTTCCTGGTTGACGCTCAGTTGAGCGCGCCGGTTTACGCTTGCGTGCGGTACGCGGGCTTACGCCCGGGCCAAGTGCGCAATGACCGAGGTGAAGAACCCCTGGCCGTCGACACCAGCGCCCATGTCGCTCCCAACGGCTGAACCAAACCCAGCCTCAACAGCGTGTTCGGGGTGCGGCATGAGGCCAACGACATTACCTTGAGCG
The DNA here is from genome assembly GCF_000178455.1 of Brevibacterium mcbrellneri ATCC 49030. Classification (GTDB taxonomy): domain Bacteria; phylum Actinomycetota; class Actinomycetes; order Actinomycetales; family Brevibacteriaceae; genus Brevibacterium; species Brevibacterium mcbrellneri. Next base: position 65,998 of record NZ_ADNU01000039.1, on the reverse strand, counting down.
TTGGTGATACCGGCGATGTCACGTTGGGAACCGTTGGGGTTGTAGCCCTCGTAGCGGAACACCACCCGGCCTTCAGCTTCAAGTTCGTCAAGCGTGCGCTGGTCGGCCTGGTAGCCTCCTTCGCCGTTCTTGAGTGGAACAGTGATGACCTGGCCCTGCTCATAAGAATTGGTCCACGCGGTGTTCGCGTTTTCTACCCGCAGTTTCTGGTCACGGCAGATGAACTGCCGGTGGTCGTTACGCACCAGCGCGCCGGGAAGCAGGCTCGATTCGCACAGAATCTGGAACCCGTTGCAAATACCCAAAACTGGCATGCCACCTTTAGCGGCGTCAACGATCGCGCCCATGATAGGCGAACGTGCAGCAATTGCCCCGCAACGCAGATAGTCGCCATAGGAAAACCCGCCTGGCAGGACTACCGCGTCGACCTCTGCCAAGCTGGTGTCAGCGTGCCAAAGCGGGACGACCTCGGGACCGGAAAGCGCGACAGCGCGCGCAGCGTCACGGTCATCCAAAGAGCCAGGGAAAGTCACAACACCAACGCGGAGGCCTTGGGCTTCGGGCGCCGAGGTCGTTGAGACTGGCGCGCCAATGAGCTGATCGGTGGTCACTGGGCATCACCGGTGACTTCATAAACGCCCACCACATCTTCGATGACTGGGTTGGAAAGGAGGTCCTGAGCGACCTGCTTGACCTGCTCCAGAACCTCGGGGGTGATTTCTTCATGGATGGTGAGTTCGAAGCGCTTTCCCTGACGAACATCGAAACCGCTCACGCCTGAACGTTCCAGGCTCTGCGAAATTGCCTTGCCCTGGGGGTCAAGAATTTCAGGTTTTGGCATGACCTCGACGACTACACGTCCCATGGTGCTCCTTGGATGCAGGTGGGAGGCGGGAAACCCGCCACAGTTCATGTGAAGTCTATCAACCAGCGGTGGCTAGTGGCAGAAGTGTGCGCGGGCGCCCCTATGGTTAAGAATGCATACCCCCTATATCCCTAAGGAGTCACAATGGCGAGCCCGTTGTATGTTGCCCGGAACGGTACTTACGAAGAGTTTTGTGAAGTCTTTGACACTGAAAACAACGATGCGACCGACATGCTCATGGCTGCGCTTACCAATGATGATCCAGACGCACGTTTTCGAATCAGCAGTGACATGCTGGACAAAGGTGCTGACCCATGTGCGGTAGAAGAAGGCCAGAACACGCTGTCACTGCTTTTAGGCGGGAACAGCCACCTTGGTGAGCGCGACGGTGAGCTGGTCAAGCGCCTGGTGGACGGCGGTGCGGACGTCAACTTTCGTGAAAGTCGGGGATCATTGCCTTTACGGTTGGCTATTGTGATCCGAGTTGACGATGACGAAAAACGTCGCCCAATATACGAAGCACTGTTTGGGTCAGAAGTATTGGATCTGGAACTACCTGCTAACGAGAATAACCCGGTCAATACCATTGGGAAGTGGTTGAGGATGAATGTTGACGGGCGCCCGGGAAAGCTCGATGTTCTTGACGAATTTCTGAAGGCTAAAGGGTACTGAGCGTTGTAAACGAGTACATGCCTATAAATGTGGGAGGGCATGCACGCGCAGTGCATACCCTCCCACATTTTTTGTTACCTGCTATTGGTCTGATTTGTCTTCGTCGACGTGCGACTGGTTGCGTTTGGGGTCTTCGACCTTGTAATTCTTGGGATTCCGGTATGTCTTCAAGAACTCGTCCTTGCTGATCTTCCCAGACATGTAGTCTTTGTAAGTCTTGCGGTACTCGTGGCCCTCTCGGTGGCCCATGTCCCACTTTCCTCCACGACTCTGACCGGGTTTCCACTTGACTGAGCGCCAGTTTCCATCGACGTCGATGACATAGATTTCGTCTTTTTCGAGTTTGGTGGGAACAAAGCCGTTCTGGTCGACTTCCAAGTCACCGTTCTTGATGTCTTCCAGTTGCTGGTCACGCGACTGTTTCCAGACTGCCTCGACCTGCCCCTCGCCGTATTCTGGACGTTTCTTCTTATTCGAGTAAGGGACTCGGTTTCCGTCACCGTCATAGACGTAACCGTCTTTGCCTTGAACAAAAGGACCGTCAAAGCCTTGCGGACTCACGTCAATAGGCTCACCCTTGACTGGGCTATCCTTTTTGCCGGACTTAGAGCTGTCCTTACTGTCGTTCTTAGAATCGCTCTTGGAGCTGCCTGAATTTCCTGAGTCTTTGTTTGCGCTCTTTCCGGAGTTCTTGTCAGATTTTTTGGAGTCAGAGCTCTTGCCTTTTGCGCTTTTGGCTTCCGCTTTGGCCTCAGCCTTTTCATGCGCCAGCGGACAGTTGCCAGCCAGAATCTCTATTGAGTTAGGCGTTGAAACTGTGGCCGCGAGCGTGGGAGCTGGAGAAGCATTTCTACTGTTCGTGCCATCAAGTGTGCCAGAAGACGGGGCCGAGTGACTGATCTGGCAGATCACACCTCGGAGCCCTTTACCGATTGCGTCACCAACAGGGAACGTGACGAGTGCCGCAATCAGAACGGAGATTAAGACGCCAATTCCGAGGTATTCAATAGTGCCTTGGCCACCCTGAGATAGGTTTTTTAGGCGCGTTCGTAGCGTGCTCATGGGAGGGGATCCTTGAGTACTAGAGGGTGGATTTTTCTATACCGATTGAGTGGGGATTCGATCGCAAGTGGCGAGATTACAAGCCGTTCTTGCGGTACGGAACGTATGATGAGTCGGCTCCATACGGGTAAGAGATAGTTCGCGAGATAGCTCCCTGGCCGCCTACCTGTTCGAGAGCGTGGTAGGAAGTGCGTGATTCATCGGTCCATCCGTTGAAAATGACAACGTGGCCATTGTTTCCTCCACTTCCTGGCCCGCCTTTGAGCAGAATGTCACCAGGCTGAAGTTCGTCTTTAGAAATCGGGTGGGCCACAGTGGGAAGTGTCACCGTGGTGAGGCTCTGATCCAGCCCCCATGCCATAGAGACGAAACCGGAACAGTCCGTGCGGTACTGCTTGCCGTTTGGGTCATTTGTGTAGGCGCTCTGTGAGTAAGGGACTCCGCGTTCTACCCATGTGTTTGCTCGTTTGATGATCTCCTGGCGATCCTTGGTGCCGGCGGCATCGGGGCCAGGAGCGTTATCAGGAATTGGCTGGGCTTGACTTTTCTGGATGAACGTCTTGTTGTCGTTTTTGCACTCCCCGTCTTCATCGTGACGGGAGTCGCCAGTGGTGACGGTGCATACTGAGGCCTGTGTGCCAGGCACTAAGTGTTTTGCGTAGGGGAACGCCATAATGCCACCGATGAGAACGGCTGTTAATACGGCGATTCCAAGGTACTCAATAGACATGGCGCCGGACTCGCGCCGTTCTGGTGCTACAGAAGGTGCTGAGTCGAGGTGGGAGTTAAGGTTCATTGGGGATGGCCTTCACAGATGCACGGGGATGTACAGACACACTCATGCTAGCTAATAAAGCGCTGAGAGTCGTGGGTACTGGGGCCCAAAGAATGTTTCTCCACCAAAGGCAAATGAGGGCCTGACTTCGCGAGAAGTAGGCCCACCGTCTCAAGATATTGCGGAGACGTGCCGATAGAATCGCAATAACTCCCCAGTCCCCGAATCCCCAAGGAATAGACAATGACGTGGTTGCGATCCCGCCTGTTTCGTAAGCCCCAGTCCGGGCAAGGCACCATTGAGTATCTTGGTGTTGCTGTTTTGATTTCCCTGCTTATTGCTTCGTTGGCAGTGGCCCCGGTCGCACCCAAGCTGGGTACAGCTATCAAAGACACAGTTTGCAAGGTTGCTCAACCTGTACTCGGTGGCTCGTGCAATAGCTCTGAAGAGAAAGAGCGTACGCCTGAGGACTACATGATGGAGTGTCCCGTTGTAACCCAGACGAATCGGCACGGTTCAAAGGTTGATGTTCTGTTCTTCTCCTTGGGTAGCGGTGTGACGATGAAGGTCACTGAGATGTCGGACGGCACTGCGGAAGTGCAGCTCATCGGCGATGTAAATGCGGGTGCGAATTTTGAGCTAGGCAAACTAAAAGCAGGCGATTGGGTGAAGTTAAATGCAGGTGTCGGCGTTGACATCACGGGTTCTATGGGCGATGCGTGGACATTTGACAATGTGGAAGACGCGAAAAACTTTGCTAAAGAAAACCAGGAGCGCGTGGACAGTTGGACGAATAACATTCCATTGCTGGGTACTGCAATCAACACGAGTAATGCACCAAAAGACCCCCGGAAATCTACATACGCGATAGATGTTTCGGGATGGGGCGAAGCCAGTGCAGGCATTAATATTAGCAACGCCAAAGACAAAGCCAAAGGGGGAAAAGATAAAAACTCTAATGGCGACAAATCTGGAAACAACTCAGACGACGGTGCCAGCGGCAATAAGTCTGGAAACAATTCCAGCGACAATAAGTCTGGAAACAACTCTGACGACGGTGCCAGCGACAACGAATCCGGAGACGGCTGGAAGAGCAATGGCTATGACTCTAGTGGAAAAACAGACTTGAACGAAGTAAACAATGCACTCAACTTGTCAAAACTCGACAAGTATATTCCAAAGGGTGCCGTGAGCGTCGATGGTTCTAAAACGGGATCCATGCAGGTGGACCGCGGAGAGAACTTGGACGATCCGTCGGACGATAAAATGACTTTCACCTTCGATGTGAAGGAATCTGGTGATGCAAGTGGTAAAGGACTCGGCTTTGACGGCGGTGGAAATGTCGGCTACCAATCCTCGTTCTCGGTTGAAACAGATGTAAATGGTAACGTCACCGGCCTGAAAATTGTCCAATCAGTGCACGGCGGTGGGGGTATGGGTGACGCCAAGGACGACAACACGTCTAAGGTGTTTGTTGCTGACTTTGATCTCAGTGACCCCGAATCGCGTAAAGTCGTGACGGATTTTATGCAGAACCCAGGTGGCATTCCCAACCTCGAAGATCTTTCCAAAGGGAAACTAATCGGTAGCACGCCTGAACAAAAGGCAATGGCTGAGTACATGCAGAGTCCAAACGTCAAGCTCAACGAGATGACTATGAAGAACACAAACGAGTCTGACGGGCTAAGTGTTGGCGTAAAGGTCTTGGGCGTTGGCGCGGGGTACGAGAATAGCAATACCTCATCGACCGCAGAGCTTCAAGACGCTCATACGTGGGTGCCTGACGAAAACGGTGGACGCAAGCGCGTGAAGAACACAAAATGTTTGTAGATGAATTCGAAGGAATGCGAAAATGAAAAAGTTCGGGACGTTCATGGTATCCATTGCGGCAGTTAGCGCCATGCTGTTAAGTATGGCCGGATGCGGTGGTGAAGACCCTGGTTTGGTCGGTTCATCATCAAAGAAGGCAGACGTACTGGAAATAAGCTCCGGGCCACTCACAGTGGAGGTCCCAAAAGACTGGGTGAAGTTCGACAAAGCAAGTGATCCTGAAAACATCAAAGACCCGTGGGTCGTGGGGGCACGTGACAGTGATACAGAGCTGACGACCCAACTTAGGCTCACGAAAAACACTGGTGAGAGTCCACATGTAGACGCTACAAATCAAGCTGTGCTGTACGGAAACGTTCTAGGAAATTCCGCCGAGATTAGCCCGCGAGGTGTGGACAAGGTAGACGTTGAAGGCGCGGATGAGGCTCAAGTCGCATACTTTGAGGTCAAGGACGCTGATGGTGATTATTGGGACGGACTTTTTATGTCTGCTGGTAACCGCGAAACTGGCAACGTTTCTACGATGGAGCTGATCAGCTTCCGTGGAGAAGGCATTTCGCAAGACGATGCGAAAAACATTATCGCAAACGCTAAGTACGACAAGAGCAAAGAGTAGGAAAAGTGCGGTCATATTTGATGCCATTCCTGGGCGGGATGGTAGCTTACGCTGTGGTGAATGTTGTGGTGACCATGTTGGTCACCTCTAATCGCAGCTTGCTCTTTTTCTTGTGTCCTTTTGTAGCGGCGATAGTTGTAGATCTGTGGCACGCTCGCTTGTCTCCAGTGTTTAGCGTTGAACATTTGAGTCTAGTTTTTGTGCCGACATTAGTTATGGGATTAACCCAGATTGTGATCGCAATTGCGCTCGGAGGAGCGTTGGGAGCGCTTGGCTACTACCTGTTGGCACTCCTGTTGTACCTCGTAGTGGCAGGCATGGGTTTTGCTGTGAGCGCCATGGTGCGCATATTGGTGTTTGGTTACGGGTATGACGTCGAGCAGGAAGCCCCGGCCTACTAAGCTGATTACTCATGGAATCCATACTCGAATGGTGGAAAGGCGCTCTCCCTGTAATCGCTGTGATTTTTATCGGGTGGAGGCTTTTCGGTTACCGAATTCGTAACCTGTGGGATAGAAAAGAGTGGCAAGAAGACGGGCATATTGTCGCCGTCGACATCAGCGTCACCAACCACGCGCGACTTAAAGGTGATTTTGCGCCTCTGAGCACACGAGTGGTTGCCAAGTTGAAGTCAGGCGAAATGATAGTCGACGGTTGGGGTCAAGACACCCGCTGGGTGCCACGTAACATTCGTCAGCAAGTCTTCGCGAACGGAGGCCGTGTGATCAATGTATTTGAACCCAAAATCAACAGCACAGATCCTCGTGAGCAACAAGACGCTATCCGGCAAATGAAGGAAAACTATTACAGGTACTGGTTGCGCGAACCAGTACCTGCAACAGTGTGTAAGCGTAAAAGCGGGCGATATTTTTTCACACCCTAACGGTTGCGCCCGCGACTATCGAGGCCTATCCAGGGAATTTTCGCCCTGTCAGCTTCTCAAACGCCTCGATATAACGGGCACGGGTAGCCTCGACCACCTGGGTAGGAAGCTGAGGTGGTGCCATGCCAGAATCTTTGTCCCACCCAGACTCTTCACTAGTCAGCCAATCGCGCACAAACTGCTTGTCAAAGCTGGGTTGCGACTGCCCCTCCACAAAACCTTCCGCATCCCAAAAACGTGACGAGTCAGGCGTCAGAACCTCATCACCCAACACGATCTGGTCCGTGAAATCAAGGCCGAACTCAAACTTGGTGTCAGCCAAAATAATTCCGCGCTCCGCCGCAATCGACCGGGCACGCTCAAACAGAGCCAGCGTCAGCGACTTCAGCGCCTCCGCGTCACTGTCACCAAGCAACTTAACCGTTTGGTCGAACGTGATGTTCTCATCGTGATCACCCAACTCAGCTTTGGTTGCCGGGGTGAAGATTGCGGGCTCTAACTTAGATGCCTCGCCCAAGCCTTCCGGCAGCTCGTTGCCGCACACTGCCCCAGTCCTCTGGTAGTCCTTGAGCCCAGACCCAGTGAGGTGGCCACGCGCCACGCACTCAACCGGGAACATACGCAAGGGTTTGACGATCATTCCACGGCCGGCCACCTCGGCCGGAACATCAACCGTCAACACGTGGTTACCAACCAGGTCAGTCACCTGATCAAACCACCACGCGGTCAGGCCAGTGAGAACCTTCCCCTTATCTGGAATAGGCGTGGGAATCACGTGGTCATACGCAGAAATCCGGTCAGACGCAACCATGAGCAAGCGGTCTGCGTCATCCATGTTTGTAGCCTCAACAGGGATGTATAGATCGCGCACCTTTCCTGAGTACACGTGCGTCCAGCCAGGAACCTGCGGCGCCTGAGACGCCCACCACGCCACTGTGCTGCGGGGTGCGTGCGCACCTTCCGAGTCGTTCTCAGCAACGCTTTCAACCTCGCCGGAACCCGCGGCCACCGGCACGCGAATAGAACCCTGCACGGCAGCTGACGCAATGTCGTTGCGGTAGGTTTTGCCTTCCCACGTGATCAGGTCACCAGCGCGGTACGCCAGTTCTCGTGCCTCCTGCAACGAAGGCGCGTTAGCCACGACTGACAGGACACGACCACCATTGGTCACCACCTCGCCCTGATCATTCACCGCGGTTCCAGCGTGCAACACCATGACACCGTCAACAGCACCAGCTTCTTCCAAACCGGCAATCGGGTCACCCTTACGCGGCGACGCGGGGTAACCCGCAGCAGCAAGAACCAAAGTGACGGACGCATCCGTACTCCACTCCAGATGCGAGTACTCACTCAACCGCCCCTGCGCCGCAGCAAGCAAAAGCGCACCAAGCGGAGTCTGCAAACGCGAAAGCACCGACTGTGTTTCCGGATCCCCAAACCGCACGTTGAACTCAACGACCTCAATGCCGTTCTTCGTCAGCGCCAGCCCGCAATACAGCAACCCCACAAACGGAGTCCCACGCCGAGCCATCTCATCGACAACCGGCTGAGCCACCTGCTCCACAATCTCGTCAACCAGGTGATCGGATGCCCAGGGCAGTGGCGAATACGCGCCCATGCCGCCCGTGTTGGGCCCCTGGTCGCCGTCCAGTGCCCGCTTGAAATCCTGCGCGGGAGCCAGTGGCGCGGCCGTGGTGCCGTCACAGACCACGAAGAGGGACACCTCGGGACCGTCAAGAAAGTCTTCGATCACCACCCGGTCGGACTCTTCCAAGCACGCAACTGCGTGGTTGAGGGCCTGGTCGAAATCGCGGGTGACAACAACGCCCTTCCCCGCAGCCAAGCCGTCAGCTTTCACCACGTGAGGGGCACCAAAGCGGGTGAGGGCTTCGCGGGCTTCCTGCGCCGAGGTCGCTGCCACCGACGCCGCCGTTGGCACCTTGGCAGCGTCCATGATTTCTTTAGCGAAGGCTTTCGAGCCTTCGAGCGCAGCCGCTGCCTGAGACGGGCCAAAAACGGCGATACCGGCGTCTCGCAAGGCGTCGGACACTCCTGCAACCAGAGGGGCCTCTGGCCCAATGACCACAAGCGACGCGTCGCATTCCTGAGCAAGAGAGGTCACCGCTTGGGGATTGGTCGCGTCAACGGGGCGGGTTTCGCACATCACGTCGATTCCGGGGTTACCCGGGGCGGCGATCACGGTGTGCACCATGGGGTCGCGCGACAAAGCAGCCACTAGAGCGTGTTCACGGGCACCAGAACCAATAACTAAAACCTTCACGCTCTAAGCCTATCGTCTGGCCCCACGCGATTAGAAGGAGCACGCGACACCAGATGGTTAGAGTAGAAGCGTGACAACACACTCTGATTCTCAACAGACTTCTACACCTGCCACGCTGACGCTCGACCGCGCAGCCGAACTCGCGATCGTGGAGCGCAGTGGCTTCATCGAGTCACGTCACGCCGGGGTCGCCGTGGTGGTCGATCCGGACGGGGCGGAAGTTCTGAGCTTGGGCGACCCCACCGCCCCGGTCTTAACCCGTAGCTGCCTCAAACCACTCCAAGCGATCGCCGTGTTAGAAGCAGGTGTGGCCCTCAACGGCCCTGAGCTTGTCCTTGCGAGCGCCTCTCACCGGGCTGAAGCACGCCACATCGAGGTGGTTGAGCGGATGCTGCGCGAGGCTGGTCTCACCGCAGCTGACTTGCAGTGCCCCAGTGTTCTCCCCGCTGATCCGGCCAATCGCCGTCGTGTGGGGGACAACCCGTCGCCGGTGTTCTTCAACTGTTCTGGAAAACACGCAGCGTTCATGGCTGCGCAGGTTCATGCGGGCGAACCAACCGATGCGTACCTCGACCCGGACTCCTTCATCCAACAGCGAGTCCGCGAAGCCGTCACCGAATACTGTGGCGAAGCACCCGCCTTCACCGGTGTGGATGGCTGCGGTGCTCCCGTTCACGCGGTGTCCCTGGTCGGCCTCGCCCGAGGTGTCTCAAAAGTTACCGCGGGCCGCACCCTTTCGGGTAAAAAGTTAGTGCAGGCCGTGTTGGACAACCCGTGGGCGATCGAAGGTCAGGGGAGACCCAACACCGTGGCGATTGAACAGCTGGGGGTGTTCGCTAAGTTCGGCGCTGAAGGTGTTCTGGTCATGGGAACGCGCGAAGGCTACTGTGTGGCAGTCAAAGCATTGGACGGTTCGGGCCGTGCGACAACCTTTGTGGCCCTCGAACTCCTGGCGCACATTGGCGCACTGGACGCCCGTGACGTGCTCAATGTTTTACCCCACGTCACGCCAGCCATTACAGGTGGAACAAACCCCGATGGCAACACCAGAACCGTGGGAAGCATCAGCGCCGGTGCAGACCTCTACGCGGTGTTGCAGAGGCGCGCATGAGCAACCGCAGGCGTATCAAGGTTGAAGCCGGGCGCAGAGCTCTAAACGACTGGCGGGCAACTGACGCACCGGACCGCACCACTCTTGCAACGGCCGTGCGCTACAGCCTGGAAGAACTGGCAACCCGCGCGCCCGGAAACACCGTCGAAGTGCGTGTCCCGCCGTTTGGCGTCACCCAGTGCATCGCAGGCCCCACCCACACACGTGGCACACCACCCAATGTCGTCGAAACCGACGCCGACACGTGGCTTGCACTCGTGACCGGCGCACTCACCTGGGCCCAAGCCGTAGACGCAGCCCGGGTGAGTGCCACGGGAACCCGCTCCGACCTCGGCGAACACTTGCCACTGTGGCCGTGAACACACTGTGAAACACGCAAGCTCTCGCCGCGAGCGGGTGCCACAATGGGCGGTATGACCCATCACACAACATCGTTCATTGCCGGTCGGCATGTCCCGTCGATCAACACGTATGCCAACATCGATCCCGCAACGGGGCGGGAACTTGGGGAAGTCGGGCGCAGTACCGCTGACGAAGTCGACCAGGCGGTTGTGGCGGCAACTCGAGCCCAAAAAGAGTGGAAAACCAGCTCACCTGAACAACGCGCCAAACTGCTCGTCGCCGTTGGACGGCTCATTCAAGAAAACCGCGAAAAACTGGCGCGCATCGAAAGCGAAGACACCGGTAAGCCACGCACACAGGCGTATGCGGATGTTGACGTGTGCGCTCGCTACTTCGAGTTTTACGCCCACGCGATCGAATCGTATTACGGGCGCACGATTCCCTTAGGCGACGGCATGCACGCGTACACGCGCCGCGAACCCTACGGTGTCACTGGGCACATTGTCGCGTGGAACTACCCGCTGCAGTTGGTGGGCCGTGCGGTTGCCACCAGCCTGGCAACCGGGAACTGTGCAGTTGCAAAACCTGCCGATGAGACCCCACGTTCAACCGTGCTGCTCGCTGAGTTGGTTGCCCAAGCAGGGTTCCCGGTAGGCGCCTTTAACACGGTGACGGGTTTAGGGGCCGAGGCGGGAGCAGCTTTGGCAGCCCACCCAGGGGTTGCGCATTTAGGGTTTGTGGGCTCCACTCAGACAGGGTCGCTCATTGCGCACGCGGCAGCTGACCGCGTTGTTCCCACTGTTTTGGAACTGGGTGGCAAGAGCGCCAACATCGTGTTCCCAGACGCCGATATTGACGCGGCAATCCCCAGCCTGGTGCGCTCGATTGTGCAGAACGCAGGACAGACGTGCTCAGCGGGGTCACGACTCTTGGTACACCGCGACGTGCACGACCAGGTCGTAGACGCAATGGCTAAGACCATGAGCACCTTGACCATTGGGCGCGGAACTGACGACCCTGATCTGGGACCCTTGATTTCTGCCAAACAACTTGAACGAGTCAACGGGTTCCTCAACCGGCTCGAAGGTGGAGCCGTGGTGTGCGGAGGATCTGCGCCCGAAGGGCTCAGCGACGATGTGAAGGGTGGCGCTTTCTTCGCCCCCACGATTGTCGACGGGGTAGACCCGGCAAGTGAAATCGCGCAGGATGAAGTATTCGGCCCAGTCGTAGCGGTCATGTCCTTTGACAGCGATGAACAAGCTCTTGCGCTCGCCAACGGAACCGAATACGGCCTAGTGAGCGCCGTGTGGACTCAGAACCTTTCACGCGCACACCACATGGTTAACAACATTGACGCTGGCCAAGTCTTTGTGAACACCTACGGCGCTGGCGGGGGAGTGGAACTGCCTTTTGGCGGGTTCAAGAAGTCCGGGTATGGGCGCGAGAAATCCATCGAGGCTCTAGACGAATACACCCAGACAAAGACCGTGGTGATGAAGGTATAGCGAGACGGGGCGAAACGGCGGGTACACCGTCGACGTGCGAGTTTTTCACTCCAGGTAGACTTGTGTGGTCATCTCAGTGAGGAAGTGAATGAAGGACACAGTAGACGTCACCGTTCGCCGTAGCCCCCGCTACTCAGTTTTCGTAGGTCTAGGGGTCATCGTCGGTTTCATCATCGCCGGTATTCTGGCGTTCTTACCCGTCGATACCAGCACACTCACGCAAGAGTACTCACAAGCCGCGATGCTAGGAATCCTCATGGCGTTCCTGGGTATCGTAGGTGGATTCTTAGGGGCTCTCGTGGCCCTCATCATTGACCGTTCGTCTGTCAAAAACGCAAAAACGTATACGGTAAACGCGAAATACGAAAAGGTGACCGAACCCCAGAACACCACAGACGCGCCTGAGACCTCGGAAGTCTCTGACACCTCGGGACCGGAGGACACTGACACAGGCGCTGACACCTCGGGCGCCAAACCTGGCACACCACCTGTGGAACAATAGTCACGTGGCACGTGCAGATGGACTCCTCACAGATCAGATAGACCCTACCGAAAAAGCCCAAGACGAATGTGGCGTGTTCGGAGTGTTTGCGCCCGGCGAAGAAGTCGCCAAACTTGTGTACTTTGGGCTCTACGCCTTGCAACACCGCGGGCAAGAATCCGCCGGTATTGCAGCAAGCAACGGGTCGCAAATTCTGGTCTACCGCGACATGGGACTGGTATCCCAGGTCTTTAGCGAAAGTGACCTAGAAACTCTGCCCGGGCACCTGGCTGTAGGACACACCCGCTACTCAACGACCGGTTCATCCACGTGGGCGAATGCACAACCAACACTGGGGCCCACACCATTTGGCACTGTGGCGCTTGCGCACAACGGAAACCTCACCAACTTTGCTGAGCTGGAAGCACTGGCTGACGACCGTCGCCACATGCACCAAGAAACCGTGCGCGAAGCCACCCAAAAAGAAAAACGCACGCGCCAGTTCCGCGACTCCTCAAACGACACCTCGCTGGTCACTGAACTCCTCGCATCGACCGAAGGTGACAACCTCACGGAAGCCGCTCTTGAACTCTTCCCTAAACTGACCGGCGCGTTCAGCCTGGTGTTCATGGAAGAAAACCGGTTGTACGCGGCCCGTGACCCGTGGGGTGTACGACCACTGTCCTTGGGTCGTCTTGAACACGGTTGGGTCGTCGCTTCGGAGACAGCGGCACTGGACATTGTGGGTGCCTCATTTGTGCGCGACGTAGAACCCGGTGAACTCATCGTCATCGACGAAGAAGGCTTAAGGTCACACCGTTTTGCCGATCCCACGCCTGCCCGTTGCGTGTTTGAGTACGTGTACTTGTCACGCCCAGACAGTGTGCTCGAAGGCAAAACGGTACACGCCGCACGCACCGAAATGGGACGCGAACTGGCCCGCGAATACCCGGTTGAGGCTGATTTAGTCATCGCTACTCCCGAATCGGGAACCCCTGCCGCTGTGGGATATGCGGAAGAATCCGGGATCCCCTATGGCCAAGGCCTCATGAAGAACGCGTATGTGGGACGTACATTTATCCAACCCACACAGACCATTCGGCAACTAGGAATCCGACTCAAACTCAACCCGCTACGCGAAAACATCGAAGGTAAGCGTTTGGTGGTTGTGGACGATTCGATCGTGCGCGGAAACACCCAACGCGCCCTGGTGCGAATGTTGCGCGAAGCCGGGGCCAAGGAAATCCACATCCGCATTTCATCTCCGCCGGTTAAGTGGCCGTGCTTCTACGGCATCGACTTTGCATCACGCGCCGAACTCATTGCCAACGGACTCAACACTGACGAAATCTGTCAGTCCCTAGGCGCTGACTCACTGGGCTATATCAGCATGGACGGCATGATCAAAGCCACCCAGCAGAAGCCAGCCGAACTGTGTACTGCGTGTTTCTCTGGAACCTACCCAATTCCGCTCCCAGACAACATATAAAGGAGTGCTGACATGACTCAGAAACAGACCACCTACGCAACAGCCGGTGTCGACGTCGAAGCCGGTGACCGGGCTGTTGAACTCATGAAATCAGCGGTTGCCGCAACACACAACGAACACGTGTTTGGCCAAGTGGGTGGCTTCGCTGGCATGTTCGACGTCAGCTTCCTCAAGGACTACACGCGTCCACTGTTGGCCACCTCCACTGACGGTGTGGGAACCAAAGTGGCGATCGCTCAAGCCTTGGACATTCATCACACGATTGGCTATGACCTGGTGGGCATGGTCGTTGACGACATTGTGGTCTCAGGTGCCAAGCCTTTGTTCATGACTGACTACATCGCGTGCGGGAAGGTCATTCCTGAACGTATTGCCGGGATCGTGCGTGGTATTGCAGAAGCCTGTAAAGAAGCGGACGTTGCTTTGGTGGGCGGCGAAACCGCTGAACACCCCGGGCTTTTGAGGCCAGATGAGTACGATGTGGCCGGTGCCGCCACCGGTGCTATTGAAGCGGACGATCTGCTGGGCGCCCACAAGGTCAACGCCGGTGATGTGATTATTGGTCTGCCGTCCTCTGGTATCCACTCCAATGGCTACTCGCTGGTGCGTCGCATCATCGCTGACGCCGGTTGGGAACTCAGCCGTGACGTTGCCGACTTTGGTCGTACTTTGGGTGAAGAGCTCCTGGAACCAACCAAGGTGTACACGGGTGAACTTCTGAGCCTGTACGAACGCGTACCCGGTGCGGTCCACTCCGTGTCTCACGTGACCGGGGGAGGGCTTTCTGCAAACGTTGCGCGTGTTCTACCTGCTGGCACGTTGGCGGTCATGAAACGTGACACGTGGGACGTCCCTGCGGTGTTTAACGTGCTGGGTGATCTGGGGAACGTGCCACGCGCTGACCGTGAACGCACGTGGAACCTAGGCGTTGGCATGGTCCTTGTGGTGGATAGTGCCCGTGCCGCCGAGGTCGTTGCCGCCTACCCGGGAGCGTGGCACCTGGGTGAGGTTGTCAGCGACACCGGTGAGTACCGTGAGAACCCCGACTACGTGCAGGGTGCTAAAGGGGTAGACGGCGGAGCAGCCGTTCTTATTGACTAAAACAGGCGCATCCCGGGGGCGGGGTGCATGCCTGAAATCATTGCGTGAAAACGTGTGTGGGCCCAGCCGTTCTGGCTGGGCCCACACACGTGATGCGTCATGTTTAACGCCAGTTGTTGACCTCGGAATCTTCCTCTTCTTCGTCGTAGTGCGCGTATTTGTCTGCGTACTCGGCGTAATCCGGGTCCTCGTCGTACTCGTCGTAGTCGTTGTCTGAGCTTACAGATCCTGCACCGAGTTCACGCTGGAGTGCGTTCAAGTCAGTTTCCGGACTGTAGTATTTGAGCTTCCGGGCTACCTTGATCTGTTTTGCCTTTGCGCGGCCGCGACCCACAGACGTCGACCCCCTTATCTTTGTGTTCCAGGGCTTTGAGGTGGCTGTGCCCTGGCAGATCTCTTGTTAGTATTCGACAAAAGTCTAGCGTCAAGCAACGATAAAGGCCATTTGGCAAAGAGCATTCCAAGGAAAAACTGAGACACAATTGCGGGGCCCTCGGTGTGCAAAAACTGCACTTGTCGATAGCATGCACGTATGCCCTATCAGCGTGACTATCTTATTCATTTGCGCGTGTTTGAGCCTGTAGAAGTCTATTCACACGCACATCGCGGAGCCATTCCTCACAGGGCAGGTTTAGAAGATCTGGTCTGCGCTGACGCAGATCGTCGGCTCATTTCGATGCCGCCAGACCCCGTGCCTTCCAGATTTCGAGACGCCCCGCTGGTGCTGTCTGGTGAAGACGCAGGAGACAACCGTGACAGGGTGTGCCCGGTGCAGGATGACGTCCGTGGGTGGCAAGCACTCGACATTCTCATGGAAACAACACCTCGGGCTGAACTCGACGCGATGGTGCCAAAAGTGGCACGGAGGCGGGCGCACGTCCGCCGGGTCGACTGGATGAACTCCGAGGTGGACGACCGAGTCTTTACCCGCACCTCGGCCTGGGATGTGCCACCAATCTGGTGGCTGGCCGTGGACCCGGACACCGATACGATAGTTGAAGAAGAGCAACCCGACGGCGCCGTGCGGGTGAGGATCCGAACGGAAATGTTGACGGCCTCGGCTAGAACCGAATGGGCGCTGGACATTCTGCGCAACAAGTCCCAAGCCGAGTTTTTCACGGAATCGGTGTCCGATTTCCTGGAATGGTTGGACAGCTTTGACATGGGGTCCATTCTGGAACTGGACTTAGGTGGGATGAGCGACGTGCAGTGGCCGCACACCGGGGCGGAACTGGTGCTCGACTGGCTGGACGCGTTGGATTCTGACGACATGGAATCGGCACGGATCGCGTTTGACATGTTCACCGAGGAGTGGGAAATGCGCTCCCTGTTCGCGCACAGTAGCTAGACCGCTAGAATCGGTGGTGTGAACTCCCCACACATTCCTCCAAAACCCGCAGCCCCGCCCAAGCCCAAAGAACCCCCGGCGGCGGAGGCTGATTCCGATAACCCGTGGCTGAACCCGCAACAGCGTCGGTCATCTGAGAGTGGCGAACCTGGTAAGGCATCGAAACCTAAGAAGGCGAAGCGGCAACGAGCTAAGCACAAGAAAACGCGTGAACGGAAACCGGTGAATGTCCCCAAGCTGGGGTGGTACTTGTTTGCCGTCACAATGCTGGGTGCTGTTTTTGCGGCTCTAGCTTTGGGGTAAACGGCTCGCATGGAATAAAACATGGGCCAGGAAAACCTGGCCCATGTTGGTGTTTGAAGTATGGTAAGTCAAACTAACTACTTGTCGAGTTTGATGTCAAACACACGACGCCACTCCTTTTTGCGTGAGTCAATGTCACTCAAAGTTGTGGTTGCTCCGAAATAGTTGACGCGGGCTGTGTGGCCGTTGCCGGAACACACCATCGACCATGACAAAACGTGGAATGGTTTCGTTGGTGCGCGCTTAATGTTCGTCGAATAGCAGTGTACGTTTTCTGTTTTGATCTTCGCTACGGCATCGCCTGGAGCACTGATCTTTTTGCGCGCACGAGACCCCACTGGTGAACCAACTTCGCGCTTGTTGGACTGCACGTTTGCTTCGAACCGGTTTCCTTGGGCGACGTAGCGCGAAAGCTGGGACTCATTTTTCTGGGCAAACGTGAAAGCACCGTGGCGTCCCACCTCGCCCAATGGAGACAGCACCACGGTTGGATTCGCTGGTACTGCGGGGCCCGCAACAGGAGGCGGTGGGATGTGCGCACGTGCAAACGCGGGGATGAAGCGTTCTCGCACGTCGCGTGCTGCGGCGAGTGCGGAAGCGTCTGCGGCTTTTTGTGCACGCGTACGTGAGTCGTTCGCCTCACCGAAGATAAATGCTCCGACCGCGGCGGCGATAACCAACACTGACAGCAGGAGGACGGCCAGGGAGACCTGGCCGTCCTCGCGCTTTAAGCGAAACTTCATATGTTCACTCAGGTTCTAGTAAGCGGTCTTACTGAGTGTTTCCGAAAATGTTGGAGATGACGTTCACGATGTTCTCCTTAAGTGCATTCGCGATGTCAGTCTTGAATGCTCCAACCAATCCTGCAACAAGCAGGGAGATGAGTACTGCAATACCGAGGTATTCAATGGTTCCCTGTCCGTTTTCACGGCGTTCCTGGAGTTTTTCGACTGCGAGCTCAGCGAATGCGCGAGCGTTAACGTCTACCTTGTGAGCCATGAGTTCGAGCTTGTTCATGATGTACCTTTCGAGATATGTCCGGGTTGAGGGTGTGCCTGACGTTCTGTCTGACATGTTTAACTATTCCGCATATGCTGGCCCAGTTCGAGGGCGTACGGGCCCAATGTCGGGCCCAGTTATTTTTTGGGCCCACGGGCCCGTCATCGTTTGAGCCATATGCTGACCGCTTCAGCGCGTGATGTGACGTTCATTTTGGCAAATATGCGGTTGATGTGGTTCTTCACGGTCTTCTCGCTTAGAAAAAAGCTTTCGGCGATTTGGCGGTTGTTGAGTCCATCTGCCACTAAAACCATCACTTCAGTTTCGCGTCGGCTGAGTCCGAACTGATCGGTAGGAGACGGAACTGTGGCACTGCTGGGTTCGCTCACATTCTTATCTAAGTGCTCTTCGACGTGGGGGGTGGGGCTCAACAATGCGCTTGAGGCAGTAGGGGAAACAACCATGGCGCCCGCCAGAACTGACTGCATCGTTTGGTAGATATAATCAGTATTTAGCTCGCTATAGACAACATAGCCACTGGCGCCATTGGATATTGCGGCAGTTACATTCTCGGCATCTTCACTGTGTGTCAGCATGAGCACTTTACACGTTTTCGATATTTCTTTGGTTGCCTCGATTCCGTTCATCACCGGCATGCGTACGTCCAAGAGACACAGGTCAGGCTTGAGTTCTTCGACTGCCTTCACCGCTAGAGATCCGTGTTCCACTGATGCGACGACTTCAACGGAGTCGGTGGCTGCAAGAAGGGATTCGAGACCCATACGAACAATTCCATTGTCGTCGGCGATTACTACGCGAATGCTCTTAGACATATGCCTCTCCTTGCTCTTGATTGATATCGAGCAGCACGACTGTGCCCTTTCCGGGAGTTGAACTGATTGCGAGTGTTCCTCCAATATCAGTGGCGCGTTCACGCATGCTCGTTAAACCTATGTGGCCTTCTCTTTTCTGGCGTACACGAAAGCCTTCGCCGTAGTCAGTCACTGTGACTCGCATGCGTGTATCGGATTGTGTGAAAGCGACGCGTACTCTGTCAGTACCCGAGTGCAGTGCCGCGTTCGTAACCGCTTCGATAATGATCTTTTCGACGTTATGCGCATGCTCGGTGCTGACCTCGCATCCATTTATTACGAGCTCCACTGAAATACCATGAACGACCTCGATTTCATCGAGTCCGGCACGAAGGAGCTTTTCGAAATTATCTGAAGTGCCACTTCGAAGATTGCTCAATAATTGTCGTGATTCGTCGACAGCAGATTCGGCAGCATTTTTAATTGCTTGTGCCAGCCGGGCGCTGGCGTCGGGTTGCTTCCGAATTGTGTCGGATAAGAGCGAAATACCAACAAGCGACTTGACTGTTGAGTCGTGAAGCTCTCTGGCGATGCGTGAACGTTCTTCTCCCAGAGCAGCTTCCCGAGCGTTGCGGGTTGCGAGTTGTAATGCTGTATTGACCTGGGCTTGGAGCGTGCGCATCCGTGCTCCCAAAATGACAAAAAGAACGATAATAGACGCTGAAATAAGGTCACTTACGACTTGTTGCGCAGAGGTATGGTTTGGTGATCCGTTCGTGAGTGTAATGAGAAGGAAACCCGCAATGAGCAGGCCGGTCAGAATTACGCGGTTAACTCCATCGACAAGCAGACCAATGAGGAGCGCAGTTGCACCCAAGTAGAGAAAATATGACGAACTTGATCCAGCTCGCGCCATGACTAAAACTGAAATAAAAATGTCGATGCTGACTGCCAAAGGATGTTTTACAGCGAACGTGACTACACTGTCCCAAAAGGAAAAAGTGATAAGGGAGACAGACGCTAGTACGACTACCCCTGCTGTTTCCCAGAATGCGTACTCTGAATCCCCCCAAGCAATAAGAACGGGGTATAGAAGCACCATCCTTAACACGATGATGAATTTTCCGAGTTGAGTTGTGATGCTCTTCGTCTCGAGTGTTCTGGTGCCTCTATCGCTATACCGGTGC
This sequence comes from Brevibacterium mcbrellneri ATCC 49030, assembly GCF_000178455.1. GTDB lineage: Bacteria > Actinomycetota > Actinomycetes > Actinomycetales > Brevibacteriaceae > Brevibacterium > Brevibacterium mcbrellneri. The sequence continues at coordinate 46,336 of NZ_ADNU01000039.1, read as the reverse complement.
TTCGTCGTGACCACGTTAAAAGCTCAGCTCGTCGAGTCCTGCCACGAAGTAGACAGAAACCATGATGAGGGCCATAGTTCCCGGCACCATGATGATTGTTACGACTCCAGCAATCTTTGGGGACGCTTTTGCAGCTTTTTGACGTGCTCGCTGGGCCGTCGTCTGTCGCATATCTAATGCGATAGTAGCCAGTGTGTCAGCGAGAGGTGCACCGAGCTCTTCCGCTTGCAAGAGTGTCGTAATAAAGGAGTCTAGAGATTCTGAAGTTGTTCGCTTGCGAAGTGCAGAAAACGCATCATAAACGGTCTCGCCCATATTTAGCTGGTGCAAAACAGTATTGAGCTCATCCGCGAGTGGTCCTTGCGTTCTTTCGGTGACTTTCGCGATTGCAGAACGGAACGAGAGACCCGCCGAAACAGTAACGGCAAGAACGTCGAGAAAATCTGGCAGGCTATCTTCAATTGCCTCTTGGCGTTTTCGTCCAGATTGTATGAGTGCAAAATCAGGGAAAAGTAGTCCGATCGCGATAAATATGAACAAAATGAGTGGTGCTTTTGTGACAAGGAATATAGAAACACCACCTGCTGCGCACAGCAGAAATACTGAACCTTTGAAAGCCATGAACCCGGTAAAGTCCTGGTACTGCTTCTTATCGGTGAGTTGGATTTTTGACTCTACCCAGCTGGGATACTTGCCCCCGAACAAGCGACCGAGGCTCGGTCCTAATCGAGCGCCAAGGCGCTTGACAGGACCGTCCGCACGTCGTTTGAGGCGGGTCTCATCTTTGATAAGCGCCCTGTCTTCCGGAGAAAGGCTACTCAGTGGGTCGGTGCGATAAGCACGGAAACCAAGATAAAGAATAATGACGGCACTAGCCGCTAGGAGACCCGCTAACAGTCCTACGATCATAGCTTGACCTTGACTAGGCGGTTAATAGCAACAAGGCCAATTGCGTAACAGACAGTGGCGATGACGATCGCAATCTGTCCAATGATTGTTGAGGTGAGTTTTAACAGAAGACCATCATTGAAACTGGCAAGAAGAAGAACGAACCCAACCCCAAACGCCACTACCAAATAACCCGTATAGCTCGACTGGGAAACGAGCGTTTTTACTTCGCGTTTGGTTTCCTTGCGGAACTCCAGCGTGTCGCTCATATTGCGAAGCGAAGAGATCAGGGATCCGCCTGATCGCTGTGCAATCACCAAGGTACTCACTAAAACATCGAGGTCACGTCCGGAGATTCTTTCAGACATGCGTTCGAGAGCGATGTCGAGAGGGGTTCCGATTTCTAATTCGCGCTTGAGGGCGGAAAACTCCCGGCTGGCAGGGTCTGGAAGTTCAGAAGCGGCAACACCAAGTGCCGTGTGGATAGACAATCCAGCGCCGGTTGAGTTCGCCATGATGCGTGCGAATTCGGGCAACTGCTGAAAGAACTTTGCGCGCTGACGTTCTTTTAGCACGTCAAGAACTTTCCAAAACCCGAAAAGCAAGAGTGCTGAAAGTAGAAATGCATAGAGAATCGCGATGTAGCGGTTCAAGATAATGAAAACAACTGCAGTGATGAGAAGTGCAATGAGGAGGTACTCGATAGATGTGATGGAACGCAGATTCGCTTGAATAAGTTGCTGTGAGAGTTTGTCCCCAAACCTCGTTTTACGGAAGATTCGATCTGCAGGAAAAATGCGGGACGAGCGGAATGACACTGTACCGCCAGACCGTTCGGCGCGAACGATGTCGTGCTGTTCGCCGGTTCCAAGCGCGAAGACAACAAGCCCGATCGAACCCAGGACCAGTACAGCGAGGGTACCGAGGAGAATCCCAAGCATCATCAGTGACCACCCCTGCACGCAGCGGTGGGTGAAATGTCGAAGTTTTCTGAAAGCCCGTTACCACTGATCCAGAGTCGGTCGGCGATGTTGTCAGGAATCTGACGCATCACGTGTCTTCCGCGCACTACGCGGTCAGCGGTCAGAGGCTCCGACTCAAATTTCATGAGGGTCGTAAGCTCGAATTCTTCGCGGCTTTCCGATGTCACAGCAGCGACCTCGGTCATACGACGTGAACCGTCAGCTCCACGCCCCAGCTGGACAATGAGGTCTACAGCACTGTTAATTTGGTCGCGGAGGGCTTCGAACGGAACCTTAACCTCACTCATACTGGCCAAAGTTTCCAGACGTGATACCGCGTCGAGCGGGTTATTAGCGTGAACTGTTACCAATGATCCGTCGTGACCCGTGTTCATCGCTTGGAGCATGTCGAGTGTTTCACCACCACGGACCTCACCAACAATAATGCGGTCGGGACGCATACGTAGGGAGTTCTTTACGAGGTCACGGATAGTCACCTGACCTTTACCTTCAACGTTTGGCGGGCGTGATTCAAGGCGAATGACGTGCGGTTGTTGAAGCTGGAGTTCTGCCGAGTCTTCAATGGTGACGATACGGTCGCCGTCGGGAATCATGCCCGACAGAGCATTGAGCATGGTGGTTTTCCCAGTACCTGTACCGCCGGAAACCACAATATTGAAACGTGCTTTGACACACGCCATGAGGAATTCGCGGGTGAGCTCATCAAAGCTCCCCTTGTTCTGCAGGTCCTCAAGGGTAAACGGTTTGGGAAAGCGTCGAATGGTGAGGGTGGGGCCATCCATCGCCAGCGGGGGGACAATGACGTTGACACGTTCGCCCGTAAGCAAGCGAGCGTCCACCATGGGCGACGACTCATCAACGCGCCGATTCACTTCCGCAACAATACGGTCAATGACCTGCATCAACTGTTCGTCGTTGCTAAACGAAAGGTCAAGTTTTTCAAGGCGCCCCGCACGCTCAACGAAAATGGTGTTAGGCCCGTTCACCATGATTTCGGTGATTGATTCGTCAGCCAGTAGCGGTTCGAGAATACCGAGTCCCAGAGACTCGTCCACTACGCGTTGTATCAATTGCGATCGTTCACGTGCGGAAAGGACCGGACCTTGTTGTGAAAGCAGGTGGCTTAGGATGCGTTCCAGGCGGACACGTCTCTGTGTACGTTCAAGCTTAGAAAGTTCTTCCAGATCGACTTCTTCAAGAAGTAGCCGGCGGTAGAAACTTACTTGTTCGTTGAAACTCGACTGCCTAGGGTCAATGTCCTTATCGGTACCAAGGGTACCCCTAAGCTGCCTCTGCTGTTCGGCGCGTTTGAGTAGTGACATTCACTTATTCCGTTGTGATTGGTTGTGTTGCTGAACGACTGACTTTTAGGGTTGGCAACCACAGGGAAGAGTCGGTGCCCAGGTTAGGGACAGCAACTGTCACCTTGCACGTGATTGACCCGTTGTGTACTCGGGTGCCGCTACACGATGTCGAAACACCCGCATCACGTAATCCAGGAGAAACTGCGTGCTGTGCGGCTGTAACTCCTGAACCGGGGTTGAGGACTTCCGCTCGTGCGGCATTACGAGCGGCAGAGTTAGCTTGCGAAAGAGAAAACACTGCAAGCATGGCTTGAAGAGCAGTAACAAGAATAATGAAGAAGGCAAAAAGCATTCCCACAAACTCCAGGCTAACTGCACCCTGTTGCCGAGACCGCTTGATCAGTCGGGATACCACGCTAGTCCTCCTTGACGATTCCGGCTGAGGTGTTGATGATAAGTGCGTAACGCTCGCTCATTTGAACAATGGTGGGCGTCTTAATGCTTACGTGCACTGAGTCGTGCGACTGGGTGACAGACATGTTCTTGCGCCACGCGGCTGGAGTGTGGCTTTCTGCTGCGCTCACAGCTGATTCGTTCACCGCTGCCGCACGTGCACCTTCGTTAGCCGCTCCGGACGCGTAGATCCAGGTCATGCCCAGCAGCACTGACTGAAAACCTACAAGGGCGATGAAGATGAAGAGTACGAAAATTCCGGCGAACTCAAGTGTGCTTTGTCCGCGCTCTTTTCTGTTGCGTTTCCTTGTCTTGCGCTTCTTGGGTTTGGCTGGAGGGGGTGCAACTGATAACTGTTCTTCAGGCAGGATTCCCATTTCTGCTCCCAACCGTTTGACGCGTGCCGACCAGACTGGTGTGACAAGACTTGGATCACGGTGGTTCATTGCGAGTTCAATTGCGCTAATTGATTCTGGAATGTATTGAGGAATGACAGGAAGTCCTACAACCTTCTTGGCAGCTTCAGGCTGCAGGTCTTGTTTCTTGTTGACCTTGTTGAGAATGACTTTTGAGCTGTCCGTGGGTCGTATCCCCAGGCGCTTCCATAGCTGTGCAAGCCGGTGGCTACCCCTGAGGCTGAGCACATCGCTCGTTGCTACGATGTAAGCGTCGTCAGCCATCTCAATGGCCGCCGAATTGGCTTCATTCAGGTGGCACCCAGCGTCAACAATGACCAGGTCAAAATGGGAGCGAAGCTGACCAAAAATTTTCCGCGTTACTAGCTCTGTTACAAGCTCTGACTCTTCACCATTCTTGGGGCCGAAGAAGACACTGAATCCGTCGGGAGATGTGTACAGCACATCCTGGATCTGTTGCCGACTCAGCTCCTCAACTACGCCAAGAATGTCGGTGACAGTGCGTGATTGGGGTACGTTCAGCACGATTGATAGATCGGCTTTTAGCAGATCAAAGTCCACAAGAACGATCGCTTTGCTGGGGTCGGCTTTAGCTGCTTCACGAGCTAGGTGAGTAGCGATTGTAGAAACTCCCACACCACCTTTAGAACCGGACAGTGTGATCATGCGTCCAGCTTTGCTGGGTGAACTCCCTTCAGCAGTCCGGTCGAACACTACGGTGCGAACTGTTTTTGCCCAGGCGAGAGCCGACTGGACTTTCCGCTGGACATCTTCAAACTCAAGCGGGTAGGCAATGACACTCCGAATATTCGCATCCATTGCGCGGGCATAGTCTGCTTGGGTGGGAGAGTCGAGCACTACCGCGGTGGGAAGCGCAGGGAAACGCATCGAGATTTCTCGAGCTAGGTCCCACGCGTTGATAGGCTCAACGTCCTGGTCGATCACAATGAGGTCGACTTCATCGGACATAGTAGGCAGTGCCGCCAGGAACGCAGACGTCGAGGAATACTGCCGGTAGATTGTGAGGCCTGCGTCACCCAGTGAGGCACGGATGTTTGTGCCTCGATCCTCACTCGAACTAATGAGCACGGCGGATGTCATTGTCACTTATCTCCTTCGCCAGAAATCGTGCCCTGCAAATCACGGTCGTCGAAGGACTTGTCGGATTCGTTGACCTTGGTTCCAGTTTCGTTATTGCCAATTCGCATAACGCGCATACTTACTGCAAAGGCTTCTGCGTAGGACAAACGCCCGGCTTCTTCTACCGATACCGCGAACGTCACCGCTACTGCTTCAGCTTCAGCGCCAGACTGGTCAGCGGCTCCCACAACGGCATTTGGGTCTACCGGTTGGCCGACGGAGACAACGGTCGCGTTGCTCACGACGATTCCGGAAACGTTGTAAGGAATGTCGGCGCGTTTGTATGCGGTTTCGCCTTGGTCGTTTTCGCGTGCACGCGCGAATGAAGCGACGACATCGACTTTGTCTCCCGGGGAAACACGCCCGCTAACTCCAGCGTCACCAACGAAGGTGATCGAGATTTCACGTTGGCCGTCTTCGATTGAAGATGCCGGTTCGATGGCGTCTGTTTGGATGAAGGAACCAGCTGAAATTTTTACGGATGCCTTTTGTCCTGCAACCTGCTCAAGGCTCGTGACCATGTCTTCCGTGATGTAACGGTTTGGGACTGTTTTAGTTTCGAGCATGTCCTGCTCGATAGGTTGAAATGCAGTAATGTCCTCTTTTGCAACGTACACCTCGGTTGTGGGGCCCACCTTAGACGAGACGTTTTGCACGTACACGACAACTGCGATGAAGACCATGATTGCGAGCAATGTAGCCGCAATCATGAGGAGTAGGCCCCTGCGTTGCTTCGGGTTCATTGAGTTTCTCCAATCAGGGATGGTGCGCTACAAACCGCGCAACGTGGGGGGACATAAGGCTCGGAACACCACGGGCACAGCGTTGAACGATTCCTGATGTTGTCAACGTGCGCCCACAGGTCGGTGGGTGCAAAAACCCATTCAAAAACTGGTTTGGTGCCCCAGAACCCCGCGTCATGTACGTTTCGGGTTGTCACTGATGAAGCCTGCGCGAGTTCAGCAATTCTCTGTGGGTTGAGGGTTGACTGTTGTTCCCGTAAGTCGCTTATGAACAGAACTTCGTGAGCGTTGTCTTCCCAATACTCCGCGTCTTGGTCAAACTTCTTTGCGAAGTGTACTCCCGCGTGCGCCGTGGCGACGAAGCGCGTTGGAGGTAGCCAGCTCATCACGTGATGCCACATATTGGTTCGTGATACTTGCAATTTCGTGACGGAGCGGAGGTAAGCGCTGCATGTGATTGCTGTTTCAAGCTCGGTAGCAAACGCTGCGAGTTGCGCGGTCGAAAGTGACTCTTTAGCAACGTGAAGCATATCGGCTAGAACGGTGATCCCTAGCGGGGATAGCTGGGAAACATGGACCACGACCTGGTTGTGCATGCTGACGGCACGAGCGTTAAAGATTTGAGCGATTCGCTCTTTTTTCTGTGCAATGGGGACAACAAAAAAAGAGCGACTGGAGTCAGGGCACTGTTTGATGCGGTCTGCGACCTCGTCAAACTCCAGCGTGTCCGTATGCAAAACAGTTGGGGATGGGGTCATTCTTCAGTTCTCTTGGGAATGAAAGGGAGTCTTAGCTAGAACAATAGTATGGATCAACAGAATGTGTCTAGACGGCTCACAAGGCATCTCACTATTGCTTGTGTGCCTACACAACGTTAGTGCTATGTCGTTCGTCATTCATGAAAAGTGCATCAAAAAGCGGCTCAATTGTGTTTGCGTTGCGGGTTGTGTTCGTTATAGTCCTTCATTATGAAGCCCCTCATAATCCCCGCTGTACGCCGCCCCCGTTTGAGTGTTCTCGCCACACTGATTCTTGCCACTGTGGTCCTGACCGGCTGTATCCCCGGCTTGGGTAGAGGAAGTGACGGCGGTGGGGGCGGTCAGCAACCGCCTGCACCCAAAATGATCGAGAGTGACGGTTTTTGGCGTCCAAACACGCTAGGCGAACCGCTGGCGAAAAAAGTGGTTGAGCGTCCTACTGATGACGGTCCAGCGAAAGCTCGGTTAGAAGTGGTGTCGCTCGATTCTGGTGGCACGGCTGCGCGCATGGTCGCGGCGTGGTTGCCACCCGTTGAGGGTAAGTACCTTGAGGGGTCTGAGCTTCAGACTGAGCTTGCGACAGTTTCAGATATGCCATTCATTCGTCTTCTCGACTTTAAAAGTCACGAGCTTCTATCGTCCTATGAGGGCGAAAAGTTGCAGTACTCCGACAACTTCAAAAACGAACCCAACCCCCAGCCAACAGGACCGGACGAATTCCAAAGAGCGTACTCAAACTGCACTTGCTCAAACATCCCCAAGACTGAGGAATACCAAGGGGAAAAACCAGAATCCGTCCCACTCTTTTACGCAGACTTCCCGGCTCCGTCCTCGGACTCCGTTGGCATTGCTTTTGGCGACAACGCTGCCGTATTCACTGATGTGAAGCTCAGCGAGAACCAGCGTTATGAAGCACCTAAACTGACAGAAATTGATTACCGTTGGGCCCACCAAGAAGACCTGTCTAACCCGTACGGTGGCGGCGCAATTTATGAGAGGCGCTACCCCATGAGTCTTGTTACTGAATCGGTCATGGACACTTCGGTGTCTGACCGGGGTGACTCATCGGCATTGAACGTGAGCGCCGATGTTTTGTTTGATTTTGACTCAGACAAAGTTAAAGACTCCGATTCGAAACTGATCGACGGCATCGCGAATGAGTTAAAGAAATCAGCGGCGGGCCAGAAGGTGACGATTGAAGGCCACACCGACGATGAGGGTGATGAAAAATACAACGTCGACCTGTCGAATCGCCGTGCTGAGTCAGTCAAAAAAGTTCTCGAACCAAAGGTAAAGGGCTCGGGAATTTCATTTGAGACGAAAGGCTTTGGGGAGTCGCAACCTATTCTTCCTAACCGCACTGCCGGTGGCGACGCTATTAAGAAGAACCAAGCGAAAAATCGCAGGGTCTCGTTTAGTTATAAGCCCCAAGGAGATATCGACCCTAACGTGGACACTGGCAAGAAAATCTCTGACCTGAAAAAGATGGAGCCAGGCGATTCCACAGACTCCATAGCCAGTGGGATTGTTCCGTCTCCGAAAGATACCGATGCTCCTGAAATGCAGCTAGATATCAAAGAGTTTGAGGAGTATGGCGAGTTCTTGAAGGTGACTTTTGCCTTGCGAACGGCATCTGGTCAAGATGTTGAACGGGCTTTTACGCAAGGAGCCAACATTGAAGGAAAAATGGCCTTTGGAAACAACCCGGTCACTCACTACAGGGACACTCCCACCACGATCGACATGCAGCTGTGGGACAAATCGAGCAACCTGCTGGCTCACTCGGTGACAGCCGGCCCACTGGACTGCCTGTGCTCGCGGTCTGTGCGACCAACGGATAAGGACAAAGCTCGTGGCGAAGCTGTAGAAATGTTTGCGTTCTTCCCCAAGAAAGGCATCACTTCTGACACGCTTACGCTGCGTGTTGGTGGCATGTCGCAGATGGAGTTTAACCGCAATGGTTCGACCGGACAGTCGGACGCTCCAAGTAGTGCACCTTCTCAGTCCACTTCTGAGCCGACTTCCACCCCTTAGTGCGATGAACGTGTTGAAACGAGTCATTCCTCTTGTGACAACAGTGTTTCTTGTGTCAGCCTGCGGGTTGGGCGGAGGTGAAGGTCAACCGGGTGATGACAATTCCAACCGTTCTGGCGCGTCCACGATTACGTTTGAACTTCCTGACGGCGTGAGCGAGGTGCCTGACTACGAGCCGACCGACGGTTGGACGAAGTCGTTCACGGACAACCCGTCTGACCCTAAAGTCGTTATCCGTGTCAGCGACGATCTTGGCCGTACTGCGGAAGCTGACTCGACACTGGGCGTTATCCAAACTGAAGCGATGTTTGGCGGACCGTATGGTGAAGACTTTTCTTCTGAAAAGGTGTCAAAGCTTGAGGTCAAGAACGCCGATGTTGGGGTAGAAGCCTCCTTTACAACCACGCAGGAGGAAGCGACAGTCAATGGTACGTGGATGTTTGTGTCGAATCGTAAGTCTGAGAAGGTTGCAGGCGTCGAAATTATTGGCACGGGCGTATCACCTGCCATGGTCAACGGTATCCGTGACTCGCTTGAGTACACCCCCTGACGAGCGTCACTAAAGGTTGTTTGCATGAAGTTTGTTGCGTTCCCTTCCCTGTCACAGGCACGCATGGGCGGCATGACGGTTTTGGCCGTCGTGGCGTTGGTTCTTTCTGGTTGCATCCCTGGCATAGGGAGAAATGGTGACGGTGGCGGTGGTGGTGTGCAGCCTCCCGCTCCCGAAATGATCGAGAGCGACGGTTTTTGGCGCCCGAACACGCTAGGCGAACCGCTAGCGAAAAAAGTGGTTGAGCGTCCTACTGATGATGGTCCGGCGAAGGCTCGGCTTGAAGTGGTGTCTTTGGATTCTGATGGTAAATCTGCGCGCATGGTCGCGGCTTGGTTGCCACCGGTGGAGGGTCAGTACCTTGCGCCAGATGAGCTACTTAGTCAAAAAGGGCGTTCACAACTCGTCCCGTGGACGAGGCTTGCTGATTTTGAGGCTCATGAGTTCATTGAGCCCTATCAGGGGACAAGTAAATTAGCAGATGGCTCATTTAAGAATCCACCTCGGGCCAAGGACCTGCCTGCCACTGATAAAGTCACGCGAAACACGGACTGCGTGTGCTCGTACGGGCCCGAAGAGATTGACGACACGTCCACCGCGCCAAAGTCGTTGCGTTTGTTCTACGCGGATTTCCCTGCGCCCGAGGCTGATGAAGTTTCGCTGTTTTTTGGCGACAATGCAGCGGTTCTTGAAGGTGTCACAGTCAGTAGTGGCAAGAAGTTCGACGTTCCGGAGCTTGTAGATTTTAACTTCATTAAGATCGGTCAAGACGCTTTGCCTGACGTTTACGGCTCTGGTGCTGTAGGGCAGAGGCGGATCCCGATGGATGTGAATACTGAATCTGTAACCGATGCTTCGGTATCTAATCGAGGTGATACCTCTGCGTTGAACGTGAGTGCGGATGTGTTGTTTGAGTTTGACTCGGACAAACTCAACAAAGACGCGCAGAAAACGATTGATTCAGTCGCTGAAGAGCTGAAGAAATCAGCGAAGGGCCAGAAGGTTGTGGTCGAGGGCCACACTGATGACGAAGGTGATGAAGGATATAACCAAGGCCTATCCGAGCGTCGCGCGGAATCAGTCAAAAAAGCCGTTGAGCCTAAGCTTTCTGGTGCTGGAATTCAGTTAGAGACAAAAGGATTCGGTGAGACAAAACCGATCGTGCCTAACCGCGACGGCAAAGGAAACCCCATCAAGAAAAACCAGGCGAAGAACAGACGCGTCTCGTTTAGTTACACGCCTCAAGGTCAGATCGATGCAAATGTCGACGCTGGCAAGAAAATCAAAGACCTTCCAGAAATGAAATCAGCAACATCGAACGGGGGCATCACTGCAGGCATCCTTCCCACTCCTAAGGGTAGAAGTACACCTGAGCTGAATTTTGATGTCAAAGCGCTGGAAGAGCAGGGAGACTTTCTGAAATTGACTGTCGCGATAAGTACAGCATCCGGACAAGACGATGCATCCGCGTTTAGCCAACGGGATTCGAAAGTCGAGACAATGCCGTTCGGGCAAAACTTCACCGCTGAGTATCCCGCCACTCCATCGCTGAGCAATCTGGCACTGTGGGATAAGACAACAAACATGATGGCGACCACTGTGACGGCGGGGCCTGGTAACTGTCTGTGTTCGCAAACGATGAGCCCGGTTGACTATGCGGTTGCTCGTGGGGAGCCGATCGAAATGTTTGCTTTCTTCCCTAAAGTGAGCATGGAGTCAGACGAACTCATCATCCGCGTGGCAGATACTGCGCAAATCAAAGTGAACCGCACCCAGTCTGCAAGCGCACCCAACTCTTCGACACCTCGGCCATCACCCACCGCACAAGGCTAGAACACGTATGAAAGACCTCAACAAAAAAGCCCGCGAAGTTTGCCTCACAACCCCGCAAGGCACCCACTACACGGTCCAACTCGCTGGGACCGCACTTCGCCGCCTCCGTGGCCTGTTCTTTAGTGACGCTGAAGCGCTCATGATCGTGCCATGTAGCTCCGTGCACTCTATTGGGTTTAACCGCCCACTTGAAGTGGCGTACATCGACAAAGACGGCCAAGTGCTCACCGTGAAAGACCTCAAACCATGGACCATGCACATGCCCGTCCGCAACGCTCACGCCGTTCTAGAGGCCAACCCCGGACTTTTGGAGCAGTGGGGCATCCACCAGGGTGTTCGTATTATCCTGGCAGAAGAAACATAGCCCCCGTACCCCAGAATCCCCACACAGAGTGCGAAAGCCATGAAACTGAAACTGTCCTCAACGCGCCAGCGGAATCTCAAAACCAAAGCGCGTGACCCGCGTCGCCTACGCAAACAACGAACCGTCATGCTGTCGGTGCTCACGGGACTTGCAATCATCGCCACACCAATAGCCCGCCCCCTGGGATACTCCCTGGCAGACGGCCTATGTTCCGGCGAAGGTTGCTCGACCAGCGTAGGGCAGATGCCACAGTGCTCAGGTGTGGGACGCGACAAGGCAATATCATCCAGCCTCACATCGTTTTCCACCACCGCGCCTGCAAAACAGCCAATGCACCTTGCCGGCGTGGTCAACGGGGCCGTGAAAATCGCCACCTCGTCACAGCACGGGGGAGTGGACATCTACTCATTTTCAGACCAAGAACAAGCCAAACGGTTCGTGTACGACGAATCCACCTCGCTGCCCCGCGCGATCGACGCCGGGGTAGGCCCCACCACTGACGGGATGTACAAGGGCTTCACCAAACTCATGGGCAAGTTGGGCCTCGTGTCCAAAGAGTCTGCCGAACCGTGGGCAGAAGGTGCCCGGTTTACATCCGGCGAAATCTCTGAAGGTGTCATCAGCCAAAACGTACGTGACCAGCACACTACCCAAACGTTAGTCACTCAGCTCCCCGCAGACGACACCCCGTCGTTGAACCGCTTAGCTGCCACTCTGGGCATCACAGGTGCTTTACGAATGGACGTGCGAAAAGCACCAGACGGCTCGCCATATTCGCTCACCTTTTCCGGGCCCGCCTCAGAAGCGTGGAATCTGAGCGTCATCAAAGCTTCAGATTTCAAGCGAGCCACTGTCGACACCAAGGTGAAAACCGAGGGGGACAGTTTTATTGTCCGCTCCTACACGCTAGATCTCAAACAAACCACCAACCGTGAAGCCTACAAAGCGCTCGTGGACCAGAAAATCGTTCAAGGTGTAAAGGTCGACACTTTAAAAACCGGTCTTTTCGACAAGGACGTGGCAGAAGGTAAAGCGGCCACAAACCCGTACTCAGCCATGCGCGACCGTACCCGAGACACCGCGGTGGTCACAGAAACGACCTTTGCCACCTCGGCGGATCTTGACGTAGAAAACCTGTCAGAAGCGTTCACCAAGCACGCCCTCATGCACGAATCCACAGCCGGACTGGAAGCCCGCGAAGTCAACGCCGCTGACTTGGCCCTTCCGCACGCACAGTTCGAACCGTTCGTCAGCTGCGAGACGGAGTCCTGATGTTTTACGCAAAAGGATTCTACGCATCCCTGCTGATGAACGCCGCCGTGAGCGTTATCGCGTTCGTGGCAGCCGTGATTCTGGGGCCCACGCTCGCACTCAACCTAGGAACCGGATTCACACGCCTGCTTTTCGTCGCACTGGTGCTGTTCTGGCGCTTTGGGCTCACCAGAATGACGGCTGAACGCATGTGGGAACTCGATGCCCCACTGCGCCGCATCCTCTTCAACCTAGTGCCAGCCGGCATGTTAGGCGCGGTCATCCCGCTCATCCCTTTCGCTTTGATCGCCACCCTGTCCAGCGACTCACTGGCACTCGTTGAGCTGCTCATCGACGCGCTCTTTGTGGGCGCTATCATTACGGCTGCCTCCATGGTCAGCAAACCTCAAAAAGAGGAGGTGGCGCAGTGAGCGAGCATCATGACGATCTGGATTCCGGTGAATCTACCCAGAACCCCGCCGAGGTGGAACCCGCCGACCGTGGCTACCGCCTGTTAGAGACGTGGAACCCGCCGAGGTGGGTGCTCGTTGCGCTGTTCGGTGCCGGTGGCGTGCTGGCCGTTGTCACCCTGGTTGCGTACGGGTGGAACCACCCGAGCGCGTACGTGGCAGCTGTGTTTGTGGCGGTTTCCCCTATATTGACTGCGATCGACTTTGCTGAACGCAGGTTGCCCGATGTGGTGACGTTGCCGGCGGCAGGTGCGAGTGTCATTGCGCTGATCGTTGGGGGACTGGCGTCTGGTGACTGGGGGCCTGCCTTGCGAGGTGGTGCCGGCATGCTCATCTTGTTCGCCGCGTTCTTCGTCATGTTCATCGTTGCTGGGGGAGCGTTCGGGTTCGGTGACGTGAAGCTTGGCCTGTCGATGGGGGCTGTGCTGGGAACCTACAGTTGGTTCGCGCTACTTTTGGGCCCGTTCATCGGAATGCTCTTGGGCTTTGCGGTGGGAGTCGTGCTGATGATCATGCGCAAAGCAACCATGAAAACTGCGATCGCTCTGGGGCCATACCTCATCATCGGAACGCTGGTGATCATAGTGATTGGCGCGTTAGGCTGACGTAAGCCAGTTCCATCAAGGAAAAAAGGTAACCGAGCACGGCAAAAGGATCCCTGCTAGAAGGACCCCTGTAAGAAGGAGTACCCCAATGTTTGATTCAAACTTCTTTCCACCGGGCGGGCCTCAGTATGGGTCCTTCCTTATCATGCTGGCAATACCGGCAGTTGGCATTCTGGGAATGATCATGATCATCCGGATGCGCAAGGGCACAAAGCAAGTGTTCCGCACTGGCGCTCTCCCTGGACGCATCACCGGGGCGACCGTGACGGCTAAGCATGTTGGCACTTCGGACACTATGGGGAAAGAACCCTACCTTGCCCTCCATATCGAGTACTTTGAGGACGGGCGGACGCATTCAATCACAGAACCTCCGGCATACAACCTGACGATGGTAGACAAAGTGCGCAAGCAGTTTGTCTACCACGGTCGCTACGATCTTGGCCGTAATCCCAAGAACGGGGTTGCGCCCCTCAAAATCTCAGACCCAGCGAAAAAAGACCGGGCAGAAAAGACGATTGCGAATGGCGGGTCGTATGAGTTCACACTCGAACAGCCCATTCCCATCTCTGTATTTAAAAACGGCGACCAGATAGATTGGCAGGTGGCGTAGAACCGTCTCGCCTAGACCATGCGCGCCGCTGACACCGGGCCCCAGTCCACATCAAACTTAACGATTGATCAGTTTTTGGTCTGCCCTTATAGTGCCTACAAGTCTCCAGAATCGGAGGCGGAAACACACTCAACGAGGAGTACCATGACCGTTTACGCTCAGCCAGGAACCGACGGCGCGAAAGTCGAATTCCGCTCTCGCTACGACAACTACATTGGTGGCGAATGGGTCCCCCCAAAATCTGGAAAATACTTCGAAAACGTCACTCCCGTCACCGGAAAAGTCTTCTGCGAAGCCGCTCAATCAAACGCCGACGACGTTGAGGTAGCTCTCGATGCAGCTCACAAAGCAGCGCCCGCGTGGGGCAAGACCAGCCCGGCAGAACGCGCAGCAATCCTGCACGCAATGGCAGACCGCATCGACGAAAACCTCGAAAAGATCGCCGTTGCTGAAACCTGGGACAACGGCAAGCCAATCCGCGAAACCCTCGCTGCTGACATCCCTCTGGCCGCTGACCACTTGCGCTACTTCGCCTCGGCGATCCGCACGCAAGAAGGCCACCTGTCCCAGCTCGACGAAGACACCGTCGCGTACCACTTCCACGAGCCACTGGGCGTTGTAGGTCAGATCATCCCGTGGAACTTCCCGATCCTCATGGCCATCTGGAAACTCGCCCCCGCGTTGGCCGCCGGTAACGCAGTTGTGCTCAAGCCAGCCGAGCAAACCCCAGCCTCCATCATGGTTCTCATGGAAATCGTGGGCGACCTTCTGCCGCCCGGCGTGGTCAATGTGGTCAACGGTTTCGGTGTCGAATGCGGTAAGCCGCTGGCCTCCAACCCGCGCATCGCAAAGATTGCGTTTACGGGTGAAACCACCACGGGACGTCTCATCATGCAGTACGCGTCCCAGAACCTCATCCCCATCACTCTGGAGCTGGGTGGTAAGAGCCCCAACATCTTCTTCGAAGACGTGGCCCAGCAAAAGGACGACTTTTACAACAAGGCAGTGGAAGGTCTTGCCATGTTCGGGCTCAACCAGGGTGAAGTGTGTACGTGCCCTTCGCGCGCCTTGGTGCAGGAAAGCATTTTCGACGAATTCGTCGAAGCCGGTATTGAGCGTGTCAAGAAGTTCGTGCAAGGCAACCCGCTGGATACGAACACCATGGTGGGTGCGCAGGCGTCCAACGATCAGCTCGAAAAGATCCTGTCGTATCTGGCTATTGGTAAGGAAGAAGGGGCCGAGGTGCTCATCGGTGGCGAGCAAGCTCACCTTGACGGCGATCTGGCCGGTGGCTTCTACGTTCAGCCCACGGTGTTCCGCGGGAACAACAGCATGCGCATCTTCCAAGAGGAAATCTTTGGTCCGGTGCTCGCGCTGACTTCGTTCAAGGACTACGACGAAGCGCTGAGCATTGCCAATGACACGTTGTACGGTCTTGGGTCAGGTGTGTGGAGCCGTAACACCAACACGGCTTACAGGGCTGGCCGTGAAATCCAGGCCGGGCGCGTGTGGGTGAACAACTACCACACGTATCCAGCGCACGCAGCGTTCGGTGGGTACAAGAACTCTGGTATTGGCCGTGAGAACCACCTCATGATGCTCAGCCACTACCAGCAGACCAAGAACATGCTGGTCAGCTACTCTGAACAGCCAACTGGACTGTTCTAATGAGCAACGCGCAAGCGGGGGCGCCGGTACTAGAGGCACCGGCGCCCCCGGGCGAATATCACTCCAGGGTGGCCCTCACTCAGGAAGCAGTCGACCTGCTGGTAGAGCTGGCGGGTGTTCATGGGCAGCTGATGTTTCACCAGTCGGGTGGGTGCTGTGACGGTTCGGCGCCCATGTGTTACCCGGCAGGGGAGTTCATTACCGGGGACAGTGATGTACTGTTAGGGGTTTTCACCCTTCCCGAGGTGGAAGAGGCGGCCGCGCAGTGCGAGTTTTGGATGTCTAAAGCGCAGTTCGAGTACTGGAAACACACCCACATTACCGTCGATGTGGTGACGGGGCGTGGCTCGGGCTTTTCGGTTGAGTCGCCAACTGGAAAGCGCTTCCTTATTCGTTCGCGACTCATGGAGTCGTAGAGGGCATTCTCTGGGGAGCAAGTACTTCAGAGCTCGTATTACTGCTGGTGGTACCCTTAGCGGACGTTTAGCCGTAACAGTGAGTTTCCTGTGTGTTAACCTTTGTGTGGTCTACTCGATCTTGGCCATTTAAGGCACATGCCCCCTCAGGAGAATACTCGTGCGGATGTTACGCAGTCCGCGAGTGCCCGGCGCAATCCCCGCAGTAGCGGCCGCGGTACTTGCACTTGTCATCATGCCTGGACACTTTGTCGAGGCAGCGCCCACGATCGTTTCTAACGAACGGTCGGACACGCAACCGGCAGACAGTGCAAAGGACCGCAAGCTCCTCGACCAACCCTCGCTGAGGGTCGGCGAGGACGGCCTTACTATCGAAGCCCCACGTGGCCAAGACAAGGTCTTGCCCGCAAGCGACGTCATTATTGGAGCCGAGTACGGCACATTCGAATCGGTCATCCGGTCTCACGGTCTCACGCCCCAAGACCAACCAGTAAGCGTTTCTATTACGGGCGCAAAGGCAGTCAAGCCTAACGGTGAGAAGAAATCCGGCGCGCGCGTCGACATTACCTCGAGCGCAACCAAGCACAAAGTCTCCACCTACTCGCCAACCAGCTCCAACCCTTCCCGCGCGTTCGATGTCGACCACGAGTACCCACTTACATGGGAACTCACTGAAGTAGAAGACCTCGCGGAAACTCCCGGGATCGAACCAACTCCAACGACCTCGGCGACACCTGAACCAACCCCCACACAAAGCGGGCAGTCCACCGAGAATGCCTCCGAAACCCCCTCACAGAACGCCACTCCTGGCGCGGAACCAACCCCGGATCCAGAGGAACCGGACGTTTCCGTGTTCTGCGTAGCTGTGACGGTTTCACACGTCCGTGAAACATTCCAGCTGGGAAACTCATTCCCAGCAACCGCCCCCACCCTCACGCAGAAAACCAGCAACCTGACCATTGCTGTCGGGAAAGACTGGAAGGAAGCTGCCCAGAGCATCACCGTGGACTGCGACGCCAAGAACACGCCAAGGCCAAGCGAAGCCGGCGCGCAGATGACGCCACTGGATCCGGCAGGAAAAGCCGACTCCACGACCAAAGAACCGTACTACGAGGTTGAGAAGGATACCAGTGACCTCGGGTTCTCCTTCAGCGGAGACACACCTCTGCAACAATTCCAGTTCAACCTCATCGACGCACCTGAAGGCGCAACCGCCTACTACCGCAACGGCACAGTCAACCCTCACACCAAGAAGCCGGTCAAAGACGAACCCAAACCAGGGAAGAAACCTGCCATTGAATCGTCTGAACCGAAAGAATGGGCCGGATCGCTCGAACTGCGACGCAACACGGTCAGCAAAGTGCGCCACCGCTCCAACGCCTCGCGTGACCTGTTCGCCACCTGGAAGTTCAGCAAGCCGGGTGTGTACTGCGTGGGGTACGGAACCCGATCCTTGACCAAAGTCGGCGCTCCAGACGAATGGACCGACTTCGCTGGGATCCTCAAGTTCGCGGTCGGTGGAGCGGACCCGGCGACGGTCGACTGTAAAACGTCCGCACTGGATAATAACGCTGGACTCCGGTTCCCCATCACCACGCCTTATGTGAAGGACGAAGAGCCCACTCCTGGGCCAACGGGAACTCCAACGAACTCGGCGACACCAAAGGTGACATCCACGCCAACAAAGGCAACAGAGGCAACAGAAACGCCAGAACCAAAAGATCCCGCAGCGGTCGAGACTAGGGACGACGCAACAGACGAAGCCACGACAGAAGGAGCCACGGAAGGGGCCTCGGCAACCCCCACCGCCGACCCCAAAATCAAGATTGTGCGCGCGCCGTCCGGTGTGAAACTGTGCCCCGCCAACGTTGAAGACGAACAGCAACTCCGCTCCGGAAACTTTGTCTTCCACACGGCAGACAACATCAAAGTGAGCAATCGCAAGGGCACCCGTTCGGTGCCAGCAGGTTCGACCTCGGTGATCTCGCAGTCCGCAACCCGTACAGCGCAAGCCGGAATCACCGACTTCGTAGACCCGCAGGGAAGCTACTGGGCAACCGGTGGCGCTGGGGCAAGTGCCCCGTCCTTCGAATGGAACACCTCGGGAAGCAACGACGAAGTCGAGATCAGCATGCGTCAGATCAGTGGCACGGGTGACGCAATCGTGTTTGGCCCCGAAACAGACGGGGCTGGGCTTAGCGACGGCGACACCGGAAAATTCGCTGCAGGGGAAAGCGGTGCGCTCACATTCGGTTTCAACAAAGTGGGCGAATACGAAATTGAACTCAAAGTGGGCTCAAAGGGCTACACCATGAAGTTCGCGGTAGGTGACACGACCGACACCGCCCGATCATTGGTCACGTCTAACATCCTGAGCACATGCGCCGGCAGTGCCGTGCAACAGAATCTGTTGCAGCCATCCGACGATGAGTCGGAACAGACTGAGGCCAAGCCACACGACAAGAACATTGACCAGGCTAAAGGACAGCTGGGCGACGAATGGTGGACCATTTCCATCGTTGGAATCGTACTTGCTGCCATTCTGATTGGCTTCATCGTCATGGTCGTACTGAACAGCAGGAGGTACTGATGGGCACCGGCTCTAAAGTGTTCGTTGCGATCGCAGGACTCTTGGCGCTGGGCCTCTTGGTGGGATCCGGTGTTGTGATCACTAAACTGTCCCTCCAGCCAGACAGTAGCCAAGCGGCGGGATCACAGACGCCGGACCCCGCGCCACTGCCCACACCAGATTCGTTGGACGGTGCAGGTGACGATCCAACCGCAACACCTACCGCGGACCCCGCTGCCGTTGCCAAAGCTGATCTGTCGCTGGACTGGCTGGACGACACGTCGGAGAAAACCAACATTCCGCGTCGCGTTCTGCAGGCCTACGTTGGGGCCACGCTGTGGGGTGCGCGCGAGTACCCGTCGTGCAACCTCAACTGGAACACCCTGGCAGCGATCGGTGCCATTGAGTCCAACCACGGTCGCCTGGGCGGAGCCTCGATTAAAGACGACGGCAACGCTGATAAGGACATTCTGGGCCCTCAGCTCAACGGTCAAGGGTTCAAGCGCATCAATGACACCGACAAAGGGCGCCTGGACGGCGACACCGAATTTGACCGTGCAGTAGGGCCCATGCAGTTCTTGCCGCAGACCTGGCAGAGCATGGCCAAAGACGGAAACGGGGACGGCCGTACCAACCCCAACAACATCGACGACGCTACCGTCACCGCAGTCGCGTACCTGTGCCAATCAGGCAACATAGGAACGTCGGTCGGTTGGGACAAAGCAATTCGCGCATACAACGACTCAGATGACTACGTGCAAAAGGTCTTCGCTACTGCGAACAACATTGCGCGCGTGACATCGCCTGCCCCAGCGCCGGCTCCTGCGACCGTCCCGGCTAACAACAACTCCAACAACAACGGGCAGCGCCGCTAAACGAGGCTAACAACAGTGGTCGGCGCCGCTAACGACCGTAATAGTGGCGCTACCCAGCGTTATTTGCCCTCAATGAGCTGTGCACCTTCAGCGCGCAACTCCACTTTGCGGATCTTTCCGGACACCGTCATGGGGAACTCCGTCCGTACTTCCACATAGCGCGGAATCTTGTAGTGCGCGAGCTTGCCTTGAGCGAAAGCCTTGACGTCCTCGGCGGTCAGCGTGTCAGTGGGGTCCCGCAAAATCACCCATGCCAGGAGCTCTTCGCCGTACGTGGAGTCCGGCACACCCACCACCTGAACATCGCGAATTGCGGGGTGCGTGTAGAGGAACTCCTCGATTTCACGCGGGTAAATGTTTTCACCCCCGCGAATCACCATGTCTTTAATGCGGCCGGAGATGTCCAGGTAGCCGTCTTCGTCCATGATGGCGAGGTCGCCCGTGTGCATCCACCCGGCGTCGTCAATGGCTTCAGCGGTCTTGTCTGGTTCGTTCCAGTACCCACGCATCACCGAGTACCCGCGCGTGCACAGCTCGCCTTTCTGCCCGCGTGGCAACGGCAGTCCCGTGACAGGGTCGGCGACCTTCACCTCTACGTGAGGCATGACTCGGCCAACGGTCTGAGTGCGACGCTCAATCGAATCGTCGGCACGCGTCATCGTGGACACAGGGGAAGTTTCGGTCATGCCGTAACAGATTGCCACCTCGGCCATATTCATCCGATCAATGACCTTGTTCATAACCTCCACCGGGCACGTGGAGCCGGCCATCACGCCCGTGCGCAGGGTGCCGAGGTCGTAGTCCCCAAAGTTCTCCAACTCCAGTTCCGCGATGAACATGGTGGGCACGCCGTACAGTGAGGTGGCCTTGTGTGCGGTGACGGTTTCCAGGGTTTTCTGCGGGTTGAAACCGGGGTTGGGGATGATGGCGGTGGAGCCGTGCGAGTAGGCCGCCAGAATCCCGATCACCATGCCAAAACAGTGGAAGAACGGCACGGGAAGGCACACGCGGTCGGCCGGCGTGTAGCTTAAGAGCTCACCGATGAAGTACCCGTTGTTGAGCAAGTTGTGGTGGGTCAGGGTCACACCTTTAGGGAACCCGGTAGTTCCCGAGGTGTACTGCAAGTTGACGGGGTCGTCGGCGTTGAGTTCGTGGGAGATCGCTTCGAGGCGCTGGGCCATTTTGGCGCCCGAGGTCTGTGCGAGTTCATTGCCTCGCGTCAGCAGGGTGGAAAGGAGTTCGGCGGGGTTGCGGGTGTGTTCGGTGTGGGTGTGTGGGGTGGGCGCCGAGGTGGTTTCTGGGTTGTGGTTGGGGTTTGGCGTGTCGATGTAGACGAGTTGGAGACCGGGCACTTGCGTGTTAACTTCGCGGGCAATGGCCACGAAGTCGGAGTGTGGGGGTGCCGAAATTTGGCTGATGAGCATGCTCATACCGGACTGTTTGACCACGTATTCAAGTTCGTGGGCGCGGTATGCCGGGTTGATGTTGACCAGAATTGCGCCCAGTTTGGCGCATGCGTACATGACGATGACCCATTCGGGAAGGTTTTGTGCCCAAATGCCTACTCGGTCGCCTTTCTTGATGCCACGTTCGATCAGGCCATATGCCAAAAAGTTGGCTTGTTCGTTGAGCTGCTCGTACGTGTATGTGCGCCCTGTGGGGTGGTCGATCAGGGCTATGGCCTGCGGGTCGGAGGCAACCAGTTTTTGGAAGTGCCCATCGATCGTGTCACCTAACAGGGGTGCTGATGAAGGTCCAGATGAGTAGGAGAGTTGGGTCGACGTCATTGGCGCTCCTTTGCGTGCAACGCGTGAGTGTTGTTTCAGTTAGTCACTGTTTACTGGCTTGGTTTGTAATATAGGTCACATGCTGGCGTGACGCAATTGTGCGTCGAGGGATGAAACCTTCACGGCTGGGCAGAGCGTTGTGAGCGCCGTGCGGAGTGTCAGAGCCTATTTTTTGCGTGAAACATCGGGCAGTGAGGTTCCAGCGAAAACGCCCACCAACCCCATGATTGCAAGGAAGCCCAGCGCGTAGAACACGTGGATTGTCGCCAGTGCTGAACTGACTCCACCCACGATCAACAGAATGAGCCCCATAGCTGAGTTGGACACGGCCACATACGTTGTGCGCTTATCACCTTCGGCCATATCCACCACATATGTTTTACGCCCCACACGAACACCGGTGTGCATGAGCGTGATGAGGAAATACGCCACAACGAACGCCACACTAATGAGCGTGTGCTGATCCGTCAGAGCAGGGATAGAGGCGATGAGGATCGTGGCCAGGATGATCGCGGAGGCAATTCCTGCGCCGATGCTCATGAGCCGCTTGCTTGATTTGTCGGCAAATCGGCCAAAGATCCGGCCACCTAAAAGTGACGCCAGCCCAGATGCGATCACGAATCCGCCCAACCCTGTGAGGCCCGAGGCTCCTGACTGCACCGAAAGCATGACAATGAACGGCGGGCTCAGGGAGGACACCAAGAGGAGTGAGCGTACCGTGAAGAAATGCCGGAATAACTTGTCAGTACGCAACAGGTCGATGGTGTCGTTGAACCAGTTGGACGCCTTTGCATCCTGCGTGGCCTTTGCGGGAGCAGATTTTGCAGAAGCGGACTTCGAAGACTCTGTATCGCTGGGCTCGTCAATGCCGATGTACACGGCGGCTACGCCCACCCACAGCACTGCCCCTAAGCCCAGAATCCAGGCAAGCATCTGCGGTGTGAGGTCATCGCCACCCCACACACGAATCGCAAGCCCCAAGGTGATCGCCACGAACCCGGCAACCGTGGTGGCAAGCCCGTTGATCTGGCCGCGCTCACCTTTAGGGATCGTGCGACCCTGCACGTCCTTAGATGCAATAGAGCACAGGCACCGGCCGAAAGAGAATACTGCAAGTGCGGCAATGATGATGAGCCCGGCCACAAGCCCAGATGCGAAAACAGCGGTCCCCGTCATCACTGCCACCGAGGCCGCCTGCGTGAGCGCTCCGGCTACGAACACGTGTTTGCGGTAGCGCGCTTTCACCACCAGGGGAGTGAGCGCTGCTTGCGGAAGCATCGAACCGGATTCGCGAATCGGAACCAGAAGTCCAGCCAGCGCTGGCGGTACGCCCAGGGCTGAGAACAGCCACGGCAACACGGTCGACGCATTGACCGTTTGGTCCCCGGAGGACTGCAAGGCGTTGGCCGCGATGAGTTTGAGCCCGTTGGATGCGACTTGTGAGCGTGCTTGCTCAGGCATGTCCGCTTCAGCCTCACGTTTCACGAGTGCTGAATACAGTTTGTCGGTTGTGCTCACGGTCGTTGTCCTACGGGGGTGGTTGGTGGTGGCAGAAAACATGCCCGAGGTCGTTCCCTCCTTAACAGCGCAAGGTGGGAACGACCTCGGCGGGCTAGATACCGGTTACCTGAGTATCAGGTGTAACTCAGTGTTCGTAGGCTTCAGCTTCTTCTGCTTCTTCCTGCGTCTTGTGTACCGTGCCGTGTGGGTGGTGGGCAGGCGCGTAGATGCTGTACAGCTTCATGGGTTCGTCGCCGATGTTGACGATGTTGTGCCACACGCCCTTGGGGACGATGACGGCCCAGTCGGCTGACACTTCCTGCTCAAACGTGAAGTTGTCCTTGGCGGGGCCCATCTTTGCGAGTCCCTTGCCCTGTTCGAGGCGCAGGAACTGGTCATTTTCGGTGTGGACTTCCAGCCCTACGTCGCCACCGACGGGAATTTCCATGAGAGTGACCTGGAATTCCTCGCCAGTCCACAGTGCGGTGCGGAAGTTTTCGTTTTCTAGGGTGACTTCTTCAATGTTGACTGCGTACGGGTGAGGCCCGTTGTCCTTGATCTCTGCCATATATCCACTGTATGCGCCCGAGGTGTGGGTGTTCTAGCGAGGAAAGGCTTGGCTATGTTCTGTGGGAGGTTTCTTGCTGGCTTTGGTCTGCGGTCTGTTACTTGGAACGGGCTTCGAGGTCTTTGAGGTCGATGTCCCACTTTCCGGAGTCTCCGATACGGAGTGTGACCTTGCCTTCGTCAAGCAGTTTCTTGGGGAAGTATCCGTACATGGGCGCTGGCGTGGAGTAACCAGCGCGGTCGGTGCCGGTCGCTTCAGTACACAGGCATCCGCGTCCGGCTGCTTGCGGTGAGAAGTGCATGATGTTGTTGGAATCGATGAGGGAGACGTATCCGCTGGACGGGGCGAGACCGCCGGTGAAGTCGTTGAGTCCGAACTGGAACTCGGTATTTCCGGGCACTCCGCTGAAGTAGGAAAAGTTGGGTGTGTTGCCGGTGACCGAGAAGCCATAGTCGAGGCGGACATAGCCGTCCTTTTCGGCGACTTTGTTGATGTCGACGCGGATGGGGTTGTCGTGGCTCTCGGGTAGGAAGAACTCTGCTGAAGCAAGTGCCCCGTCGGGTGGAGTGGTGCTCTTTACTTTGGGTACGTCCTTTGTGTGTTGCCCGGTGTCGACTTGAAGGTCTTCAGTGTCGGTGGGTTTGAACTCGAAGCTGACGCGCCGGTTTTTGGCCTGGTTAGCTTCGAGGTCGTTGCCTTTGTCGTCGAAGTTCTTTGCGATGGGTTGTGTTTCGCCACGGCCTTCGGTTTCGAGTTTCACGTTGTTGAGTTGAGGCTGGAGTTCTTTTTGAACTGCTTTTGCGCGGTCTTCGGAAAGTTTCTTGTTGTAGTTTTCGTCGCCTTTTGCGTCGGTGTGGCCTACGACTTTCACGGTTTGGCCGGCTGCCTGTTGGTTAAGAGTCTTAGCGACGTTGCCAAGGACCTTATGACCTTTGTCATTAATCTCGGATTTGTCGAAGTCGAAGAGGACGTCGGCCGTGATGTTCAGCGCGGTAGTTGCATCGGCTGTGGTTGTCGATGAACCTAGTAAAGATTCTGTTTTGTCCTGGAGTTTGTCGATGTATCGCTTGGCCTCTGGTGAACCGTATTCGTCGGCCGGGTCCTCATTGTCAGCAAATGTGGCAATGTCGGGGGCTGGGTTGTTGAACGGTTGGTTGTCGGTGATGGTGACGGGTTGGTCGATGGGGCCACTCCACTCACTGGGGATAACCCGGACTTCTTTGTTTGCCGGTGCTGGGAAGTCGACCCAGAAGAGTTCGACACGTTCCTTCGTGGTGGGAACATCACTGGAACGAGAGTGAATGCCTGAACAGTGGCACTTGTCCCTGTTTGATTCATCATTGAGCTGAAGCGGGGAGATGATCTCGTTGGTCTGAGGGTCCCAAAGCTTGGTGGTGGGCGAATAATTAAGAGCGTCCATGCCACTTGCCAGAGCACGGGAACCCATGAATGGGCCCGACTCTGGTTCGAGCCATGCCGCGACCATGCGCACGTTGTCGCCCTTACGGTCTAGGGAGAGGACCTGGAAGCGCCCTTTGGTCATGAGCTCAGGGCCACCGTCTGACCAGGGAAGCTCCAGATCGATGTGAGCCAGCCCGTCTCCCAAGCGTGCGTCCGTCTTATACCCGTCGATGGTCTGGATGCCCGGTGTTGCGTCCGGGTTCGGGGCGCCAGGAGCTGGTTGTTCGTTGTTTCCGCTGGAGTTGGATCCGGCTTCCTTGCTGGTACAAGCGGAAACACTTAAGGCAGCGCACAGAGTGACAGCGATAGCAGCGAACAGTTTTCGCACGGGGACTCCTGAGGGGGGATGGGCATCCACTTTATTGTAAGTCACACTATCAAGGTGTGTGGCCCGGAGCCGTGGCAAAAGTTAAGAGGCCTCGTTTTCCCAGGTCAGGCTGGGTAACAAGGCCTCTTCATGTTGTGGCTCCGACCGGCGTCGATCCGGTGACCTTTCGATTTTCAGTCGAACGCTCTACCAACTGAGCTACAGAGCCATGGTCGCTTAGCTAACCATAGAACAAAGGCTCTTCTTTTCAGAAGAGCCAGGTGCTCCGCGACCCTGACGGGACTCGAACCCGCGACCTCCGCCGTGACAGGGCGGCGCGCTAACCAACTGCGCCACAGGGCCTGATATGCATGGAATGTTTCCACTGCGTACCCCCAACGGGATTTGAACCCGTGCCGCCGCCGTGAAAGGGCGGTGTCCTAGGCCGCTAGACGATGGGGGCCTGCCGATTCGACCTTGCGCAACCGTAATTGCGACCTGGTGTCTTTCGGACCTTGGATAGCTTAGCCTGAAACTAGTGTGGAATGCAAAACGAGTGAAGAGTGATATAAAACACCCCACGCAAGACAGGTGTCTTTCCGTATGAATTCCGCAGAAACACGGGCCACATGAACCAGCAGATTCCGTAAGATTCAAGCGTGGAACAGATCAGCGATGAGGACTTTGATGCGCTTGTAGAGGAAGCGCTTGAACTCATGCCTGAAGAGTTGAAGGCACACATGGACAATGTGGTCATCTTTGTTGAGGACACATCCCCAGAAGGGGAGCCACCCATGTTGGGCGTCTACGACGGAATCGCGCTGACGGAGCGTGGCTCTGACTACGGGTTCGTTCCACCGGATACCGTCACCCTGTTCAAGGAACAACTCGTTGACTTCGCGCTCAATGAAGAAGATCTGCTCGAACAGATCTACATCACGATCGTCCACGAAATCGCGCACCACTACGGAATCGACGACGAACGCCTGCACGAACTGGGGTGGGGCTAAAGCCACCACGCGTTCTCAGGCGCCCTGAAAAAAGTCCGACTACCCTGCAAAAATACGTGATCCGGGCTTTACAATTGGCTCCTTGCCGACTCGTTCGTTTATGGTTGCTTGGATAGCTTTAATCACGAACTTCGCGTTCGAACCGGTGAGCAGGGAGGCGTACCAGCGCACATGTCGATTGCATCTCGATCGCACACGACCGCCACTCCAGCACTTCGGGTTCTCAACCTCGCTGGAGTTGAGTACCAAGTGCACGAATTTGAACACGACCCACATGTGCGACGCTATGGAACCGAAGCGGCACAGAAACTGGGTGTGGACTCCGGGCGCGTTTTCAAAACCCTCATCATCATGGTCGATGGTGAACCATTTTCAGCCCTAGTCCCCGTTTCAGGTCAGCTGGATCTGAAACTTCTGGCGCAGGCCACCGGAGGTAAAAAGGCGCAACTGGCCGGAATCGCGACCAGTGAGCGACGCACCGGATACCCCACCGGCGGTATCAGCCCGTTCGGGCAACGCAATTCGTGCCCAGTGGTGATTGACCATTCGGCCAACGATCACGAAACAATTTTCGTGTCCGCAGGTAAGCGTGGTTTGGAAATTGAAATCCGCCCCGCCGACCTCATCATGATCACCGACGCTCGCGTCGACCGGATCGCAGCCCTCGACTAACCACCCACGACTAACCACCTACGCAGCCAAGAATCCCCGTTCACGCGTACCTCGGTTCGCGTGCCATGGCATGCGCCTGACCAGCTGAAAGATCGGCTAATACCGCAGCCATTTCCTCAACCTCGGCAGGTGCCACCCCAAACGTCAGCGTCACCGCTTGCGCATATTGCGCGTCAATCACTGCCCAGCCGTGCTGTTCGCACTTGGTCTTTGCCACCTCGGCCCGGGCGTAATCCAAGCTCACCGTGACCGGCACGACCAACTGGCGGGTCACCCGGGTGAGACCCTCCAACGCCGCCGAGGTCGCCGCCCCGTACGCGCGCACCAAACCTCCCGCTCCCAGCAGTGTGCCACCGAAATACCTGGTCACTACCGCAACCACGTAGGTGAGCTGGTTGCCAGTGAGCACGTCGAGCATGGGAATGCCCGCCGTACCCGAGGGCTCCCCGTCGTCATTGCACCGTTGCGTGCGCGCATCCGGATCCAGAACAAACGCCGTACACCAGTGCCGGGCCTTAGGGTGCTTCGACCTTTCTTGCTCAATCACCTCGCGGGCGGCCTGCTCGTTCTCGATGTGCGCCACACGACCAATGAAGCGTGACTTCTTGATCTCGATTTCGGCCGTCGCATCACCTTTCACCGTGGTGTATGACGTGACGGGGAAACCGTCTAACAGGTCAGCGTCGAAGTCCATACGTGCCAGTTTCTCACACTGTGGTCACAGTGTGGGCACGGCCGAGGTGCGTGACAACTCTGCCGTAACCTGGCTCCAATCCTGTTAATAGGCTCAAAGGATGAAAGGAAGCCCCATGAACTTCAACGATGAAGAACTCACGGCGTTAAAAGAGGAATCGGCACGTGCATATGAACTGGATCGCGCGCATGTTTTCCACAGTTGGTCAGCTCAGCAGACCCTCACGCCCATGGTGATTTCACGCGCTGCCGGATCGCGCGTGTGGGACGGGGAAGGCAACTCTTTTCTGGACTTTTCTTCCCAACTGGTCAACACGAATATTGGTCACCAACACCCTGCTGTGGTTCAGGCGATCAAGGATCAAGCAGACCTGCTCACTACGATTAACCCCGCGCACGTCAACGCTGCCCGTTCAGAAGCGGCACGGTTGATCGCTGAATTGCTCCCGGAATCGCTCAACCATGTGTTTTTCACCAACGGAGGTGCGGACGCCAATGAACACGCGATCCGCATGGCCCGGTTGCACACGGGCAAGCACAAAGTGCTGTCGCGGTATCGCAGCTACCACGGTGGCACGAACCTTGCGATCAACGTCACCGGTGACCCCAGGCGTGTTCCGAACGACGCGCCTGCCCAAGGTGTCGTTCACTTCTTTGGGCCGTTCCGGTACCGCTCCGAATTTCATGCTCAGACCGAAGAAGAAGAAACACAGCGGGCTCTCCAGCATCTGCGTCGCACAATTGAGCTGGAAGGGCCGTCGACGATTGCCGCGATCATCCTGGAATCCATTCCAGGTACTGCCGGCATCATGCTCCCATCTGTTGAGTACATGCAGGGTGTGCGTGCGCTGTGCGATGAGTTTGACATCATGTACATCGCTGACGAGGTGATGGCCGGGTTCGGGCGTGCAGGCGAATGGTTTGCGTTCAACCGTTACGACATCACGCCAGACCTTGTGACCTTCGCTAAGGGTGTGAACTCCGGGTATGTGCCACTGGGCGGTGTGGCTATGAGTGACGACATTTACGCAACCTTTGGTGAACGCCCATATCCGGGCGGGCTCACATACTCCGGGCACCCGCTCGCATGCGCTGCCGCTGTTGCCACCATCAACGCGATGCGTGATGAACAGATGCTGGAACACGCACGCACCATGGGTGAAGAAGTTGTGCGTCCGCGTTTGGAAAAGATCATGGCGAACTCAGCGCACGTGGGAGATGTGCGTGGAACGGGTATGTTCTGGGCCATCGAGTTGGTCAAGGACCAAGAGACGCGCGAACCACTGGCGCCATATGGCGGGTCATCACCGGAGATGAACCAGATCGTGAGCGGAATCAAAGCAGGAGGCGTTCTGCCGTTCGTTAACTTCAACCGCATCCATGTTGTTCCACCGCTCAACATCAGTGAGGACGAACTCAGCCAGGGACTCGACGTTATTGAGGACGTCATCACGAACGCGCGGTTCTAAAGGGAAGGCGTGCCCAACGCGCCTTCAATGAGCTTGTCCAAAACTCCGGTGAGCATGGTGACACCGGCGACCATGTCCTCTGGTTTTGTGTACTCACCTTCGTTGTGGCTGATCCCGTCAACACTGGGCACGAACAGCATCACGGTGGGCACCGTGTCTTTCATGTTTGTGGAGTCGTGGCCGGCAACCGTCATGATGTTACGGTGACTCAAGCCCATTTCCTCTGCGACACCTCGGGCCAATTCCACCCCGCGTTCGTCATACGGCAACAGATCCCACGAATGCGCGGTGTCCTTCTCGATCTTGACGTGCGCAAGCCCTTCGATCTGCGTGATCTTCTGGTGCAGTTTTTCGTCAGCACGCTTCACAAGATCGGAGTCAGGCGAGCGCATGTCCATGTGCAACCGGACCTCACGGGGCACCACAACGGGGGAGTTGGGAAGCACGTTGAGCTGCCCCACAGACGTGTGGATGCCGAACTCGTCAGCGATTTCGCGCGCGGTCACCACCAGGTGTGCGGCACCCAAGAGCGCGTCCTGCCGGTCAGCAATGACCGTTGAGCCAGTGTGAGCCTGTTCGCCGTGCACAATGAAGTGGTACTTCTGCGCAGCCCACGTGGCGTCAACCAAGCCAATGTTGATGCCTTCTTCGTCGAGGATACGGCCCTGTTCAATGTGGATTTCTGCGTAAGCGGCAGGTGTGGGACCTTCGCCGCTACCCAAGTACCCGCCGGCCTCAAGCGCCTCATGGACGGAAACGCCTGCGCTGTCGGTAACCTTCAACGCGGTGTCAGCATCCATCTTTCCGGTGAAAACCGAGGACCCCATCATGGAGGGCTGGAACCGCGAGCCTTCTTCGTTAAACCAGTTGACAACGCCCAGGTTGAACTTTGGTATGCGTCCGCTCTTCTCAACTTCCTGCTGGATCCGCCACACGGCGTGAGCACCTGCCAAAACCCCGTACGCGCCGTCGAACTTCCCTCCCAAGGGCTGCGAGTCCATGTGTGAACCTACCAGGACATAGGGTGCGCCCGGAGTCCATTCGACCAGCCCAAACTGGTTGCCAATACGGTCGGTGGTCACGGTAAAACCACGTTCACGCATCCACGCGCCCAGCCAGTTGCGCTGTTCAACGTCAGGGCCTGTCATCGCTTCACGGTCCACACCTCCGGCAGGGGTTTGACCAAATGACGACATGGTGTCGAAGTCATCAAGAAACTGCTGATCCATAGTGGGCTCCTTTGCGTGGGTAGTGCGCGTAATACGGGCGAGCGGGTCAGGGACGAACGGTGAAGGTAGCGGGCGGTAGTGGCCAGTCATGGTCTAGAGTTCCCGGTGCGTGAACTTACCACCCACCATGGTGGCGCGCACCGGAATCTGCGCAATAGTGGTGGGGTCAACGGCAGTGGGGTCAGCCTCTAAGAACACCAGGTCGGCGAGCTTGCCTGGCGTGACCGTGCCCTTGATGGCCCCGTGCCCAGAAGCTTCCGCCGCCACCGAGGTGTACGCTTCAAGCGCCTGCTGCGGCGTGATGCATTCGTCTGCAGACCCAAACACGCCACCTGATCTGGTGCGACGGTCAACAAACGCTTGGATACCACGCATCACGTTTCCATCTGCACATGGCCGGTCTGAAGTACCTGGCACACGAACACCGGCGTCAAGGAAGGACTTGGCGCGGTAGAGCAAACGCACGCGCTCGTCACCCAGCGACACGTTCATCGAGTCTCCGATCGCGTCTGCGAACGCCGCCTGCGGGGTGACCGCGATGTTGTATTTCGCAAGAGTGGGGATGAGTTCGTCGGCAACCATGCCGGCGTGCTCGATCCGGTTGGGAATGCCCGAGGCGGGAGCCCCAAATCTGTCAACGGCCTCGGTGATGAAGCGGGTGGCTTCATTGCAGGCCAAGTCGCCAATCGCGTGGACGGCCAGCGACCACCCGGATTGGTACGCGGTGAGGATCTGCTGGCGTAACACCTCGGGGTCTTCTTGCAGATAACCAGGGTGGTCTTTGCCGTGGTAATTCTTGGTCAGTGCCGCGGTCTCACCACTCATCGCACCGTCCATGAACACTTTGGTGGGGCCAATGTTAATCCAGTCGTCACCAAAGCCGGTGACCACGCCAAGGTCCAGCCCAACACCGTAGTTATCGGCCGGGTGAGCCTTGATGGTGTGTAGTGCCTCGATCATGGGCATGAGCTGAGCACGGGCACGCAGTTTTCCTTCACGGCGGGCGCGCATGTATGCGGTGACTTCAACGGGAGAGTGTCCGATCCACCCGGCCGCGATACCGGCTTCACCAAAGCTGGTGATGCCTTCTTTTGCGTACTGTGCGGTGGCCAGGTCCAAGGCTTCAACGATTGCGTCTTGACTGTACGGGCGGATCAGGTCTTGGATGAGCGACTGAGCTGTTTCTTCCACCAAACCAGTGGGGTTGCCGTCGGCGTCACGAACCACCTTTCCACCTGCAGGCACCCGGAAGTCTGGGTCCAAAATCCCAGCCATTTCGAGTGCGCGCGTGTTGGCGATTGCTGCGTGACCTGAAACTTTGCGCATGAAAAGCGGACGCCCGTGCGTGATGCGGTCCAGCACCTCAAGGCTGGGGTATTCGTCGTTGTAGTCCTGCTGCGCGAACCCGGTCGCGTTAATCCATTCGCCTTCTGGTGTGTTCTTCGCGGCTTGTTCGACCTGTGCGTAGAGTTCGTCCATGCTGCCCAGCTTTTCGACGTCCAGGCTGGCAAGTGTTAGGCCGTACCACGTGGTGTGACAATGAACGTCGTTGAACCCGGGAGTGACACACACGCCCTGCGCATCAATGGTTTCGTGGGCGTCCAAGCCTGCAACCTCGTCATCGAGACCCACAATCTTGCCGTCGTAAATCCCAACCGTTGTAGCTTGCGGGTGGCGCGGGTCCAGGGTCTTCACGGATGCGTTCGTGATCAGGGCATCAAGCTTCATTTTTCACCTCTGGCGTCATTGCAAGTTGGTCAAAACCTAGCCTACGCTTTGAAACCTTCGACCGCGATTGACAGACGCGGGCCTATTTTTCTTTTTTCCCAAACCGCACCCAGTGCGGATACCTCCGTGCGATCAGCTGGACCGCGGTGAAGATCAGCAACAGTGAAAACGCGTAGTTCGACTGTTTGGGCGTAATGAACTCAGCCAACCAAATGCCCAGCGGCGACACCACCGAGGCGGTGATTCCCACAATCGCGGCGGCCTTCAGGTCCACGTTCTTGTTCCGATAGTTCACGGTCGTGGCAGAAATTGAACCAGGGATCATCATGAGCAAGGACGTTCCTTTAGCCACAAGGTCATTGGCCCCAAATAGCAACACGAGTACGGGCACCATGACGATACCGCCACCCACGCCCAAAAGGGCCGAAAGGATCCCCACGATCACTCCGGTGATGACCAGGAGAATCCCTACAACAACCGTGATGTCGATGTGCGCATCACGTGAGGGAACGACTAAGAACAAGCTCGGAATGATGAGAAGAAGCGCTACGAGGAACATCCAGAACAGAACAGACTCAGGCAAGATCTGCAGGAGTCGCCCACCTACTTGGGTTCCCACAATCATGCCCGTAGCCAGCAAAATCGCTGCCAGCCAGTCAACCTGCCCCAGCGTCATATACCCAATAGCGCCAACGATTGCGGTGGGAAGAATCGCGGTGACCGAGGTCCCTGCCGCCAGTTTTTGCTTCATGCCCAGTAACAGCAACAGAGGCACAATAATGAAACCGCCGCCCACCCCAAAGAGACCGGACATCAAACCGGTGAACGCACCAATGAGCAGGAGGGAGATTGGTGAGAGGCGGGGCGCAGTCGAATCAACCATAAGAGTCCTCCTAGCTACAGCGCTGACAAACAAACCATACTTCCGCACAAGAAACCGTGTGGCCCCCACCCATATGGGGCGAGGGCCACACGGCCACACCAGTAATCTGCCTAGTCCGTGTCGATTTCCCCGTGGTCGGACACGCGAGCCAAGAACGACTTGGTGCGTTCGTGCTGGGGGTTGGACAACACCTCGGACGGGGGCCCTTGCTCAACCACAACCCCGCCATCCATGAAGACCACCTTGTCAGCGACCTCGCGCGCAAACTCCATTTCGTGCGTGACCACAACCATGGTCATGCCTGCCGCGGCGAGTTCGCGCATCACTCGCAAAACGCCACCCACGGTTTCTGGGTCCAGCGCCGAGGTGGGTTCGTCAAAGAGGATGAGGTCAGGGTCCATGGAAAGGGACCTGGCAATCGCCACGCGCTGTTGCTGACCGCCAGAAAGCTGGTCGGGGTGACGGTCTGCCAAGTGGTCCAGGCGCACGTGCTTGAGGTTGCGCATGGCGACTTCTTTGGCCTTTGCCTGGTCACGTTTGAGCACTTTCACCTGTCCAACCACACAGTTTTCAAGTGCTGTCATCTGCGGGAAGAGGTTGAAGCCCTGGAACACCATGCCCACGTGGCGACGCATCTTGTTGAGATCAGTTTCCGGGTCGGTGGCAACAAAACCGGCCACTTCGATGGTCCCCGAATTCGACGTTTCCAACACGTTGATACAGCGCAACAGGGTGGACTTACCGGATCCTGACGGGCCGATCAGGCACACAACCTCGCCGGGCTTGACTTCAAGGTTGATGCCCTTGAGGACCTCAACGTTGCCGTAGCTCTTGTGGAGGTCAGTGATTTTGACGCCCTTGACGTGCTTGGTGTCAGCAACGTCAGTGGCGACGGTGCTGCCTGAGTTGTCAGGGTTGTGTGAGGCGTTGTTGCCCGAGGTGTTAGGGGCTGTGGAGTCTGCGGGAGTCATGCTTTCCTCTCCTTTGCCTGGCGTGATTCGAACTTCCGTGCAAGCCATCCCAGTGGGAGTGTGATCACCAGGTAGCAAGCACCTGCAACGACCAGCGGGGTCAAACCGGCTGATGGGGCCGCAATAGCGTTCTTACCGAACAGGGCAAGTTCGAACTGAACGGCGGACAAGCCCAACAGGTAAATCAGGGACGAGTCCTTGGTCATGATGATGATTTCGTTAGTCAGCGGAGGCAGGATAATGCGCATGGCCTGCGGAACCACGATCGTGAACATGGCCCGTGAGTGGCTCATGCCCAGCGAACGGGCTGCCTCGTACTGGCCCTTAGGAACCGCCTGCAGGCCAGCACGCAGAGTTTCAGCAATGTAGGCCGACTCCACAATTCCCAAGGCCAACATCACCGTGACATATGTGTTGAGGTTGATCGAGAATGCGGCGGGGATACCGAAGCCAAAAGCGATGAACACCAGAAGGGCAGGAACACCTCGGAAGAACTCAATGTAAGCGGTGGCAATCCACCGGTACGGTGCTACCGAGGAAATCTTCATGAGCGCCAGGATGTTCCCCAGGAGCATCGCGAAGACGAACCCGAGCGCTGTATAGATGATGGTGTTCTTCAGCGCTGTCGTGATAACGAGGGGGAACTGTTGCGCGATGATTTTGGGGTTGAAGAACTTGTCAACAATGTTTCCCCAGTCGATAAAGATTGCAAGGGCGAGCACGACCACGACGAGGATGCCGTACTGGATTCCCAGTGACATCTTGGCGCGCTGTTGCATTGTGAGGGCCATAGAAGCTCCTGAAAGTTGGGGGTGTTGCCCGGGCGGTTGCGACCGCACTCAGTGCGACCGCGCCACAGTTCTGTGACGCGGTCGCATGTCTAGTGTTTATTTGCTTGCTTTGGCTTCTTCTTGGTCAACGCGAGCGGCATCGGCGACCGGGCCAAACCATTCGTCGACCAGCTTGTCGTATGAACCGTCTTCGAACATGCCTTCAAGCATTCCGTTGAACTCGTCGAGCAGTTTGGAATTGCCCTTCTTCACGGCAGCTCCAACAACTTCACCAGTTTCGAAGTCCTGAACCAGGGTGAGTGAGTCGTCAGCCTGTGTAGCAGCGTAGATGGTGGAGACGTTGGCGATCGCAGCGTCGATCTTGCGAGTCTGCATTGCCTGTGTGAGCAGACCGCCGGTTTCAAACTGGGTGGGGGAGATGCCCTTTTCCTTCGCGTACTTTTCACCGGTGGTAGCTGCCTGGGCGCCGACCTTCTTGTCCTTGACATCGTCGATTGACTTGTAACCGGAGTCCTTGGCTGCCATGAGAGCCAGGTTGTCCTTGAGGTACATCATGGAGAAGTCCATTTTGGACTTCCGCTCATCTGTGATAGCCATTCCGGAAAGCGCGATGTCGCACTGGCCTGTGTCCAGCGACGAACCTGACTGGATGCCTTCAAACGGTGTGGTCTTCACGTCCAGTTCCACGCCCAGGCGCTCAGCAAGCTTCTTCGACAAGTCGATGTCGAACCCAACGGTTTCGTTCTGGTCGTTGACGTACTCAAATGGTTCGTACGGGATGTCCGAACACAGAGTCAGCTTGCCGTCTTTAACAAGGTCGACTCCGCTTTCAGTGGTGCCACCGCCACCACCGCCGGAGCACGCGGCCAGGGCCAGAGCGGACGACGCAACAACAGCGATCGTGGAAAAGAAGCGTTTCACAGGTCCTCCTGAAGTGGGGCGCTGCGTTCAACTGAACACCGCGCATTGTTGTATCTATGTTCTAGATCACAATGCAAAAAAGCATACAGTGCTCTGGCTCACATTTTGTGGTCGTTATGAAATTTTTTCCAAGTAGGTTCCGTCAGTCTTCGAGGAGCACAACATTGAGTGTGCGTGGACCGTGCACACCTTTGACGCGTTCCAGCTCAATGTCCACGGTTGCTGAGGGGCCGGAAACCCACGTCTGCACTGCCGTGTCGAGTTCGCGCTCAATCAAGGTTTCGACTGCCTGGGGCACGCTTTCGACAACGTCGGACAGTCTGACAACGACCACGTGGTGATCCGGAACCAGCGTGATTGCCCGGCGTCCAGTAGTGGCCCCAGCTAGGCAGATCGTGCCGGTGTCTGCAATCGAAACTGTTGAGCCAGTGACAACTGCATCAACCGTGTCCAACTGGTCCACGCTGAGTGGCTCGTCTGCCGAATCCACGTGAAACTGCGCCTGTGAGGCGGCCGTCCAGTCTGACGGGAGGTCGTGCGGGATCACAACGCTGTGCGCGTCCCCTAAAAGCTCTGCCACCTCCTTGCCAACCGTGTCCGAGGTGGCGTGCGTGACGGTGGCGTTGTAGTCCACCAGGCGGTCAGTGAGAAGGTCCACAAGCGCCGAGGTCGTCTGGGCTTTCAGCGGGTCTGTAGGGACCGCTGGTGGGAGTGTGGGAGAAGCCGGGGGTGCTACCTGTGGCGAGCGGCCCAGGGCGTCGTAAATGCGGTTGAGAATAAGATCGCGACTCATGCGTCACCTCGGTTTTTGCGCCACCATGAACGGAACGATTCGCGTGGAGGGGCGGGGATAGTGCGGGTGTGTGTCCATTTTCCTGCGATTCCGGGGAGGGACTTAAAGCCGTCACGGCCCAAAAGTGCAGCGAGTGGAAGCGCTGATTCGGCCGCACTCATGCGACGGCCGTCAGACATGACCCAGGACGCGACTTTCAGAGCCGCGTTGAGCTGGGACGGTGAGGAGTTCTTTTCAGAATCCTGTGCGCGCAAACGAACAAGCATTTCAGGGATGTTGATCTTGACTGGGCACGCGTCATAGCACGCGCCACACAGACTGGACGCATAAGGCAGGGAACCGTTTTCGCCTTCTTCTACGCCAGTGAGCAATGGGGACAAGATCGCGCCAATGGGGCCGGGGTACACCGATCCGTATGCGTGGCCACCCGTACGTTCATACACAGGGCACACGTTCATGCACGCTGAACAGCGAATGCAGTGCAGTGCCTGTCTGCCGTGCTCATCGGCTAACGCCCGGGTGCGACCATTGTCTAGGAGCACCACGTGGAAGTTTTGTGGCCCGTCACCTTCCGTGACACCTGTCCACAATGAGGAGTACGGGTTCATGCGCTCGCCGGTAGAGGACCGGGGGAGGAGCTGCATAAAGGTTCCCAGGTCAGAAAAGCGAGGCAGGATCTTCTCGATTCCCATGACAGAAATGAGAGTTTCGGGCAAGGTCACGCACATGCGACCGTTGCCTTCGGATTCGATGATCGACAGTGTTCCTGTTTCCGCGATACCAAAGTTGGCCCCGGAAACTGCGACCTTGGTGCTGAGGAACTTCTTTCGCAGGTGGACGCGTGCTGCGCGAGTGAGATCAGTGGGGTCGCTGGTCAGGCTTTCGTCTGCTGACTCCATGCCGCGAATAAAAATGTCGCGGATCTCGTTGCGGTTGCGGTGAATGGCTGGAACCAGGATGTGGCTGGGGCGGTCATTGCCCAACTGCACAATCAGTTCTGCGAGGTCAGTTTCAATCGCGTCAATGCCACGGGCCTCAAGGTGTTCGTTCAGCCCGATTTCTTGCGTGGCCATGGATTTCACCTTGATGACTTCACGCCTGCCAGACGGAAGCACAGGGGCATGTTCGCGGGCAAGTTTTTCAACAATGGCGTTGGCTTCGCCTGCGTCAGCTGCCCAGTGGACGTGACCGCCACGCTGTTTCACCGCTTCCTCAAACTGCACGAGCAGTTCCGGCAGGTGCTCCATGACATACGCTTTAACGTCATGACCAGTAGTTCGCAGGTCCTCCCAGTGAGGCATTTCTGCGACCCGCTGAGCCCGCTTGGTGCGGATCGTGGTGGTGGCCTTGGACAGGTTCGACCGAAGCTGGACGTTGTTCATTTCGTGTTCGGCCAGCGTGGGGAACGGAGTTTCCTCCACAATGTTCCCCGTGCCGGGGACGGCTCGCGCTAGTCGCGGGTTGGTGGTTCGACGGCGCGGAATTCCCAAAAACGTGGTCATCGGACTGATCCTCCCGTCAGAGTGAGGGGCCGTTCTTTTGTGGATGCCAAAATACGAGCCAAGTGAACAGTAGGCGGAATGTGCGTATCTTGCGGTTTCAGTTCACGCGTACGGGATAGGCCACCGCCGATGTGCATGAGGCAACTGGCGTCACCGCCGGTACACACGTCAGCGCCAGTGTTGATGAGCGCATCGACCTTGTCGCTGAGCATCGCAGAACTGACTTGAGGATTCTTCACTGAAAAAGTTCCACCAAAACCACAGCACGTATCTTCATGAGCTGGCGAAATGACGGTGGTGCCCTCAACTGTTTCCAGGAGCTTCTTCTGACGGTCGCCCAGTCGCAAAAGACGCATCCCGTGACACGACGGGTGGTATGCGACAGTGTGGGGGAAGTAGCTTCCCAGCTGTTCGGCTGCGTTGTCGATCTTGGCGACATCGGTCAAAAACTGGGCCAGCTCAAACGTGCGGGAGGCAACCTGAGCGGCGCGCTCCTCAAGATCGTGGTCCCCAATGTGCTGTGCGATCATGCCGTGCTGGTGAGACAAAGACGCAACGCATGAACCTGATGGAGCTACTGCGTAGTCAAAATTCGCGTCCTCAAAAGCGTTGACGTGATTGCGTACAACGGGTGCGGCCTGGTCAAATTTTCCCGAGTTGATATGCATTTGACCACAACACGCCTGCCCCTGAGGGAACGTCACAGTGTGGCCCAAACGCTCCAAAATTTCGACGGTGTCGCGCGCGACTTCGGGGTACATCGCGTCGACAATACACGTGGCAAACAGTGCAATACGCATGAGTCCACTTTATACGTTGAACGCCCAGTTCCCTTGCGGTTAGCGAAGCTTTCTCGTTTTCTTTTAGCTGTGCGCTCACTGTGTGAGAAGATCGTTCGCGGAGGTAACGGTGGCAGAATCAGCGGTACAAAAAGAAGCCGAAAAACTCAATCTCAAACACTCGTGGGCAGAAGACCTCATGGGTCTCATCACGGGGTGCTTCGTTGCATCCTTGGGTCTTTTCTTCTTGAAAACCGCGGGTGCCGTGACAGGCGGGACAGCAGGGTTGTCCCTCCTTGTCAGCTACCTTGTTCCGCTTCCTGTCGCCTGGCTTTTTCCGCTGGTCAACGTTCCTTTCTTTATCTTGGCCATTTGGAAAAAGGGGTGGAGCTTCACAATCCGCACCATCCTGTGCGTCGTGGCCGTGGGCGTCCTTACCGACTTCCACCTGTTGATGATGAACGTGCACGTCCACCCCGTTTACGGTGTCATCTGCGGAAACCTTCTGGCAGGAGTGGGGCTGTTGATCCTGTTTAGGCACAAAGCCAGCTTGGGTGGTGTCAACATCTTGGCGCTCATCGTGCAAGAACGTGCAGGCATCAGCGCCGGCTACTTCCAAATGTCCTTTGACGTTCTCATTGTCTTGGCGTCGCTCTTTGTCACGCCCTGGTACATCGTTTTACTTTCAGCCGGCGGCGCTGTCATCCTCAACCTGGTCCTGGCGTTTAACCACCGGCCAGGGCGCTACATGGGTTACTGAACTACGTCAGCATGAGAAGCGGCAGCGTGAACAACGCTGCAACACAGGACGTCGCGGGAATACCCAAAATCCAAGCCGCTACAACCTTCATCAACGGGCGAAGACGAATATCCTGGCGTCTCCGGGCAGTCCCTAAGTTAGAAGCGACGACCACAAAACTCATCGACGCTGGCAAGCGGAAAACAAACGCCGCCAAACTCAGAAAAACCGCAGAAGTGGTGTTCGAAATGACCGAGGTGACCGGGTCCAGTCGCACCATTGAAACCGAGACCGTGCGAGCTACCCGCCAACCAGAAAACCACGTGCCCGCAGCCAAAGCCACAGCCGTCAACACGATAAGGGTCCACGGACGGCCGTCCATAACGACCTCGGCGCCGGGATGCACACCCGACACCCACACAAGCCCCATAACAGCGCCAATTTTCTGAGCATCCTGCGACCCGTGAGCCAACGACAAGCCAGCCACCATGACACTGTTGACCTGACGGCAACGCTTAAACAGAGGCTTGGGCGGATAACTCGCTACCACGCGGAAGACCACGCGCGTGAGCACGATCGAAGCGAAAAATGCCACGAACGGCATGATGAAGATCGAAATAATGGTTTCGTCGAACATGATCGATGGCCGGTCTTCCCACCCGACCACCAGCCACGCGCCAACCAAACCACCCATCAGAACGTGCGTGGACGCGATCGGAACGGCCATGAAATACGTCACCACGTTCACTAACAGTGCGCCCGCAATTCCGCCACCTAACACCGCTAAAAGCTGGTTGCTGGAATGAGGGAAACTCGCAACCTCGGTGGCAACCACCGTGGCGATTCCCTGCCCCAAAAGCGCGCCAACAAAGTTAAAACCCGTGGCCAGGGTGAGCGCGACCCGTGGGCTCAAACCGTGCGTGGCCACGATATTGCCCACCGTGATACCGGCGTCGTGAAAACCGTTAAAGAATGCGAACGCGAGGCCCAAGAGCAGAACACACAGAGTTGCTAGTTCCACGGGGCCTCACTTGCGGACGGGTTTGACAGGCTGGGTGTGCTCATGGGAGCCGTCAAGATTCGTCCAATGCGATTTCTGCGACCACCGCAGCGACGGACTGATAGCCGTCGGAGGCGCGAATAAACGCCGCGCCTAGCGAAGTGGCGGCGGCCAAGAACGTCAGACCCATGCGCGCGCCCGGTACAACGTCCGTCACCTGCTGTTGCAGGGTGACCGCTCGCAGGTGCAGTGTTTCGATGGTGTCGACGTATTCCCACTGATCGGGTTTGGCACGCAGGCGTTGGGTCATGCGCAATGTGTTGTCAGCCTGGTTGGACAGCAGGGCCAGCATTTCAAGCACGCCCACGGGCAGTTCGTCGAAAGCCGAAGACGTCATAGCGAAACCAACCGCGTCCTGCCGGTGAACAACGTCACGCATTGCTTCAGACAGGCGATAAATGAGGCGCCGGTCAAAGCGTGTGAGGTAGTTTTCGCGGAGCTGGCGTTTGATGGCGCCGGCGTGGTCGTCTGCCGCCTGAGTGATTTCATGAATCCGGCTTAAGGCCTCGCGACGCTTACCCACAGGGATGCCCGAAAGCTCAGCCAGCACCAGATTTCCGTCGCGTACCGTGACCGCTATCTTGTGTAGCAGTTCGTAAATAGCATCATCATTTGATAAACGACGAAGACTCATAGCGACCTCTGGTTCAAACCGATATGACGGATGCCGATCCGAGAGCGCCTCTCGGCGGAAGGCCGCTCGTAGCGGCAAATGTTGGAGCCCGGGGCTTCAGCGGATCGGCATCCGCGACCATTGTAACGAACGTGGGGCGGGGGAGTGGTTTTGGTGGGGCGGGGGCTTGGGCTGCTCCGCTTTCGGTCTCTACTCCGGTTACGCGTAGCTCGCTGAGAGTGAGAACGGATTACCGTGGTCGATGTTGAAGAAACATCTTTAAGAGTGAGGGTTCAAAGATTTCTGCAGATTGCCAGAACAACGGGCGATTAACTCTGATAGCTGTGCTCGCTCTTCGATGCTAAGCCCGTGAACCATGGCTTTTTCTACATGAAAAATCCCTTCCCTAGTCTGAGCTAGCAGATCGGCTCCTCGTTGGGTTAGTTGAACTCTCCGGACCCTCCCGGACTCTGCTTGTTGAGGTCGGGAAACAAGCTCCTTTTCTTCGAGGCCTTTAAGAACTTTGTTCATTGCTTGTCGGCTCACGAAGGCTCCCCTCGCCAGTTCCGAGTTAGACAGGTGGGAATGTCTACCCAGCAACTCCAAGCAGGCAAATTGCGCAACTGTAATCTTGTACTCCCTTAGTGATTCCTCCATTGCTGCCCGTAGGAGGGTAGTGAGTTCTTTTAGCTTGTACCCCGGCGAAAGGGTTAGCGATTCTTCAATTTGGGGTTGCTTCATGTCAACAGTATGACATAGCCTACGAGTGTCAATACATTGACATAGAAAGGATATTCAATGACCGCCGTCGGACCAGACTTCGTTGCACTCCAAGTTCGCGATCTAGAAAAATCGGCACAGTTCTACGAGAAACGGATC
The DNA here is from genome assembly GCF_000178455.1 of Brevibacterium mcbrellneri ATCC 49030. Lineage (GTDB taxonomy): Bacteria > Actinomycetota > Actinomycetes > Actinomycetales > Brevibacteriaceae > Brevibacterium > Brevibacterium mcbrellneri. The sequence goes on along the minus strand of NZ_ADNU01000039.1, from coordinate 4,051 downwards.
GGACTACAACGCGCTCCACATCATCCTGATGACGCGATCGTGTTCAACACGCATCCCATTCCTTTCGCTGTGCGAAAGCCACTGCCAGGCGTTGACCTCGACGCAACTGCTCCTCACCCAGGAACAGGGGTCGCACTATGGATCTACGTTCCAGATTCCCAGCAGCTATTTGATGAACTTGAGGGATGCGGGGTAAGAGTCGAGACCACTCTCAATGAAACCCCGTTCGGTAAGGCTTTTAGTCTGCGAGACCCCGATGGTTATCTGCTCACAATCCATGACAAACAGTAGACAATCCAGCTAAGTAGGAAATGCCTCTTGATGTCTAGCTTGAAGAAAGTGACAGCTAGGATTCTGCAGACCTAGGTGTTGCTACTTTAAGCCTCTAGGGATTGTGTGTTCAGTCTGTCGCATCGCGCTGGTCGGGCGTGTAGCTTCCGCTATGCCAGGCCGCCCTCGCGGTACAGGCGCGCGGCCGCCCGCAGGTCCTCACCCATCCGGTGGAACTCGGCAAGGCCGGGGCCGTCTTCAGTGGCACGACCTCGGGCAGCGACAAAAACAAACGCGGCGGCCCGGTCACATGCGTGGGCAAAATCACCGCGGAATGCACCAGAGAGGATCTCCCGGGCCATGGACTCAACCTCACGCGGACCCGGCGGGTCAGCGACACCGGCGACGACCTCAGCGGGGGACGACAACCGGCCAGCCGAAAACCAGCCAGACGCCTCATCCGGCTGGCGCGTAATCCAACTGTGCAACGCGTACAGGCGATACAACGCGCCCGGCAGTGACACCGCGGGGGCGCTACTCCACAGCTCGGCGAGCGTTTCCAACCCGAACTCCTGCTCTAACGCGATGAAGCGGTCGGTGGCGGCTTGATCGCGGGGCACGGACGGGTCGTGGATGAGTAGATGGGCGAGGTCGTGCGCGGCTTCGGCCTTCTGGGCAGGGCCCGGTGCCTCAGAGTATCCGTCAAGGTCCGGGCGCATGACTGGCTTGTGAAAATCTCCCACGTGCCCAGTGTAGGACGTGGCCGGGGTGGCTTTGGGCGGGTGCGGAATAAAAGTGAATGTCCGCGTGTTTTGTCATGGTTGCCTCAATTGGTGACCTGGATGTTCAGGACACATTCACCAACGATCCGTAAGCTTCTTAACGAACACGCATTCGCGGGAAGGAATGGAATGGCAAACTCGCGCGTCACTCACGGTGCAGGCAAGCTCGCCGACAAACTCGTTCAAAAGGACGGAACGGTCAACCCCATGGCCGCCAAGGCCATTAGCAAGCTGTTGAGCGTTCAACGTCCCATTGTTTTGGCCTACGTTCGTAGCGTCCGTCGCCGCCACCCACACGCGACCCCCGCTCAGATGGCCGACATTTTGGCTGACCACTACAAGAACCTGGTGACAGGTGGGGGTGCCGCAACAGGTGCAACTGCTGTGATCCCGGGGCTGGGAACAGGGGCGGCACTAGGTGTCGCGGCTATTGAAACGGGCGCGTTTTTGGAAGGCTCCGCGCTGTATGCCCAGTCGATTGCGGAGATCCACAACTTGCCGGTGGAGGATCCAGCTCGCGCGAATGCGCTGATTATGGGCCTCATGCTGGGGAACGACGGCAAAGACATGGTCAAGAAGGTCGCAGCTCAAGCGCAGGGTGAAGACGTGCCTCGCCGTGACGCGGCTTGGGGTGCCATGATCACCAAGCAGATTCCTACGCAGATGGTGGACATGCTTACCAAGCAGATGCGTAAGGCGATGTTTAAGCGGTATGCACGGAGGTCTGCTGGGTCGCTGATTGGGCGGATTCTGCCGTTTGGAATTGGTGCCGTGGTGGGAGCTGCGGTTAACCGGAAGATGGCGAAGATCGTGATTGAAAACGCCCAGCATGCGTTTGGGCCCGCGCCAGCTGTTTTTGAACCTGAATTGGAGCCAAAAGTGAGTACCCAAAAACGTGACACTGACATCATGGGCGGCTTGAAGCAACTGCTGAAGGCCACCAAGAAGAAACGTCGTGGCGGTAATGACGATGTTATTGAAGGTGAAGTTGTGGAACGGTCTGCTTCTTCTGGTTCGTCTTCGTTTGATGGCGAACCGCAGGTACGTGATGACACTCCGCGCACGTACCGCCCGGATGTACGGCTGTAGTCACCGTGGTTGATAAGCCGTTGGTGCGCGCCCGCCTGGTGGCGCAGGGCATGTGCCCTGTGCCGGGCGGGCGTTCGTCGTTTGAAAGTCCCGAGGCGGTAGCGGCTGAGCTCGGTGCCCTCCAGGGGCAGGATTTGCCGGGGGCTTTGTCCTCAGTTGCGTTGCGTGTGATGCAGGCGGGGTCCGGTGTTGAGGCGAGTGTGGCGCTTGAGCGGACGCGTGAAGCGTTTGCTCGTGGCCGGTTGGTGCGTGGGTACCCCATGCGGGGGACGGTTTTCGTGACCTCCGCGGAGGACTTGTGGTGGATGACTGATTTGTGTGCAGGCCCAGCTGTGAAGCAGGCGCGGAAGAACAGTCCGCGTTTGGGTATTGACGATGAGCACTTTTCTGTGGCGCGAGACGTTTTAGAACGTTTGTGCGTGGGGCGTGAGGGTGCGACGCGCGCGCAGGTGTTTGAGGCGTGGGCGACGGCCGGTGTGCCTACGGAAGGTGGATGTGCGTATCACTTGCTCAAGCATTTTCTGTCAACAATGGTCGTTACTTATGGGCCGTTGACCGAGGGCGGTCCGGTGGAGAATCGCGTGGTTCTGTCACGTGAGTGTTTGCCGCAGAGCAGTCAATTGGCGGTTGCGTTTAATGACGACCGGCAGGCCGCGACGGCCGAGCTTCTGCGTCGGTATGTGTTGTTGCGCGGGCCGGTGACCTTGCGTGATTTCCAGTGGTGGACCAAGCTCCCGTTGACGCTGATTCGTGCGGCTGCGCGGGATATTGAGTCGTCCGTGGAGGAATGGGGGACTGATGAGTCGGGGGAGGCGCTTGTGTGTGCCCCGGGCCTTCCCGAGGTGGTTGCTCAGGTGGGGCGTGTGACGGACCGTCCGCAGTTGTTGCCACCGTTTGACGAGCTGATTTTGGGGTATCCGGACCGCACGTACATTGTTCCTGCTGAACATCACTCAACACTTGTGCCGGGTAATAACGGTGTTTTCCGGTCAGCTGTTGTGGCCGGTAGCCAGGTGGTGGGCTATTGGCGTCGTAAGGGGCAGAAGGGTAAGCGGTCGTTGGTGCTTGAACCTTTTAAAGTCATGTCTGAGGCGCGTGAGAACAAAGCGCGAGTACTTTTTGAGCAGTTCCCGCACGCGACCGCGTAATCAACCGAAAGGTTGATGCCAGGTTCAACCGATTGGGCGCTGTTTGTGGGGCTGGTTTCTGGCTGAATAGAGATAACGGAAATTATCTCTATTGAGTGGGGGAAGAAAATGCGGAAGTTGTACTACGCGGCTCTGACGTACTTGATTCTGGGGTTGGCCTCTGGGGTCTTTTATCGCGAGTACACCAAGATCGTTGGGTTTGAGCAGGGGCAGTACACCCAGTTGAGCACCCTGCACACGCATCTGTTGATGTTGGGTTTCTTTGCGATGCTCATTGTTCTGCTGTTGGACAAAGCGTTTGACCTTTCTTCTACTAGGTCGTTTTCTGCCTTCTTCTGGACGTACAACGCAGGTATGGCGGTGACGATCACCATGATGGTGGTGCACGGCATCATGGCTGTGGGTGGTTCAAGCAGTAACGGAATGACAGCTGGAATCGCGGGGCTGGGCCACATTTTGCTGACGTTCGGTCTGGTGAGCTTGATGATGTCGCTGGGTGGGCGTGTGAAGGAAGTTACGGCCCGTAAGTAGGCAGGTTTTGCGTGATGGCGAATCACGCTGTTGTTCGCCCGGTGGTGCTGGTCTAGTGCCACCGCGCGAACGTTTTGGTGAGGGTGTGGCGAGAGTTTTGGCGATTTTTGGCAAGGAGAGGCAAAACCCGTACACTATAGGAGCGTTTAAAACGCGTGGGCCTCTAGCTCAGTTGGTAGAGCAACGGACTTTTAATCCGTGGGTCGTGGGTTCGATCCCCACGGGGCCCAC
>NZ_ADNU01000040.1 GCF_000178455.1 Brevibacterium mcbrellneri ATCC 49030 | reverse complement strand
TGAGTGCGTACAGCTTCCACCCAGATCCTGAAGCTCTCTATGTGTGGAACACGCGTGTAACCAAGTATTTCTTGGAGGACATTCAACACGTTGAAGTGCTGTTGCGTAACTGTGTCGATAAAGCTGTTTCTCCACGATACGGGGAGCATTGGTACAACAATTCAGCGATCCCTTTTACCCGGGAGGCTAAGCGCGCTGTTGCGAAGGCACTAAAGCGCGTAGGGGCGACTAAAGACAAGATGCCATCCTCGGGGCAGGTTATTGCGGAATTGAGTTTTGATTTCTGGGCGTACCTTTTTACCAGCAATTATTCATCGACAATCTGGCCGTTAGTTCGTAAAACTCTAATAGCCACGCCCACCGCTGGCACACAGAGTTCGCGGTCGAGTATTTCCGTTCCTTCCTTGTCCGACTTTAAAGATGAGGTTGATGTGGCTTACCGCTTACGTAACAGATGCGCTCATCATGAGCCCATCATCCGCAAAAATAGGCAGGAAGAAGAATTCAAACTCGATCGGGTGCAGCAAGCTATTGAGGCATTGTCTAGGTGGATTGACCCTAACGCTGCAGAGTGGATCTCCGCACATTCTAGACTCTTTGAGCTGCGAAAAAACCGGCCGTAGGAGAGTGGCTTCGGGTCGTCCTCTTGCTTGTAGCCATGCAAAATGTGGGTTATAGGCCCAATATGGTCCTGTACATGGTAGCGTCGCTTGACGTCGTTGTTGTGAATGCGAAAAGGGGCGGGTGATCGTGGATCACCCGCCCCTTTCGCTAAGCACTTACTTCGTAGGCGCTGGACCTTCTTCGTCCATAGGAGTAGCTGGGTCTGAAACGACGTCGTCAGGAACATCGGCCTTGGGATCGTTTTCGACCTTCGTCTTCACATCGTTGGTGGCTTCCTTCGCCTTAGCAACGCCAGCGTCTGCGGCTTCCTTCACCTTGTCTACAACAACTGGTGCTTTGTCTTTGACTGCCTGTGCAACAACAGGAGCCTTTTCTTCGATCTGCTCGCGTGCAGTGTCGATACCGTCCTGGACCTTAGGGTCATTCCATAGGTTTGTTGCCTGGCGCTTGAGGTTTTCGTAGCTCTGGCGTCCGGCGCGCGAACCCAGGACAAATCCGATACCAATTCCGGCAAGAAGGACAAGTCGTTTCTTCATGTGAAGCTCCTAAATTTTAGCTTTGGCGACCAGTTTCATTATGTCAGGTGGCGGGTGTAAGTGAACATTTCGCGTGAACTTCTCATAAAAGAGGGGTGTGACCGCCAGATGGCGACCACACCCCTTTCAGAGTTCAGGCGTTACTTACGTGCGTTAATCGCTTCAGTTGCCTGCGGCAGGACGTTGAACAAGTCGCCAACAACACCGTAGTCTGCGAGCTCAAAGATGGGAGCTTCTGCATCCTTGTTGACAGCAACAATGTTCTTCGAGGTCTGCATGCCAGCGCGGTGCTGGATCGCACCGGAAATACCAGCAGCAACATACAGCTGAGGCGAAACGACCTTACCGGTCTGTCCGACCTGGCTTGAGTGTGGGTACCAGCCAGCGTCAACTGCGGCACGTGATGCTCCGACGGCAGCGCCGAGCGAGTCTGCAAGAGCTTCGACTGGGCCAAAGTCTCCGCCGGTACCGCGTCCACCGGAAACAACAATGGGTGCTTCCGTGAGGTTTGGGCGACCTGAAGAAGGCTTTTCTTCAACCGAGACAATGCGTGCAGTCTTTGCCGCATCGCTTGCGGTGAAGTTCACAGCTTCAACTGCCGCCTGCGCACCAGCTTCAACCGGTGACACCGAGTTTGGCTTCACGGCAACAATCGGGGTGCCCTTGGTGACCTTACCGGTGACGGTGTATGCACCAGCGAATACCGACTGGGTAGCGGTGAAGTCAGCTTCAACTTCTACAGCGTCAGTGATGACACCGGAACCAGACTTGATTGCGGTGCGGCCAGCAATTTCCTTGCCTTCTGCGGTCGAAGAAACCAGGACACCTGCAGGCTGGCGCTCAGAAATGAGCTGTGCGAGCAGTTCAGCCTTAGGAGCTACAAGGTATTCATTAAGCGCAGGGTCGCTAGCAACAAGCACCTTCGTCGCACCGTACTGGCCTAAGGGCGCTGCAGCGTTCTGCGCCTGGTCGTCAGACCCGACGAACACAGCTACAGGTTCGCCAGACTGCTGGGCAATTGCGAGGAGTTCAAATGTGGACTTTTGTACGTTGCCGTCCACGTGGTCTACAAGAACGAGAACTTCAGACATGTTTCGATTCCCTTTGTGTTAGTTGGACGGATTGATTAAACGAGCTTCTTAGAAGCGAGCCACTCAACGAGCTGGTTTCCACCTTCGCCCTCATCGGTGACAATTTCACCAGCGGTGCGTGGAGGACGTTCGGCAATGTTGACCACCTGGGTGGTAGCACCGTCGAACCCAACTTCAGCTTCGTCGAGTTCAATGTCTTCAAGGTCGTAGTAGTCAATTGGCTTCTTCTTAGCAGCCATGATGCCCTTGAAGGATGGGTAGCGAGGTTCGTTGATCTGGTCGGTCACGCTCACAACGGCAGGCAGGTTCACTTCAATGAACTGGCTGGAAGTGTCGCCGTCGCGGCGAATGCGAACGGTGCTTCCTTCAACAGTAACTTCCGAGGCCTGAGTTGCTGCTGGGCGTCCCAGCAGTTCTGCAACCATGGTTGGCATAACGCTCATGCCACCGTCGGTGGAGGAAAGGCCGGTGAGGATGAGGTCAACCTGTTCCTCTTCTTCCTCTTCGTATGCCTTGATCGCTGCAGCCAGAACCTTCGCGGTTCCTACAGCACATGTGCCTTCGATGTCTTCGTCGTCAACGTGAACGCCTGAATCGGCACCCATCTGGAGTGCTTTGCGCACAGCGTCTTCTGCGTCTTCGGGTCCAACTGTGAGTGCGATAACTTCAGCATCGCCTACAGCTTCTTTGATCTTGAGAGCTTCTTCTACCGCGTATTCGTCAAGCTCGGAAAGAATTCCGTCGCTTTCGCGGTCTACTGTGTTGTCATCGTTGAAAGTCCGGTCGCCAGCTGCGTCCGGGACGTACTTAACAAAAGTGACAATCCGCATATCAGCAGTCATCCTTCCTGGCCCAATGGCCGAGTGGTCGTACATTTACTGTAACAACACTTCAGTTAGCTGATGTTAACTGAAGTGATGTTGAGTGAACGGTCTGGTTGCGGGCTGCGGTGAGAGCGCGAAAGGGTGTGTATTTCAGGTGTAAACCTAGCTACGCTACTGTCTCCACCTGAAATCGAATGATCTTGACTGCTAAATGTCATGGGATCATCATGAGGAACATCTCTCAAATCGACGGTCCGATTGTAGGAAAAGTTTGACTTCGTAGAGATTGTGCGGGTTTGGCACAAGTGGAAATGCGGGTGTGAGCAAGGTCGCTTGTCAGGTGGCATTTTGTGGCCATGAAGTGTCTCGGGTTTGTTCCGTTTGAGTAGGTGCACCATTCTGACTATGGCTTGCAGTACGACAGCGTTGTCTACAACGAGTGGCTTTCCCTGCACAGGATTGTTGCTTCCGCCGGAACAGTCAGCGATTCCCGTGGCAATGTTCTAGCTGAAAACGTTAACGGCTCCCACGAGAACGAGCTCATCCATACTCGCAAGTGGAACGATGTCGTCGATGTAGAAATAGCGACCTTCGAGTGGGTGTCGTGGTGGAACGAAGCACGACTCCACCAAAGCTTGGGATACCGAACCCCGTCCGAAATTGAAACCGAATTTTGGAAACAGAACCCGCCACAGGAAATAATAGAAATCAAGGCAAATGCCTAGGAACAAAACTCGGGGCACTTCACTGAATGGGCGGTTTACATCACTCGCTTCTCCCTGTACTGTGAGAAATGCTTAACATTCTTTGAAGAAAGACTGAGTATGAAAATTAGGCGCATAAGCAAGTTGATTGCAGCCACGGCTGTTGCATCGCTGGCGTTTCTTGCTCCTGTAGTAGGAGCGCCGGCTTTTGCCGATTCGGTCCCCGAAAACGGCGCGAAGGCTGTAGCGAAATCCGGACAATCTGGCGACAGAGTTCGGGTGACACATGGGAACAGGGTTAAAAATCTCGGAACCACGGTGTTCAACATCACGGTGGATGGTAAGGAATACAAGTCTTACTGCATTGAGTTGGACAAGCCTTTCGCAGAAGGTAACGGAAGCGTCCAGGCATGGGAAGACCTCGATGAGGTTTCCAAGAACAAAGTCGGCTGGATCCTGGAAAACTCCTACCCAAAGGTAAACGTCACTGAACTCGCTAAGAATTCGGGCGTTGAGGGCCTGACCTACAGGCAAGCGATCTCTGCCACGCAGGCTGCTGTCTGGCACTTCACAACAAAGGGCGGAAGCGACCTCGTCGCTGATAGCAGTAAGTGGACAAACAGCCAGGCCGACAAGATCATTAAGCTCTACAAGTACTTGATCGGTGACGCAAACGTTGGCGTTAACTTCTCCGACAACCACGCCGACGTCGACGTGTCGCTGGAAGGCGGGAAGACGTACAAGGCTGGCGACAAGGTCGGTCCAATCAAGGTTTCGAGTAGTCAAAAAACCGTGAAGCTTCAGGCTGAACCGCAAGGTGATGCCTACGTGATTGTCGACAGCGAAGGCAATCAAGTTGATCTTGATGCTGTCAAGCCAGGAGAGCTGTTTGTTCAGATTAATAAGGATGCACCAAAGGGGTCGTTGACTCTTACTGCAACCTCAGCTGCTAGCTCCCTGACCGGTCGCGTGTTCGTGCACGACATTCAGAACAAGCAGCGCGTCGTCCTTATTGATACCAAGAAGGACGTTAAGCAGGCTAAAGTCAACTTTGAGTGGGGACAGGACGAAACTCCTCCTCCATGTGACAACGAGACTCCTCCAGGAGACAACGAGACTCCACCATGTGAGGAAGAAACCCCTCCAGGTGACAAGGGAACCCCTCCTCCATGTGACAACGAGACCCCTCCAGGAGACAACGAGACTCCACCATGTGAGGAAGAAACCCCTCCAGGTGACCAGGAAACCCCTCCAGGTGACAAGGGAACCCCTCCTCCATGTGACAACGAGACCCCTCCAGGAGACAACGAGACTCCACCATGTGAGGAAGAAACCCCTCCAGGTGACCAGGAAACCCCACCTGGTGACAACGACACTCCAAAACCGGGTGACAACGACACTCCAAAACCAGGTGACAACGACACTCCAAAACCGGGTGACAACGACACTCCAAAACCAGGTGACAACGACACTCCAAAACCGGGTGACAACGAATCAGATGACAACGGTTCGAGTGATCTGCCACGCACTGGTGCAGAGTTCGCCGGTGCGCTAGTAGCGGCAATCGTTCTGATTGTTGGCGGTGTTGCAGCCCTGTTCGTTGCCCGTCGTAAGCAGAACAACTGATGTAATCCGCCGAGCTGACTGCTAGCTCGAGTAGGAAAGGCCCGAGTATCGAAGGATACTCGGGCCTTCATCTGTTCTGCTTTATGGTTGGGGGGGGGAGATAATGGGGCCCAGTTACTTCAAGTTTTCACAGCGTGGCAACCTCCAACGGCAGAGCGTCACCGTTACTTGCGATGTGTCACATAACTACTCGCCACCCAAGCTGCGACCACCATCCAAAGTGAGTACCTGACCCGTGATCCAACTCGCTTCATCAGACAAAAGAAAAGCAGCGGCTGCCGCAACGTCCTCGGGTTCGCCCAATCGTTTCATCGGGTAATCAGCGGACACCTCGGCTTCACGTCCCTCATACAGCTTTTCAGCAAATTTTGTCTTAACAACAGCGGGAGCCACCGCATTTACACGCACCTGTGGTCCCAACTCCATCGCCAACTGACGAGTGATGTGCTCCACCATCGCCTTCGAAGATCCGTAAAATCCGATTCCCACAGGCTGACGCGACGCCGCAACTGAAGACAGATTCAAAACTGAACCACCGCGGCGTTTCATCCCCGACTCATACGCCAACTGCGTCCACGCTAGCGCGCCCAGCGCATTCACCTCAAAAATTTTGCGCGCAGCATCCAAATCAATGTCGATCATGGGGCCAAATACCGGGTTGATCCCCACGTTGTTCACCAGTACATCAACTGGCCCGAACTTCTCGCGTGCAAGCCCGAACACTTGCTCTCGGTGCTGCGGATCGTCAGCCTTCCCAGCCAATCCGATCACCTGCAACGGGCCACCAACTGTAGACGTCGCTTGGGTGAGCGTATCCGCGTTGCGGCCCGTAAGCACCACTTTCGCGCCCTCTCGAGCCAACCGTTGCGCAATTCCCAAACCGATCCCACGCGACGCACCCGTCACCACCGCAACCTTGCCGGTGAAACGTTGAGGATAGAACTTCCTGCGTGACTGGGGCGAATCCGACCGACTCACATTAGCGTTCGACGCTACGACTGCCAGCGCCTGTGTATCTGTTGACTGTGGCACGACACACTCCTTTAGGCTAGGTGAAGATTCCTTCATCAGCGTATCCCTCACACCTCATAAACTCATGAGACCGCAAAACTGCTTGGGGCGTCAGCCGGTGAAAAGTCATGAAGCGCGAACAGTGAGATCATGGGGTCAATGTTTAACTGAAATAACGAAGAACGAACAAAGAGGTAAATAGTGTCACGCTCACGCCCCAGTTTTGGTCGCACACCTACAGGGCCTCTCGCAGGTATTCTTGTTGCAGACTTCTCTCGCGTATTAGCGGGCCCGTACGCCACAATGCTGCTTGCGGACCTGGGTGCAACCGTCATCAAAGTTGAGGGCCTCACGGGTGATGAAACACGCGGATGGCGCCCACCAGTCCACGAAGGCGAAGCAACCTACTTCCTGGGTACAAATCGCAACAAACACGACGTAGTCCTGGACTTCAAAGACGAAAACGACTGCGCCCTTGCCCAGAAACTTGCCTCCCGCGCCGACGTCGTTGTCGAAAACTTCAAAGCCGGCGGTCTGAAAAAGTTTGGCCTCGACTACGACACGGTTGCTCAAACCAATCCGTCCGTGGTGTACGCCTCGATCACGGGATTTGGCGGAAATAACCCGCAACCCGGCTACGACCTCCTCATCCAAGGTCTTTCAGGCTTCATGAGCATCACCGGTGCTCCCGATTCCGCCGGCGGAGAACCCACCAAGGCCGGTTTCGCCGTCTTCGACATCATCACCGGCCTGCACACGGCGCTGGGAATCGTGTCTGCCCTGCACCACCGGCAAGAATCCGGCGAAGGACAGCACGTTGAAACGAACCTGCTCAGTTCCGCACTATCCGGCCTTGCGAACCAGTCCGCAGCGTTTGTCACCGGGGGAGTGATACCCACCCGGATGGGCAACGAGCACCCCAGCCTGTACCCGTACCTGCCGCTTCCCACCGGCGAAGGGGACCTCCTGCTGGCTGTTGGTAATGACCGTCAGTTTGCGTCCCTGTGTAGGGTGCTGGATATTCCCGAGGTCGTTTCCGACGAGCGCTTCGCAACCAACGCCGGACGCACCGGCAACCGCACTGACTTAGCCCCCATCCTCATTGATGCGCTTTCACGAAAGTCCGCGCAAGAATGGTACGACCTGCTCACTGCCGCCGGGGTGCCGTGTGCGCCCATCAACGACATTTCTCAGGGTGTCGCGTTGGCGCAAAAACTGGGGCTCAACCCTATTGCGACTCCGGAGAATACGCCCACAGTGGCCAACCCCATTACTTTGTCGGCCACACCTGTGAGCTATGACATGGACCCGCCGGGACTAGGCAAGGACTCTGAAGACATCAAGCAGTGGCTACGCGAGTAGAATCGATTCGCAAAGCAAATACGTCGACTTACAGAGGATAACTCTATGACAGTAATGGTCACCGGTGGCGCCGGATATATCGGATCCCACGTTGTGCGGCTACTCCACGAACGCGGTGACTCCGTGGTGATTGTAGACGACATGTCAAACGGTATTGCCTCACGCATTGAGGGGCTGCCACTTGAGCAAATCGACGTATCTTCTCACGCGGCAACTGAACAGCTGGGTGAAGTCATCAAGCGCTACAACGTTGACTCTGTTGTGCACTTTGCTGCCAAGAAAATGGCAGGGGAGTCGGTAGAAAACCCTCTCAAGTATTACCGTAACAACGTGGCTGGACTAGCGAATCTGCTTGATGCGCTTGTGGCTCATGGGGTCAACAGGCTGGTGTTTTCGTCCTCTGCCCTGGTCTACGGCATGCAAGACCGGCTCCTGTTGGCAGAAGAACATGTGGGACAGCATCCATCTAACCCATACGGCGAAACCAAGCTCATTGGCGAATGGATGATCGACGACGTTGCCGCCGTATCAGACCTGCGGGCCATCAAACTCCGCTACTTCAACGTGGCCGGGGCCGGTTGGCCGGAACTCGCCGACACTGCCGTGCAAAACCTCATCCCCATTGTTCTCAACCAAGTAGAAAACGGGGAACAGTCCGTGATCTTTGGGGATGACTACCCCACAGACGACGGAACATGCATCCGCGACTACATCCACGTCAAAGACTTAGCCGAAGCGCACGTGGTCGCGCTCGATGCTCTGGAAGCAGGGTCTAACCCGCAGACGGTCTACAACGTAGGAACCGGAAACGGGTCCAGTGTGCGTGAAGTCATCGCTGAGCTTTCTGACGCGCTGGGACGTCCCATCGACGCGGTTGTTGGTGACCGTCGCCCAGGTGACCCCGCGCGTCTGGTGGCAGACGTCACGGCAGCAAGGCAAGACCTCGGCTGGAAAGCAGAATACGGGCTGAAAGAAATCGCTCAGAGTTCCGTTGAAGCGCGCGGCCAGTAACGCGCACGTTGGCGTACAGTGGACGCGCGTAGCGTAGGCGCAGTATGTGGGGTGGGTGGTCTTTGCTTAGACTAGGCCCATGGGAAAAAAGTCCAAGAAGTCAACAGCTGATGTCATCGCCAAGCGCCTGGCGCGCCAAAAGGCAGCCGCGTTCGTTCCGCGCCCCTTCGAAGGTCTGCCGTTTGAAACCGACCTGGTGAGCCTGCGCGAACTGGTCCCAGCTGCAACCGCAACCGCCAAATTGACAGAAGAATACGGCGGTGACGACGTCACCTTCGCCACCCTTCTGCCCGCCGCATGGCAAGCCATGAACCGCCAAGACGGCGTAATCATGGCCGGACTGCAAACCCCACACAGTTCCCCTGACCCATCGCGCGACCTTGCCGCAGCGATCCTGAAAGTCAAAGAACAGGGGCCCGGCGCATACGCTGAACCCAACTCCAACCCCGGCGAGGGGCCACGCCTGCAAGACATTCTTGACACCTCGGTCCCGTTCAAGGTCACGGTTAAAGAAACGTTTGACTACTGGCTGCCAGAAGAAGTGGACCTGCCGGAAGACTCCGCGTTTAGCGAAGAGCAGTTGCGTGAGGGCCTTGAGCAGGCCAACCAGCGCATCAGCCCCACTGAAAAACTCGTGTCCGCGGAAGGCTGCTACTGGACCGAAATGGCCGGCCGCTGCTACGTGCGCTGGGCGTTCACCGAACCCGAAGACACCGTCATGGACGGGCTGGCGCGCCTGCACGCGGCAGGTGAGAACAACCTGGGCGGGCTGGGCAAGTACCTGGGGTGCTTCCGCGCCCACGGCATCGTGATCCCTGTGTGGGAACTGAGCGAAAACCAGACCCCAGACGACGTTGACGCGGTGCTGGGTGACTTTGCTAAGAAACTCCACGCAGCGATGGACGAAACCGGGTCGCTCACACCAGAACAGCGTCGCGCAAAGTCCGGTGTGGTGTCACGCCAGCTGACCATCCGCTAATGAAGGTTGCTTATCTGGGCCCGGCCGCAACGTTTACCGAAGCGGCCCTGTTACAGCTGATCGAATCCGGCGACGTGTGGGCCGGTGGTGCTGGGGCTGCTGGGGCCGGTGACACGGGCGGTTCTGGGCGCGGGCAGATTGAGCGTGTGCCCGTCATTAGTGCCAACGCGGCGCTCGACGGGATCGCCAGCGGCACGTATGACGCGGCGGTCATGCCCATTGAGAACTCGCTCGAAGGTGGCGTGCCCGCGACCCTTGATGCGCTGATGCGCGTGGGGCATGCGCGGATCGTGGCAGAAACCGTGGTGCCCGTGCGGTTTGTGCTGGCAGCGCGTCCGGGGACTGCGCTTGCCGATGTGCAGGCGTTTGGTACGCACCCGCACGCCGAGGCGCAGACCCGCGAATGGATGGGAGCGCACCTGCCAGACGCCCAGTTCATGCCTGCACCGTCGACAGCTGCAGCGGCTAAGCAGCTAGGGGCGGGTGAAGCGCCGTTCCAGGCTGCGGTGTGCCCTGAGCTGGCTGCCCACACTTATGGGCTTGAGGTTGTGGCGGACGATATTGGGACAGCGAAGAACGCAGTGACCCGGTTCATCCTGGTGAAGCCGAACCCGCAGTTGCCTACTCCCACGGGAGCGGACAAGACGACGATCGTGGCCACGTTGGCGACCGATAATGCGGGTTCGTTACTGGGGTTGTTGGAGCAGTTTTCGGCCCGGCGCGTGAACTTGTCGCGTATTGAGTCGCGGCCAACCGGTGACGGGCTTGGGTTGTACAAGTTCTCGATTGATATTTCCGGTCACGTGCGTGAGCCGCGAGTTTCTGAGGCCTTGGCCGGGGTTCACCGGATGGTGCGTAAGTTGCAGTTCTTGGGTTCATACCCTGCGGCTGACGGTATCCCGGTTGAGGTCGACTCAACGAGCACGGCGTCGAGTTTTGATGACTCGACCGCGTGGGTGCGGTCAATCCTGGGGTGAAACGGCGCGCCCGAGCCCGCTATTCGGGGTCGTCGGGCAGCTCACCCGTGCGAGGCGCCAAACCCTGCACCGGGTGCACACCCAGCAGGGTGTTCAAACGCGACAGGTTCAAGGTGCGGTCGTGCACCAGCTGCCGCACCGCAAACCGGGTCAGCAACGGGCGGGCCTTCGCGCGTGCCTTCTTTAACACCTCGGGATTCTGACGCGCCAACGCTTTCTCAATCTTCTTAGCGCCGCCAGCCATTTTGGCCTTGCGTTCCCACCACCAGGCCTTGAGTTTGCTTAAGTCCGCGGGCATTTCCTCGAACTTCACAATGTTGTGCGACTCAGAGCGGGCCAGGATCGTGTTGATGGCCTTCTGCAGTACATACGGTTCGGGGTCGCCCACGTTGATGGGCCCGTTGATGTGCGGGTTCTTGATTGCTGCTTCAACGGCCGCAACCGCGTTGTCGATGTGGCACAGCGTAATCCGCTTCTTACCTCCGGCCGGCAACGCCAGCACCCCATTTTCAACCCGCTTCAGGATGTACGGCATGGTGTTCCTGTCGCCAGCGCCGTAAATGGGGCCGGGGCGCAAAATGACAGCGTCGGGGCGAACGCGGTGAACCACCCGTTCGGCCTCCACCAGGGACCGCTCCAGTTCCGAGGTGTACCGTCCCGCCGTCACCAACGCGGACTCCTCGTACGCGCCGTCCAGATCAACCTGCGGGTCATAAACGAGAGCGCAGGAAAAGTAGATGAAGTTGGAATCGGGAAACGCGTCAAGCACGTTGCGGGTACCCGTCACATTCACGGCGTGAGCGTAACTCGCAGTCATCCAGTCGTTCATACAACCGGCAGCGTGGACGACCGCCTGGGCGGCGTCTGCTCGTTCTTTAACGACCTCGGGCGCGGGGTTGCGAATATCCCAATCGAGGTGCCATACGCCGGGACGCTTGCGAGTATTAGGTAGCCCAATGTCCCCGGTGAGAGGCTCAGCGAAGTCCGGGCACGTGCGGCTCAGGCTGATAACTTGGTGCCCGCTTTTTGCCAGCGAACGCGCAATCGCGCCACCCACAAAACCTGAAGCGCCGGTGACCACAATGGACATGAAACCTCTTTCTCGTGTACTCGCTCTTTAGGTTATCGCCTTCATTTGCTGACACTGCACGCACACACAGCCAAGCGCCCTTCGAAAGTGATTTTCTCGCACAACTTCACACACTTTTTCATGCCATTTTCAAAGTTGAGCGGAATAGACTCAACTCTGTGAGTGTTGAAGATTTCAGAAGCTCAAACTCTGAAGCTTAGGAGTGTGAAAGGAATCTTATGGACGCTAAATTTACCTCGCGTTCGCAGGAGGCTTTGTCCGCTGCTATTAAGGATGCAGTCAACCGTGGCAACAACCAGGTTGAGCCGTCGCACCTGGTCAGCGCCCTCCTCGAACCGAAAGACAGCATCGCTGGTGCGCTCGTCACCGCCCTTGGTGCCGACCCAGCAGAAATCGCTCGCGAAGCTGTTGCCTTGTCAGCGGCATTGCCGTCGCTGTCAGGCTCGACCGTGAGCCAGCCCCAGCTCAGCCGCCAGGGCCTGCAGCTCATCAACAACGCCGAGCGCGAAATGCAGGGCCTGGGCGACCAGTTCGTCTCCACGGAACACCTGCTGCTGGCGGCCACCCAAGACACCGGTGAAATGGGTCGTGTTTTAACCGGCCGAGGTGTCACCCGCCAAGCGCTGTTAGACGCGCTTCCCAGCGTGCGTGGGGGCAAGAAGGTGACAAGTGAAAACCCGGAGGACACGTTCCAGTCGCTGGAGAAGTTCGGTGTGGACTTAACTGCGGCGGCACGTGAAGGCAAGCTGGACCCGGTGATCGGGCGTGACTCGGAGATTCGGCGCGTGGTGCAGGTGCTTTCGCGCAGGACTAAGAACAACCCCGTTCTCATTGGTGAACCCGGTGTGGGTAAGACCGCGGTGGTTGAAGGCCTGGCCCAGCGCATTGTGGCCGGTGACGTGCCTGAGTCGCTGCGCAACAAAACGCTGATCAGCCTTGACCTGTCTGCGATGGTTGCGGGTGCGAAGTACCGAGGTGAGTTCGAGGAACGCCTCAAGGCTGTCCTGGAAGAGATCAAGGCTTCCGATGGGCAGATCGTGACGTTCATTGACGAAATCCACACGGTTGTAGGTGCCGGTGCTACGGGTGAATCAGCGATGGATGCGGGCAATATGCTCAAACCCATGTTGGCTCGCGGTGAGTTGCGTCTGGTGGGTGCGACCACACTGGATGAGTACCGCGAAAACATCGAAAAGGACCCGGCTCTTGAGCGCCGGTTCCAGCAGGTGTTCGTGGGCGAGCCCAGTGTTGAAGACACCGTGGCGATTCTGCGTGGGCTCAAGGAGCGTTACGAAGCGCACCACAAGGTGACCATTTCTGACAGTGCCCTGGTGGCCGCTGCCGCTTTGTCGAACCGCTACATCACGGGGCGTCAGCTGCCGGATAAGGCGATTGACCTGGTGGATGAGGCTGCGAGCCGTCTGCGCATGGAGATCGACTCTGCTCCCATTGAGATCGATGAGCTCCAGCGCGCGGTCGACCGGTTGAAGATGGAAGAGATGGCCCTGGTCAACGAGTCCGATGACGCCTCGAAGGAACGTCTGGAGGCTCTGCGTGAGGACCTGGCGGACAAACAGGAGAAGCTTGCTGGACTCAACGCCACGTGGGAGGCGCAGCGTGCTGGCCTCAACCGCGTGGGTGAGTTGAAGAAGAAGCTGGACAACTTGCGTAGCCAGGCTGAGATCGCCCGCCGAGACACCGACTTGGAGACCGCCTCGCGCCTGCTGTACGGCGAGATTCCTTTGGTTGAAAAGGAGATCGCCGAGGCGGAGGCCCAGGAAGCGAAGCAGGCAGCCAGCAACGACGCCGCTGGCGCTGGCAAGCGGATGGTGAATGAGCAGGTGGGTTCGGATGACATCGCCGAGGTGGTTTCCGCCTGGACGGGTATCCCCGCCGGACGTCTGTTGCAGGGCGAGCGGGAGAAGCTGCTGCACGCCGAGGACGTGATTGGTAAGCGTCTCATTGGGCAGAAGAAGGCTGTTGAGGCTGTGTCCGATGCGATCCGCCGTTCGCGTGCCGGTGTGTCAGACCCTGACAGGCCCACGGGTTCGTTCCTATTCTTGGGACCCACAGGTGTAGGTAAGACCGAGCTTGCTAAGTCGCTGGCCGACTTCCTGTTTGAAGACGAGCGTGCGCTGGTGCGTATCGACATGAGTGAGTACGGCGAGAAGCACAGTGTGTCGCGTTTGGTGGGTGCGCCTCCGGGGTACGTGGGTTACGAAACCGGCGGTCAGCTCACCGAGGCGGTGCGCCGCCGGCCGTATTCGGTGGTCTTGCTTGACGAGGTGGAGAAGGCTCACCCGGATGTGTTCGACATTCTGTTGCAGGTGCTCGACGACGGGCGTTTGACTGACGGTCAGGGGCGGACTGTGGACTTCCGCAACACGATCCTGATTTTGACGTCGAACTTGGGTTCGCAGTTCCTGGTGGACCAGAACCTGGATGACAAGCAGAAGCGTGACTCTGTCATGGGCGTGGTGAACGCGGCGTTTAAGCCGGAGTTCCTCAACCGCTTGGACGACATCGTGATGTTCGATGCTTTGAGCACCGAGGACCTTACGCACATCGTGGACTTGCAGATCGCGTCGATGCAGAGCCGTTTGAGTGAACGCCGTTTGACGCTTGTGGTCACGCCGGCTGCCAGCGAATGGTTGGCGCTTGAAGGCTACGACCCGGCTTACGGTGCACGGCCGCTGCGTCGCTTGGTGCAGCGTGAGATCGGGGACAAGCTGGCTAAGGAGATCCTGGCCGGACACATCCACGACGGCGACACCGTCACCGTGGACCGCGGGGACGAGTTTGCAGGTGAAGGCCTGCTTATCTCCTCCGCGGGCGAACGGTAGGGGAGTGTTGCGGCGCAAAGCGAGCGAAACGGCGCATTATATTGCGCAGTTTCGCTCGCTTTGCGCCGTTCGTTTCATGTCTGGGCGGGGAAGGGCAGGTGCCTACAGCTGGTAGTCCACCCACACCGGGGCGTGGTCAGAAGCCCCCTTGCCCTTACGCTCCTCACGGTCGATGAACGCGCCCGTGGCGCGCTCAGCAAGGCTAGGCGACGCCAACTGGAAATCAATACGCATCCCCTGCTTCTTAGGGAACCGCAACTGCTGATAATCCCAGAACGTGTACACGCCAGGACCCGGCGTGAACTGGCGGGTCACCTCGGTCAGACCAGCCGAAATCAAACCATTAAACGCATCGCGCTCCGGCTGAGACACGTGCGTGGCACCCTCAAACGCAGCCATATCCCACACGTCCTCATCCAACGGTGCCACGTTGAAATCCCCACACATCACAAACGGCACGTCCTGCTCCAAGCGCACCAACGCCTCATTGCGCAACTGTGCCAGCCACTCCAACTTGTACGCATAATGCGGGTGGTCCAACTCGCGGCCATTAGGCACATACAACGAATACGTGCGCACGCCACCGGTGACAGCCGAAATTGCACGCGCCTCCACTTGATCGTCATCCCCAAACCCAGGAACGCCCTCAAACCCGACCTCAACATCGTCCAGCCCCACCCGGCTGGCCACCGCAACCCCGTTCCACTGATTGAGCCCATGGAACGCCACTTCGTACCCACGATCCTCAAACACATGCGCCGGGAACTGCGCATCCTTACACTTCAACTCCTGGATCGCCAACACATCCACATCCGAGCGATCCAAAAAAGCACCAATACGCTCGGCCCGAGCCCTAACAGAATTCACATTCCACGTAACAATTCGCACCCACCCACCATATCGTTGAAGAACCACCCCTTCACGACCTCGGAGAACTCACCATGAACGCCCAGCCCCGCACTAACCCGCAGCCCCGCGCCCTCATCACCGGCGCCACCAGTGGCATCGGGCGCGCGTTCGTCCACCAACTCACCGCCGAAGGCTACGACGTCATCGCCGTCGCCCGCACACACGCCGACCTCGCGCAACTCAACGCCACACCGCTTCCCGCTGATCTCTCCACCCAACACGGCATCGCCACCGTCACACACGCGCTCGAAACCCAACCCATCGACGTCCTCATCAACTGCGCCGGATTCGGCGTGCGCACCTCCACGCTGGATACCCCCGTGGACCAGCTCACTGCCCAATCGTTGGTCATGAACGAAGCCGTGCGCACGCTGAGCTGGCACGCCGCAAAGAAAATGGTCGCCCGAGGTCGTGGCGGCATTGTCAACGTCACCTCCCTGGCCGCGGTGACGACCCAGGGAACTTACGCAGCCGAAAAAGCGGCGGCCACCATATTTACGGAATCACTCGCCCAAGACCTGCGTGGCACGCCTGTCACATGCACCGCCGTGCTCCCCGGGTTCGTCGCGACCGACTTTCATTGCCGCATGGGCGTAGGCCGTGAATTCCCTGACTGTGTATGGATGGAACCAGACCGCGTTGCACAGATTGCACTCCGCGACGCTCGCGCTGGCAAAGTCATCAGTGTGCCCGGGTTTGGGTACCAGCTTTTATATGCGTTATCGCAGGTCACGCCACGCCCACTCATGCGTGCGCTCAGTGGCGGATTTCAATGGAAACGCGCCCGGTAAATCAAGAGGTCGGAGCCCCAAGAGAACGAGGGCCAAGGTCACCAAAAATTGTTCGCAAAAATTTGTTGAGAACTGAACTATCTAATAGAATTTGGGTACGTAGTTCCGGTGGGGATCGGAGCTACGCAACGGACGTATGGGGATGCGTCCGGGTACTCGAGGGGAGTATGACAAAACCCCGGGCTTGATGATTAACGTCGCCCGGGGTTTTGCAATTCACGAGCCACGCCCCCAGCCTCGCCCACAAGCATCACTAACACCCATTTCAGTAGACTTAGAACCATGACGTCACGAACACCTGAACAGATCGCTCAGACCAAGTCACAACTCCTTGCCCTCATCGACGAACTCGCCGTCGTACGCGGAAAAGTCACACTCTCATCCGGCAAAGAAGCTGACTACTACCTGGACCTCCGCCGCATCACCTTGGACCACCGTTCGGCTCCACTGGTCGGAGACGTCATGTTGGACCTTTTCGAAGAACACGGGCTCCTCAACGACCTCGACGCTGCCGGCGGTCTCACCATGGGCGCCGACCCAGTCGGCACAGCCATCATGCACGCGTCCGTCCAACGCAACACCCCCGTTGACGCATTCGTAGTCCGTAAACAAGCCAAAGAACACGGCATGGGCCGCCGGGTCGAAGGCCCGGACGTCAAAGGCAAACGCGTCATCGCAGTCGAAGACACCTCCACCACCGGCGGATCAGTCCTCACCGCAGTCGAAGCACTGCGTGAAGCCGGCGCAAACGTCGTCGCCGTCGCTGTTGTCATGGACCGTGAAACCGGCGCAAAAGAACGCGTCGAAGCAGAAGGACTCCCATACCTCATCGCGCTGTCAACCGCAGACCTGGGCCTCGAATAAGGACCAGCCCCACGGGCCTCAACCAGCGCCCGGCCCCACCACTCCACTGCCTCCCTGAGAGATGACACATAACGCAATCACGCTCAGGGCGCTACAGTGGTTTCTCGGACGAAATGTGCACTGTGTCGCTAGAGACTCCCAGAGACACTCGCCCAGAGTCTCCTAGCTACGCCTAGATACACAACGCAAAGGACTACCCAGTGCTGGAACTTTCAGACATAACAGTGAAAACGGAGCGCAAGACCTGGCTCCGTGACATCAGCCTCAGCATCGAACCAGGAGTGATCACTGGTGTCATTGGCGCTCGCGGCTCAGGGAAAACAGAGCTCGTCCGGGCAATCATGGGCCTGATCGAAACCGACTCTGGAACCATCACCCTCGAAGACAACGAACTGGGCTACGGGGACCGCCAAAACTTTGGCTACCTGCCCGCCGAACGCGGCGGCTACCCACACATGAAAGTCATGGAGCAGATCGTGTACTTCGCACGCCTGCACGGAATGACCTTGGGAGCCGCAGAACGCAACGCCGTCACACTGCTGGCTCGCCTTGACCTGTCCGACCGCGCTTACGCACCCCTCCACAACCTCTCCGGTTCAGAAGTCGCATGCGTGGAAATCGCCTCGGTCATTGCTGCCGACCCGGACGTCGTCGTCCTCGACGAACCCTTCACCGGCCTTGACATGAAATCAGCCGACCTGGTCATCTCGCTCCTTCGCGACCACGCAGAATCCGGCGTGCCCGTACTCTTCACCTCGGATGACTGGGACGAAACCCAACGCTACGCTGACCAGGTTGTAGTCCTGAGCCACGGCGAAATCGTGGAACATGACAACGTTGAGCAGCTCCGCAAGAAGGGCAAGCCCATCTACCGTGCTGAGTTTGTCAACGAAAAGGGTGCCAAGGACGCCGAGGCGGCCCTCGCCGGGATCGTCAGCGGCGACTTTACGCGCAAAGGCTCCATCGTCGAATTCCAGACGAGCGACATCAACCGTGCACTCAACGCCGTAAACGGACTGAGCGGACTGCGTAACTTCACCACGCAGCCAGCCAACCTCGAAGAACTTTTCAAGGAGCGTGTATGAGCCAGGACAAAAGCAAATCCGGCACCAGCAACGCCAGTACCAACAGCGCCGGCAGCACTCCGCTAGACCCGCACAGCATGGCGCTTGGTCTTCCCACCGACGACGGTTCCATGACAGAGGCAACGTTTGTCACCTCGGACGACCTTCCGGAGGAACTCCGCGACACCCGCCCCACCGACGACGGCCCCAAAACCGGGCTGGTGTCAGAGTTCCGCGACCTGACCTTTGGGCAGAGCGCGTTTCTCGTGTCCAACCGCGAAACCTCGGCGGTGTCTCGTAGCCCTATCTTCTACTTGACTACGCTCATCATTGGCCTGGTGGTCATTGCGGGTCTGATCTTTGGTGTGCAACGCGCCAACCAGCAGTCGGGCGAAGCTGGCAGTGGAACAATCGCCACCGTGGGCATGGCCCAGCAGGCCCCGCAGATTGAGCAGCAAACCGGTCTGAAAGTTCACGACACCAACTCACCAGAAGAAGCCGAGCAAGCCGTGCGGGACGGCAAGGCCGACGCTGCGTTCATCGTGGACCCCACCGGCATGGGTGCTCCAACAATCATCGCCCTCGACAAGAAACCAACCAAGGTACTGGCCGCACTCGGATCCGAGCCCGAGGTCACGTATCTGGAACAGCCAGCAGTGTCGTACGAGGTCGCACAACCCGTTGCGATTGGTCTCGCTGGACTGTTGATTGCGGGCGCTCTCACCCTGGCCTTCGCCATGTACGGCAACCTGCGCGTGGAAAAGCGCCACCGTATCGGCGAGATTCTGGCCGCCACCATTCCACCTAAATCGTCGGCCGTGGGACGTATTCAAGGACTTACCACGCTCAGTGTTGTGTACGTGTTGGTCGCCGTAGCGCTCCTGTTCATGGGCCTGTCCGTTACCTCGTACACCTCACAGGCCATCGCCATGCTCCCGGCAGTCGGCTGGTTTGCCGCACTGTACCTGATGACCGTGGGCGCAACCCTGGCGCTCTTCCTGTGGGCTTCGAACATTGTGGGTCGCCGCGCCCGCCAGATCGCCATTGGCGTGGTGTGCGCCCTGGTGATCGTTGGCGCGTTCCTCTCGCTGGTCTTCGCCACGAACCCCGCTGTTATGAAGGTCCTGGTCTACGTGCCGTTCACCGCGCCGGTTGCCAACGCGCTGCACTTCCTGGGCGCTAACGCCGAATGGTGGAACGGCCTGCTCGCAGTCGGCATCAGCCTGGTGTTTGCCCTGATCGCAGTGGCTATTGGCGCGGCCTCTTACCAGGCCAACCTGCTGCGCGGAACCGGCCGCGAAACACTGTCCGCCAGCCAGAAGAAGCGCCTCAAGGAACGCTCGCAGGACTCGTCCGCTGACAAGGACAGTAAAGACAGCAAGGGCGAAAAGAAAGAAAAGAAGTCCGCCGAGGTGGATTCTGAGTCCGACACGGACAAAAAGAAGGTCGGCGCTAAGTCCAGTGCGAAAGCTGGCAAGAAGCCTGCAACAGGCGACGACAAATGACGGAACATCTGGTCGGGGTGGGGCCCTGGGAAGGGCCCCTTCCTGATCACCCCCGTTACGACCCGGAACTGCTGGCCCAAGGTGACCGACGGAACGTGGTCGACAAGTACCGGTACTGGACGCTGGAAGCGATCGTCGCCGACCTTGACCGCACACGACACGAGTTTCACGTGGCGGTAGAAAACTGGCAACATGACTTAAACATCGGGTCCGTAGTGCGCACTGCCAACGCTTTTAACGCCTCCGCAGTACACATTGTGGGGAAGAAGCGGTGGAATCGCCGCGGTGCCATGGTCACCGACCGCTACCAGCACATTTACCACCACGAAACCGCTGAGGCTCTTGCCCAGTGGTGCCAGGAACGCGAACTCCCACTCATTGGCATTGACAACTTCCCCGACTCGGTAGCGCTGGAAACCTATGACCTGCCACGCGAATGCGTATTCCTGTTTGGCCAAGAAGGACCAGGGCTCACCGACGAAGCGCACCACGCGTGTGAAGCAGTCCTGTCGATCGAACAGTATGGTTCAACCCGATCCATGAACGCAGCCGCAGCTGCAGCGATCGCAATGCATGCGTGGATTCGGCGCTGGGAATTCGGGCAAGCTGTAACCTAGATGACGAATAGAATTGCCACGCGTTAACGTTGGAAAGCAGGCAACCTTGGGTGCAACACTGACAGCCACACACAGTCACCGTTCCGGGGTCACACGTACCAAAAAAGCAATCGCATGCCTCCTTGCTGTGGTGTGCGCGTTCGCGTTAAGCGCGTGTGTCAAACTCAACAGTGACATGAAGATCTCCAAAGACCTGCTGATCAGCGGGTCGATCCTGTTCCAGGTCGACTCAACTGCGTTTCAAGGTCAGCTCGGGGGATCCCCTGACATCCAAGACGAAATCCAAGAGCTACAGTCCAAGCTCCCACCCGAAGTCACCGTCAAAGAAGTATCCGATGACGTGTACAAGGGCTACGAGCTCACGTTCACCAAAATGAAGCCTGAAGACTTTACCGCGTTCTGCGAAGAGCACTTTTCTGGCGTCATGGGGCGTGATCTGGTGATCGAAAAGACAGACAACGGGACCATCAAGTTCTCCATGACTAACCCGCTGACGGCAGACTTGGGCGGGGCTTTTGGATCAGGTAACCCGTTTTCCAACCCGTATTTGGGAACCGGAGGTAGCGCCTCTGCCAAGGGAGTGGTCGACGAATCGATCATCAAGTTCACCTTTCCCGGAAAAGTCATTTCAGCAGACGGCGCCGATGTTCAAGGCAAAACAGCCGTCTGGAACCTTAAAACCTTCGACGGCGACACGCTGACCGCTGAAGCGAAAGCAAGCGGATTCCCATGGCTTGTTCTCATTATCATCGCGGTTGTGCTGGTCATCCTGCTGATTATTGGCGGGGTGATTCTGCTGGTCGTCATGTCCAAAAAGAAAAAGGCTACGCAGCCACAACAGCCCGGGTTCCCAGGTGGATTCCCGCCCGCAGGTGGGCATCCTGGAGGGTATTCCGCAGGTGGGCAATCCGGCGGCTATCCGGCAAGTGGCGGACAGTTTGGAAGCCAACCAGGTGGCTACGGGTCCGCTCCTTACGGCGGGACGGGTTACGGTTCAGCCCCCGCCGGTGGGGCGGGTTACGGCTCTGCCCCGCAGCCGGGTTACCCGCAGCAAGGCAACCAGGGTTACCAGGGCAACTCCGGTAACTCTGACCAACGCTTCCAGCCACCCGCACCCGGAGCATACTGACAAACACTGACAGGAAAAGCCCCGGAGCACTTCGATCTGAAATGCTCCGGGGCTTTCTTGTGCGAACAGCCGCTAGTCAGCGAACTTCACAATGGTTTTACCGAAGTTCTTGCCTTCCAGCATGCCTACAAACGCATCGACCGTGTTCTCAAACCCGTTCGTGATGTCCTCCAGGTATTTCACCCGGCCAGATGCCACCCATTCGGTCATGTCCTTTAAGAACTGTGGTTCGAGGTCACGCACAAACTCGGACTGAATGAACCCGCGAATGGTCAACGACTTAGCCAGCGACAACATCATGAGCTTCTCCATGCCACCGGCAGGCGACGGGTCAGTTGTCCCGTTGTAGTTAGCCACAAGACCACATACCGGCACACGCGCAAACGTGTTCAGTAGCGGCATAACCGCCTGCCACACCGTGCCACCGACGTTTTCAAAGTACACGTCGATACCTGACGGAGCAGATTCCTCATCAGCACCTCGGCGGCTCACAACCGCGCCACCGCGCTCAACCCATGAGCCCTTACCAACCGCATCACGTAGGTTCTGCTTGAAGTCCGGGTCACGGTGGTCCGCGCACACGTCGAACCCAAACTCACGCAACTGCTCAACTTTCTGCGGGCCACCAGCGATACCCACCGCACGGGCCCCCTTGATCTTCGCGATCTGACCCACAGCAGAACCAACAGGGCCGGTAGCCGCAGCAACCGCAACCGTTTCACCCGGCTGTGGCTTCCCGATCTCCAACAGACCCGCATATGCCGTGAATCCAGGCATACCCAAAACACCCAGGGCCGTGGTCACCGGAACAACATCCGGGTCCAACTTACGCACGTACTTGGCACGCTCCACCGAACACGTCTGCCAACCGCCGTACCCCAACACAATGTCGCCGTTACTGAACCCGTCAGCGTTAGAGTCAACGACCTCGGAGACGGTGGCCCCCACCATCACCTCACCCAACTCAACGGGCTTCGCATACGACTTCGCCTCCGACAATCGCCCCCGCATGTACGGGTCAAGCGACAAGTACAGCGTGCGCAGCAACAGCTCACCCTCTCCGGGCGCTCGCACCGGGATCTCCTTGACCGCAAACGTGTTGGCGTCAGGCGCCCCAGTAGGGCGCTCATTCAAAACATAAGCTTTCGAAACCGCCATTTTCTCTCCCTTGAGTGTTACCTTGCTCCGTCAAAAACCTAAGAATGAAGGGCCCCAGCACCAAC
>NZ_ADNU01000041.1 GCF_000178455.1 Brevibacterium mcbrellneri ATCC 49030 | reverse complement strand
GGGCTTGTCAAGTTGTTTGTGTGTGAGTGTTATAGGTATTTGTTGATTCGGTCGGGGTAGGCCGTGGCGAGTTGGGCCAGGGCTTGTTTCCAGTTCGTGGTTTGTCGTCCTTGTATAAGCCGTATGTTTTTCTGGTTGATTTTGCCTGCTTCGCGGTTTTTAGCGCGTTCACGGGCTCGTTTATCTTCGATGTTGCAGATCGCTAGCCACAGGAGTTTCACGACGGACTCGTCAGTGGGAAATTGCGACCTGTTTTTCGTCACTTTGCGTAGCTGGTAGTTCAATGATTCGATCGCGTTGGTCGTGTAAATCACTCGTCTAAGCGCTGGTGGAAACGCGAGGAACGGTGTGAATCGGTCCCACGCGTTTTCCCATGTCGCGACCGCCGAAGGGTATTTCTTACCAAGCGGCGAGCTAGCGAAGTCAGTCAGCGCCTGTAATGCCGTATCTTCATTAGCCGCGGTGTACACCGGTTTCAGCGCTTTGGATACGGCTTTACGATCGCCATGAGCCACGAACCTGTTCGCGTTTCGTATCAGGTGGACCACGCAGGTTTGCACCAGTGACTCCGGCCAGGTCGCTTCGATCGCTTCTGCCAGGCCTGTAAGCCCATCACAACACACGATGAGCACATCATTAACACCACGGTTAGCAAGCTCGGCGCACACATGCGCCCACAAGGACGCCCCTTTCAGTGTTTTGCACCCAGATACCTAAGACATGCTTGATACCGTCCATATCAACCCCCACAGCAATGTGCGCGGCTTTGGACCTCACATGACCGTTGTCCCGAACCTTCACCCGGATCGCGTCCAGATAGATCACGGGGTAAAACTCTTCCAACGGCCGGTTTTGCCACTCCATCACCGATTCCATAACCGCATCAGTGATATTCGAGATCGTTTCATGCGATAGTTCCGTCCCGATCGTGGTTTCTAAATGATGCTGGATATCCCTGATCGTCATACCACCGGCATACAACGAGATGATCATGTCATCTAACCCGCCAAGGCGACGCGATCCTTTTGGAACAAGCCGTGGGGTAAATGATCCCTCACGATCCCGGGGTACCGCGATTTCAACACTTCCCGACTCCGTGGCAACGGTCTTGGCATACGAACCATTCCGCGAGTTCGTCGTTGATTTATCGTCACGATTACCCGACTCATAACCCAAATGCGAGGTCAGCTCAGCCTGTAATCCCCGTTCAAGAGTTTCCTTAATCAAAGCTGGCACTAAACCGCCATCGCCAGTGAGCTCAACCTGCCCAGAATCAATCTTGGCAAACAACTCATCCAAAGCACCAGAAGCCTTCAACTGCTCAACAAGCTCAGCAGCAGACTCAGAATTCCCACGTGTATCAGTCACAGTCACTATGATGTCCTTTCATCACTAACCCTGTACACAAACCATTTGACACCCCC
>NZ_ADNU01000042.1 GCF_000178455.1 Brevibacterium mcbrellneri ATCC 49030 | reverse complement strand
CCCTGTGCGATCAGGAACGCGTTAAACGGCGACGCCGATGGTCCCAAGTCGCGAAGAAGCTGCACGCGGATCTTAATTCCGTAGGACACGTTGGCACCGAAGTCGCTGTCTGGTCCTAAGTCTCGAGCGTAGACCAGTCCGTTATAGGAGGCATCTGGTTCGTTGAAGCCAGGGAACTTCTCAGGGTCTGCGCTGTAGTCAAAGTTTCCAGAGTCGACGATGACACCTGCGATCGAGGTGCCGTGTCCGCCCAGGAACTTGGTTGCTGAGTGCAGCACAACATCGGCGCCGTGTTCGATGGGGCGCAGTAGGTATGGCGTTGCCAGGGTGTTGTCGACGATCAGTGGAACACCAGCATCGTGGGCGGCTTTACTGAGCTCAGGGAGGTTGAGCACTGCAGACTGCGGGTTGGTCAGGGTTTCACCAAAGAACGCTTTGGTGTTGGGACGGACAGCTTCTTTCCACTCGTCGATGTTGTCTGGGTTTTCCACAAAGGTGGTATCGATTCCCAGCTTGCGCAGGGTGATGTCGAGGAGGTTGTAGGTTCCTCCGTACAGTGAGGGGCTTGCGACGATGTGGTCGCCAGCACCTGCGATGTTGACGATTGCAAGGAATGCAGCTGCCTGCCCCGAAGAGGTCAAGACAGCGCCCACTCCCCCTTCAAGGGCCGCAATGCGTTCTTCAACTGCTTGCACTGTTGGGTTAGCGAGGCGCGTGTAGACGGGCCCTAGATCTTTGAGCGCGAAACGGTCGGCTGCCAGTTGCGCGTCGTCGAATACGAAGGATGTGGTCTGGTAGATGGGCAGTGCGCGTGCACCAGTTTCACTGTCTGGGGTCTGCCCTTCGTGGATCTGGAGGGTTTCAAAGGCGGTCATGGTTACTCCTAACGTTGTTGGTTGCATGCAACGCTAAACGGGGGCCGAGGTTGTTCCACCTGTGCGTGTCAAAGACGTGTCACGTGGTGTCTTATTTGGTCATATCACCGGAAGTTCCGTGCTGACGTTGGGATTTGCACGTCGAGTGCGGTGATTTTTTGGGCGTAGAGGCTCACCACTTCACCTGCCCGTTGCACGGTTCCTGTCACTGTTACGGTGGAGCGGGTGTAGGACACGGGTGCGAAACGTTTCATGAGTCCCGGTGAGCACACGACGTTGAGCATTCCGAATTCGTCTTCGATGTTAAAAAACGTCACGCCGGTTGTGGTTTTGGGGCGTTGCCGGTGCGTCACAATTCCGGCGACCGTGATCCGGGCTCCTGCCTGCGCGTTCATGGCGTCTCGTGTCGAAGCCAAGCCACGCGCGTTGAGGGCTGCGCGCAAGTGTTCCGTTGGGTACCCGTTCACGGTCATCCCGGTGGAAAACAGTTCGGCAAGTGTGGTGTCGAATTCGGTCATGAGGGGAAGCGCGGGAGCTTCCATGACCGCCGAGGTGCCCGGCAGTGTGTCTGGCCCTGCACCTGCCAGCGAACCGGCGATCCACAGCGCTTGCCTGCGGTCAACACCGAAACTCTCATATGCGCCTGCCGTGGCGAGGGCTTCCAGCGCGTCGGAGGGAATCCCCGTCTTACACGCGAGGTCTTCGATCGAGGTGTACGGCTGGGTGCGGTGCGTGACCACCTGGGTTGCCACCTCGGCGCTGATCCCCTTGACCGAGGTGAGCCCCAGCCGGATGGCGAACCCGCCTACGGACTGGGGGTCGGGTTCGAGGTCTGAGTGTTCGTGGGAGAGGTTAATGTCGACTGCGCGGATGTTCACGCCGTGCCGCCGCGCATCGGCGATGAGCGACTGGGGTGAGTAGAACCCCATGGGTTGGCTACGCAGAAGAGCCGCGGTGAACGCCGCGTGGTGTCGGTATTTAAACCAGGCAGATTCGTACACCAGGTTCGCAAAGCTCAGGGCGTGGGATTCGGGGAACCCGTAGTCGGCGAAGGCGGCAATCTTGCCAAAGATTTCCCGCGCCACAGTGGGCTCGACTCCGCGGGCTGAGCACCCTTGGTAGAACCGCTCTTCAAGCGCCGCCATAGTGCGGGCAGAACGGCGCGCACCCATAGCACGTCTGAGTTCATCAGCGTCGGCACCAGAAAACCCAGCGACGTCGATCGCGATCTGCATGAGCTGTTCTTGAAACAGGGGCACGCCCAGGGTTTTACCCAGGGAGTTCTTCAGCGCCGGGTGGGCGTAGGTGACCGGTTCAACGCCTTGCCTGCGTCGCAGGTACGGGTGGACGGATTCCCCTTGGATGGGTCCGGGCCGGATCAGAGCGATTTCGACGACCAGATCGTAGAAGTTGCGGGGTCGCATGCGTGGCAGGGTCGACAGCTGGGCACGCGATTCGACTTGGAACACACCTACTGCGTCGGCTCGGCACAACATGTCGTACACGCCGTCTTCTTGCGGGATGTTCCCGCGGTCAACCGCGTGCCCCGTGTGTTTTTTGACCAGTTCGTTCATGTGGCGAAGCGCTTCCAGCATGCCCAGCCCCAGAAGGTCGAACTTTACGAGGTTCATGGCAGCGGAGTCGTCTTTGTCCCACTGGATGACGGTGCGGCCCTCCATGGCGGCAGGCTCAATGGGGACAAGGTCGTAAATGGGGCGGTCGGTAAGAATCATGCCCCCGGAGTGGATCCCGAGGTGGCGCGGCGAATCGTGCAAGTCCCTTGCCGCTTCCAGAACGGGGGCGGGCACGTGGGGCGGTTCGTCAGTGTCTGGGGACAGAGCTCCGCGGTGGGTAGTTTTTGCGAATGCGTCCTGCTGGCCGGGGCTGTATCCAAAAGCCGAGGCGGCGTCCCGGACCGCAGATTTTGTGCGGTATGTGATGACGTTGGCGACTTGCGCTGCCCGCGTGCGCCCATATGTGCGGTACACGTATTGGATCACTTCTTCGCGCCTGCCCGATTCGATGTCGATGTCGATATCCGGATAACCGGCCCTTTGCGGGCTTAAAAACCGGTCGAAGAGAAGTTGGAACTTCACCGCGTCGACTGCGGTGATACCCAGAACAAAACACACTGCTGAGTTCGCAGCCGACCCGCGCCCTTGGCAATAGATGCCGTTGGTGTGGCAAAACCGGGCAATGTCTTCCACGATGAGGAAATACCCGGCGAATCCCATCGAAGTAATGGTGGCCAGTTCGCTGTCGATTTGTTCCCACGCGCGCGGGTGTTCCGACCGGTCACCATACCTGCGCCGAGCCCCCGCATACACGAGCTCACGTAGGTGTTCATCCGCGTCCCGCCCCGGCGGAACCGGCGCTTGTGGGAGCCCCACTTGGGCAGCCGACAGCTCAAATGCGCACTCTTGCCCAATCCGGTGGGCCGTTTCCACCGGGCCGGGCCCAAAACGCTCCCGCATGTCATGAGGCGTACGAACATACGCGGTGGCATCTGCTGGTAGCCAGCCGGCCAGTTCGTCTAGGGAGGCGTGTGACCTGATGGCAGCGCGCACGTGCGCCCCGCGGTATCCCGATCTGTACGCATAATGAACCGCGTTCGTGGCCACGGTAGGAAGGCTCGCACGGGTGGCTAGGTGGGTGAGGTGCTCAATCCGTGCATCGTCCGTGGGGTGGCCAAAACGGGTCAGTTCAACGACAACCCGGTCTGGGAACAGTTCGGTGAGGCCACGGAGTGCGCTCACGCCTCCGTCTGGGTCGCCGAGGTGGGGAATGAGTGGCCCTTTGCGGCACCCTGTGAGGATGTACCAGTCGGGGTCAAGGGCGGCGAGTTCTTCGAGGTGGAGAATCGGCCGGTTTTTCTCGCCGTGTTCATACCCCTGTGAGATTGCGCGTGACAGTTGACGGTAGCCGTCAACGCTGCGGGCAAGCACCAGAAGGTGGGTGGCTTGCGGGTCTTTTTGGCCTGGGATTTTGTGGGCCAAATCCAGGGACAGTTCTGCCCCGAAAACAGTGGGCATTCCCACGCGCTGGGCTTCTTGTGCAAAACGCACGGCGCCGTACAGGCCGTTGTGGTCGGTCAGAGCTAGGGCTGACAGCCCCGCTGCATGTGCCGCGTGGACGAGTTCTTCCGGGTCGGAGGCCCCGTCGAGGAAAGAAAAGTTCGAATGTGCGTGAAGTTCGGCGTACATTACGCGTACCTTCCCACGATGGCCCATTGCCCGGCTTCTTTGCACAGCACATACGCTTCACCGGTTTCGGTCACAATCTGGCACCGCACGTGGTACTGGTGTTCGCCCCACCACTGTGTGTCCACGGGCCAGGCGGAAGAAAAGTTGGTGACAGCCTGCGTGCCCTCCTGGGTGCGGAGGACCCGCGGGGTGCTATCTAGCCCGGCGGGTCTGGCAACAACCTGCTCACCGTATTCGTTGAGAAGGTCTACTGGCGTGTTTTCTACCAGGGTGGGCCGAGGTGGTGGCAAGGCTCCGGGCCATGGCGCCTGGGGGTCGCGGGTGGGTTCAGTGCTGTGCCTCCAGGGGGTCCACAGGTTCGTTTCTTCGGGTGATCGCCCTCCCTGCAAGCCTGGTGTACTCACCGCTTCGATCCCGAAGAGTCCTTGGATGCGTTCAAGCGCGGCGCCGACGTCGTCGGTGTGTGGAGCAAAGAGGTTCGACTGTGCACGTAAGGGGGCGACGAGTTCTTGTGCGTAGAACTCGATGCGGTGCACGCCGTCGCCACTGTCATCGCTGACATCACTGGTATCCCGGACATCGCTGTCTTCTGCGTGCGGGGCTTTTTCTGTGCGTGACCCTTGCCATCCGGCGGCCTGCCAGCGTACACGGTCGGCCAGTGCGGTTTCGGTGAGCGTGTCTAAGTGCCATGTGCGCTCATATGTGTGACTGGACGCGTGCAACACGATGCGCACGTGCGTACAGACCAGACCGGACTCCCGGATACGGTCCACAAAGTCTGTGGCCAGTTCGCGTGCTTTAAACGAAATGACGTCGAGCCTACCTGTGGGTGGCTCCAGGGATCCGCTGACAGTGAAGTCACGGGCGCGCACATGCTCTTGGGGAAGCTCATAAGTGTGCCCGGAGGCAAGAAGCCAGGCACGTGCTCCTGTTTCTCCAAACCGGGTGTAGACCTGGGTGCGTGGCAGGGCAGCCAACTGACCCAGCCGGTCGATTCCTAACCGGTGCAAAAGAACGGTGAGCGGAGTGAACTGGGTGTCCACAAGCCGTAACCGGTCGACACTTAACGGCGCTAAAAACTTCCCCGTGGCCCCAGGTTCGACGCGGGTTTGCGAGTCCGCCGCTAAAAGAGCGGCGAACGGGGTGTCGGCAATTCCGGTAAAAACTTCCCATCCGGTTGCATCGATGAGTTCTGTCAGCAGGTCGTGTACAGCATGTTCTTCGTTTTCATATGTGCGTTCAAGGGACGAAACAGGGATCGTGACAGTTCCGGGGTGAAACAGGCTGAAGCGTGCTACCAGCTTGTCCAGAACAGTCACGGCGGTAGCAAATTCTTGGTGGTCACGGTCCAGGTCGAACGGGTACACGTGCGCGTGCGGACACCGTAGTTGCGCGCTCCGCGTGTTCATTCCACGTATAACACCGTGTTTTCTGGCATGCGCGTTAGCCGCATATACAACGCCTGCCCGCACAACTATGACGGGTTCGCTCACGTTGATGTCTTCTCGGAGTGTCACCGCAAGCGCTGGCCAGTCAGGGACCGTGAGAACAAGCGTACGTGCACCCTCAGACAAGGCGAATCACCTGCGATGACGCGCGTTCCGCACCAGGGAGTTCGATGCGCACACTGCCCACGGCTGGGTTTGCCACGTGCACCGAATAACCGGTGAGGTGGCCAGAGCCGTAATCGATTCCCTCCCACTGTGGCTCAGAAACAGTGAGCTTCTCCCCTGTGTGGGGAAAATCGCGCAGAACAATCAGTGACATGTTCTTTTCGCGCACTTTGCTGTGAAGGCGGGAACGCTGCCCTGGGCTCATCTGCACCGGCTGTGTAATGACGATGGCGAACGTGTCGATCAGAATCGACAGGGCCTGCACAGTGTCACCCGGTTCAACGGCAACATTCACATAGTGGTCCAGCGCAATGTTGAAGTCACTCAGAGCGGCAACTGCGGGAACGCCCACCCCTAAACTGGCACACCAGTGGCGTTCCTGTGTTGCTTGCGACACGACTGCCAACGCGACCGAAAACCCGTGTGTCCCCACAATCTGGGTGATGTCGCCTCGCCGTAAACCACCTCGGGAAAATACCGAAGACAGCGCACCGGGCACGGGGAACACTGGCCGTGACGTAGCCAGGTCCCCCGCGGTACGCACGCCCGGGAGGCTGCGAAGCTTATGGAAATCACGCAGAGCAGACACACCAACAGTATCGAACATATGTTCGATGTATGCAAGGTTTGTCAGCAACAGGATTAGGATTGCACCATGCCCATTCAGATCGTGTTCCACACCCCCGAAATTCCCGGCAACACCGGAAACGCCATACGTTTAGCGGCCGTGACAGGCGCGCACTTGCACCTGGTTGAGCCCCTGGGGTTCGACCTCAGTGACGCAAAACTCCGCAGGGCGGGACTGGATTATCACGATCTGGCGCACGTCACCGTCCACCCCACGATCGAGCACCTGTGGGAGGAGCTGGGACACAAGCGCGTCATCGCGTTCACCACGCACACCACGCACACATTCGACACGGTCGAGTACACCTCCGACGACGTTCTGCTGTTTGGAAAAGAGTCCACGGGGTTGCCTGCCGAGGTGGCAGAAGACCCGCACGTGGACCTGGCTGTCCGCATTCCCATGTTGGAAGGCAGGCGTAGCTTGAACCTGGCGAATTCGGCATCAATCGCCACCTACGAAGCATGGCGTCAGTTGGGGTACCCGGGCGGAAAATAGCCCGCTGGGGCTCATTACACAACCGGCCACACAGAACCGGTCGCTCATATAGAATCTGCACGTTCGCTTAATCGTTCACACGTTCACTCACAGGAGGACCCATGACACACCGCGCGCTCACTTTTGCCGGTCTCGATGTTTCCGGAGGAGCAGGACTCTCCGCAGACCTCAAAATGTTCGAAGAGTACGGAGTTTTTGGCTCCACCGTCGAGACCTGCATTGTGACGTTCAACCCTGAAAAGGACTTCGTCCATGAAATCGAGTTCGTCGACGAAGACATCGTTGCGCGCCAACTCACCTCGGTTCTGGGAATCCACTCCTTCGACGTCATCAAGTCCGGCATGTTGGGATCCGTTGACAACGCACTGGTCCTGGCCGACCACATTGAAAAGGCACACATCCCGTACGTGTTTGACCCGGTCCTGGTATGTAAGGGCGCAGGCACCATGGTGGACCTCAAAGACCTATTCTTAGAAAAACTCGTGCCGCACGCCACCGTGATCACCCCCAACCTCGAAGAAGCGGCCACCCTGGTGGGAGCGGAGTCCTTGAACAGCGTCGAAGACATGGTCGAAGCAGCCCGCACACTTCACAGCAAGGGCGCACAGAACGTGATCGTCAAGGGTGGCGCTCGCCTCGACGGACCCACCGCGGTCGACGTCATCTTCGACGGAACCACTGTCACCGAACTGTCGACCACCAAGGTCAACAACCACCTGGTCAACGGGGCCGGTTGCTCGTTCGCCTCCTCGATTGCCGCCGGGCTGGCAACCGGACTTGACCTGGTAGCCGCGGCGACCTCGGCGAAGGAAAAAATTGCGCACGGCATTGCCGCCTCAATTGAGAACGCGACCGGCGTGCGCTCCCTGCTCCACTGCGCATGGCGCACTGAGCCCACGGACAGCATCACCGTGGAAGCGCGCACACTGTAAGAGCGCAACACACAATAATGGCCGGCACATGAGCGTGCCGGCCATTATTGCTATACGTGTTACTTGCGCTTTCCGAAGCCCTTGTAACGGTCCTTGAACTTCTCAACGCGTCCAGCGGAGTCAAGGATGCGCTGCTTACCGGTGTAGAACGGGTGCGAAGCCGAAGAAATTTCAACGTCGACCAGTGGGTAGGTGTTACCGTCTTCCCATTCGATGGTCTTTTCGGTCTTCACAGTCGAGCGCGTGAAGAACTTGGTTCCAGAAGCCAGGTCGTTGAACACAACCGGGCGGTATTCCGGGTGAATATCTTTTTTCATGGTGTTCCTTTGAATCTCGAGAGCCCTGATGCAACCGGGTTGCCCGCCAGTGCTCAAATTCTTATGGCTGACGCGTAAAACGCCAGCAACCAACTATACCCGAATGTGCGCTCAGTTCCACATCGAACAGCCACGTGGCGCGTTAATCGCGACACACGTGTGCGATGAGCGGCTCATACAGGTGTGGCGGAATGTTGTCATCGAGGGGAACGCACACCTCGACCTGCTCTTGAGCCTGCGCTACGAACAGCGCTGGGTCATTGCAGTCCGCGAATCCTACGGTGCGGATGCCGGCGCTTCCGGCGGCCCCTGCCCACCCGTGATCGGCGACCACCAGATCAGGCGCTTCTACCTGCGACAACACCGCCTGGGCGGGTTCAGCTAGGTGGGTGTGCGGGAGTCCGCCGTGCTGGTGCCACACCCAAACTCCCAGCACCGTGCGCGCGTCTCCCCCGATCTCAACGGGCACAAAGTCCGTCTGCTCGACCGTGCGCGCACCCAGGTTTACGGCCCAGTCCCGCATGCGCACATGTACCGGCAACAACCCGCTGGGGTGGCCGGTCGCGAACAGGATGCGTCCACCTCGGGAGGCGACATCCTGAATGGCGGCCCGCATCAGGTCTAATTGTTCGATGCACCGCTGCGTGGAGATGGTGTCCACGCCTTCCGTGAAGTCTGGGTCTGGGTTTATCCCGCAGGCGTCCACCATGAGCTGGAACACCGAGTCGTAGTCCCAGTCGCGGGTCAGCGTCACCCCAAAGTCGAACTGACGCTCCCCTGCGAGGAAGCGGTGGATGTGAAGGAGGTTGATTTCCCGAGGTGTCGCGACCTTCCCTGTAATGGCGGCCTGTTCGAGTTGCTGTGCGAGTGTTTCCACGTTTCAGTCCTTATGTTGGGTGAGGGCGAAGCATGTGACGGCAGCTGCGCCCCGGACTCGCTCGACATGGAGGCGGTAGTCGTCGTTCCGGCCGACTGCGAGGATGCATGAGCCGACGACGCCATGGAAGTCGTCGACGCTGCCGACCCGCCGATAAGCGCGTGCATGCCGAGGAGACCCATGATCAGCAGTGCAGTGAGTACGACGAGCTGCAGCCAGTGCTGGCCGCGGCAGGGTTCAGGAGCCGCGCTCTTCACAGCCCCAGCATACCCCGGTGGCGTATCACCTCGAAACGTTGGGTCCATTCAAGAGCGAGCCCGACTCACCTTGCAGGAATACCCTATATGGGTATACGGTTCACAAGATGGTACCCGCCGGGGGTACCCAAGTAGAGAGGGTTATCCGATGACTGCCAACGAGTACCAAGTGACGGGCATGACTTGTGGGCACTGCGAGGCATCAGTCCGCGAGGAGGTCGGCGAGATCGCCGGTGTCACCGGCATCGAGGTCAGCGCCGAGACGGGAAGGCTCGTGGTCACCACCTCCGGCGAGATCGACGACGCACAGGTCCTGGCTGCCGTCGAAGAGGCCGGCTATTCGGCCGTGCGCGCCTGATGAAGGCCCCGGCCAGCCTCGCGGCCCACGGCACTGCATGGTCGCGGCAGAGCAGAGAGAAGGAAGTGACATGAGCGCACCAGCGCCACTGAGTGCGGACAGCAGCATCGAGCTGGAGGTCGGTGGGATGACCTGCGCCTCCTGCGCGAACAGGATCGAGCGCAAGCTCAACAAGCTCGACGGCGTCACCGCGAGCGTCAACTACGCCACCGAAAAGGCCAAGGTCACCGTGCCCGCCGGCTATGACCCGGCCCTTCTGGTCGCGGAGGTCGAAAAGACCGGCTACACCGCCGCCCTGCCCCGACCCGAAGCTGCGACGACGGACTCCGAAGGCAACGATCAGGACCCAGCCGATGACCCCGAACTGACCTCGCTAAAGCAGAGGCTGATCGGGTCGATCGTGCTCACCGTCCCGGTAATCGCGATGGCCATGGTTCCGGTCCTGCAGTTCACCTACTGGCAGTGGGCCTCGTTGGCTCTGGCCGCGCCGGTAATCGTCTGGGCGGGCTGGCCGTTCCACAAGGCCGCATGGACCAACCTCAAGCACGGCACAGCCACGATGGACACGCTCGTCTCGATGGGCACGAGCGCGGCGTTCCTGTGGTCGCTCTATGCATTGTTCCTCGGCCATGCCGGCATGCCGGGGATGACGCATCCCTTCGAGTTCACCATCGCGCCGTCTGACGGCGCGGGCAACATCCACCTCGAGGCCGCCGCGGGGGTGACGATGTTCATCCTCGCCGGCCGCTACTTCGAGAAGCGCTCCAAGCGCCAGGCCGGCGCTGCGCTGCGCGCGCTGCTCGAGCTCGGCGCGAAAGAGGTCTCCGTCCTGCGGGACGGGGCCGAGATCAAGATCCCGACCTCCGAG
>NZ_ADNU01000043.1 GCF_000178455.1 Brevibacterium mcbrellneri ATCC 49030 | reverse complement strand
AAGTGAGCGAAACTACGCAATATAATGCGCAGTTTCGCTCACTTTGCGCCGTTTCGTCCCGCGTCGGACGCCCCAAGCACCTCGAGTGAACCCCGTGTGAACGGTCGGTGGCTAACGCGCTTTTCACTCACCACGTCATTTACGATGAGAACGCGTGCGCAAAACACGCGCCAATAACCGTGGTTTTACTGTCAGGGGACCCATGTCTGAACGCCTTCAAGTTCACAACGTCGACACCGATGCTCTTGAGCTACCAGAAATCACCGCTGAAGGTTTTCGCACCTCATTGCTCCACCACCTTCAGTACTCAGTAGGTTCAGACCCAGAACACGCCTCAAAGTTCGACTGGCGAATCGCCCTGTCCTACGCCGTGCGTGACCGCGCAATCAGCCCATGGTTCCGCGCCACCCGTACCACATGGGACACCGACCACAAACGCGTGTACTACCTGTCCATGGAGTTCCTCACCGGACGCCTCCTGGAAGACACCGCCATCAACCTGGGCATCTTCACCATCGTCAACGAAGCACTGACAAGCCTGGGACTCGACTTCCACGACATCGCAGAAGACGAACCCGACCCCGCCCTGGGTAACGGGGGACTGGGCCGCCTGGCCGCCTGCTACCTCGAATCCACCGCCACGCTGGCGTGCCCCGCCTACGGATACGGCATCCGCTATGAACACGGCCTGTTCAAACAAGGTTTTGACCACGGCGTCCAGATCGAAACACCAGAAGACTGGCAAGCCAACGACAGCCCCTGGAACTTCACCCGCCCCGAAGCTGCCTACCGCGTACTCTTTGGCGGACACCTGGAAGAAGAGAACGGCGCAACCATCTGGGTGCCCGAACAACACGTCGTCGCAGAATCCCACGACACCCCAATCGTGGGCTACGGAGGCAACTGGGCCAACACCCTACGCCTATGGGCTGCCAAACCCAGCGCCAAATACTTCGACCTCAACCAGTTCAACGCCGGACACCTGGCCCGCGCATCATTCGCCGAAGCACTCGCACGCAGCCTGTCGCGGGTTCTTTACCCCAACGACACCACCGACACCGGTAAGGAACTGCGCCTACGCCAGGAGTACTTCCTCACCTCGGCCTCCGTGCAGGACATTCTTCGCCGCTTCCTCGCCACCCACGACGACCTGCGTAAACTCCCTGACTTCGCAGCGATTCAGATGAACGACACCCACCCGGCGATCGCAGGCCCAGAACTCATCCGCCTGCTCATCGATGACCACGGATTCGAATTCGAAACCGCCGCTGACATCGCAACACAAGTGCTGGGCTACACCAACCACACGCTCCTCCCAGAAGCATTGGAACGCTGGTCAGTTGACCTCATGCGCCACGTCCTCCCACGCCACATGGACCTCATTGAAAAGATTCAACATCGCGAAATCGAGCTGCACGGCCCACTCGAACCGGCCACCGCAATCCTCGACAACGGCCACGTGAACATGGGCAGCCTCGCCTTCCTCACCAGCCACCGCG
Source organism: Brevibacterium mcbrellneri ATCC 49030 (assembly GCF_000178455.1). Classification (GTDB taxonomy): domain Bacteria; phylum Actinomycetota; class Actinomycetes; order Actinomycetales; family Brevibacteriaceae; genus Brevibacterium; species Brevibacterium mcbrellneri. The sequence goes on along the minus strand of NZ_ADNU01000043.1, from coordinate 124,657 downwards.
TCAACGGAGTATCCGCCCTCCACACCGACCTCATCCGCAGCGACCTCTTCCCTGACTTCAACGAACGCCACCCCGAAAGGATCCTCAACGTCACCAACGGGGTGACACCTCGGCGGTGGCTCAAACTTGCCAACCCAGACCTTGCCGCGCTCATCACGGAAGCCATTGGAGAAGAGTGGGAAACCGACCTCGACCGGCTCACTCAACTCGCCGAGTACGCAGACAACGACGACTTCCTCACCGTATTCGGCGAAACTAAACACGCAGCCAAGAACCGGCTCGCGGACTGGCTTAACCACCACCACGACATCGACATTCCCGTCACCGGGCTCTTTGACGTGCAGGTCAAGCGCATCCACGAATACAAGCGCCAACTACTCAACATCTTCTGGACCATCGCCCGCTGGCAGCGCATCAAGCGCGACCCGTCCGCAGGGTGGGTGCCACGCGTCAAACTGTTCGGTGGGAAAGCTGCACAGAGCTACGTCATGGCAAAGGACATCATCCGCCTGATCAACGATGTCGCGGCAGTGGTCAACAACGACCCAGACACCAAGGACCTCCTCCAAGTGGTGTTCCCGCCGAACTACAACGTGTCCATGGCCGAAAAACTCATCCCAGCCGCCGACCTGTCTGAGCAGATCTCGACTGCAGGCATGGAAGCCTCCGGAACCGGAAACATGAAGTTCGCGCTCAACGGGGCCCTTACTATCGGAACCCTGGACGGCGCCAATGTCGAAATCCGCGAAAAGGTGGGGGCTGAGAACTTCTTCCTGTTTGGCCTGACCACAGAAGAAGTCGCTCAACGCAGGGAAGAACCGGGCCACAGCCGTGCAGCCATCGAAGCCAGCCAGCCTATGCGCGACATTCTCCAAGCCGTTGCAGAAGGCACCTTCAGCCCGGACGAACCGCACCGCTACGGCAACCTGGTCGACAGCATGTGGAACTCCGACTGGTTCCTGGTAGCCAGCGACTTCGACTCCTACGACGAGGCCCAAACCCGGGTTGACGAGGCGTACCAGGATACCCGGGCCTGGCAGAAAGCCAGCGTGCTCAACATTGCGAACATGGGGTACTTCAGTTCGGACCGTTCAGTACGCGAATACATGGCCAAGATCTGGAACATCGATTCGGCGCTGTGAGGCAGTGATGCAGTAAGTCTGTAACGCTGTAACCTCGAGTGAATTTTGCCTGAAATCATTGAACTTTCGGTCTGCCACGTCACCTGCTGTGTTTGAATGATCTAAGGGCGAGCAACGAGGAGTAAACGTGGCCAGGGATATCACCTCAGATTCGAACGGTGTGACCGAGGTGGGTCCCGCGCCCGCTGAAATTCAGGCTGTCGTTGAGGGCCGGCATTGGGACCCTTTTTCGGTTCTGGGACCCAGCGCTGACCAGTCGACAATCGTTGCCCACATTCCTGGCGCGGAACGCGTGTGGGCAGTCAACGACTCAGAGGCACAAGAACTCGAACCGTACGCGTCCGTACCTACGGTGTTCCACGGGCCTTATGTGCCCTACTATCGCTTGCGCATCCAGTGGCCGGGTGGTCACGTCGAGGAACGTCACGACCCGTACCGCTTCAGCCCGGTTTTAGGCGAAATCGACGAATACCTCTTGAGCGAAGGCACCCACCACCAGCTATGGCGCGCCCTGGGTGCTCACCTCATCACGCACGAAGAAGTTCCCGGCGTCCACTTTGCCGTGTGGGCACCTAATGCTAAACGCGTGTCCGTCGTTGGTAACTTCAACAGCTGGGATCACACCGCCCACCCCATGCGCTCCCGAGGTGCCACAGGAGTCTGGGAGTTATTCATCCCTGGTCTGGGTGCGGGGGAGACGTACAAGTACTCCATTCTTGGCGACAACGGTCAGCTGCCACTCAAAGCAGACCCCGTTGGGTTTGGTAGCGAGCACGCGCCGCACACCGCCTCGGTGGTGCGCGACATCGATGCCCACACCTGGACTGACAGCGACTGGCTGGAGGTTCGTGGGGAAGCCTTTGCCACCTCGGCGCCGGTGAGCATTTACGAAGTCCACTTAGGCTCATGGAAGCGCGTGAGCGACGAACACGGCGAACGCTTCATGTCCTACCGTGAGCTTGCGGAAGAACTGGTCGATTACGCCCACCACATGGGATTTACCCACATCGAAATCATGCCGGTGAGTGAGCATCCGTTTGACGGTTCGTGGGGGTATCAGCCTATTGGGTTGTATGCGCCAACCATCCGCTACGGCACCCCGGAAGAGTTCCAAGCGTTTGTTGATGCGGCACACGCGCGCGGCCTGGGCGTGATCGCTGACTGGGTGCCAGGGCATTTCCCCACCGATTCGCACGGCCTGGGCAACTTCGACGGCACGGCCTTGTACGAACATGCTGATCCACGTCAGGGCTTCCACCCTGACTGGAACACGCTCATCTTTAACTATGGCCGTCCAGAAGTGTTGAGTTATCTGGTGTCCAACGCCTTGTATTGGCTCAGCGAGTACCACTTGGACGGTTTACGCGTCGACGCCGTCGCGTCGATGATCTATTTGGACTATTCGCGCAAGGATAACGAGTGGGTGCCTAACCGCGACGGCGGACGCGAAAATTACGAGGCCATCAATTTTCTTCAGCGGACCAACACCGCCGCGTACGGTGCGGACGATTCGGTTGCGATCGTAGCCGAAGAATCCACGGCATTTCCCGGTGTGACGAAGCCGGTCCACACTGGTGGCTTGGGATTCGGGTACAAGTGGAATCTGGGCTGGATGAATGACTCCTTGGAGTACTTCGCGAAGGACCCCGTGTATCGCAAGTACCACCAGAACCAGCTCACGTTCGGGATGACGTATGCGTACTCGGAAAACTACGTGTTGCCTATCAGCCATGACGAAGTGGTTCACGGAAAAGGGTCCATGTACCAGCGCATGCCCGGATCCCATGAGGACAAGCTGGGCAACCTGAAACTGTTTTACGCGTACATGTGGGCGTTCCCAGGTAAGAAGCTGTTGTTCATGGGCCAAGAGTTTGGGCAACACCACGAATGGAACCACTCAGCCAGCTTGGACTGGAACACCTTGGATGATCCCGGCCACGCGGGCGTACAGAACGTAGTCCGTGATCTGAACCTGTTTTACCGCGATCAGCCTGCGATGCACGCCCTCGACACGGATCCTCGCGGCTTCCAATGGCTCCTGTTAGAAGCCGTGGATGACCAGGTCATCGCATGGATGCGCCGCGGTAACCCTGGAGACCCACATGTTGTAGTGGTTCTCAACTGCACCCCTGTTGAACGCACCAACTACCGGATCGCGTTCCCCGTGCCTGGTCGCTGGCACGAAGCTCTCAACACCGACTCGTCACACTACGGCGGGGCGAACCGTGGCAATTGCGGGGCAATTGACACTGAACCCGTGCCGTGTGGAACAGAAGCCCAGTCCGCTCTACTCACCCTGCCACCGTTAACCGCGATCTACTTTGTCGAGGATCAATCATGAGCCCAACCAGTGTTATCGGAGACTCGCGTGGGGCAGCCCCCCGTTTGACCAGTCAGGCGATGGCCTTTGTTTTGGCCGGTGGCCGTGGGTCACGCCTGCAGGAACTCACCGACCGACGTGCAAAACCAGCCGTACACTTTGGGGGTAAGTCACGCATTATTGACTTCCCACTGTCCAACGCGGTGAACTCTGGAATCCGGAAGATCGCGGTGGCCACGCAGTACAAGGCACACTCGCTGATCCGACACCTGCAACGCGGATGGGGTTTCTTCCGCGCGGAACGTAACGAATACTTGGACATCCTGCCGGCCAGCCAGCGCGTGGCCGAAACCAAGTGGTACATGGGAACCGCGGACGCGGTGACGCAGAACATCGACATTGTGGACGACTACAACGTCGAGTACATCATTGTCCTCGCCGGTGACCACGTGTACAAGATGGACTACGAAATCATGTTGCGCCAGCACGTTGAAACCGGCGCAGATGTCACGGTCGGATGCTTGACCGTGCCTCGTGAAGAAGCCAGCGCGTTTGGCGTGATGCACACTAATGAAACCGGCAGGATCATCGACTTCCTCGAAAAGCCAGCGGACCCACCCGGAATGCCTGACGATCCGGACCTGGCGCTCGCCAGCATGGGAATCTACGTTTTCAAGTGGTCGTTCCTGCGCGAGCTCCTCCTCGAAGACGCAGACAACGTGGACTCCAGCCACGACTTCGGCCACGACCTGATCCCGCACATTGTGCAAAACGGGTTCGCGCAAGCCCACAAGTTCAGCGACTCCTGCGTAATGGGTGGCCTGGAAACCGAACCGTACTGGCGCGACGTTGGAACCATCGACTCGTTCTGGCAGACGAACATCGACCTCACGGATTTCATCCCGGCCTTGGACATGTATGACAACTCCTGGCCCATTTGGACGTATTCGGAACTCACCCCACCTGCCAAGTTCATCCACGACGATGAAGGCAGGCGCGGCCAAGCGATCCAGTCGCTCATCTCCGGTGACTGCATCATTTCTGGTTCAGACGTGCGCCACTCCCTGCTCTTCACGGGTTCGCGCGTGCATTCGTACTCCTCGCTTGAACGTGTCGTGGCCTTGCCCCGTGTCCAGATCAACCGATCCGCACAACTGACGGACTGTGTCCTGGACTCTCGCGTGGTCATTCCCGAAGGCCTGGTTGTGGGGCAGGACCCAGAGGAAGACGCTCGTTGGTTTAGGCGCACGGACAGCGGCGTCGTTCTCATCACCCAACCCATGTTGGACCGGCGAGCAACCGAACTGAGGTTGTGATGGCTCGTCGTGTTCTGTCCGTGGCAAGTGAGTCGGCGCCACTTGTCAAAACGGGCGGTTTGGCCGACGTCGTTGGTGCCCTGCCTTCCGCTCTCCGCCCGCTAGGGTGGGAAAGTCGCGTCCTGATGCCGGCATACCCGGGGCTTACTGACCGGCTGGAAAGCACCAGTGTTCAGTGGGAAACCGACGACCTGTTCGGCGGTCCCGCCCGCGTGCTGTTGGGCACGTTCAACGACGTGGAATACCTGCTGTTGGATGCTCCTCATTTTTTTGATCGCGAAGGCGGGCCATACAACGTCGACGGGCACGACTATCCGGATAACCACGTGCGGTTCGCAGCCTTGTCCTGGGTAGGGTCCCGGCTGGCCGTGGAAGGTACCACGGATGGGTGGGTGCCCGAGGTCGTTCACGCCCACGACTGGCAAGCCGGCTTGGTGCCGTCTTACCTGAAATACGCTGGGACCCCGGTACCCAGCGTGATGACTTTGCACAATATCGCGTTTCAGGGCATTTTTGGCCCAGACCAGTTGGACCGTGTCAACCTACCTACCTGGGACTTCCACCCGGACGCTCTGGAGTATCACGGAACGGTGAGCGCGCTCAAAGCTGGCATGGTGCACGCGTCTGCCGTGAACACAGTGAGCCCGTCATACGCGCAGCAGATCGCATCGCCGGAGTGGGGTTTTGGCCTCGACGGTGTCATCAGGATGCGCGCCGATCGCGGTGAAATGTTCGGGATTCTCAACGGGATTGACCTTCGCGTGTGGGACCCAGAAAACGACCCGCACGTTGTTCCGTATTCCGCGTCCAGCCAAGAAGGCAAGAAGAAGAACCGTAAAGCGTTGGTCGCTGAGTTCGGTCTGGCTAAACCACAGGGCCCGCTGGCCGTGGTGGTGACCCGGTTGGCGCACCAAAAGGGAATCGACATGTTGATTGACGCGGTTCCTGACTATGTTGCCCGAGGTGGTTCCCTGGCTGTTCTGGGATCGGGAGATCCCGGTTATGAGAGTGCGTTGCACGACTTGGCTCGCAGATTCCCCGGTTCCGTGGGTGTGCAAATTGGGTATGACGAACCGTTGAGTCACCGCATGTATGCCGGTGGTGACTCTGTCCTGGTGCCATCCCGGTTCGAACCGTGCGGGCTCACCCAAATGTATGGGCTCCGGTACGGAGCCGTCCCGATTGTGGCAGCGACTGGGGGACTGAAGGATTCGGTGGCTCACGCCTCGGCGGAAAACATTGAGAACAAAACCGCCACCGGAATCACCTTCTCTGACATCAGCACGCACGGGCTTTCCGAAGCACTTGCTTACTCGACAGAACTGTTCGCACAGAAGAAAGTGTGGCGGTCGATTCTGCGCAAGGGAATGCGCACGCCGGTGGGATGGGAGTCCTCTGCGCGGGTGTACGCGGACATTTTTGAAGGGGTTACCGCGTGACTGAACAGAACTCCCGAGTGAGTGTTGGCAAGTCGTGGCCCTTGGGAGTAACGCTCACGGAGACTGGTGCGAATGTCGCTGTGTGGGCCCCGGATGCCACCTTGGTGGAACTGTGCGTGTTCACTGACGCAGAAGAACAGCGTATCCCTGTTCCGTATCGTGACGGTGGTGTGTGGTACGCCCATGTTGAGGGAATTACGGAAGGTACGCGCTACGGGCTACGAGCAGCTGGTCCTCACCAACCGGAAAACGGCCTCCGGTTCAACCCTGCCAAGCTGTTGATTGACCCGTACGCACAAGTGTTGACAGGCCCGTTGTCGTGGGACTGTCTCATGCGCGCGTACGCAGTGGGACCTGGGGACGACATGGTGCAAGACGACCGTGACTCCGCCCCTGTCGTGCCCAAAGCGATTGTTCAAGGCCCGCCCCAAGGCCCTGACCCTTCTTTGAATCGGCCTATTCGCCCGTGGAATGAAACGGTCATCTACGAAGCGCACGTGAAGGGACTGACACAGCAACACCCGGATATTCCTGAGGACATTCGTGGAACGTATGCTGCCCTAGCTCACCCTGTGGTTGTGGAGCACTTGAAGAAACTGGGCGTCACGGCTTTGGAGTTGCTACCCATTCAAGCGTTTATTGACGACGAGTTCTTGGTGCGCCAAGGCAAAAGCAACTACTGGGGATACCAGCCTATTGCGTGGCAAGCCCCTGAACCGCGTTATGCGTACCGTGACGCAGATACTGAAATCCGGCAGGCTGTTCACACCCTTCACGAAGCTGGAATCGAAGTCATCTTAGACATCGTTTTCAACCACACAGGTGAGGGAAGTGAAATGGGCCCTACTTTGAGCTGCCGAGGTCTGAACAACCCGGGGTACTACCAACTCACGGATGGGGGCCGTCACTATGTGGACGTCACGGGAACCGGAAATTCGTTGAACCCTGACGCTGACATGGTGATGCGGCTGGTTCTGGACAGCATGCGCCACTGGGTCACCAGGTACGGAATCGACGGCTTCCGGTTTGACCTGGCTAGCACCCTGGGGCGCACAGAAGACCGCTTTACCCCTAATTCCCCGTTCTTCTATACGGTCCGCCAGGACCCGTTGCTAGCGGGAGTCAAACTCATTGCTGAACCATGGGATCTGGGTATTGACGGCTATCAACTGGGGCATTACCCGTACCCGTGGAAGGAATGGAACGACAGTTACCGTGACAAAGTCCGGCGGGCATGGCGTGGCGAAAGCCTCGGAACAACCGATATGGGTTCGTGCCTGACGGGTTCAGCCAACCTATTCGACCATTCGGGACGCAGTGCTAGCTCCTCGATCAACTTTGTCACCGCTCACGACGGATTCACGCTCAACGACGTTGTTTCCTATAACAACAAACACAACGAAGCCAACGGCGAGGATAACCGCGACGGGCACAACGAAAACGTGTCCGACAACATGGGAGCAGAAGGCCTTACCGAGGACCCCGCCATCAACAAGGCCCGCGAACGCCGAATCCGCGGAATGCTCGCCACCTTGTTCGTGTCCCAGGGTGTCCCCATGCTTTTAGCTGGCGACGAACTGCGGAACTCGCAAGGTGGCAACAACAACGCGTACGCACAAGACAATGAGATTGGGTGGGTCGACTGGTCACATCGTTCCGAGGTCGAGTTCATTTCACGCTTAAGCGCCATGCGGAAACGCCTCCCACTGTTGAGACAAAGAAACTTCCTCCACGGTGGAACCCGCGAAGACGGCGAGATCGACATCCAGTGGTTCAAAGCCAACGGCCAGACACCCACTGACGATGACTGGCATAGCTCAGAGCTCACAACCTTAGGCGTTGAGATCCGCGGAGTCGCGGGCTACCGTTCTGGCGAAGAACTGACAGGGAGCGTCTTTCTCATCATCAACGTGGGGGACGAAACGAACGTGGCCCTGCCTCCCCAGATTTCGTGGCACCTCGAATTAGACTCAGCACATGAGGACGCTCACGGGGACTTCACCGAACACTACGTGGCCCCAGCGCAGTCCGTCATTGTTTTGTCATCCCCATAACCAACATTCCCGTAAGAAATAGGACTATGAAACTCACACCTCACCGTGCCTTACTCGCTGTCACCTCGGCCTGCCTGGCCCTTGCGCTCGCAAGTTGCGGTGGCGGGGACGAGCAACCCTCGAACCCCAACCCTGCAAAGAAACCGCTTGCCACCTCGGCACCTCCAGCCCCTGAACCGAACGGTGACGAAGCAGATCCAGAGGCCTACCGCGGAACCGTTGCGGGAACAGAAAACGCGTACTACTTCAGCAATGCGGACCGTTCGTACTCGTGCACAATTGGTGAAACCTTTGTGGGATGCAACTCTAAAAACCTCCCAGACGACGTGCCGGAACTCAAGAACACGTACGGGCAGAAAGAGAAAGCCAACTCTGTTGCGATGGACTACGGCAAGGCAGCGAAATTCCAAGCCACGTCCAATCCCACGTACACCTACCTGGCAACAGAACACGCCCCCGAAGGTGGCCAAGAACTGCCTGCGGGTGTGAAACTCACCGCCCACGACACCACATGCACCGTAACGGACGACGGGGGAGTGTCGTGCACTCACAAAGACCATGGCTTTACCGTGACGCCTAAGAAGGCAGACCTTCACTAGCACACAAAACACGCGTACTTCATCGACTAGGCTGTAGTTATAGGGCAAAGGAGAGTCATGCACCCACATCAGAAAGAAAATCTGCGCGAATACATCGACAAACTCCGCACCGAAGGCTATACAGTGGTCAACGGGCACACACCAGACCCTGACCTCATTGATCCAGGCGGCCGCGCAGTTGAAACGTGGCGCGAAGGCTACCCGTATGACACGCTGATGACTCGGTCCGAGTACGAACAGGAGAAGTACAAACTCCAGATCGAACTCTTGAAGTTCCAGTACTACGGACAAGACCACGGTCTGCGTCACGTTCTGGTGTTCGAAGGGCGCGACGCCGCAGGTAAGGGTGGAACTATTAAGCGGTTCACCGAACACCTCAACCCGCGTGCAGCTCGTGTTGTCGCACTTAACAAGCCCACTGAACAGGAATCGGGCCAGTGGTATTTCCAGCGTTACGTCAAGCACTTGCCCACACGTGGCGAAATCGTGATGTTCGACCGGTCGTGGTACAACCGAGCCAATGTTGAACGCGTTATGGGCTTCTGTACCGACAGCCAGTACGAAGAGTTCATGGTGCAGGCTCCTCTGTTTGAAAAAATGCTGGTGGAGTCCGGTATTCACCTGACCAAATTCTGGTTCTCAGTGACTGAACACGAACAGCGCACACGCTTTGCGATTCGTCAGATCGACCCTGTTCGCCAGTGGAAACTCTCGCCCATGGACCTCGAATCCCTGGGCCGTTGGGACGACTACACGGAAGCGAAAGAACAGACGTTCTTGCGCACTGACACGGACCACGCTCCGTGGATTACGGTGAAGTCCAACGACAAGAAGCGCGCCCGCCTCAACGCTATGCGCTACTTTCTCAACTCGGTCGAATACGAAGACAAAGACACCTCAGTGGTGTACCCGCCAGACCCTAAGATCGTGATCCGTGGTCGCGACGCAGTAGGTGACTAAGGCGTGATGCTTAAGGCCCTCAGAGCTTCAAGCTCAGAGGGCCTTTACATGTATTCAAGTCGTGCCAATTACGCCTTTTTCGCGGCGTCACGGGCCAGTTTGCGCTTCTTGTGTCCGATCCGACTTAAAGCGATGAACAGAATCGAAACCAGCACCACGAAGCCTGCGACAAAGATTCCCGCGTCAATCCAGAACTGTGGTGGGAACAAGCGAATGAGCGAATCGTCCAAGTAGAACTGCCAGGTTCCTGAGGCGAAGAACATGTCGTGGAATCCGGTGAAGAACCGATCCCATCCCACAAGAGCTAGAACGGTCAAAACCGCGAACAGCGCCAGTGTGACAATCCCTGACCAGCGCAGCGCGTGGTGGAGACCCGGCCCGTACTTGCGTCCCAAGTACACTGCGGAAATCAGTGACAGGATCACGCCCACGATCGCAATAAAAGCGAGCAGCGTGACTAGGCCTTTCACATCGGCCATGTGGGCTATTTCGCCGTCGGTGAAGACCGGTGTGCCGTCAGGGAAGACTACATCTGCCAGATAGCGCGACGAGTCGCCGTTGAACAGGTAGTCCGTCACATAGGACGCGTAGTGGAGCCGGTCGTCGGAGTGGAAGCCGTATTCGTCCTTGGGGAACCACGGGCTGATGAAGTATTCGAACCGCAAGAACATGCCACTTGCCGCGATCTTGACCGCAAGCGCTACAAGCATGAACGGCATTGACGCAACAATGATCGCGGTAGCGATGAAATCGAGGAACCCAAAGCGGTGATACAGGCCGGGTTTTGCCGCCGAGGTGGTGGCTGCCACCGCTGAGGTTCCCGAGGTCGTTGTTGTGGCAGGAGAACTGCCGGCGGGTGCCGGAGCTGGCATGATTCGGGTGGGTTCATCGCGTTCGGCTTGGCGTGCCGAGGAGTGTTGGCGTTTGACTGAGGTTTCTCTGGTTGGGGCGGACTCGTGCGTGTCCTTGGTGTCCTTCGCTGAGGAAGTTTCCGTGGTTTCCGAGTCCTTTTTGGCAGCTCCGTCGGAAAGGAGTGCCCACTCTTCGTCGCTGAGCATGCTGGGCTTTTCCGGTGTGCTCTCGCGTGGGAACGCGTCGAACTGCGCGGTCGCTTCCGGATCGTCGTCCTGTGCGTTCATGCGTCGCGAAACGAGGTCGTCAGAGTTCTTGTCAGTAGCCACACACCTATTGTTCGTGGTTTTGCCCGGGCGGTGGGGGATCGACACACCTTTAAGGCTCGGTGGCGAGCATCGTCACATGCTTAAGCCCACAGTACTCAGGCCAGCAACACTCAAGCCAGCAGCACGGCCACTAGCACCACAGCCGGAATTGACAACAGTGTGGTGATGAAAACGACGTCACGGGTCACCACCTCGGACTGCCGGTACTTCAGAGCGTTAATGTACACGTTTTGCGCGGTAGGAAGCGCCGACGTCACCACAATCGCTAACAGATCGCCACCTGAGTACCCCAAGAGCGGGCCACCAATGAGCCACGCGACAAACGGGTGAACGACAAGTTTGAGAAACGTCATCGCAGTCAACTGCGTGCGCGTGCCAGGCTGAGGTAACGTCCACCCGTCCTTGAGCGAAATGCCAAAAGCCATGAGGGTCAGCGGAACAGACGTGGCACCCAACATGGCAATGGGATCAGCCAAAACAGCTGGCAGTTTAAAGCCGGTGACAGAGGCGATCAACCCCGCAACAGACCCAATCAAAATGGGGTTAGTGAACACTCGAATGATGGGGCGCCACCATTCGGCCCCCACAGTTCGCGTCGCATCCAAAATGGCGAAACCAATCGGAGCCAAAACAATAATTTGGAACAACAGGACCGGTGGAATCGCATTCAAACTGCCCAGAACATAAGTGGCAATGGGGATTCCCAAGTTTCCAATGTTGACGTACGACACCGACCAACCCGCCACGGTCGCTTCTCCCAAAGAACGACCTCGGGCGCGGGTAAACACGAACATCACCACCGCCATGAGCAAGGCCGACCCGGCCGTTGCGAACAATGCCGGAGTAAACACCTGCGACACAGGAGTAGACGCGATCGTGGTGAACATCAGGGCGGGGGTTCCCACAAAAAACACGGTATTCGCCAGCACCTGCTGACCTTGCGATCCCAGAACACCCGAACGTCCCAAAAGGAAACCGGCCAAAATAATGCAACCGATAACCCCGAAACCTTCAAGTGCTCCCAGCATCGTTCTCCTTCCTGCCCACCTAGGGTACGGGTTAGTCCGCGTCTGATGCTGACGTGTCCACACGGTAGCCTAGAGACGCAATGAACTCACCGGGGAAGCGTCGCGGTAGGCGACGAGGAAAAGCACACGCGCACAACAACCACGCTTTGACACACAAGCGAATCGAAGCGCGCAAAGCCGTTGACCCTATATTCCACTACCCGGAAGAACTGCCCGTCAGTGCTGCCCGAGGTGAAATCGCCCAAGCGCTCAATGACCACCAAGTGATCGTGGTGGCAGGTGAGACCGGCTCCGGAAAGACCACCCAGCTGCCCAAACTGTGCATGGAACTGGGGTATGGGATCAACGGCATGATTGGTCACACTCAGCCACGCCGAATCGCCGCCCGGTCTGTGGCCACTAGGATCGCGGAAGAAACCGGGGTTGAACTAGGTGAAGGCGTGGGTTATCAGGTGCGGTTCACCGCCCACACGGACGACTCCACCCGGGTCAAAGTCATGACCGACGGGATCCTGCTCGCAGAACTCCAACACGACAAATACCTGCGCGCCTATGACGTCATCATCATCGACGAAGCCCACGAACGCAGCCTCAACATCGACTTCCTCTTAGGGTTCCTGGCCCGGCTGTTACCCAAACGCCCCGATCTCAAGGTGATTATCACCTCGGCCACGATTGACCCCGAATCCTTCTCCCAACACTTTGCTAACGCCCCCATTGTGAGCGTGTCAGGCCGCACCTACCCGGTGGAAATGCGGTACCGGCCACTCGAAGGCGCCGGAAGCGACGACGACACCGACGGCCCCGGCACCGACGGCACGTACGACACGGGAACAGCCGACCAAACCGACGGAATCCTCGACGCCGTTGACGAACTTTCCCGCGAAGAACCCGGTGACATCCTGGTGTTCTTATCCGGTGAACGCGAAATCCGAGACACCGCCGACGCCCTCAGCAGCCACCTACGCAAAAAAGGCGCGCGGTACAGCCAGTGGGAGATTGTGCCACTGTTTGGGCGTCTCTCAGCAGCCGAACAACAACGCGTTTTCGCCGCCCACAACTCCACGCGCGTAGTCCTTGCCACCAACGTGGCAGAAACCTCGCTCACGGTGCCCGGCATCAAATACGTGATCGACGCGGGAACGGCGCGCATATCGCGGTACTCCAACCGCACAAAAGTCCAACGCCTGCCCATCGAGCGCATTTCGCAAGCCTCGGCTCGCCAGCGAGCCGGGCGCGCCGGCCGTACCAGCCCAGGAATCTGCATACGCCTCTACAGCGAAGACGACTTCAACACCCGCCCGGAATACACCGACCCTGAAATCCTCCGCACTCACTTAGCCAGCGTGGTCCTCCAAATGCTCACGCTGGGGCTGGTGCAAAACGAAAACGACATCCTGTCCTTCCCGTTCCTCACCCCACCGGACTCCGCCGCCGTGCGCTCAGGTGCCGCGCTGCTTTCCGAACTGGGCGCGATTCGAAAAGAAAACGGGCGGTTGCGTCTGACAAAACTGGGCCGCGCTTTGGGTGCGCTCCCCATTGACCCGCGCATGGCACGCATTGTGATGGCCGGCGTGGAATACGGGGTTGCCGCCGAGGTCGTTGTCATCGTGGCAGCCTTGTCCCTGCAAGACCCACGCGAACGGCCCACCGAAATGCGAGCGCAAGCGGATGAAAAACACGCCCGGTTTGCCCGCCCCGCATCCGACTTCATGAGTTACATCGCGCTGTGGAACTACGTGCACGAACAGTCCCAGAAACTTTCGACCTCCAAGCTGCGCAAACTGTGCAAGGACGAATTCATTAACTTCGTGCGAGTCCGCGAATGGATGGACCTGGTCACCCAGCTGTGCACCATGCTCAAGACTGCGGGCCACCCCATTGAGAAGCCCGGTGGGGGACTGGGGGCAGGGGACCAGGACCCAGCGATTCACACGGCCCTTTTGACTGGGCTACTGTCCTCGATCGGGGCCAAAACCCATAACTCACCCGACTACTTGGGCGCTCGCGGAACCCGGTTTAGGATTTTCCCTGGTTCTGGGCTGTTTAAAACCAAACCGGACCTGGTGGTAGCTGCCGAACTCGTTGAGACCTCACGTCTGTGGGCGCGCACCGTGGCGAAAATCGACCCCGACTGGGTGATCAAAGCCGCGGGTCCTCTCATTCGTCACCAGTACTCCGAACCGCACTGGTCAACCAAAAAAGGCCAAGCGTTCGTGTACGACCACACGAGCCTGTACGGAGTCGCGCTGACCTCGGACACCCGGGTTGGGTACGCGCGTATCAACCCGGCGGAAGCCCGTGACATGTTTATTCGCCACGCCCTCATCGACGGGGAATGGAACGAAGACCACGCGTTCGTGCGCCACAACGAAAAAGCGCTCCGAACCGCTCACCAACTGGCCGACCGCATGCGCGACAACCGGCTACGGGCAGATGACGAACTTCTCTTCGAGTTCTACGATCAAGCCCTGCCTGCAAAAGTGACGTCTGCGCCATCCTTTAACGCGTGGTGGAAAAAAGCCCGCCAAGCCAACCCTGTTGCCCTCAACATCGACCCGGACGCACTGGTAGCCGGGAACACTGATGAGGCGCGTGAAACCGCTGCCGCAGCCTTCCCTCTCGAATGGAAACTGCGCGGGCTACCCGAAAACGTCAAACCTAACGCCAAGCTGCGCTACACATATGACCCAGGTGCTGACAGCGACGGTGTCACGATCCACCTCAACGAACAGCAGGCCACCCACGCCGACCCAGCACAGTTCACGTGGCAAGTGCCCGGACTGCGCTTAGAACTCATCACCGCGCTCATCCGTGCGCTCCCTAAAGCTAAGCGCAAATACTTTGTTCCCGCGCCCAATGTTGCACGTGAGCTCAACCAACAGCTCGAACCCTATGAAGGCACACTCGAAGACGCGGTAGCGCAAGCGCTCACCGCACGGGCAGGCGGTGGCGAACTCACCGATCTCATGCCCATCGACGTCCACGCCCACGACTTCGACACCGAACGCATCCCACCACACTTGCGGATGCGTATCATCGTCCACCAATCCCGCAAGAAACCCAGCCAACTAGCGGAGTTCCTCAAGGCTCGCGCGGAAGCGAAGAGCTCGGCCCCCACACCACGCACTGAACCCGCAACCCGAGCAGGCGAGCAACCACGGGCAGCGGGGGCGACCTCGGCGTTTACCCCCGTCGCCGGTGTGACGAAGTGGCGCTGGGATAGCCTGCCCGCGGGCAGCACCCTGATAGATCGGGGAGGGCACGTGGACTTAGAGGAAGTGGAAGATGCTGGGCGCTCCCGGCTCCTCCACGACCGAGGTGTTGCCCGACTGATTGCGCGCAACTGTGCAGAAGCGCGCGCCTATGTGGTGGGTGGGCTGGCACATGCAGACAAACTGGTGCTGGCGGGGCAACCGAACGACGTTGTGAGCGACTGTGTTTTTAGTGCCGTGCACGACATTGTGGCTCAACGTGAACCCGTGCGGGATCGCGAGGCGTACTCAGCGTGCGAACGTGCGGTTAACGAGCAGATTCTTAGCGCGTTAGAAAAAACGCTGGCCCACACCGTGAAGACACTCACTGTGGCGCAGGCTGTCTTCAAGCTCATCAGTAAATCTTCGTCACTGGAAATCCTGACCGGGCTCACCGATGTGAAAGAACACGTGGAAACGCTCACCCACCCCGGTTGGGTCGCCCATGTCCACCCCAGATTCCTTCCCCGATACCCCGCGTATCTGGAAGCCGCCCGGATACGTACAGAAAAAATGGGGCAACAACCCGCCCGCGACCGCCAATTCATGGACCGGATCCACACAGTGCAAAGCGCAATCACGCAACGGGCCCCGGCGTTCACGCCCGAAACCGTGGGTCTATTGCCACCGGCGTGGCAAGACCTTGTATTTGATGTGGAAGAACTGAGGATCTCACTGTGGGCTCCGCAGGTCCAAGCCGCACACCCGGTATCTGAACAGCGGATCCTCAAAGCGCTAAAACAGTGCGCCCGAGAACACCCAGCTTAAAGGCAAAAGACCAGCCGCGACAACCGCAACAACACACCAGATGACGCGCCACTTGAACGTCTTACGAACAAGAGCGACCCAAAGCGCAATCAACACAGTAGCGATTGCCAACCACGCGGCAGAAGACAAGAAAAACATGAACGCCAGCACCGGGAAGTCAACTCCCAGTTCCACCATGGGTTTCATAAAGTCCGCAGCCAACAGGGAGAAACGCACAGACAGAACCAAGAGAGGAATACAGACAATCGCAGCAACCACAACGGGCCACAGACGGTTGCGGTGCGGGTCGACTCGAACCTTGGAGAACTCTTCCACGCCATCCACTGTACGGGAGACACATGGGCACACATAGAATGGTGCGGTGACTCCAACAGACTTCAGCCCTAAAGAGATTCGCACGCAGGCCCAGCGACGTCGCACATTTGCGGTGATTTCGCACCCGGACGCCGGTAAATCGACGCTGACAGAAGCTCTGGCCCTTCACGCCCGCGTCATTGGGCAGGCGGGTGCAACACATGGCAAGGCTGGGCGACGGTCAACCGTGTCCGACTGGATGAAAATGGAGCAGGACCGCGGAATCTCGATTTCCTCAGCCGCTCTGCAGTTTGAGTACCGCGACACCGTCATCAACCTCATCGACACCCCTGGTCACGCGGATTTTTCTGAGGACACGTACCGTGTACTGTCCTCGGTCGACCTCACCATCATGCTTGTCGATGCGGCTAAAGGGCTAGAAACCCAGACCATGAAGCTCTTTGACGTGTGTAAGCACCGCGAAATTCCCATCATCACCGTGATCAACAAGTGGGACCGGCCCGGTATTGACGCGCTCGAACTCATGGATGAAATTGTGCAACGCACTGGCATGGTGCCCACGCCACTGACATGGCCGGTGGGTCAATCAGGTGATTTCCGAGGTGTTCTCAACCGGGAAGACGGTACGTACACCAAGTTCACGCGCACGGACGGTGGAGCCACCATCGCCGGTGAAGAAACGATGGACGCCGAGGCCGCCGAAGAGCTCGAAGGTGACGCGTGGACGAACGCGGTGGACGAATCAGACCTCTTGGAACTCGAAGACCAAAACTACGACGAAGAATCGTTCCTGGCTGGACACACCACCCCTGTCATGTTCGCATCAGCGGTTCTGAACTTTGGCGTGCACAAGATCCTGGACACGCTGGTCGACATCGCCCCACCGGCGCATGCGCGGATCGATGTGGACGGAAACCCGCGAGAAGTGGACGCACCGTTTTCTGGTTTCGTGTTCAAAGTGCAAGCAGGCATGGACTCTAACCACCGCGACCGTTTGGCGTACGTGCGCGTGTGTTCTGGAGTGTTTGAACGCGGCATGGTGGTCACGCACGCTGCCACCGGAAAACCTTTTGCCACTAAATATGCTCAACAGGTTTTTGGGCGCGACCGTGAAGTCATCGACACGGCTTTTCCGGGAGACGTAGTGGGCCTGGTCAACGCATCAGCCCTGCGAGTGGGAGATTCGCTGTACCTCGACGAGCCGGTTTCTTTTCCGCCCATTCCGTCGTTTTCACCCGAACACTTCATGGTGATTCGTGCCAAGGACTCCTCGAAGTACAAACAGTTCAGGCGAGGAATTGAGCAACTGGACCACGAAGGTGTCATCCAGGTTTTGCGTTCTGACCTGCGCGGTGATCAAGCACCAGTTTTGGGTGCGGTGGGACCTATGCAGTTCGAAGTTGCAGAAGATCGCATGCAAAACGAATTTAACGCCCCATGCACGCTTGAACGTCTGGCGTACACAATCGCACGTCGAACTGTCCAAGAGGACATCCCAACCCTTGCGCGGGAACGTAGCGTCGAAGTCTTGCACCGCTCCGACGGCACACTGTTGGCCCTGTTTTCTGACCGGTGGAGGCTCCAAGGGGTCGAGCGTGAACACCCCAACCTGACACTCGAACCCTTGGTTGTGACATAACGCAAGCGTTGCTCAAGTGCAGGAATAGGAATACCAGGTCCACGTTGAACGTTAGGATAGAGTGTCCGGTGTCTTAACGACGCTTGACGCGGTTGTTTAAAGGAGAGTAAGAGCACAGTGGGAAACCCAATTCGCGTAGCCATCGCAGGGCTCGGAAACTGCGCGACTTCCCTCATTCAGGGAGTCGAATACTACCGGGACGCTCAAGCGGACGAACAGATTCCAGGTCTCATGCATGTCCAGTTCGGTGACTATCACGTCAGCGACCTCGAATTCGTCGCCGCCTTTGATGTAGACGCGAAGAAGGTAGGTCAGGACATCGCTGACGCGATCTTGGCCAGCGAAAACAACACCATCAAAATTGCAGACGTACCAACCACCGGGGTGACGGTCAAACGTGGTCCCACCCTGGACGGTCTTGGCAAGTACTACCTTGAAACGATCGAAGAGTCGCAAGAAGAACCGGTAGACGTTGCACAAGTTTTGCGTGACGAAAAGGTCGACGTACTGGTGTGCTACCTCCCGGTTGGCTCTCAAAAGGCCACCGAGTACTACGCTCAGGCGTGCATTGACGCCAAGGTCGCTTTTGTTAACGCCCTTCCCGTGTTTATCGCTGGAACCAAGGAATGGGACGACAAGTTCAAAGAAGCTGGCGTTCCGATCGTTGGCGACGACATCAAGAGCCAAATCGGTGCCACCATCACCCACCGCGTCATGGCCAAACTGTTTGAAGACCGTGGAGTTATTCTGGACCGCACGTACCAGCTCAACGTGGGCGGAAACATGGACTTTAAAAACATGCTCGAACGTGAGCGCCTGGAGTCAAAGAAGATCTCCAAAACACAGGCGGTCACTTCTAACACCTCGGCGAAACTAGAAAGCCGAGACGTCCACATTGGCCCAAGCGACTACGTTCAGTGGTTGGACGACCGCAAGTGGGCGTACGTTCGCTTGGAAGGTCGCAACTTTGGTGATGCACCAGTGTCGCTGGAATACAAACTCGAAGTGTGGGATTCACCGAACTCCGCTGGTGTCATTATTGACGCGGTCCGGGCGGCAAAGATTGGTTTGGACCGAGGCGTCGGAGGCGCATTGCTGTCCGCCAGCTCGTACTTCATGAAGTCACCTCCCGAACAACAAAACGACGACCTTGCACGCCAAGCCGTCGAAGACTTTATCGCGGGAAAAGTGTCTAACTAGACCTGCCGCCTGCAGAAACTCGGAACATCGCCTGGTGTTCCGAGTTTTTGTTTGTTCGCACGCAATCTTAGATTTTCCTGTAAAGTTCTGGTTTATTCTGCGAAAAACCACAAGGAGGTCTCGCGTGTCAGCTCCTGCCACCAAGCACAAGGATGACCTGAACTGGCTCATGCGCCTGCTCATCGTCATCGAAAAAGCAGGTAATAGACTGCCACACCCGTTCTGGCTGTTCTTGTCCCTGGCCGTCATCGTCATGCTCATTTCCTGGGTGGCATCAGCAGCAGGTCTGTCTGCAGTTAACCCAGCAAAAGGTGAAACCGTCAACGCGGTTAACCTGACGTCCTCAGAGTCGCTGGGCGCTATCGTTTCCGGTGTTGTTGAAAACTACGTCACCTTCCCAGCCCTGGGACTCGTACTCGTTGTTCTTTTTGGTGTCGCAGTAGCAGAGCGCTCCGGCCTGATCCCAGCGATCATGCGTGCGGCACTCATGAACGCATCCCCCAAATGGGTCACCGTGATCGTCGCCCTGGTGGGAACCGCGTCCTCGGTTGCCTCAGACGCTGCCTACATGATCGTGATTCCCCTGGGCGGTATTGCGTTCAAAGCAGTTGGGCGAAACCCCATCATCGGGTGTGCCGTGGCCTATGCTGCAACTTCCGGTGGGTACTCGGCTGCCCCCATGGTCAACAGCCTCGACGCAATCTTGGGTGGTCTTTCCACGAGTGCGGCCGCGATCATTGACCCTGAATACGTAGTGACGCCAGTGGACAACTTCTACTTCAACTTTGTGTCGATGTTTGTTGTGGCCGGTGCGATTGTGCTTGTCACGGAAACCCTGCTGAAAAAGCGCGGCGAGGATCTCAAGCCTGATGAGGTCGAAAACGACACAAGCGACACCTCCACTGACGCCGATCTGACGAAGAAGCTCACTCCTGTTGAAAAGCGGGGCATGTGGATCGCTCTCATTGCCACCTTCCTGTGTGGTGTTCTGCTGTTCGTACTGGCCCTGCCAGAAGGTTCGTTCTTGCGTGACGAAGAAGGAGCGTTTGGTCCCAAGTCACCTCTTATGGCCGGTATTGCAGCGATTATCGGGTTCGGATTCTTTGTTGTCGGTATTGTCTACGGGATCGCCACCAAGTCCATCAAGCGCCCGTCTGATGTTCCCGACATGATTGTCCAGGGACTTACCCCGATGGTTCCTGTGTTGCTCTTGTTTTTTGCCGCCTCACAGTTCCTGGCGCTGTTCAAGATGAGCAAGCTGGGTGAGATTCTGGCTATTAAAGGCGCAGAATTCTTCCAGAACGCCAACACCCCAGCCATCGTGATCCTGTTCGGAGCGTACATCCTGACTGCTGTAGGAGCACTGTTTATCACTTCGGGATCCGGTCTGTGGACGCTGATGGCTCCAGTGCTCGTGCCTATGCTGATGCTTCTGGGAATTGCTCCCGAGGTGACCCAGGCGGCTTACCGCATTGGTGACTCCACCACGAACATCGTGTCACCCATGAGCCCGTACTTCGTCATGATTCTAGGCTTCGTTCAGAGGTATAAGAAGGACGCTGGAATCGGAACACTCCTGTCCCTGACCATCCCACTCTCTTTTGCGATGTTCGTCGCCTGGGGACTTCTGTTCTTCGGATGGTGGGCAACGGGTATCCCCATGGGTCCCGGTGCTCAGACCACCTACGAACTTCCGTAGAGCGCTGACTTTTTGCAGAAAAAACCACTGGGCGGAACAAAATCACCCGCGCGGTGGTTTTTCATACAGATAGATCGTTCAGTTAGGCTTAGATATACCAAACACAGGAGGATTTTTTATGAGTAACCCTCTCATGGGCCGCTCAGTTCGCCAGGGGATGAACTCCGTTCAGACTCCTTCGGCAGATGAACTGAACTCGATGTATATGGCACCTTCGGCGACCACGGAACACCGTGTTCAGCAAGACCGCATGATGACGTACGACGACGTTTACATGAAGTCGCTACTGTCGTTTGGTGTCCTGCTTGCAGGTGCAGCCGTTGGCTGGTTTGTCCCAATGCTCGCGCTCCCAGCATGCATTATTGCTCTTGTGCTGGGGCTCATTAACGGATTTAAGCGCGAACCTTCACCTGTCCTGATCCTGACCTTCGCAGTGTTCGAAGGTGTGTTCGTGGGTGGAATCTCCAAAATCTTCAACATGCAGTATGCAGGCATCGTCATGCAGGCCGTTCTGGCGACGCTGGCTGTATTCGGACTGATGTTTGCGCTGTTTAAGTTTCGCGTTATCCGCATGTCACCCAAGTTCACCAAGTTCCTCATGCTGGCCGTGGGTGGCTACGCAATCTTTGCGCTCATTAACTTTGCCTTCGCAATGTTCTCCGGTGGCAGCATGAACGCTCGCACCATCGACATCAGCATCATGGGCATCAACATGCCACTGGGTGTTTTGATTTCGGGAGTCGCAGTCATTTTGGCAGCGCTCACCTTGGTCAGCGACTTCGACATGATCGAAAAGAGTGTTGGCCGCATCCCAGAGAAGTACTCGTGGATGTGTGCGTTTAGCCTCATGACATCGCTCGTGTGGCTGTACGTTGAAATTCTGCGTATTCTTTCGTACTTCCGAGACTGACATGAGCACGCACGCGGAAGATCTTCACGATGAGATCCGCCGTCTGCAAATCCGCATTTCCAGTTTCACAACTGCACAGTTAAACGCTCCCGACGCGAACAACGTTTCGCGCCGGGAGCGTATTCGTATGAGCCTTCAAGAACTGGCTGATGTGCGCGCTACTGGAGTCGTTCCGCAACTGAGCGACAGGGTTCTCGCCGACCAAGTGGTTGTCCTGTTGATGGACTGCCAACCCGAATACGGCGCTTCAGACGATCAGACTCGACAAGCCCTGAGCATCGCTCAAGACCTACGCAGAAGGCTGTGACGCACCCCGTCACAAGGCGCGCATCAGCGTGTCCAAACCAACCGACCCAAGGTTGAGGGCCCGTGAGTGGAACTCCTTGAGCGAACCACCTGCCGAATCGCGAGCCTGCTCCCACAGTCGCTGACCCACTTTGTACGACGGTGCTTGCCCCGGCCAGCCTAAGTAGCGGTCAAGTTCAAAGGCCAAGAAACTGCGGTCCATTGCGGCGTTGTCGGTGAGGAACTTCCACGCTTTGTCAGCGTCCCACGTGCCACCACCAATGGATTCCGGCGCTTCCTTGCCCAAGTGAACACCGATGTCCAAGCATACGCGCGCCGCACGCAAGCGCTGTGAGTCCAGCATCCCAAAGTAGTATGCGGGCTCTTCTAAAAAGCCCTGTTCATGCATGAACCGTTCGGCGTAGAGCGCCCACCCTTCTCCATGGCCGGAAACCCAACAGAGGTTTCGACGCCACGTGTTGAGCGTGTCACGAAGGTAGGTGGCTTGTGCTACCTGCAGGTGATGGCCGGGGACACCTTCGTGGTAAACAGTGGTGAGTTCTTGCCACGCCGCGAACGTTTCGACACCTCGGGGGACGGACCACCACATGCGGCCCGGGCGGGAGAAATCGTCGGTGGGACCCGTGTAGTAGATTCCGCCAGTGCCGTCTTCGAGCACCATGCACTCAATGGTCTTGAGCGGCTCAGCGATATCAAAGTGGGTGCCTGCCAGCATGCTGATAGCTTCATCAGCTTTTTCTTGCATCCACGTCTTCAGCCCGTCGAGCCCGTGGATGGTGTACTTGGGGTCCTTGTTCAGCGCTTCGAATGCTTCGGCGAGGCTCGCCCCCGGGTACAGCTGCTCGATGACTTTTTTCTGCTCGGCGTCGATGTGCGCCAGCTGGTCCAGACCCCACTCATAGGTTTCGTCAAGGTCCACTTGAGCACCTAAGAACTGACGAGAGAACAGCTCGTAGTCCTCCCGACCGCACGCGTCGTCCTGAACGGCAAGCGGGGCGATTTCGACCTTGAGGAACTGTGCAATCTGTGCCATCGCATCCTGCGCGGCCGTTGCAGCTTCCGTGAGTCGCGACTGGAGAGCTTCGTCAGCGGTTCCGCGTGCTTTGGCGATGAACTTGCCGTAGTGGCCATCGGGCTGAGCAAGCTCTTGGGCCTGTTCGATCACGCGTTTAACCTGGCGAATCGCAGGGGCCTTTCCAGAGGCGACTCGGGCTTGCAACGCGTCGCGGTATCCTGCGAGAGCACTGGGGATATTCGCGAGTTTGCCAGCGTTGTGGTCCCAGTCTTCTGCCGTCTGGGTGGGCACCAGGTCAAAGAGGTCGCGAAGCTCCTGAACGGGGGAGGCGATGACGTTGAGATCCCCGGAATCCAGGCCACGTTCGTGAAGTTCGCGTTCGAGCCCTAAGCGTTCACGCATGGCGTCAAGAGTGACGGCGTCGACATCGTCAAGGTCGGCCGAGGTGGCTTCAACACGGTTGAGTTCGGCCAGTGTGCGCGCGTTGAGTTCATCGTGGCGCGCAGCTGCGGCGGGGGAGTAGTCGTCGAGTTCATAAGGGTCGCCGTCGACGCCAGACTCGATTCGCATGGATGGGGAGTTTGTGTACACCTGTCGTGCGTATTCTTCGGCAACGTTGTCGACTGCAGACGGGGTGCGAGATGTGTGTATTGTCATGGGTGTATGCTAACAAGCCGGTCGCGGTTCTAGACGGACGCGTTGAAAATTGAAGAGTGTGAGGAGCGGGAGCCATATGAACCGTTTGTGGACGGGTAATTTCATTCTTGCCAGCTGCGTGAACTTCATCGCGGCCATGATGTTCTACCTGCTCATGACGTCGATGGCTTCTTATGCAATTCGCGAATTTGGCGCTGGTCAAGCGGTTGCCGGATTCGCGAGTAGTTCCTTCATTCTGGGCGCGGTGTTCTCCCGCATGCTCGCCGGAAAATACATGGACTTTGTGGGACGGAAGACCCTCGCGTTGGTGTCCATGATTGCGTTCATCGTGCTGGGCGCGGCCTACATTCCCGTTGACAACATTGTTGTCCTCATCGTGATTCGACTCTTACACGGAGCTGCATTTGGGCTCAACAACACAGTGCTATCCGCTGCAGTCCAAACGATGATTCCGCAACATCGCCGGGCAGAAGGCACCGGATACTTTGGCATGACTGTGTCACTGGCAATGGCCCTTGGTCCGTTTGTATCGGTTGTCATGTCCCAGAAGTACGGGATGTTCTGGGTGTTTGTCGTGTGCATCGTGCTCTCGACCGTGGGGACGCTTCTCACCCTCTTCTTGAAGGTGGATGAGCGTACGCCTTCCAGGGAAGAACAGCTCCTCAAATGGAAGTTCCACATCACGTCGTTTATCGATCCGCGTGCGCTTCCAATCGCGAGCATGATGGCCCTGTGCGGGATCGCGTTTTCCCTGGTGCTGTCGTTCCTGGAAGGGTACTCGCACCAGATCGGTGCCGCGGCGGGTGCGAGCTGGTTTTTCATCGTCATGGCAGCGTGCACGTTCACATCGCGACTGTTCGTGGGACGCATCCAAGACACGTACGGCGACGATGTGGTCATGTATCCGATCTTTGTTCTCATGGCCGTTTCGTACGTCATGCTGGCGACGGCACAAGGGTCTGGCATGGTGATTGCCGCTGCTGTCCCGTTGGGGTTGGGCTTCGGTTCGGTTATGCCGTGTGCACAGGCAATTGTGATCAACCAGTCGGATGCGTCGCGTTACGCACTCGCTGTCGCCACGTTCTTCATTCTGCTTGACACCGGTACCGGCTTGGGGCCAGTCCTCATTGGTGGTCTGGCAAATGTGTGGGGGCCTCGTTCGATGTACTGGGCCGCTGTTGTATTGGTGGCTTGCGCAGCCGTCGTGTATGTCATGACTACACGACGGCAACGCAGACCGGAATAATTATGCGCGGTGCGCCCACGATCCACGTGGCGACTGGCGCACGTTGCGCTGTGGGTCCGCCCACCGGCGTGGTTCTTCCTCGTGGCTTACGTCACTGGGCTGTAACGCCACCAGGGCGGCAAGGGCGGCCTCTTTTGCAAGGGCCAGTTCTTCTGCCGCCGTGAGAGGTGGCCTCGTGGAGTAGTTGGTCATAGTGGAATGTTCCCGTGTTTGCGCTCAGGCCCCCGCACGTGTTTGTTCCGCAGGGCTCGCAAGCTCCTGACGATCCGCTCGCGGGTCTCCCGAGGTGCGATAACAGCGTCAATGAACCCCGCCTCGGCGGCCTTGTACGGGCTGAGAAGCTCATTTTCGTAGTCGTCGATGAGCTCAGCGCGCAGGGCTTCGACATCTTGCCCTTCTTCGCCTGCCGCTTTGAGTTTGCGACGGTACACGATGTTGGCAGCACCCTGGGCTCCCATGACGGCGATCTGACCCGATGGCCACGCGAGGTTGATGTCAGCGCCCAACTGTTTGGATCCCATTACGCAGTACGCGCCTCCGTACGCCTTGCGGGTGATGAGCGTGATGAGCGGAACGGTTGCTTCGCCGTACGCGTAGATGAGCTTGGCGCCGCGTCGAATAATGCCACCCAGCTCTTGGTCGGTTCCAGGGAGGAAGCCGGGGACGTCGACGAACGTGAGGATCGGCAGGTTGAACGCATCGCACAAGCGGACGAATCGTGCGGCTTTTTCAGACGCGTCAATGTCGAGGGTTCCCGCTAACTGCATGGGCTGGTTGGCAATGATACCCACCGAGTGCCCTTCGACGCGGGCAAAGGCCGTCACCACATTGGGTGCGAAAAGCTCAGAGACTTCGAGAACATCTTCGTCATCGACTACGGCACGTACGACATCGAGAATGTCGTATGGCGTGGATGGCGAATCCGGCATGATCGAGTCGAGTGCATAGTCGTCCTCGTTCAACTCCAGGTCCGCCGGCTGTGGATAGTGCGGGGCTGGGTCCATGTTGTTTTGTGGAAGGAAGGACAAGAGATCACGCACATAGTCCAAAGCGTCGGCTTCATCTTGAGCCAAGTAGTGGGCGTTACCCGAAACCGTGTTGTGAGTACGTCCACCTCCCAGTTCTTCGTGTCCGACTTCTTCGCCCGTTACTGTCTTAATGACGTCGGGGCCGGTGATGTACATGTGGCTGGTGCCATCGACCATGATCGTGAAGTCCGTGAGAGCCGGGGAATACACCGCGCCTCCGGCCGAAGGGCCCATGATGAGGCTGATCTGTGGGATAACCCCGGATGACTGCACATTCCAGTGGAAAATCTCTGCGAACAAGGCAATCGAAGCCACACCCTCTTGAATGCGCGCTCCACCCGAGTCGTTGATCCCAATGATGGGGCACCCAAGCTTGAGCGCAAGCTTTTGGGTTTTCACGATCTTCTTGCCGTTGGCTTCAGCAAGTGACCCACCCAAGACAGTGAAGTCGTGGGCAAAGACCGCTACCGTGCGACCCGCGATCGTCCCTAAACCACAGACCACGCCGTCGCCGTCGGGGCGGTTCTTTTCCATTCCAAACGCAGTGGAGTCGTGCCGGACAAACTCGTCGATTTCTTGAAACGTTCCTTCGTCAAGAAGAGCGTCGATGCGTTCGCGGGCGGTTTGTTTCCCTCGCTTGTGCTGGTTGGCGACGGACCGTTCGTTGCCGGCGTGAGCTACGCGTCGACGTTCGATAAATTCGGCCAACTTCGCCGCAGTGGTTTTTGCTGAACTCATACTCCCAGACTATCCGCAGGTGACCGGCCATTGTGAATGAGCACCAAAACAAAATACAGTTGAGTGGTGTCGACACATCATTTTCCTCATGCATTTGAGCGTGCAGCGCACGCGTGTGGCTTCGAACCCGCCCACGTGGTGTGGCCACAATCCGTAGGGTCAACAAATGATGAACTCGTGTCCGAACTTATGCGCGACGCTGACGCGTGGCCCGACTTTTCTATTTATGGAACCGAGTTTCAAAGCGCAGGAAAAGGGCGCCTGGATAGGCAGTGGACCGTGCAACCAGGCGAAGCGCTCACTTTTTCAACAGTGTTCAGGGCACAAGCCTCAGAGAACTTGGGATGGGTCCCACTGCTCACTGGCTGGGCAGTTGCGCAGGCAATACGTGACCTTGGCGTGGACGCTAGCGTCAAGTGGCCTAACGACGTTCTGATCGATGGCAAAAAAGTATGCGGTATTTTGTGCCGGTACGTGTCAGAAGCGGGCGCAATTGTGATTGGTTCTGGCATCAACGTTCACATGAGCAACATGCCCGTAGACACCGCCACCTCGCTTCACCGCCACGGTGACATTGATCGAGCAGAGCTCCTCGCCAGGATTATGCTGCACCTGCAAAGTGCCCTGACGAATGCGTTTGAAAGTGACCAACCGGAACATTCTCATGCTGTGACTCAAGCCTGCTCACTCATTTCAACGGTTGGCCAACACGTGCGTGTGTCCCTCCCCGGCGACACAACCCTGGAAGGCCAAGCAGTTGGAATCTCTCCTTCAGCTGATCTGCGTGTTCGCACCGACTCCGGTGTGGTGGATGTGAGTGCAGGAGATGTGGTTCATGTGAGGCCCGCATGACTGACTTTTCGGGTCGTCTGGCTAAACCAGACCTCGGAACAGAGGAACCGCAACACGAAGAGCTGGAGCCAGAAGCCCAGCTGCGAGCCAACGCGCTGAACCTTGAGGAAGCGCTGATTGGTGGAAAGCGCGTCCTCACACGCAAGGAAGTCGCCCAGCTCGCTGGTGTGTCCACATATTCTGCCCGCAAGTTCTGGCGGGCTCTTGGGCTGCCACAGATTCCTGCTGGAAAAGTTGCCTACACCATGCACGACGTGGGCGCGATTTCTGCTGTTGCAAGTCTTGTTGACGAAGACGTGTTAGACGAAGACACAGCAATGGCGCTGGTGCGTGCAGTGGGGCACACCACCGATCGCTTGGTGGTATGGCAAATGGAATCCTTGGTTGAGTTCCTCACAGACACTCGTGGTTATTCCGATTTGGAAGCTCGCTCAGTGGTCATGCCTCTTCTTGAGAAGCTGTTAGACCCGTTAGAGGGCCTGCTGGTGTATTCGTGGAAACACAACATGTCCAATGTGCTCAGTCGCCTGAATGTCAACGTGGGTGACGGCCTGGCTATGGAGAACCGTGAAGGTTGGTTCGACTCAGCCATGCCGTTGGCTCGTGCTGTGGGATTTGCGGACTTGGTGTCCTACACGCGTTTGTCGCAGCAGATGGAGCCGAAACAGCTGGCGAAACTGGTCAAGAAGTTCCAGGATCTCGCTTATGCGATCGTGGCTACTGGTGGCGGTCGCATCATCAAAACGGTGGGCGATGAGGTCTACTATGCTGCTGAAACCCCTCTCGCAGGTGCCGAAATCTCGATGTCTTTGCAAGAACAGATCAGTGCAGATTCAGAACTGCCCGAGGCGCGTGTGGGTTTCTCGTGGGGCAAGGTACTGTCGCGAATGGGCGATATTTTTGGCTCTACCGTTAATTTGGCGGCACGGTTGACTGCTATGACAGAGCCGGGAACGGTCATGACTGATGTTGATACCGCTTCGATCATTCAGCGCAGCGACGATTACGTGTTTTCGAACCGCAGGAACGTCACCCTGCAGGGGCTGGGTACTGTCGCGGTGACCGAAATGACCCGTGGCTCAGCTCGCGCGATTGATTTAGATCTGACTCAGTAAGGCGTTTTCGACCTACTCAACACCGCTCTCGATTGTGCCAAAATGGTACATGTGGGATACGACACCAACTTCCTGATCCTGGATCCGCGTGCTGTCGAAGTCTGTTCGGCCTATGTGCTAGGTGACGCGTCAGAAATTGACCTACGGCCATGGGCCGAGTACGCCATGATGATGCGTGTCATCCGCCACCGGGCCAAGGCGTGGGCACTCAAAGCGCCCCGGCAAGGGGCACTGGACTCTACCGTTCACGTCTGGGGACGACCATTCCTGACCGCAGGCGAGACTGCAGACGAAGTGGCCGCGCGCGTGGAGCAGTGGCTCGGTTCCAGCCCTGCGAACGTCGACGATCTGGCTCGCGAAAACCTGCGGGCTATCTGGCACGACCAGCCCAACGTCGACGCGCTCATTGCACAGTCTGACCCCGGTGATGACTGGTTGCGTCTGTCGCCAGACGACCTACGGTACGAGGTTTGCGGACAGCTGGACAGGCTCCGTAGTGCTGTGAAGGCTTATGAGTCTGGCCGAGGTAGCGACCCCGCCCCCGATTCCGCTGGTGACCAGTCGAATACCGAACTTCTCGAACGGGCCTGCTTCAACTTCACCGTGAATGTGGTCTCCCACAGTCCCGGCTGGATGTCGAGCGGAAACACGATCGCTTCGATTAGCTGGTGGGGCGGTGACCGGTTTCCGCTGGCAGCCAAGCTTGAATCGCGCTTGCCCGGGCTCTCTGTCCAAGCCGAGACATGGGCCCACGAAAATTATTGCGTGGGAATGACCGTGGGACCCAAGGACTTGGACATGCTACCCCAAGAAGTCACCGACGACTACGTTCGCGTGTTCGCGGAACAGTTACGCGGTGACGAAGAGTATGCGCGAAAAGAGTTGACGAAGATGGTCGAGTCGGTGGTCACTGCACGCACGCTCAAGTGGGGCTGGTGCGAAGCCAGCGAGGTCTACTCGGGTGCCGAAGGGCGAATGAACTGACTCTGCAGGCGCTTTAGAACAGCGACCCGTCGTCGTCTTCGCGTTCGCGCCCAATGTGGGCAGTGGGGTCATCCCCTAAGTTAGGCCCGCCGGTTGCCATGCCGGTGTTGGTCGCCGAGGTCGCCCCAGCTTCCTCGCTCTGGGCTGGTGGCTCTGTGGTTTCCTGCGATGAGGTGGCCACGGGAACGGTTCCAACAGCGTCGATCTTGGAGTCGAGTGGTTGCCCTGATGCGTCGCGCTTGGATAGTTCGGCTGGCAACTGCCTAGCCCCGCCCGTTGCGGCAGAAGCTTGTGGCGATGGCCCAGCGAAGCCCAGGACCAGTTCGGTTTCGTCTTTGAGGAACCGGTGTGCGCGCACACCGCCTGTTCCACGTCCCTTGTGGGGGAATTCGTTGAAGTCAGACACCTTGATGGACTGCGTAGGTTTGCCGTCGAAGTTCACCCCGGTAGCAATCGTGACCACCTGGTTGGGTTGGTGTGAGTCGACTGCGTAGAACCCGATCACGTGAGCGTCACTGGCAACCCGGATACCAGCAACCCCGGACGCCGCGTAGCCTTGCGCGCGCACGCCTTCGAGATCGAACGCGAGGAGCTGAGCGTTCGAGGTGATGAAAACTGCGGAATGCGTGTTGAGGTCCTCAGGTTGGGCAAGCCCCACGATTTCATCTTTGGGCTTGAGATTGATGAGGGTTGACCCGTCCTTGAACTGGTCATTGCCGTTGATGCGTTTGATGACACCCTGCTTGGTTCCCACAACGCATTCCCGTTCAGGGTCAATAAGCCCAATAACCTTTTCGTTCTTCTCAAGCGTGAAGTATTCGCTGACCCGAACCCCACCTGCCACGGTGGGGCGGGCGGCTTGCGGTGGAAGCTGGGGGAGTGACACAACGTCGACACCTACCACGCGTCCCGTGTTTGTCACGGCAGCGATTGTGGACCGCGAGGTGGTGGCTATTTGGCTTACCAAAGCGTCGTGGGACGCGCGACGGCCTTGCGCAGAGAGAGGTTCCTGACCCGTAGTGCGGGCCAAACGCTGCGAGGTTGAGAACAACACCCAGCAGGGTTCGTCGGCAACAGTGAGCTTGGTGCCCTTCTTAGCTGCACGAAGCTCCTTGAGGTTTCCCTCAACCAAAACGGTACGTCGCGGTGAATCAATCCGGTCGCTGGTCTCTTGGAGCTCGTCAGACACTAGGGCACGGAGTTTGTCATCGTCGTCGAGGATGCCTTGCAGGTATTCGATGCGTGACTTCAGCTCATCGCGTTCAGCCTCAAGTTCGATACGCGAAAACTTGGTGAGTCGACGCAACTGGAGGTCCAGAATATAGGTGGCCTGGATCTCGCTTAAGTCGAAAACGTCCATCAAGCGTGTACGTGCTTGCGTAGCGTCATCTGAGGACCGGATGAGCTGAACAACCTCGTCAATATCGAGGATGGCAATCAAAAGACCTTCGACTAAATGCAAACGGTCTTTTGCCTTCCCCAACTGGAAGACGGTGCGACGACGGGTAATGGAAATGCGGTGGTCCACAAACACTTCGAGAAGAGGTTTGAGGCCGAGTGTGCGTGGCTGACCTTCTACAAGGCACACATTGTTGATTCCAAAGGAATCTTCCATAGGTGTGAGCCGGTACAGTTCTTCCAGAACGGCTTCCGGGTTGAACCCGTTCTTGATTCCAATGACAAGACGTAGACCGTGTTTTCGGTCTGAATAGTCGTCAATGGAAGCGATTCCGGTCAAACGCTTGGCCTGGACCTGATCTTTGACTTTTTCAATGACCCTTTCCGGACCCACCAGGTAGGGAAGCTCGGTGACCACAATTCCCTTGCGCCTGGCCGTAATGTTTTCAAACTTCACCGTGGCGCGGGTCCTGAAGGTTCCACGCCCGGTTTCATATGCTTCCCGGATCGAATCGAGACCGATAATGCGACCGCCTGTGGGCAGATCGGGCCCTGGCACATACCGCATGAGTTCACTCACTGTGGCTTGCGGGTTCTCGATGAGGTGGCGCGCTGCTGCAATGACTTCGCCGGGGTTGTGCGGGGCCATGTTGGTTGCCATTCCCACCGCAATTCCGCTGGCCCCGTTGACCAAAAGGTTGGGGAACGCGCTGGGGAGAACTTCCGGTTGCGTCAGAGAGTTGTCGTAGTTGGGGACGAAGTCGACGACGTCTTCATCCAGTCCAGCGATCATGGTGAGTGCCGCGTCGTCTAGACGAGCTTCCGTGTAACGAGGGGCAGCCGGCCCGTCGTCCAAGGTTCCGAAGTTACCGTGCCCGTCAACCAGCGGAACACGCATCACGAAGTCTTGGCTCAGTCGAACCAGCGCATCGTAAATGGCCACATCGGAGTGGGGGTGGAGCTTACCCATCACGTCACCCACAATGCGGGATGACTTCACGTGCGGGCGGTCGGGGCGCAAGCCCATGTCACCCATTTGGTAGATGATGCGCCGCTGGACGGGTTTGAGTCCGTCGCGAGCGTCGGGGAGGGCCCGTGAGTAGATCACCGAGTACGCGTATTCGAGGAACGAGGATTCCATTTCCTGCGAAACATCGACATCTACGATGTGATCAGCCACACGTGCTCCTTTATTAGACTCCCCTCATGGTATAAGCCAAGACCCCAAAAACCGTGGATTTAGTGGGCGCTCATGCGTCGTCGTGCAGAATCGATGCGGTCAGATTCGCGGTTGAGTTCGATGCGAACCGACAAAATATCCTGCTCACTTTCAGTGACAGAAATAGGCCTGAACTCCACCAAGCGGATCGCCGGGAACTCGTCGATCAACGCTGCCACTCGCAGAATTGTCTCTTCAAGAGGCGCCACGTTCATCACTGGCCCGCCTCGGTACCCAAACAACCTCGGGGAGGAACCTAGGGAACGCACCATGGACTTAGCGTCGACATCGGTGAGCGGAGCAACGCGGTGTTGCACATCGTCCAGTAGCTCTGAGGAATCTCCTGCCAGCCCGAACGACACCATGGGGCCCAACAGGGGGTCTTCACCACCTCGGACCACACAGGCCACCCCGGGTGCGGCCATGGTCTGCACATCGATGCGGGTATCCGCGTCATCGTCGAGCCTGGCGGCAATCACATCGCGTATCGACTTCCAGTAGAAATCCATTTCTTCGTCGCTGGAAACGTCTAAGCGCACTCCACCAAGGTCCAAACGGTGACGCAAACGGGAGTCCACCGCTTTGAGCGCTACCGGGTAGCCAATTTTGCGCGCGATCTCCTTGGCCTCTTCCACCGTGGACGACGGGTGGTACGGCAGCACTTGAATGCTGCACGCGTGGAGGAGTTCTTGGGTTTCGTCGCGTGTCAGGCGGACCGTCGCCGAGGTGGTTCCCTCCTCGCTGTCGTGCTCGGAGTCGCGCTGGAGGACCTTTTCGATGAGGGCGCGCAGCGCACGCTTGTCGAAGCCTTCGAGTTCGGGGTAATTACCCTGGTCGGAGCGTTTCCACTGGGCGTATTCGGTGACTCGAGCCAGGGCCCACACGGCATCTTCTGGGCCCATGTAGCTGGGAACTGTGTGGATCTCTCGTTTGCCTTCAGCACTGCGGGTGTACGCGGTGAGTTCCTCTTGAGCACCCATGAGACCCAAGAAACAGGCCACGGTAGTTTTGCCGGACACCGCTGCTTGCTCTGCCAGAACTTGGGTGATTTCGCGTTCTTGCCCACGGGCTGATGGGGCAAAGGCCACGATCACCGAATGCACGGACGGGTCTTTGTACATTTTTGCTAAATGCTCTTCAAATTCGTCCGTGGTCACTTCCGGGTGCAACGAAACAGGAGGAGTGTCGATACGCAGACCTTCCGCCCGGGCGCGTTGCACGATCAAGGTGGAAAGTGCGGCGGAGTTACCAATCACCCCCACTCGTGCGCCGGAAGGCAGTGGCTGGGTGGCAAACACCTGAGCGACGTCAAACATCTGGTGAATCGAATCAGCTCGGATCACCCCAGCCTGCGTGAGCACTTGGTTGAGTGCGGACCCTGACAAACTGGATACGCGTACCTGGTGGCCGGGAGGCAACTCACGTCCCGTGAGGTCACTCTTAATGACGATGACGGGCTTCTGCCGGGCTACACGACGGGCAATGCGTGCGAACTTGCGCGGGTTACCGATCGACTCCAAGTACAGCCCCACAATCTGGGTGGATTCGTCTTCTTCCCAGAACTGCAAGAGGTCGTTGCCAGATAAATCGGCACGGTTTCCGGCAGACACGAACGTGGAAATTCCCAAACCGCGACTTTTCGCAGCGGCGAGCAGTCCCGTTCCCAAGGCCCCCGACTGGCTGAAAAGCCCGAGTGGTCCGGGCTCAGGGAAGAACGGTGACAGCGAGGCGTTAAGAGCAACATCGGTGCTGGTGTTGGCAATTCCAAACGAATTGGGTCCCACCACGCGCATTCCGTGCGAACGAGCCGTCGCAACGACTTCTCGCTGCAGTTCCTGGCCCTCCGGGCCGGTTTCAGCGAAACCTGACGAAATCACGACAACCGCGCGGACACCTCGGGAAGCTGCGTCCTTCACGACGTCAACCACCGCAGGTGCGGGTACCGCAATAATGGCCAAGTCGATGGTGCCCTCGATGTCTTGGAGTGACTTCACGGTTGGCATTCCCGCGACCACGGGTGCGTGCGGGTGGACAATGTGCAGGTCCCCTTTGAACCCAGCTGAAGCCAAGTTGCGCAAAAGGAGGTTACCAGCCGAGGCGCGTTTACGGGACGCACCGATCACGGCAACTGAAGCGGGGTTGAGAACCGACCGAACCGAAAGAGCTTCCGCACGGTGCTCGCGGGATTCGAGTACCTGTTTCGACCGTTCGGTGGGATCGATCTCAAAGCGCACCGCCACGACACCGTCTTCAAATTCACGTGAGATCTCGTAGCCGGCGGCAGCGAAAACCTGCAACATGGAGCGGTTCTGGGGGAGCACCTCGGCGGTAAACACACTCAAACCACGTTCCCTAGCCACTGCGGCCAGGTGTTCCAAAAGAATCGACCCAATGCCACGCCCCTGATGAGCGTCAGCAATGTTGAATGCGACTTCAGCGGAAGTTTCATCCAAACGGTCGTACCGACCCACCCCAATGATCTCCTCGCCAGCGACCATCACGAGCGCGACACGGTCGTGATAATCCACGTTGACGAAACGTTCCAAATCCCGTGGCGGAATCGTGGGCATGGGGGCGAAAAAACGCAGGTAGATCGATTCCGGCGACTGTTTGGAATGCATGAGCTGGATGCCGTCGGCATCGCTGGGGACAATTGGGCGGACGTGCGCCGTCGCACCGTCACGCAAGACAACATCGGCTTCCCAGTTTTTCGGGTACGTAACCATGTTTCAAGCATAGTCTTTTCCGCAAACGTTGGGGGACTGGCACAATGGGTGCATGTCTGTTTCTGGTGCGCTTCTTCGTGACTTACAAGACGCGGGGTACTACCCTCACCTCGCAGCGAATATCATCAACGACGTTCTTTTTGACGAACCTGTCGTTGAGCACTGTGTGCACATGGAAACGCACATGGACTTCGAATCAATCCACCGTCACGTGACGGCATTCGTGCTGACTGAAACTCGGCTGATCCTGGTTCACGTCGACGACGAACCGGGTAGTCCAGAACAAAGCATGCGTGGTGTAGCAAGTGTCGAAGACATCCCATTCGACAGGATTCGCACAGTTATTCTCAGCCGAATCTATCAGGACCCCGCACACTTCACGCCCGGTCAGAAACCCGTGGAAGTGGGAGTCAGCCTGGGGTGGGAATCGGTGCGGAGGCTTGAAATGTTCCCAGAGTCGTGTGCCGACCCACAGTGCGATGCGGACCATGGCTACGGCGGAACCTCGGTTCCCGAAGACGTGAACCTGCGCGTGTCTGCCCAAGCAGAAGGGCAAGATGCCGTGGATCAAGCAGAACGTTTCGCACTCACGTTGAAAAAACTGGTCTACTATGCCCGACGGGACGCTTCATAAATGCGACCACCTGACTACGCGGACGCAGGACTCCTGTCCGATATTGTGCCCGCGGCCGCGGTCACTTTGGGTGCCAGTCAGATCCTTGAGGACCGTCAGCGCGTACGTGCCGAAAAAGTGGGCCTGGACCACGAAACCCGTGTGGTTGTGGTCGCCCTTATTGACGGGATGGGGTTTGAGCTCTTAAAAGCCTCATGGGCGTACGCCCCATTTTTGAGGTCAGTGAGGGACTCCGTCGCCGAGTTTTCTGCCGGTTTCCCCTCCACAACAGCCAACTCTTTGTCTTCGCTGGGGACTGGCCTGCTGCCAGGAGCTCACGGCGTGATGGGGTACAAGCTCAAGGACCCAGAATCCGGTGATGTTTTCAACCAGCTCACGTGGAACACCGCCCGTGATCCGCACACGTGGGTCCCTGACGCCACGCTGTTTGAACGCCTCCACGCTAGCGGCGTTGACGTTGTCAGCCTGGGGGAACCGAAATTTGTAGGCCGAGGTCTCAACGCGGCTTCCCTGCGAGGTGGCGCCTTTAGAGGTTCGCACCAATTTGACCAACGGGCTCAACACGCGGTGGAAGAAGCGAAAAAACCAGGGCGCAGGCTTATCTACTTTTACTGGGGTGCCCTCGATAAAACAGGGCATGGAAAAGGAACCGACTCCCACGCGTGGACAGATGAACTCGAAGCAGTCGATGCCGGGCTAGCGCGCCTGGCCAACAGCCTGCCCCGTGACGCTCAACTGCTCATCACCGCCGATCACGGCATGGTGAACGTCGACTATGACGCTCGGATCGACCTGGCCGACCACCCGGAGGTATGCGAACTTGTCAGTGCAGTGGGTGGGGAGCCCCGCGCAACTCACCTCTACACACCGCGGCCACTTGAGACCGCCTCGGCGATCAACGAAATTGCAGCCGGACGGGTTTACGCGATGACCCGCAAACAGGCGGTGGCAGACGGGTGGTTCGGTCCAGTGCGACCTGAGAACCTGGGCCGGATCGGCGATGTCGTGGCAATCAGCCATGCCGGGACCGCGATTGTGGACTCGCGCAACGACAGTCCGTCGGCGTTGAAACTCCGAGGCCACCACGGGGGAATTACTGCAGAAGAACTCGCGATCCCGCTGATTGCGCTGGGTAAGTAACTAGACGTCGAGCCGTTGCCGCTTAGGCGCTGGTTTAAACACGAAAAACCGGTACATGAAGTAACGGAAAATGTTGCCCAACAGAACGCCCACCACATTGCCAGAAATATTGTCAGCCAGTGCAGACCGGAAACCCAACAGATAGTGCGATACCCACAAGCACGCCAGGGCAATCAAAAGGCCCGCCCCGTTGATACTAAAGAAATAGATGGCCTCTTTTGTTTTTGACTTGTTGCGACCATCCGTAAAAGTCCAGTACCTGGAACCCAACCACGAAACCGTGGTGGCCAAGGCCACAGAAATGATCTTGGCCCACACCGGGCCTAAATGAAGAACCTCCAGGCGCAAAAGATTGAACACTAAGAAGTCCACAATGAACGCAACGGTGCCTACTGCCGAAAACTTGGCGACCCGCAACGTTTCACGGCGAAACTTCATCTACATCCCTTGCAACTGGAAAAAGGTCCACGCCGATTCTAGTTCGTAGATGTGGAAAGGCCTGACAATTTCACACAAGATACGTGAGTAGCACGGCGGGCCACCACACGATCATGGCACACGGTAGCTAAAGTGAGAACGTGAGTTTTCCACGAGTAGGTGTAATCGGAGCTGGACAGCTTGCGCGCATGATGGCGCCAGCAGCTGAAGCTCTTGGTGTTCATTTCCACGTTCTAGCCGAATCCGCTGACGGTCCCGCGACCCACGTGTCCTCACATGTAACCGTGGGCGACTACAAGGACTACGCAACGCTCAAACAGTTCGCCAGCACCGTGGATGTCATCACCTTCGACCACGAACACGTTCCCAATGAGCACCTGGTCAAGCTCATTGACGAAGGATTCAACGTCCACCCCGGACCACACGCCCTGCAGTACGCGCAAAACAAACTCAAAATGCGCGCCAAAATCGACGAGCTAGGGCTTCCGAACCCACGCTGGGCACAGATCGAAACTGTGGACGACCTCGGCGCGTTTGTGCGCGAACACGGGGCAGTCGTCCTCAAGACCCCCACAGGTGGGTATGACGGGCACGGCGTGGCATTCATCCGCTCCGAAGCAGACCTGGAGGCGGTCTCTGACTGGTTCAGTTCAGGTCCCCTTTTAGCAGAACAACTTATTGATTTCAGCCGTGAACTTGCAGTGATGGTGGGGCGCTCGCCATCTGGTCAGACTGCAGTGTGGCCGGTTGTGGCAACTCGTCAGAAGGACGGGATCTGCTACGAAGCAGTCGCGCCTGCTCCCGGTCTTGATGCGGATCTAGCGCGGACAATTACACAGGACGTTTTGACGCTGGCTCACGCACTTGACGTCACTGGCGTCATGGCCCTTGAAATGTTCCAAACCGCAGACGGGTACCTGGTCAATGAGCTGGCCATGCGTCCTCACAATACGGGCCACTGGACACAAGATGGATCAGTGACCAGCCAGTTCGAGCAACACTTGCGTGCAGTTTTGGACCTGCCGTTGGGTGACCCTAGTCCGTTGGCTCCATACACGGCGATGGGAAACGTACTGGGCGCTGACCGCGACGATCTGTACCACGCGTACCTCCACGTGCTTGCGCACGACCCACGTGCCAAAGTGCACATGTACGGCAAGTCGGTTCGCCCGGGGCGCAAACTGGGGCACGTCAACGTGACAGGTGAGAACCCCGAGGACGTTGCCCAGCGCGCTCTCCACGCAGCAGAGTTCATTGCCGGGGTCGACGACAACCCCTGGCCAAACCGAACGGAGAAAGCATGACTGTAGGAATCGTGATGGGGTCAGATTCGGACTGGCCCGTCATGTCTGCCGCCGCTGACGTGCTCAGTGAGTTGGGAATCGACTTCACCGCCGAGGTCGTGTCAGCTCACCGGATGCCCCACGACATGATCGAGTGGGGGAGCGATGCGGCTGAACGAGGTGTCCGGGTCATCATCGCCGGCGCCGGGGGAGCTGCTCACCTGCCCGGCATGATTGCGTCCGTGACAAGTCTTCCCGTTATCGGTGTTCCAGTTCCATTGAAGTACTTAGATGGCATGGATTCGCTCTTGTCGATTGTGCAGATGCCTGGGGGAGTGCCTGTGGCAACCGTGTCGATTGGCGGAGCAAAGAACGCGGGGCTGCTGGCGGCCCGTATTCTTGCATCAGGTGTAGACGACGAAGCGAACGCGCTACGTGTTCGTCTCGACTCATACCGTGAAGATCTGTACACCCAGGCGCGCGACAAAGGACGGGCGCTTACCCAGAAGCTTGAAGATACACAGAAGGAGTCTCATGTTTGATCTGTACAAGCTCAGCGAAGAGCACGAAGAGATTCGTGCCGCTGTACGCGATGTTGTCGAAAACAAGATTACACCTTTTGCGGCTGAAGTTGACGCCGATTCGCGTTACCCGCAGGAAGCTAACGACGCGTTGATCGCAACCGATTTCTTCGCTCCTCACGTGGGTGAAGAGTATGGAGGAGTGGGGGCAGACGCACTGGCTACTGCGATTGTCATTGAAGAAGTTGCACGCGGTTGCATGTCGTCTTCGCTTATCCCAGCCGTTAACAAGTTGGGTTCAATGCCGGTCATCATTGGTGGTGGCGAAGAAGTCAAGCAGGCGTACCTTCCGCGTCTGGCTCGTGGTGAAGGTTTTAGCTACGGTCTGTCGGAACGTGAAGCTGGATCCGACACCGCTGGCATGAAGACACGCGCTGTTCGTGACGGTGACGGATGGGTGCTCAACGGTGTTAAAACGTGGATCACCAACGCCGGTGTCAGTGAGTTTTACACGGTCATGGCTGTTACCGATCCTGACGGAAAGCGCGGTAATAACATCACGGCGTTTGTCGTTGAAAAGGGTGATGAAGGGTTCAGCTTCGGTGAAAAAGAACGCAAGCTGGGGATCAAGGGATCACCTACGCGTGAACTGTTTTTCGAAGACTGCTGGATCCCTGACAGCCGCCGGGTTGGTGAAGAAGGACAGGGTCTGAAGATCGCATTGAAGACTCTGGATCACACTCGTGTGACCATCGCAGCGCAAGCGGTGGGCGTTGCGCAAGGTGCGCTGGATTATGCGATCGACTACGTCAAGGAACGCAAACAATTCGGCAAGCGCATTGCTGATTTCCAGGCAATCCAGTTCATGGTGGCCGACATGGCGACCAAACTTGAAGCTGCACGTCAGCTGACCTACGCGGCGGCTGCTAAGTCTGAACGTAACGATGATGACTTGAGCTTCTTTGGAGCTGCGGCGAAAGCCTACGCTTCAG
This sequence comes from Brevibacterium mcbrellneri ATCC 49030, assembly GCF_000178455.1. Taxonomy (GTDB): domain Bacteria; phylum Actinomycetota; class Actinomycetes; order Actinomycetales; family Brevibacteriaceae; genus Brevibacterium; species Brevibacterium mcbrellneri. The sequence goes on along the minus strand of NZ_ADNU01000043.1, from coordinate 84,541 downwards.
ACGTCGCTATGGAAATCACAACCGACGCCGTTCAGCTTCTGGGTGGTGCTGGATACGTGGTTGACCACCCAGTTGAACGTATGATGCGTGACGCTAAGATCACCCAGATTTACGAAGGCACCAACCAGGTTCAGCGCTTGGTCATGGGCCGTAAACTCCTGGGCTAAGCAAGCCTTAACTGAACGAAAGGACGCTTGTGAGCAGACAGCTCAAGTACGTCGACCCGTTGCGAAATCCGCACTTTGCGTCCGAAGAAGTTCGCAATCGGCGAGGTTGGGTTCTTTTGCTCACAAGCGCCCTCATTCCGGGGTCTGTGCAGACCATGCTGGGAAACCGGAAAATGGGGCGTTTCGCCCTGCGCATCACGCTCATCACGTGGGCGATTCTTTTCATCGTTCTTCTGCTAGCGATCATTCGCAAACAGTGGCTGATAAGTCTGGCCACGAGTAGCTTTGTTTTGATCCCTCTCATGGTGTTCGCGGTTGTCTTGGGCGTTGTGTGGATCTTGTGTTTGCTCGATACCGTGCGACTGGTGCGCGTGGTGTCCTTGGGTAAGAGAACCCGCCCAGTCTTTTTGTCAGCTGCGCTGGTCAGTGTTCTGGTGGTTGGAGGTGCGTTCACCTATGGTGTCACCACGTTGAACTCCGGCCGTCAACTGCTCGATAGCATCTTCAGTTCGCGCAAAGTCGAAAAAGCTGCCGATGGTCGCTACAACATTGCTCTTTTAGGATCAGACGCCGGTAAAGGAAGAACCGGTGTTCGTCCCGACTCTCTTTCGGTTGTTTCGATCGACGCAAAAACCGGGGCTGCGGTATCGATTGGCTTACCCCGCAATATGCAGAACGTGCCGTTCCCCAAAGGAAGCCCGCTGGCGAAGAAGTACCCTCATGGCTACAACTGTGGCGATGAATGCTTGCTCAACGCGGTCTACCAATTAGGCGAAGAGAACGCCTCACTGTTCCCTGAAGGACCACCGGCGGGAGTACAGGCGACCAAACAGGCCATGGAAGGTGTTACTGGCCTGAAAATCCAGTACTACGCGATGATCGACCTGAAAGGTTTTGAACAACTCATCGACGCGATGGGTGGAATTACTTTGACCAGTCACGTGCGTGTCCCTATTTCGTCGAAAACCAATAAACGAACGGGGAAGCACGGTCCGCCTAAAGGGTGGATCGAACCCGGCGAGAATATCCACCTCGACGGTTACCACGCACTGTGGTACGCCCGTTCCCGCGAGTTTGCCTCTGACTACGAACGTATGACGCGCCAGCGATGCGTTCAAGAAGCAATGCTCACTCAGCTCGACCCGGCCACTCTGCTTTCACGGTTCCAGAAGATTGCGGCCGCTGCGCCCAACGTGGTGTCGACAGACGTGCCACGGAGTCAGCTCGACTACTTCGTTGACCTCGCGCAAAAAACCCGTGACCACAAGTTGGGCAAACTGAACTTGAGCCCACCTCGCGTGAAACCGTCGCACCCCGACTTCGACAAAGCACACAGCCTCGTGCAGGAGGCGATTAAGAAGAGCGAAGAAAACGCTCAAAAAGACAAGCAGGGACTCGGTGCCCCCGCAGATGTGTCGTACTACGCGATGGGAGCAGATACGCTCGCAGCGCCCGAAAGTAACGACGATGATGCAAAAGACAAAGAGATCTGCGAAGTAAAGTAACAATTTTTCTGTTCCGCGTGTTGCGCGTCAACACGCGGAACGACATCCTTGTAATTTACTCATTTTCTTATTCTCAATTCGACACGCCGAAAATATATGTAACAATTTTGAAATGTTGGAGCGTCGTTGCCAGCGACAGTCTCCGCATTAGCCTCACTTCCCGACTTCCTCGAAAAGGCTTGAACAATGAGAATAAGAACGCCCTTAGCGGCGCTAGCCGTCGCATCCGTAGCGGTCAGTACACTTGGTGCGCCGCAGAACGCACAGGCTTCAACAGCGCGTCCAAGCGTGGACGAAATGCCACTTACAAGTGTTGATGAAAAAGGCATCGACGAACCTGGTGCGCGCGATTCTTCGAACACAACCGCGAACGCGCAGAATCGTAGTACACGCAACCTGCCCGGCGTCTTCATGGCGCAGAGCATGGGGCTCGGCGCAAACTCCGGCGGAACTTCACAACCCAAGGAAAAGCCGGGTCTAGGCGGCTCAAAGAGCGATTCAACGACACCTTCACAAAAACCAACGCCGGCTCAAACGCCAAGCCCTTCTCAGAAGCCGTCTCCTACTCAGGCCCCTGAAACCACCGAGCCTGCGATGAGCGGATCAGCGAAGGACAAAACCGAAGACGGTGTCAATATCGCTTCGATCTCCAAGGTCGTTAAAGTGCCAGCCGGCAACCCCTCGGTTGTGGGTGTTTCCTACACGGGCCACGCCAAGGTGACCTTCGAGGTACGCACCAAGACCGGTGGATCATGGGGTGCTTGGAAAGAAATCGACCAAGAGAACACGGGTGAAGGTCGCCCGGGAACCGAACCATACGTGGTTGCTGGAGCTTCAAACATCCAGATGCGTGTCCTTGGGGATACGGCCGCATCCGATGCAAAGCTCGTCCTGGTTGACCCAAAGAAAACTTCTGGTGACGCAGCAGCCGTCGCTGGCAACTCTCCCGTTCCTGAGACTGCCGGGGAAGCAGCCGCAGGCACCAACTCGAACGTGACATGCGACGACAACGGTTGCGAAGGCGTTGAAAACGCGACGAACGTCGCATTCGCAGCATCCAACGTGTCGGTTGGAAAAGTCGACAAACCACCGATTGCAAGCCGTAAGGACTGGGGAGCCAACGAGAGCCTGCGCAAGGGTAGCCCTGACTATGCCCCTAAGGTCAAAGCGGCAGTGGTTCACCACACCGCCGGATCCAACAACTACTCTGCAGGCGATGTTCCTGGAATCATTCGCGGTATCTACACGTTCCACACCAAGGGACGTGGCTGGGCCGATGTGGGTTACAACGTGCTCGTCGACAAGTACGGTCGCATGTGGCAGGGACGTGCCGGTGACATCAACCGTCCTGTCGTTGGTGCGCACGCACAGGGGTTTAACTCCGGAACATTTGGTATTTCGGTCATGGGTGACTACGACAAGCAAGCACCTAGCGCCGAAGCTCTGAACGCAGTTGAACATGCTATCGCGTGGAAGCTTAACGGAGTCGACGCGAACGGACGAGCAAATGTCAACGGTCGTTCAATCCGTGCGATCTCCGCACACCGCGATGTGGGAGACACAGACTGCCCCGGTGACGCTTTCTACGCTCGGATGGGAGAAATCCGTAGCGCAGTTTCCAAACTGCAGAATGGTCAGAACGTTCAAACCCCTGAAAAGAACGAACCTCAGCAAGAAAACTTGACCCCCATTCAAAAGGCATACAAAGGCAATGAAACGGCCCTTGGACAGCCACGAGGTAACGAACACAAATGGGGCGACGGCTACGTTCAGAACTACGACCGTGGTTTCATCACCTGGACTCAACAAACCGGTGCGGTGATTCTACGCGACGGCATGGCGCATGCCTGGTGGCGCAACCGTGACGACATTGGCTTGCCTACCCAGAACGAAAAGCCACTTCAGCACGGTTCTTACCAATCTTTCCAGCGTGGCGCTGTCCACTGGTCGCCTAACAACGGAGCGCACGCTACGTGGGGCGTCATCTGGAAGTACTGGAAGGACAAGGGCTTCGAGCGTGGCCACATGGGCTTCCCTACGTCTGACGTGACGAAGTCCGATGGGCAGCTGGAACAGCGCTTCGAAGGTGCTCGCGTACAGCACACCGATGGGTTTGGGACGGTGGAATACGCACCCGGCCCAGCGGTGCGCGGAGGGGCCAACGACCAGAATCCGCAACCTGAACCGGAGCGTTCGGAGGCACCTCAGCAGGACAACAAGCCGGATGAAAAGGCTGAAGAAAAGTCCAAGGACAAGGCTGAGGACAAGCCGAAAGACAAGCCCAAGGAAAAGCCAAAAAAGAAATCGACTGACGACATTCGTCGCGAGATGATCAAGGAGGCTAGAAAGGGCCTAGGTACTCCGTACGTGTGGGGCGGAAACACTCCGAACGGATGGGACTGCTCCGGCTACACCCGCTACGTGTACAACAAGATTGGCATCAAGATTCCACGTCACTCAAGTGCACAGATGCGCGCTGGCCGTATTGTTTCAGAGAAGGAAGCAAAGCCAGGCGACATTATCTGGGCGCCAGGTCACGTGGGGATCGTCTCCGACAAGAAGGGCAAGATGCTGGACGCTGGTTCGCGGAGGACGAACACGTCCGAACGTAGCTACGACTGGATGAAGAGGCGCGGAGCGAAATTCGTCCGTTACTTGGACGACTAACAGTTCAGGTGAATGCCACGTGGGCGCTAGAGTGCGAACTCTAGCGCCCACGTTGGTTTTTTGCCCGTATCTGCCTAGGCTAGGCGTGGATGCAAGGAGGACAATGTTCGAAATTCGCGGAACAGTACAAGACTATGCGTGGGGCAACACGCAAGGGATCCAACAGATCGTGGGAATCCCAGTGGATGGAACGCCAGCGGCCGAGTATTGGCTAGGTGCTCACCCTAAAGCTCCTTCTCCCACTGCTGATTCCACACTTCTCGAACACGTGTCCGCACACCCTGAACACCTCGGCGAAGAAGCACGCCACACATATGGTGACCGTCTCCCTTTTCTTCTGAAAATCCTTTCAGCTCGTACCGCCCTATCCATCCAGGCCCACCCCACTCTCGACCAAGCGCGAGCGGGATATGAACGCGAGAATGCAGAAGGTATCAGCATGAACGCGCCTCACCGCAATTACAAGGACGCGTGGCACAAACCCGAAATGATGTACGCGCTCACACCGTTTGACGCGCTATGCGGGTTCCGCTCGCCTCACGCAACCAAGGCCACTTTAGAACGCCTGGACACCGCCTCGGGAAGCCCCCTTCTCGCCCGCGCGATTGAGACCCTGGACGGGCCCGACCCACTCCAAACGACACTTTCGACAATCTTGACGGAACCCGGGTATGGAGAACTGGCCGACCAACTGGCAGAGCTGACCTACGAGCCTGTGGACGCACACCACCCGTCGTTGGAAGGATCGGCGCAGGACCCGGTCACCACGCTCAAGCGAGTGAACACCGACTTCCCCACAGACCCAGGAGCCCTCGTTGCCCTCATGCTCAACATGCTCACGCTCAACCCCGGTGAAGCAATTGCGTTAAACGCAGGTATTTTGCACGCATATTTGGGTGGGCTGGGAATTGAAATCATGGCCAGTTCTGACAACGTCCTACGTGGCGGACTCACGTCCAAGCACATCGACATCGATGAACTCAAAGCAGTCGTCACCTACGAGCCCACTGCACCCGACCGTGTGAACGCTGACGAAGGGCAGTGGTTCAAAGGGGCGACCGACGACTTCAAACTCATGCCATTGACGAGTGCCGACACCACCGTTGAACTTGATGGGCCCGCGATCGCGTTGTGCGTTGAAGGCGCCTACGCCCTGACCACGGAAACCCAGGACAGTGCAACCCTAAACACCGGGGAGTCTGTTTTTATCCCCGCCACAGACGGCAACCTCAAGGTGCGTGGAGACGGGAAGCTGTTTATCGCCTCGGTGTAGGAACGCCTTACATACACGTGTAGGCGCCACATCAGTGACGCCTACACGGATGAAGTGCCTTAGACCTGCGGCACTTGGATTTCGGGAATATCGCCCTCAACCCTAAGTGGACTCCCAGTCTTTTCGACAATCGTGTCGACGTCGACGCCAGGGGCACGTTCGACAAGAACGAACTCGCCGTCACGGACATCGATGACTGCCAGGTCGGTCACGATTCGCTGGACCACACCCTTACCGGTGAGCGGAAGGGAACACGCGTCCAGAAGCTTAGGTGAGTCGTCTTTTGCAACGTGTTCCATGACCACCAGGATGGTGCGAGCGCCGTGGACCAAGTCCATGGCCCCGCCCATACCTTTGACCATTTTGCCTGGGATCATCCAGTTGGCGATGTCACCGTTTCGGGCCACCTGCATAGCACCCAAAACTGCGAAGTCCACCTTCTTGCCACGAATCATTCCAAAGCTGGTCGCCGAGTCGAAGTACGACGCCCCGGGAAGCATGGTGACGGTTTCTTTACCCGCGTTGATGAGGTCAGGGTCCACCTGGTCCTCTGTGGGGTACGGACCCACACCTAGAAGTCCATTTTCACTTTGCAGAACAACGTGAACATCTTGGGGTACGTAGTTGGGTACCAGGGTGGGCAGGCCAATTCCCAAGTTCACATAGCTACCGTCTTCAAGTTCTTGGGCGACACGGGCGGCCATCTGGTTGCGTGTCAGGCTCATGAGTTCCTCACCGTCCGCTTCTCGATCGACTTGTCTTTAGCTTGTTCGGGCGTCAGCTCCACAATTCGGTGGACGTAAACACCTGGCAGATGTATCTCGTTGGGGTCGAGCTGGCCCGGTTCGACTACTTCTTCTGCTTCCACAATCGTGATGCGGCCAGCCTGCGCGGCAGGCGGATTGAAGTTGCGTGCTGACGCGTGGAACACCAGGTTGCCGTGGCGGTCGGCCTTTGCGGCGCGCACCAGCGCAAAGTCACACGGCAACGATTCCTCCAGCACATATGTTTCGGTTTCACCGAATGTGTCGAGTTCGCGAGTGACCTTGGGCTTGGACTCTTCGATCACATTGCCGTCCGAGTCGTATTTGAGGGGCATGCCACCATCGGCAACCTGAGTTCCCACTCCAGTAACGGTGTAGAACGCAGGGATCCCGGCCCCGGCTGCCCGCAACTTTTCTGCGAGCGTTCCTTGGGGAGTGAGAATAACGCGCAACTCACCAGACAAGTACTGGCGTGCGAACTCCTTGTTCTCACCTACGTACGACGCGATCACGGTGTCGATCTGCTTCGACTCGAGCAAAACACCCAAGCCCTGCCCATCGACCCCACAGTTGTTAGAAACGGCGGTCAGGTTCTTTGCGCCCTGTTCTTTCAGGGCATCGATGAGGACGGAAGGGATTCCACAAACTCCGAACCCGCCGGCTGCAATGCGAGCACCATCAAAAATGTCGGCAACGGCCTCTGCTGCTGACGAAACTACTTTGTCCATGTCTGCATTCTGCCACACATGCGACGCAGATCACATAGCTAAGGCAGATCGACGGTGAGTTGTCCGTATGTGAGTGCGTGGCAAAGTTCGGATAACTGCTGGTCGGTTTCCGGGACCGAGGTCGTCGCCAGCCGCGTGGGTCCGTCTACTGAGTGCGCCCGAACTGCAGTGCCAAAGCGAGAGTACTCAAGTGGACCATCAAGAAGCTGTGCCACATCGGGATATGAGCGCACAGCTGAAATGTAGTCGGTGTCGCCGGATTCCACTTCAGTGGACAGTGCTAGCGGGGCGGGGTCGAAAACCCACAACTCTTCCGCGTCTTCAAACGGCGAAAGGTCGCTGCCAGAAGCAACCATACCCACCCACGAATCAGCGGAAGGGGGTGCCACCTCGGCGCCCACCATGACGGGCACATCACTGCCACATGCAGCAAAAATGCACGCGAGCTCACGCCAGTGGAGGGGGCCTTCCGGGTTGAGCACAAGCGCATCCGGGAACGTGTCGCGTAAGAGCCCGGCAGACTTGTACACCCAGTTAGCGAAAACGCGCCCCGTGAGCTCCAAGCGTCCGTATTCGTCAATCCACTCGATAACGGGGTCTGTTCGCCTAGCGATCGCTTCAATGGTGCGCGCAATCATGACGCACCTCGGAAACTGACGTCGATGTGGGCACCTTCCGTGGTTCCGCGTTCGCCCCACACGTAATCGACGCTGACGTCGAGGTTTTCGATGGCCAGCGCGGTTGTGAGGCGGTCGATGAGTGCTCCCAGCCCAACGGTTGCCTCCATCATGGGGTGGCCGCCGGCGTGGGAGGTCAGTTCGATGTTCGCCGGGTCGATTTCGATGCGTGACCCTGAGCCTGCTGGCCGGATGCGCCATGCGTTTTCCCCTGGGGTCCGAGGTGCTCCCAAGCGGACCGCGGAAATTGCGCGCGTGACTTTAGTGAGGATGTCGTCTGTGTCATCACCGGAAAGGGCGGGGGTTTTCTTGGGGTCAACCCCCATAGCAAGGTACACGGATTCGGCTGAACCGTGGGCGAACCAGTCGGCAAAGGGTCCCAGGGTGTCGTGGTTGATTGGCTCATTGGTCATGCCGACGTCAATTCCACGAATGACTGCCACACCCATGCTGATGTCGGTGAGTGAGGCTGCGCTTGCAACCTCATCGGCTACGCGCTGGCTTTCAATTCCCACCGAGGCGAGAGCCGCTGGGCGCTGCCCGTGGCGGAAAGGGTGGGGGAGAGAGGTAGTGAGAATGAGTCCCATGCGCACGCCGTATTCGCGACGGAACGTGTCGTGAAGCTTTTCGGCGGCAGATTGTGGGTTGTCTAAAGGGAGGATCAGGGTGCCGTTGGTGACGCTGATACCTGCGTTGAGCTCGACCGTGTTGTGCGGTGTGCGTACCAGGCGCATGGTGGATGGCGGGTAGCCGTATGTGCGCGCTGCGATGGTTTCGCAGGAATGCTCACGAATCGCCTGCGCGAACTCTTCTGCTCCCGCTCCCGAGGTGGTTCCGTTGAGTGCAATGGACACCAGTTTGTGGTCGATAGCAATCACGTCGCCGTCTTTAATGCTCACCTGCGCAGTGTCAATTGTGGTGATCAATATGCGCGCTAAGTCTGCCCCCTGCGTAATCGTTCCGGGGTTGAGAGATAGGGCAGTGAGAAGTGAGTTCATACGTACCTAATTGTCGATCGTGTGCGTGAGTGCGCTCGCGCCCATTTTCTCAAAGGGGCCGGGATAAACGTCTCATTCACGCCGTGCGCCGAAAAAATTATGAGATTCTTCAACCGACACGCCCAAGCACAGCAGTTAGTGCTTGTGCGAATGGGTGACCACTAGATGTTGTGGTAACTTGCGAGTTTTGACTGAACTTCTGTTCTATTATCCCGTTTGTTGGCCTATTTATACCACTTGCGCACTTGACGAAACCGTAATGACACGCGTGTAATTTTAGTGGGGAATATGGTGGCGCGAGCTACCAAGGAAAGGGGAAACACGTGTCAGAAGCGCGTAAGTACGTAGAGAGTCTGCGCACTCAAACGCCTGGCGTGCGTAGCCGAACAGCTCAAGACTGGTTCGTTGATCCGCAGGGTGCGCCGGGAACTACCGCGGATCCACTCGACGTAGATCCAGCAGAACTTGTACCAATAAGCGGAAGTCCATCTGTTGCAAGCGTATCGCCGCTACAACTCCTTTTGGGTGAAGCCGACGATGACGTTGCGTGGCAAGACCAAGCTCTGTGTGCGCAAACAGATCCAGAGGCCTTCTTCCCGGAAAAGGGTGGGTCAACACGCGAAGCTAAGCGCGTGTGCGCGTCGTGCGAAGTGCGTAGCGAATGCTTGGAGTATGCACTGGCAAACGATGAACGTTTTGGTATTTGGGGTGGGCTTTCAGAACGCGAGCGCCGTCGTTTGAAGAAGCAGATCGTTTAATCACATAGCTCACATTCACGAACTTTGGGCCCGCGCATCACACAATGCGCGGGCCCTAAGGTTATGCTTGAACAGTTAGTCACCTCGCTATGTCCTCATTCGCGCACAGTCAGGAGTTCGATGATGGCGCATAAAGATAGCAAAATCTATTACGTTGCAATACTCGTGGGAGATGCTATTGGCCTGGTGGTGGGCATTGCAGTTGGGTTGATCGCCGATCTGAATGTGCCAGTTTGTGCAGGGTATGGGCTCGCTCTTGGCGCAGGAATCGGTTTGGCTATCGCTTTCGCCTTAAAAGGTAAGAGTGCCAAAGCGGGCACGGACGCACCACCAGAAACCGACGCCACACCCAAAGCAGGCGCATAAGCCACACCTAGGCTTACGGTCGTAACTCTTCGGCTGAGCAGGAACAGAGCAAAGCTGCCTGCTCAGATACCACCTCGCCTAACAACTCATTCCAGTCGGCATCCAAGCGCGACAGGGGAATGTAGTACACGACGATGGTCGCAGGGGTGTGGCGTGTGGCCTCAAAAACGTGACTGAGATCTGCCGAAAGCGGTGGAACGTAGTCGACGGTGAGCCGCACCTTGTCTAGTTCGCCGTGGGCTCTGACACGCACCTTCCGCATGACCGAGGCCGCTATGCGCTCGAACCGTTCACGTCGAGAAATGCGGGCCGGAACCGCGGAACGCAACAGTAAGCGGGAGCTGCTGCGACCTCGGCGGTCACGGCGCAAACGGGCGTTCATGAGCACATTGTATAGCGGTGTAATAGACTGGAAGGCGTGCTTCGAACCTGTAACAAACCCAACTGCGGGGCGCCCGCAACACGTACCCTCACGTACGTTCACGCTGACGCGTGCGTTGTGATTGGGCCGTTGGCGGTTCGCGCTGAACCGGGTGCACATGACCTCTGCGCAGAGCATGCGCAGCGCCTCAAAGCGCCGGTCGGTTGGCAACTGATCTCACTTGAACCCGGCGAAACGCCTCCCGAACGCAGCCGTGACGATCTCCTCGCTATTGCAGACGCAGTACGCGAAGCCGCCAAACCTCAGGAACAGCCGCAGGGTCGGAAGCACGGTCACCTGAGGGTCATCGGAGGGCGTGAATGACCAGACGAGCGCAGCTCGCTCACCTCTGCGGCGCATACGACATGCGCGGACGCACTCACACAGACTTCAGTGACGAACTGGTGACAGCGGTGGGGTACGCGACCCACAAGGTCATGCATGCTCAGTATCAGAGCAACCACGTGCTCATTGGCCACGACATGCGCGAAAAGTCCGCTGAGTTCGCGTCGCTTTTGTGCCACGGTGTTGCGCAAGCTGGGGGTACGCCGGTCAACATTGGGCTGGCATCGACAGACCAGCTGTACTTTGGTTCAGGCGTGCTGGACATGCCGGGAATCATGGTCACGGCAAGCCACAACCCCGCTGACTGGAACGGGTTCAAGGTGTGTGGTCCGCAGGCCCGGGGTATTTCGCGTCAAGACGCCTTGGGTGAGATTGTCGCGGTTGCTGAAACCGCCGAGGTCGTTGTTGATAGTGCCCTCTGGCCGGTCGACCGCGTGCAGGTTACGGAACTGGCTGAGCAGTTCGCTCAGCGTATTCATGCGTTGACAGGACTGGCAGAAGCGTCTCGCCCGCTTACCGTGGTCGCCGATGCCGGAAATGGAATGGCCGGGAACTTCCTGGACCGCGTGTTCGACTGTGACGCTGTGACGTTGGTGGGCCTGTTTACAGAGCTTGATGGTACGTTCCCTAATCACCCTGCAAACCCTCTCGATCCCAGTACTCTCCGTGACGCTCAGGAGGCAGTTCGCACTCATGGTGCGGATATCGGGCTGGTATTTGACGGTGACGCGGATCGGTGTTTTGTTATTGACGAACGCGGTGAACCCACCTCGGCGTCTGCGATTGGTGCTTTGGTGGCCACGCGCGAAATCCAGCGCGCACGTAACCTGGGCGAAGAGAGCCCTGCCGTCATTCACAACGTGCTGACCACCCGCGCAGTGCCCCAGGCAATTGCGAAAGCCGGCGGGCGTGCGATTCGCACTCCGGTGGGGCATTCGGGAATCAAGCAGCGGATGCGAAAAGACAACGCTGTCTTCGCAGTTGAACACTCAGCACACTTTTACTTCCGAGACTTTTTCTGTGCAGACTCCGGGATTCTGGCGGCTTGCCACGTCATCGCGGCCATGAGTGAAACAGATCAGCCGCTGTCGCACCTTCTCGAACCGTTCAACGCAGGAGCCTTGAGTGGCGAGATTAACTCTACGGTCAACAACCCAGACGCAGTATTGACACGTGTCGAAGCGGAGTGCCAAGCGGGTGCTTTTGGGGAGGGCCACATTGACCACCTGGACGGGGTGACCTTTACTGCGAAAGATTTTTGGTTCAACGTGCGAAAATCCAATACGGAACCACTCGTTCGCTTTAATGCCGAATCCGCAGATCCCGCGTGTACACGTGACCTCACAGACCGCGTCTTAGGAATTATCCGCGCGTCTTAAGCGCGACGTGCCCAAAGCACGGCGCTACTCAGACACCTATACGCGTTGCGAATAGGGCAAGGACCCTACGCGGTCTGAAAAGGCATGAGCCGTTGCCTCTGCCTTGCGTAGTTTGTGGAACTGGGCGGTGCGGGTAAGTTCGACGACAGCCACGATGAAATCTTCAGGGTGAGTGCCCTCTGGTGGCGGGGGAGCCACATATGGATTCACCTCGGTGGCCAGCTCAATGGCCCGTTCCAGGCGTGACTCTGCGGTGTTCTTTGCGCTTGTGTCAAGGAACTGCGTGAGTCGGTACAACAAACCTGGCGGTACAGGAGTCAGGTCCACCGTCTGTGCCCACTGGTGTAGTTGAGGAGAAACCGGTAGCGCACGGTGAACAATCTTTCGCGGCCTCTCACTCACCGCAATGGTGCCTGCCAGCATATCGCCCAGGCGTTTGGTGCGTGGCGACAAAAACCCTGCAAGCGCGGCAATTCCACCGCTGCCGGAAAGGACCTCGAAGTCCCATATCAGCGCACGTAAGAATGCGTGACGGAATGAAATAGCGCCGCCGTCATCACGCACGATACGGAGTCCCATGACAAGTTTCCCCAGGGAGCGTCCGCGAGTCAGGATTTCGACAGTACACGGAACCATGATCGTGGTGGCTGCCATGAAAATGATGATGAGCGAATTGACCAGCAGCTCCTGCGTCAGGCCGTATTCAATAACAAAGTAAGCAATTGTGACCAGGAGTGCGATGTACACGATCGTGTAAACAATGGCGTCAATAGCACAGGATATGGCTCGTGACATGAGCGAAGCAGGGCGAATGCTCAGCTCGACAGCTTCCCCGGTCACAAGATTGTCCACGCTTGTATATTGCCACACCCGTGACGCGTATTCGAACTTGGTCAACCTCAGATACGATAGCCAAATGGACCCAAATCTGCTCGCCCACATGCATGGAAGTCAGTGGGACAGGCTTTCTGTCCTCGCGGGGAAGAAGCTCACTACGCAACAAGCTACTGAGTTTCGCGAACTGTACAGGCGGGCGTCAAAAGATCTCTCACGTGTCCAGTCGGTCGCCCCCGAATCAGACGTGGCGGTGCGGCTGTCGAATGTTATTCACCGGTCACGTATGCAGCTCACGGGAGTCCCGCGGGGAGCGAAAGCTACTGTGATCGACTTCTTTGGGACCTCACTTCCAGCAGCCCTGTATTCGATCCGCTGGTATTTTGTGGGCGTGTTCATTGGGTTCGTGGGACTCAGTATTCTGACCACCGTGTGGTTGGCAAACGACACCCAGACCCTGTTCAACATGGTGCCGTACGAGGACGCGAAACGGCTGGCTGAACACGATTTCGTGAACTACTACAAAGAGAACCCCAACAGTGTGTTTGCCGTTGGCGTGTGGACGAACAACGCATGGATCGCTCTTCAGTGGGTGGTCTTGGGCATAACCGGAATCTACGTGATCATTGGGCTTATCATGAACGCCGTGAACGTGGGAATTTCCGGTGCAGTGATGTTCCACTTTGACCGTGTCGGAGATTTCTTCGGGTACATTCTGCCTCACGGCGTCCCGGAGATCACATGCATTCTGATTGCGGCAGCAGCCGGGCTCAAGATCTTCACGTCGTGGATGATTCCCGTGAACATGTCGCGCATGCAGTCACTGGCTCACGCCGCGCGTTCCCTCATTACCGTGGGTGTGGGGCTCATTTTCATGTTGTTTCTTTCGGGTCTGATCGAAGGTTTCGTCACACCTTCTAACATGCCGTTTCCTGTCAAGATGTTCTTTGGTGCACTCCTCACGGTAGGCATCTGTGCGTACGCAATTGGCTTGGGACGCCCAGCTGTTAAGCAGGGCCTGACGGGAGACCTGGAAGAGAGTCGCGCAGGCTACCGCGTGGTGACGGCAGCGTAGCTACGTTACAAGCGACCGATCGACTTCAAGTGAATGTAGAGGTCTGCCAGACGTGGCGGAAGGTCTTCGGGGAACCCGCTCACCGTATGAATCCCTAAATGTGTGAGCGCACCCTGAAGTGAGGACTCAGTCATGAGCTGTTGAGCGGCCACCGCTGCCTGATACGTCTGTGATGGGGTGAACGTGTTCTGGCTCATAGGACCCAGTTGCGGGTCTTCAACACTGGCAAAAGCGACCGTGTGACGCGAACGTAAAAGCGGGATAGCTGGGAGAACGTCCTCGGCGATTGTGAGCGCGTCCAGGCTGGTGACGAACACGACGAATGCGTGGTTGGGGGAGGTTTCCATGACCGCCGAGGTGAGAGCCGCCCAGTCTGTATCGATGAGTTCGGGGTCAATGGGGGTGAGTTTGTTGGTGAGCACGCCCAGTGGGTCTTTTCCGGAAAGGGGACCCACACTTAAGCGGACGCGCGCATCGGCAACGATGACATCGACTCGGTCGCCGGCTCCAGCTGCCAAAGCGGCAAGCAACATGGCCGATTCGACTGCTGCGTCGAAAACGGTTCCGGTGTCGGCCCGGCGTGCGGCTAAGCGCGACGAGTCGATCACAATGACCACCCGCCGGTCACGTTCTGGCCGCCACGTCTTCGTCATGAGTTTTTGAGCTCGCGCGGTAGCTCGCCAGTCGATCGACCGGATGTCATCGCCACGGACATATTCGCGAAGCGAATCAAACTCAGTTCCCATTCCGCGCACCATGAGTGCCGTCCGCCCGTCGAGTTCACGCAGTTTCTGCCGCTTCGACGGCAAGTGCTTACGCGAATGGAACGGCGGCATCACCCTGATGCTCGCGGGAACGTCGAAACTCTTTTGCCGCGCTACCAGCCCCAGCACCGAGGTAGACCGCAAAGTGAGTTTGTCGGCGGGTAGGACGCCACGGCGGACAGGAAGCAGGTGCTGGACTCGTTCAAACGTGTCACCGGGTTTGATGACCGCATGGAAGCGGTTGTCACTGGCACCCGCAGTGGGCGCCCATGCGTCGCGGACGTGTAGGCGGGCCGTGCGTTTTCCCGTGTTGACCAGGGTCAAGGTCGCCGAGGTGGGTGCCCCTAAGCGGATTCTGGAACCTGGGGAGCGCAAGGCTTGGATGGATCTGGTAGAGGGGGCTAAAAAGAAGTCACCTATTCCCACCAAAATGAGGAACGCTAATCCGGCAACAAGGAACTCCCACGATCCTCCCAACGCAATGGGGAACGTGAGCAGAACCGTGAGTACCAGAAAACGCCACGTCAGTGCCATCAGCGGGGGACCGCCACGGTTGACACAATCGAGTCGAGCACCTGGTCAATTCCAATGCCGTCCATTTGAGCTTCGGGGCGCAATTGGACACGGTGACGGAACGTGATGCCCATGAGAGCCTTGACGTCGTCGGGTGTGATGAACGCGCGACCGTGCAACCACGCACGCGAACGGGTGGCAGCGAGAAGGCGGGTGGCACCTCGGGGAGAAACACCCAAAGCAAAGGACGGTGCGCGGCGGGTGGCTTGCACCAGGTCCACAATGTATTCGAGCACCTCTGGTGCGCAGTACACGTTTTGAGCGCGTTGGCTAGCGTCCAAAATAGTGTCGCGGCTCAGCGACGGTTCGATGCGGGAGAGGTCGTGGGCGTTGAAACCAGCCGCGTGGCGGGTGAGGATTTCAACTTCGGTGTTGCGCGGAGGCAAGTCCAAAATGAGTTTGAAAAGGAAACGGTCCAGCTGCGCTTCAGGCAACGGATAGGTTCCGTCATATTCGACCGGGTTCTGAGTAGCTGCAACCAAGAACGGTTCGTCGAGTTTCCGGGTGAGACCGTCAACCGACACCTGGCGTTCTTCCATGGCCTCGAGAAGAGCGGATTGGGTTTTAGGAGGTGTTCGGTTGATTTCGTCAGCGATGAGAATGTTGGTAAAAACAGGTCCTTCGCGGAATTCGAAGCTCGACGTCTGCGCGTTGTAAATCATGGACCCCGTCACGTCACCGGGCATGAGGTCTGGCGTGAACTGGATACGTGCCGAATCGAGGTCCAAAGCGCTGGCGATCGACCGGACCAGCAAGGTCTTAGCAACACCTGGTACACCTTCGAGAAGCACGTGCCCACCAGACAGGAGGGCAATCAGAATCCCTTCAACCGCCTCGGTCTGACCCACAACCGCCTTGCCTACTTCTGCACGCGCCTTTTCGAAGCTTTCTCGAAGCTCATGGTCCGTTTCGTCGAGTTGATGCTCAGAGGCCCAACGTTGGTCGGTCTGTTCTGAGTGCGCGTTCGGGTGTGCTTGCTCCTGTGGCTGCATCTGTTGCTGAGCGTACTGCTGACCCTGTGGCTGGAACTGCTGATAGTCCGTTCCGTGCTGTGGCTGCTGGAACTGCTGATATGGAGCCTGCTCCGGGTTAAACGACTCTTGCTGTGGTGTCGGCTGCTGGTATGGCTGGCCCTGAGGTGGCTGATCTGGGGGAGTATGTGGCTTTTCAGGTGTGGTCATAGTGCGCGGACCTCTCTTTCGATATTCGCGATTCGAGTTGCAAGATCGGATAGCTGTGCGTCGTTTTCAGGGACAGCTGTGATGAAAAGATACTCAAGTTCGGTGTAATCGTACCCAGTGCGGGCGGCGACAGCCTGGCACACCTCGGCACTTTCCGCATGCGCCGGAACTGCCAGGGTTCGCCCCATCTTGACCAGGGCCGATGCGCGCAGAATCCTGAGCGCCTCACTGCGGTTGCCTGTACGGTGCATGAGCCCAGCCAAACCGGTGACGGTTTCGATAGGCGGGACCGTCACGGGGAGCGTTTCGACAGCAAGCGGACCAAACCGGCGCCCTGCCCAGATGACTGCAACGAGGCCTACTGGCAAAAGCCACAGAAGCGTCATGAAGAACCAACCAGGGACAGTGCTCAAAGGGTCGACGCCTTCGTCGAAGTCGTACATCGCAAAGTAGATGACCACGTTGGGTTTAAGCCCCGCGGTTCCAACCGACAGGGCAGCGTTGCCATCTTCACGAAGATGCGCGTTTGTGAACCACTGTTCTTCACCCATGACCGTGACGGACCCTTTGCCTTCTGGGGCATGAATGAGCGAATAGGCGTCCCCGTCCATGGGGTAGCACCCTTCGTAGTTATCCTCGGGAAGAACTCGGTAACCACCGTTGGTGCGCTTGACTTTTCCTGCCCTAGACGCAGGGCCAAAATCACACGATGGTTCGGGGTGGGTATTCGTGTAGGTCGAGCCGCTCGCGAATGTCAAGCGCGAGGAATAGCCGGCAACCTCAAAACCAGGATTGACGAGAGCGATATGCGAGCCGTGCTTTTTCATGGCATCCCGCATGGCGTTGCGTTTGTCTTGATCGACTGTATCCGGATTGATCACTAGAACCGTGGTGTCTGGGTCTTTAGCGCCAGCGAGCGCTTTCTCATAGTCTTCGGTCGTCGAGACCTTCACTCCGTGAGATCGGAGCACGCCTGCAAGTGCTGCAGTGCCGTCTTCGCCCGTGTTGTCGTAGTGCAGGTTGCGTTCCTCTCCAGGATCTGTGGAGGTTAGAAAACCAATGATCGCGGCAATGAGGACGAGCGCGACCACCACGATCCACACGACAGCGGATTTACCGAAGGCCGCGATTTTTTGACCTGCGCTCGCCGAGGTGTCGCCAACGGTTCCGCGCACTGCAACGTCAAGATGTGCGCTCATGCGTCAACCTTTTCTGGCGTTGTTTTAGTCACTTGAGTGACTTTGGCGTCAACAGCCTGCGTAAAAGCGTAGTCCTCTTGGGTGGCCTGGTACGTGCTGAAACTCACCGCGTCAAACAGGTTGGAAGCTTCGCTGAGATCCCGCCCGAGGTGTGGGTAGGTTCTAGCGGCGCTTTGCGTGAGTTCGTGTGCCGTCGACGATGTTTTGAGTTCGACGGCTCCTGCCCGAGCCAAATGGGCAACACTGGCACGCACCATCTCTTGAACCGCGGTATTCCAGTCGCCCTTGGACGCCGCATCAGCAGCCCGTTTCCGATACTCACTGGGTTTCTCAACGCCAGCGACATCAGTCTTGTCGAACAGCTGAGGGGAGAAGGCGTCTCCGGTTCCACGGTTGGCTCGCCACACGAAGAACACGATGATGCCCACAATGACCAGAGCAAAAACAATGATGAGCCACGGGTTATTCAGATCGAGCGCTTTGTCGATGGTGCTATTTACCAAGCGTTGGATAGCGCGGCCGATTCGTTCAAAGAACGAAATATCAGAGTCGCGGTACTCCGGCTTTGCCAGTTCTTTTTCTGCCCACCTGCGCGCCTCATCACGCCCGGGGGTCAGAGTTAAAATTGGCCAACTCATCATGTGGCCTCCTGCGGGATCGCAAGCCACTGATTTTTTGTCACCGATTCTCCCTCGTTGCGTGTGCGCGCCCGAATCTCATCTTCTGCCTCGCGCAACATCACCAGATCGAACCCTTCTAGGCGCATCTTTTGGTCAAAGAACACGACCACTACAAGCGCTGACCAATAGCCGTACATGAGCCCCGCTACGGCAATGCTCAACGCGATGAAGAACAGGCTAAACATGGCAAGGACAACCGATTCAAACGCGGCCGTCCCGAACCCGGTCGCAATAATCAGAATGCCCATGATGATTGGGACCAGCATGATGAACGGCGTCACGATGATCTGAACCACCTGGCTGGACAGAAGATATCCTAGAGCTAACTCGCCAAGAATCCGCCAGAAACCTTGATTAGTGAGTTTCCATGACCGCTTCACAGCATCCTTAACTGAAAGCCGCTCATATGTGATGAGAGGGCCCACAAACGCGAACTTGACCAAAAAGAACGCGCTCAAAACACCCCAAAGAGCACCACCTACTAAGATCGCCAGGACTCCAGCGATTTCGTTCACCATAAGTGAAAGCACAATCGACGGGGCAAAGAAAACGCAGGCTGAACCGATAAACCCGCCCAACATCGCAACAGTAAATCCCGCGAGAGCCCGGCGACGACCTCGGGCGCGTTTCCACGCAAGCGACAGCGGCACCTTCTTGCCGTCAAAAGCGTCACGGCCGGACGTGGCCGCGATTCCGGCGAAGAACTGAATGATGGTCAAGAACACGAACGAAGCCATAGCTGCCACGGTCTGAACGATGACGAACGCGCCGTTGGTCGCATAGTCGCTTTCAGAAAGTGCGTTGAGGTAGTCGAACGTGAGCCACAAGAAAGCGGCCCCAATCGCTCCTGCTAAAAGCGCCAGCAAAGTGGACACAATAACGGGCAGCCCAAAGTTCACCGCTGGAGATGTGCGCATCAAACGCACACTGCAGTCCAAAATCTCGCCTACAGTCAAGGGGCGCTTGGGAATGACACCCGCCGCAACCGGGGGAGTCCACGCATCAGACACGGGCCGGGCAATCTCATGTGTATGGCGACCTGTGCGCCAATCTGTAGTGACAGACCATGAGGCGCTTTGGGAATTAAACACGGCGCCTCCTCTGGTGTGCTACTGACAAATCTTCCTCAAGAGTACACAAAGATTCAGGGCGCGCGTTCAGCGCAAGTGCGCGCGAGTCACGCAGGCCAAGGTAACTTGAGACACGGTAAAATGTTGGCGCAAAATGTTCCCACACACGCGAAAAATATCTAAACAATTGGGAACGCGCGCACAGTATTGGACAATAAGGGTATGAACGCACGAATCTTGGTCGTAGACGACGACACCGCACTTGCTGAAATGATCGGTATCGTTTTAAAAAGTGAAGGGTTTGAGCCTCACTTTTGCGCAACAGGTGACGGTGCCGTAGAAGCCTTCCGATCCGTGCGCCCCGACCTCATCCTGCTGGACCTCATGTTGCCAGGAAAAGACGGCTTGGAAGTGTGCCGTGAAATCCGGGAAGAATCCGGTGTGCCGATTGTGATGCTCACGGCTAAGTCCGACACGATGGACGTCGTGAAGGGCCTCGAGTCTGGAGCCGACGACTACGTGCCCAAACCATTTAAGCCTAAAGAACTCGTGGCCCGTGTGCGCGCACGTCTACGCATGAGTGAACCCTCAGCCCCAGAAATTCTGAAGGTGGGCGACGTGTCGATCGACGTCGCCGGCCACACAGTCGAAAAAGCAGGCAAGCCCGTGAGCCTCACTCCATTGGAGTTCGAACTCCTAGTAGCCCTGGCACGGAAACCGTGGCAAGTGTTCTCCCGCGAAACCCTCCTTGAAGAAGTGTGGGGTTACCGCCACGCAGCCGACACGCGTCTGGTCAACGTTCACGTGCAGCGTCTGCGGTCCAAAATTGAAAAAGACCCAGAAAAGCCTGACATCGTTGTCACCGTCCGAGGTGTGGGTTACAAGGCTGGTCACAGCCAGTGAGTCTGCGCCGGGTTCAGGCGTGGATCCGCATTCTCTTTCGAGGAATCGTTCGGACCTTTACGCATTCACTCCAGGTTCGTGTCGTTGCGGTGACCGTGGTGTTCACTATCGTCGCAATTTACGGAGTGGGTGCGTACTTGTCGCAACAGATTGCGCGCGGACTGTTTGAATCCAAACAGTCTGATGTCTCAGCCACAACAAACGGCTATGTGGCAGAACTGGAAGCCCTGTCTGGCCTGTCCGATTCACAAGAAGCCGCCGACGCCCTGAACGCGCAGCTGCGTTCCATGCTGTCGCGCTCATCCTTGCAACTGCAAGCCATCGCACTTGAGCCAGCAGGCAATTCCACAGTGCCACCCCTCGTTGCCATCACAACCGGGTATGAACCGATGTCCGTGTCGGACATCAGCCCAGAGCTACGCGAATCGATTCGTGAATCGCCTGCGGGCAACCAAAAATTTCAGTCAGCTGAACTGGCCGGAACAGAAGCCCCCGGGCTGATCGTCGCACAGCGTCTGACCGTTAACGGGCAGGGTGACTTCATCCTGTACACGGTCGCAGATCTGACAGAAGAACAAGGGACCCTGGACTTTGTGCAACGTGCCCTGGGGGTTTCTGGCGTGGTTCTCAGCATTCTGGTCGGAGGAGTCGCATGGTTAGTGACTCGATTCGTTGTGGTGCCTGTCAAAGCTGGGTCTGAAGTCGCCCGCAAAATTGCCGACGGTGACCTCAATCAGCGCATGCCTGTCTCTGGCCGTGATGAAATCGCAACACTGGCACAGTCATTTAACGACATGGCGGACAATCTGCAAGACCAGATTGAACGCATGGAGCGACTCACTGTCTTGCAACGCCAGTTCGTGTCCGATGTGTCCCACGAACTTCGCACGCCCCTGACCACCATCCACATCGCCTCGGACATGATCTTTGAATCACGCGACGAATTCGATGAATCGACCCGCAGATCAGCCGAACTGCTCAACTCACAAGTTGAACGTTTCGAAGTTCTACTCGAAGATCTTCTGGAAATTTCTCGCCACGACGCAGGGGCGGCAAACCTGCTTGCCAAGCCTTTGGACATCACTGAGATCGTATCCGAGGTTGTTGAAAGCGTGTCTATGGTTGCCAGCCAGGCGAACACCGAAATCCTCATCCACGCCCCATCGGCCCCCGTTATGGCTGAAGCAGACAGAATTCGTATCACCCGGATCGTCAACAACTTAGTAGTCAACGCGGTAGAACACGGCGACCAAAAACGGATCGACGTGTACGTGGGATCAAACGCACAAGCCGTCGCCGTCTCAGTGCGCGACCACGGAATCGGCATGACAGACGACCAACTTGAAAACGTTTTTGACCGATTCTGGCGAGCCGACCCCTCCCGCAAACGAACACTCGGTGGATCTGGGCTCGGGCTTGCGATCTCACTCGAAGATGCCCACCTTCACAACGGGTGGCTCCAAGTGTGGTCTCAAAAAGGAAACGGAACGTGCTTCCGGCTCACGATTCCGCGGCGAGCAGGAAGCACCATTACGCGCTCACCCCTACCCCTACCGCCGGCAGACGCACGCGTACAAGGTGCGTCAATCGTGGCCGGGCCACCCACCTCGGACGGCTCCGTTCGTGTGCACACTGGAAGCATCCCTATTGTGGTGGAAGAGGAGGACAGCTGATGCGCCGACTATTCGCAGTTCTCGTCTGCATCTTCCTGTTTATGGGAGCCAGCGCGTGTGCCCGAATCCCGTCCGACAGCCAAGTGGGAACGATCACCGTTGACCCCGAATCAGGAGCCCAAACCCGCGTAGACGCCGAAGGTCCCAAACCAGGCGACGGGCCGGACGCTATTGTTCGTGGCTTTATCACTGCAGGCGCTAGCTTTAACAACAACTTCAGCGTCGCACGTTCCTTCCTCACCGACTCACTGGCCGCAGAATGGAACCCCACATCGAGCGTCAAAATCGTCAAACGCGAAGTCAGCCTGGACTCAGTCACCACGAACATCGCAACCGACTCACAAACAGTGTCATTCGAGATCCCTGTGAGCGCCGGACTCGACGAAAGGGGAGTCTTACACGAAAACGAAGCGGACACCTCGGCCACCATGGAATTCCACCTACGCCAAGTCAACGGTGAATGGCGTATTTCCGAAGCACCCGACGGGCTGTTGGTGTCCCGCACCAACTTTGACAACATGTTCCGCCCGATCCCTCTGCACTTCTACACCCCCGACTTCAACTACTTAGTCCCAGACCTACGGTGGTTCCTTCGCACTTCTTCCACCACAACGGACATGGTGCGCGCAACCCTGGATGGCCCCGCCAAATACCTGGCCGGTGCTGTCGTCTCTCCCATTCCCGACAACACTTCCTTGACACCACAGTCAGTCACTATCCACGATGGCCAGGCCGAGGTGGGACTCAGTGCAACCGGCTTAGACAACAAAACGCGCGAACGGATTTTCACCCAACTCGAAACGACGCTCCTCTCGTTGGGATCCGTGACCTCGCTTCAACTCCAAACCCCGGACGCCACCCTCACTGGCGGAGTGTCGGTCAACGCTCGAGTTCCCAGCGAACCAGTTGCCGTTGCAATTTCGGACGACTCCCTGGTTTTGCTCAACGGCAACGAACGAAACACCATCGACAAATCACCTCGCGTGGACGGGGGCCGCGCACCGGCCTTGAGCATGGACGCAGACGCGGTTGCGTGGTTGAGCAAATCGGGCAAAGAAATCAATCACTTTGACCGCACACAAGGATCCTCCACCCAGGTTCTTGTGGGACGTGACCTTCTCGCCCCCAGCTTTGACCGCTTCGAGTGGATCTGGACGGCAGAACGTGAAGGAAATGACTTGATGGCAGTCCGCGCTTCAGGTGAGCTAGCGCGCATCAATATTGGGTTCGTCAAGAATAAAGACATCCGAGCTATACGTGTTTCCCCAGATGGAACACGGCTCATGGTTCTTTCCCACAGTAACGACGAATCACATATCGACATTGTGGGAATTGCCCGCGACAGTGAAAACAAACCCACCAAACTGACCGGCAATGGAACGTTTAAGGTAGCGACCGGATTCAAGAAGATCGAGGACGTTTCCTGGGCTGGTTCCCAAGACCTGGCAATGCTGGCGGCTCGCACTGCAGAAGAACCCGCCCAGCCGTACATTCAGAAAGTCGGAGGAAACGCTGAAGCGCTGGGAACTGTATCCGAAGGTGTTTCCATCACTTCTGGCGCGGACACGTCGTCCGTTCGCGTGGGGACGCGCAACGGAGAACTTTTCACCTACACCTCCGGTTCGTGGCAACGTCTGCTCGACTCCAACATCAAGGACCCCGCTTACCCCGGGTGACACATGCTGTCGGAGTTCGTCGACCTTTTGATTCCGCGCGTGTGCGCCGGGTGCGGATGTGAAACCGTGTCTCTGTGCTCCGCTTGTGTGAGGAGCCTCGACACCGAACCTGTCGCCACCATGCCACGGTACGGAACGGTCAAAGCCTACGGAGCGGGCTCGTACGAAGGCGTGTTGCGCAACGTTATCGTCAACTACAAAGAACACGACCGACGCGACCTTGCCCCAGTTCTGGGGCTCATGCTTGCACGCGCAATCGCTAGCGCTCTTGCCGAGGCTCCTGTGAGTTCCGCGCCGGTGCTGTTGGTGCCCGTGCCAGCTAGGGCCACCTCGGCCCGAAAGCGCGGAGGAAACCACGTGGAAACACTTGCCCGCAACGCCGCTGAACATTTCATCCGCGACGGTTTCCCCATGCGCGTAGCGCCGGTTCTGGCGGTCCGTGGACGCGGCGATCAGGTGGGATCAGGGGCGCACGGGAGGCGCCGGAATGTGCGGGGAACCCACAGAATTTCCCATCCCGAGGTTGTTTCTAAGTGGCCGCGGGATATCCGGGTGATCGTTGTGGACGACATTGTGACAACTGGGGCGACGGTGGCTGAATCAGCGAGGGTTTTGCGTGAATCCCACATTGATATCGTTGCTGTTGCAAGTATCGGGATTACGGGCTCAGAAAATAGAAACTGCGAAGAAAATAGGGAAGAATGAACTATCACCATTTATGGTGAACAGTTTTCGAGGTGCAAAGGAGAGCATCGTGGACATCGTAGTCAAAGGACGCAACGTCACCCTTTCTGAAAGCTTCCGGTCGCATGTAGAGGACAAAGTCTCCAAAGTTGAACAACTCGCACCTCGCGCACTCCGCGTTGAAGTTGTTCTCACTCACGACCCCAACGTACGTCAGCCGGAAAACACCGAACGCATTGAAATCACGGTAATTGCTAAAGGGCCAGTGTTGCGTGCAGAAGCCACAGCGTCAGACAAATACGCCGCTTTGGACCTCGCCTGGGCGAAGCTGCTTGAACGTTTGCGACGCGCACGTGACCGGCAGAAGATTTCGCGCCAAGGTAAGCACCGGAGTGCTTCGACGGCAGAAGTCTTGGCCAGCATGGAAGTCGTCGACCCGGTCATTCCTTCTGAAAACGAGAAGGACGAAAAACGCGAAACGCCCCAGAACATCGACCAGACGGGCGGACGCGTTCCATCAGAGGGTGACTCACCTGTGGTTCTGCGTGAAAAAACCTTCGCCGCAACCCCCATCGCGCTAGATGAAGCGATCAACCGCATGGAAATGGTGGGGCACGACTTCTACCTCTTCATCGATGAAGCATCCACAAAGCCGTCGGTGGTGTACAAGCGTCGCGGGTGGAGCTACGGTGTTATTACCTTGGACCCAGAACTGACTGAAGATTAATTTTTGCGCATGTGGCCGGCCAAAGTGCCGGCCACATTGTGTGTTCACCATTTAACCGCGCTAAACTGAGGCGCGGATTTATCATGCGGTAAACCGTCCGCCTAACAGTCGAGGAGAATCGTGGCCAATATCCTGGAGAAGCTGCTCCGGAGGGGTGAAGGACGCACACTCAAAAAACTGCGTAACTACACCACGGCGATCAACGAACTGTCGGAAGAGTTCGAAAAGCTGTCAGACACCGAACTTCGTGAAGAGACAGATCGTTTTAAAGAACGGTTCAAAGACGGCGAATCACTTGACTCAATTCTTCCCGAGGCGTTTGCGGCCGTCCGTGAAGCCAGCTCCCGAACGGTGGGGCTTAAACACTATGACGTGCAGTTGATGGGTGGTGCCGCGCTGCACTTAGGCAACATTGCGGAAATGAAGACCGGTGAAGGTAAGACACTGGTTGCGACGGCGCCGGCATATCTCAATGCCTTGACTGGGGGCAGTGTTCACGTGGTGACGGTGAACGACTATCTGGCAAGCTACCAGTCTGAACTGATGGGCCGTGTTTTCCGTTTCTTGGGAATGGAAACGGGATGCATCTTGGCTCAACAAACACCTGATGTTCGCCGTAAGCAGTACGCCGCTGACATTACCTACGGCACCAATAACGAATTTGGTTTCGACTATTTGCGCGACAACATGGCATGGACGGCCGACGAAAAAGTGCAACGTGGCCACTCTTTTGCGATCGTTGACGAGGTTGACTCAATTCTGATTGACGAAGCCCGTACACCATTGATTATTTCTGGCCCTTCTGAGGGTGATGCCGACCGCTGGTACGGCGATTTCGCAACCGTGGTGAAGCGTTTGAAGCGCGACCGTGATTACGAAGTCGACGAAAAGAAGCGCACCGTAGGTGTGATGGAAGCCGGTATTGAGCGGGTGGAAAACTACCTGGGTATTGGGAACCTGTATGACGAAGCCAATACTCAGCTCATCAGCTTCCTCAACAACTCGATTCGGGCAAAAGAGCTGTTCACGCGCGACAAGGACTACGTGGTTCTTGACGGTGAAGTGCTCATTGTTGACGAACACACGGGACGTATTCTTAAAGGCCGCCGGTACAACGAAGGTTTGCACCAGGCAATTGAAGCTAAAGAAGGCGTGAAAGTTCAGGCTGAAAACCAGACGCTGGCCACCATCACGTTGCAGAACTACTTCCGCATGTACGACAAACTGTCGGGAATGACAGGTACTGCAGAAACCGAAGCGGCAGAGTTCAACTCCACTTACAAACTGGGTGTTGTTCCTATCCCAACCAATAAACCCAACCAGCGTGTCGACCACACAGACATCGTGTATCGCAACATGGAAGTGAAGTTCAACGCGGTTGTCGATGACATTGCTGAACGTCACGAAGAAGGACAACCAATCCTGGTGGGTACAACCAGCGTGGAAAAGAGCGAATACCTATCCCGCTTGCTCGCCAAGCGTGGAGTTCGCCACGAGGTTCTCAACGCCAAGCACCACGAACGGGAAGCCGCGATTGTCGCGCTTGCCGGTCGGAAGGGCTCTGTCACCGTGGCCACCAACATGGCCGGGCGTGGTACAGACATCATGTTAGGTGGTAACGCTGAGCACTTGGCTGTTGCCGAAATGGAAAAGCGCGGATACGACCAGCACGAGGACCCTGAAACTTATGAAGAAGCGTGGCAGGATGTCCTGGCTGAGATTGAGGAGCGCGTAGAGGAAGAAGCCAAAGAAGTTCGTGAACTCGGTGGTTTGTACGTTCTGGGTACCGAACGCCACGAATCGCGCCGTATCGACAACCAGCTCCGAGGTCGTGCCGGCCGTCAGGGTGACCCAGGTGAATCGCGGTTCTACTTGTCGCTGACCGATGACTTGATGCGCCTGTTTGGGGCAAATGCGGCTGAGCGTATTTTGACAATGACAAAAGCGCCAGAAGACGAGCCGCTTGAATCGAAACTGGTGACTCGTGCGATTTTGTCTGCTCAGACTCAGATCGAGCAGCGTAACGCTGAACAGCGTAAGAACGTTTTGAAGTACGACGACGTTCTCAACCGTCAGCGCACTGTGATCTACGGTGAGCGCAACAAGGTTCTTGAGGGAGAAGATCTCGCCGAACAGGTTGCGAACTTCCGTGAAGACGTTATGCAGGCATACGTGAACGGTGCTACTGCGGGCAGCCCAGAAGACTGGAACTTGGACGAACTGTTCAGCGCTGTTGGCGAGCTTTACGAGCCCACCATCACAGCTGAAGAGCTCGTGGAAGACGCTGGCGGTAAGGCTTCTTTGACGCGAGACAAAGTCTTCACCGAACTCTTGTCTGATATGGAAGTGGCTTACGGCGAACGCGAGGAACAGCTGGGCGAAGAAGGCGCACGCGAAATGGAGCGTCGCGTTATCCTCAGCGTGATCGACAAGCGGTGGCGTGATCACCTGTACGAAATGGATTACCTCAAGAACGGTATTGGCCTGCGCGCTATGGCACAGCGCGACCCTCTTGTGGAGTACCAGCGTGAAGGTTTCGATATGTTCAACCAGATGCAGGAAGGCATCAAGGAAGATGTGGTTCGCCTGACGAACACGCTCGAGGTTAAGGTGACCGTTAACCCAGGGAAGGATCTAGAAGATCCGTCCGATGACTTTGTTGAAGTCGAGGCTGAGGAGCTCAAGCAGAAGAAGACGAGACTTCTCTTGTCCGCGCCTTCTGAAGACGGCGGAACCGACGTTACCCCAGAAGACGAACCTCAGGATGAAGCTCCGAAGAACCGTCAACAGCGCAGGCAGGCGAAGAAAAAGAAGAAGCGCTAGGCATCACTCGTTGCTGTGAAGCTCGACGCGAGCGAGCTTCACACAATGACGAGCTCGTGCAGAATCCACCGCCCGGACGTGCTTTCTAGGCGTAACGCTACAGCGCGTCTGCGGTCAGGGCTCATGATGTTGACGCTTGCTTCCACCACGTTTGGGTTCAGATGACACACTCGGATGGCGCCTGGTGAGATACGGGCTGCCGGTGCTGGGCGTGTACGGGCCAATTTGGTTCGCACCTGTGCGAACGTGCGTAAACGGTCAATGAGTTCAGGGGTTGCCCATCTGACGAGCGTTGAGGCGGAGCGACGCCCCTGAAGGATTTCAACGCACGCAACGGCGAGGGCCGTCACGACGTTGTCCACTCCGCTGGTTTCCACGCGTGGTGAGCGAGGAGCTGGTGGGGTGGGGCGAGTGTGTGATGTGCGCGCGTGTGGTTTACGTATCACGGGCGCGTCGAGTTGTGCGGTCATGGCACGTTCAGTTCCTGTCCGGGGAAGATCAAGTTGGGATTCTTTCCGATTGTTTTGCGGTTCGCGTTAAACAGTGCGTCGGGGTCGACATTCATCTTTTGCGCGATTTTCCATAGAGAGTCGCCCTTTCGAACGGTGTAGGTTCGCTTCTCCTTGGGTGCTGTTTTCTTCTTAGGGGGCGACTCGCTTGTGGGTGACGGTGATGGCGCGGGTGGCGCGGTTTCCCGAGGTCGTTCAGAGTTGGTAGTGGGCCATGTGGGTGAGGGGAGTGCCGGTCCAGGCGTTTCCACGTGGGGTGATGGCAAAGTGCTCGTAGGCCATATGGGCGACGGAGTTGCTGGCTCAGGTGCTTTTAGTGCAGGTGAGGATGGACTACTGGTTGGCCACATGGGTGCTGCGGTGGCGTGTGACGCGCTCGCAATGACGAGCCCAACAGCAACAGCGATGCCCTTCTTGAAGTGGGTAGGCGCTAACCAGACTGCGAGTTGGGACAGGCCCTGGCCACGGTGGGGCGCAAAGCGGCGAACACACCAGGCGGTGAACACTGCCAAAATTGCCAGCTGAAGCCGGATACCCGCAGCGATTCCCAGGCATACGCAAATGGCGATGAGCGTCATGCTCAGATCACCCGAATGAATTGCTTCTAACGCTTTGTGGTTCCATACGACAGCCATAAAGCAGAGGGTCGCATGGGCCACTGAGACTCCGATAATCCGATGAAACATGTTTCCTCCTTGAAACATCAATAACTGAATATACCCATGCCAAGCGATTAAAAGTCAATGATGTTCGAATAACTATTTTTTGGGTATGGCAATATGTCGGTATGACAGATCGGTGGGATCAGCTTTTCGATGACATGGCGGCGCGCTTAGACTCCAGTGATGCGTATGAACGCATGGGGCAGCAGGCTGATCTGGTGGAGGAGGCGTTTGCCGAACGGAGCTTAGCGGAGAGGCTGTCCGGGGCTCATGGGCAAAAGGTCACGCTGTGGGTCGAAAAGCGGGGGATTAGCGGCGTCGTTGACCGATGCGGCAGTACATGGGTCGTGCTGGTGCAGGAGACACGACCGGTATTGGTGATGCTTGCTCATGTGGAACTTGTTCGCATGGCGTCGCGGGTTCACGGTGAGCCGGGGATGATGAGTGCGATGTCGGTGTTACGTGCGTGGGCTCGTGAGAGGGTTTTTGTGCGCGTGGAATTTGCTGGCGGTTTCACTGAGGGGAGTATTGATGCAGTGGGCCGCGACTATGTGCAATTGCGGTCTGGTGGAGAGTTTGATGTTGTGCCACTGACTGGGATTCGCGCAGTGTGGGCGCTTCCCGAATAGTGACTAGTTCTGTGAAAGCGATTCGACTTCTTCTTGAGCCTGGCGATACATGCGCTGGATGTAGTCTTCCAGTTCTCCTTTTTCGACGCGCCACTGTCCGCGTCCCCCGACTTTAATTGCGCGCAGTTCGCCTGAGCGCACCAAAGCGCGAGCTTGTGCGATCGAAACGCTGAGTATTTCTGCTACATCCGTGAGGGGGAGGAATCGAGTTTCAATAGCCATGAGGGTTCCCTTTCGTGTGAAACGTACATAGAATGAATGCAAATGGACGAAAAATGCCATTTGATATCAAATGATACCATTTGGCGTTGGAGTTTCGTTCACTGTCGTGTAGTTCAACGGAGAACAACCATGAAAGAAACACCCAGATTTACTCTCCCTCGAATGCGAGATCCGCGAGTTCTCGTGGGAATCATCCTCGTGATCGCCTCGCTCTTAGGTACGTGGGCTGTCATCACGCGCGTTGCAAACACCGTCACCGTGTGGGCGGCGTCTAAACCACTTGTTTCGGGAAGCACCATTGACCAAGACTCACTCACTGCAGTTGAAGTGCGACTTCCAGATACAGAGGACAAGTATGTGCGCGCAGATCAGTCCTCGCCTGTCGGTATGTCTGTCACAGGTTCAGTCGCTGCAGGTGAACTGGTTCCCGCGTCTGTTCTCGTTGATCCTGCTCGCTTGGACGGTCGTGTGATCGCGTTGGATATTCCTGGAAACCTGCCGCAAGCAGTACAGGCGGGGGCTTTTGTCGATGTCTGGGCAACGGATACTAAAGACGAAGAGGCCCAACCTGTCGAAGTGCTTTCGCGTGCCCATGTGCATGCGGTGGGACGTGACGAAGGTGGCTTCACCTCGACCGCTGGAACGCGTCTCGAAATCTATGTGCCCAACGACAAACTCCAGCAGGTACTCGAAGTTGTTGCGACTGATCACCGGGTCTCGATTGTGGCTTACCCCAAGGAAACCTCATGACGATTCACGTCATTGTGGCTGTCGATGTGGAGTTCGAATCGCAACTCGTGTCTGTTCTTAACGATCTCGACGGAGTTTCGGTTCAGGCTCGTCCTGCCGATGAAAGTGAGCTACTGGCTGCAGTTGTGGCGGGAACTGGCGACGTGGTCATCTTGGGTGAGTACTTCACCGGAGCCGACCGCGAACTCGTCCGCCGAATTCGTGGGAACTCAGGAAAAGTGTTGGGATTCGGTGAAGCTGAGTCGGCTGTCGCAGCGTGGGACGTGAACGAACATGTGTCTCCGTGGGCCTCGCCCAATGAACTCGCTGCCGCTCTGAGGCGAGTCTCAGCGTCAGTGGTAGCTCCGCCCAAACCTGATTTCGCACCCGCTCCTTCCCCTACGGCACTGGGAAGAATCATTGCGGTGTGGGGGACAGGCTCAGCTCCGGGACGTTCAACGGTCGCCGCTAACTTGGCGCATGCTCTTGCACAACACGACACAGCAGTTCTCGTCGACGCTGATACGGTGAACTCTGTTCAGGCAGCGCTTTTGGGAGTCCTATCTGACACCCCTCAGCTGGTTACTCTGTGCCGGAATGTCGAAAACCTGACTGCCAGCACAATCGAAGAGGCAGTCACCGTTTTTGATCCTAACTTTCACGTAGTGACAGGTTTGTCGCGGGCAGAGAGATGGCCGGAAGTGAAACCGGCCCACCTAGCCGAGGTGTTACAGACTTTGCGCGCCCATTACACCTGGGTCGTGGTGGATATTTCGGACAGGATTGACCCCGACGACGAGTTTGCCGACCCGTACTATGACCGGCATAGCGCGACTCGAGTAGTTCTGGACGGAGCAGACCATACAGTTGTTGTGGGAACCGGGGACCCTATGGGACTTAAACGACTCGTAGAACTCCTGGACAGTCACCGCATCCGCGACCTCGTGGACTTCACTACTGTGATTAACCGGGTTCGGGCGAGCGCGGTTGGACAGTCGCCAGAGAAAACACTTGCGGCCACACTGTCTAAGTTCACGCATGTCAACGACCCCGTTTTTATCCCCGAATCAGTCAAAGACGTCGACCGGGCGGTACTTGCCGGTCGGACGGTCACCGAAATGACACCTCGGGCGCCCTTTTCCCTAGCCATCACCGAACTGAGTGAACGGTTTGCGCCACGCCGAGCCGAACCTTCGCGCACGCGCAGACGAAAGCGGAAGATGGCAGTATGAGCGTTCGAGCGTACTTCCCACTGACAGTTTCCGAATTCCGTGCGTGGCCCAACGTTACGCCTTCAATCGCGTTTACTCCACACCCGCGCACCCACGGTCTCAAAGGCGACGCACTCGACGAAGTCGAATGGTTAGCGATGAGCTATGCTGCCGCAGCTCTTGAAGAAAATGCAGCTCAGGCTGGCGAAGGCCGCGTGGTGCTGGCGGCTGACATCCCAGCACCTAGGAACACAACGGACGCTGGGGGTGACGTGTTGGCGTTTGAACCTGCCCAGTTAGACCCGTCCAAAGTAGTCAGCGCGCACATCGATGACCCGGACGAACTGAGTCGGCTGGGCAGCGACGCTCAGGCTAATCTGTCAATTCTGCGTGACGCGTCCTTGGTGTGGTATGACGCCTCAGAGTTCCGCGAGCTTATCGAGCTGACGCTGAAGTAATTTGCGGGCAGTGGGTTCAGCTTTGCCTTCAAGCGCGGGGCCCACAAACGGAACGTTGACCGTCAGGGTGGCATTGACAGTCACTGTTGATGAACTACCTTGGCCCTCTATTGTGATGTCGGCTCCCACTTGTGCTGGAACACCAGGGGCATGCGCTTGGTATGAGACAACTCCGCCGTCGTTTTTCGCAGCTGGAACACGGGCTTCCTGCTTGACGCGCACATTAGGTGAGATGAACTGCGCGAACTGGGTCGGAACCTGGTCCTTATCTACGGGACACATCACGCGCACAAGCCAACCGGAGTCAGCATCACCTTCACGTGAGAACTCAAAATTGTGTTCCTTCCAGAACTTTTCAGTAGCAAGTAATTCGAGAAGTTCTTGAGGCGACCGGCCGTAGTTCTGTTGCATGCGAATGGACTTCATGAGGCAAGTGTTGCACGACTGAGTTATTTCTGACGAAGACCAGGCCCAAGACTTCGAACCAGGCACACATTCGACGTACAGTAGAGACAAGTTCAAGGATGAACACGAGGAAACAACCCTACATAAGAGGTGAAAAAGTGACCGAGGTCTACCCGGCCGAGATCGCCCAAGCATGGCACTCATTGACGGGGCACACCCCGCCCCAAAATTTGCTTGAAACCTACTACCCGCGCATAGCGTCTTCCGACTTTGAAACCTACGGAGCCAAAACGCTCGCCGCCGTAGCGATCCATCACTGGGAAGTGGCTAGCCAATACACCGGCGAACAAGCGGTTATCGACATCCACAACCCAGAACCTTCCGACCCCGACTACTCCGGTAGTCGCACTGTCATCGACATCGTGGTCAGTGACATGCGCTACTTGCTGTCTTCTCTGACCGCAGACCTCACGGGCGAAGGCTACGCTCTGCGCGCTGTTCACCACCCCCAAGTCATCACTGAACGAACCGGTGACGGGCTGCGCATCATCGCTCCTCAAGGGACGGCACACACCACGGAGACAACCACCTCGGTCCTGCCCATCATCACCGCGGACGTCACCAAAGATGACGAAACGCTGGAGTCCTGGACGCACATCGAAATCGACGCGATCCCCGAACCCGAATTCGACGCGCTGCGTAAAAAGATCGCTCAGACCATTGAATTCGTAGGTGCGGCAGACCGCGACCGCGACGACATGGCGGCAAAGGCCAAAGAAATCGCAGCGGAGTTGCGCAACCAACCTCCCGGGATCGACTTGCGGACAGAAGCAGCACAAGCAGCCGATCTTCTGGACTGGCTTGATGGGCGATTCGCGTTCATGGGATACCGCGAATACCGTTTGGAAAACAACGGTGAAACCACTTCGCTTGAACCGATTCCAGGGACAGCTCGTGGTATCAGCGCTTTGCGCGAACCCAAAGCGTCCCCACTGTCACGGGCAGTTGCGTCACACGCCTCGGACCGTCATGTCTTGGTGCTCACCAAGGCGAACTCGCGTTCCAAACTCATTCGACGCGGATTCCTGGACTACTTGGGCATCAAAACATTCGACGAAAACGGCCGCATCATCGGTGAACGTCGCTTTGTGGGCTTGTACACCTCGTCGATGTACACGGCTTCGGTTCTGACGATCCCGGTGGTGCGTGAAAAGTGTGAATGGATTCTTCGGGAATCCGGAATTTCACGCAATACGCACTCCGGTGATGAGCTGGTGTCGATCCTCGAAACCTACCCGCGTGACGACATGTTCCACGCAGCGAAGGAAGAGATCCTCGACATCGCAATGTCGGTGGTCAACCTGCAAGAAAAGCGTGAAGCATCTGTTTTCATCCGCCGGGACACGTATGAACGTTACGTTTCGGTGTTGGTGTATGTTCCACGCGATCTGTACGACACGGCATCGCGCAGGCGCGTTGAAAACGTGTTGCGCGAACTCTACCGGGCAAGCAGTGTCGACTTTGATGTGTTGCTCTCAGACTCGGCCTTGGCCCGTTTGCACTTTGTTGTGCGGGTTGACCCCAAGGACCTATTGCCGGAGATTCCTTCAGGGCAGGTATCGAACCGGATCCGTGGTGCTTTACGGTCGTGGAATGAGGATGTGCGCGAGTTCCTGTCGCCATCCTCCGAACGTTTGAGCCATGCTGTAGCGCAACGTGGCGGGCTGTGGGGACAAGCTTTCCCACCGTCCTATCAAGACGATTTCACTCCGCATGACGCTGTTGCTGATGTTCAGCGCTTCGAAGCGATGGAAAGTGACAACACGCCGTATGTGCACGTGA
Organism: Brevibacterium mcbrellneri ATCC 49030; assembly: GCF_000178455.1. Lineage (GTDB taxonomy): Bacteria > Actinomycetota > Actinomycetes > Actinomycetales > Brevibacteriaceae > Brevibacterium > Brevibacterium mcbrellneri. The sequence goes on along the minus strand of NZ_ADNU01000043.1, from coordinate 49,964 downwards.
CGCGGGCTAAGGGCTCGTCCGACCGTCACATCCGCTTGGCACTGTACCGTTTTGAGCCTGCGAATTTGAGCGACATTTTGCCGTACATGGCAAATTTGGGTGCCGAGGTCGTTGACGAGCGTCCGTACCACCTCGAGCTCGCCGACGGCACCAGCCGGTACATTTACGACTTTGGTCTGGAGTTCTCACAAGACGTTTCTGAATCTGACTTCGAACGGATTGAAGATGCGTTCAAAGCCGGGTGGCAAGGTAAGCGTGAACACGGTCGCATGGACAAGCTCATTGTGGCTGGTCTGACATGGCAAAACGTAGCGCTTCTGCGTGGGATCTCGCACTATCTACGACAGAGCGGCTTCTCCTTATCAGAAAAGAACATGGGGGATGTATATTCGGGCCACCCTGAAATTTCGCGACTCTTGGTTGAGTTGTTCACCGCTAAGTTCGATCCTGACTTCGCACAGGACCGCGAAAGCGCAGTGGCAGAGAAAACCGAAGAAATCTACGAGGCACTCGCCCAGGTGACGTCCCTGGACGCTGACAGGATCTTGCGTGCCACCGCCGAGGTGATCGCGGCTACCGTACGCACGAACGTCTTCCAGCGTGATGAGAACGGTGAGCCTCGCCCAGCAAACGTATTTAAGATCAAGCCGGAGCTTCTCGAATTCAGTCCTAAGCCGCGTCCGGCTTTGGAAATGTTTGTGTACTCGCCTGAAGTTGAAGGTGTCCACTTGCGGTTTGGTCGCGTGGCACGTGGTGGTCTGCGGTGGTCTGACAGGCGAGATGACTTCCGCACTGAAGTGTTGGGCCTGGTGAAGGCTCAAATGGTGAAGAATGCGCTCATTGTGCCTACAGGAGCCAAGGGTGGGTTCTACCCTAAGCGCCTGCCAGACCCTGCTGTGAACCGCGATGCGTGGGGTGCTGCGGGCCAGGCTGCTTATGAAGTCTTTATCAGTTCGCTTTTGGACGTGACCGACAACCTGGTGGTTGAAGACGGCAAGCAGAAGACGGTGCACCCTGAACGCACGGTTCGTTACGACGAAGACGACACGTATCTTGTGGTCGCAGCCGACAAGGGCACGGCCAGGTTCTCAGATGTGGCGAATAAGATCGCGGTGGACCGGGGCTTCTGGCTCCAAGATGCCTTTGCTTCAGGTGGTTCAACTGGGTATGACCACAAAGCGATGGCGATTACTTCCCGCGGTGCGTGGAAGTCGGTCGAACGCCACTTCCGTGAGCTGGGTGTCAACACTGCGACTGACGACTTCACTGCTGTAGGTATCGGTGACATGAGCGGTGACGTGTTCGGTAATGGAATGTTGCGCTCCGAACACATCCGTTTGGTGGCGGCATTTGACCACCGCGACATTTTCATTGACCCATGCCCTGATGCAGCGACCTCGTATCACGAACGGAAACGCCTGTTTGAACTGCCACGTTCTAGCTGGCAGGACTACAACCGGGACCTGATTTCCGCTGGCGGTGGAGTATTCTCGCGGTCCTCGAAGTCGATCGAAGTCTCACCTGAAGCAGCTGAAGCTTTGGGGATGAAGGCTGGCGCGTACACGGCACCCGATCTGATTCGTGCAATTCTGTGCGCCCCGGTTGACCTGGTCTACAACGGGGGAATCGGAACCTACATCAAGTCGGAGGCCGAAACCCACGCGCAAGTCGGAGACAAGGCAAACGACGCTGTCCGAGTTAACGGAGCGGATTTGCGTGCCCGTGTCGTCGGTGAAGGTGGAAACCTGGGTGTCACGCAGCTGGGTCGTATTGAAGCAGCGTTGAACGGTCAGAAGATCAACACTGACGCTGTCGACAACTCAGCAGGAGTGGACTCTTCGGACAACGAAGTGAACATCAAACTGCTTCTGTCCACGCTAATTGAGCACGGCGAGTTCCCGGCAGAAGACCGTGTGAGCGTCCTGGAATCAATGACTGACGAAGTCGCTGATCTGGTTCTCGCTAATAACTACTCACAAAATGTGGCGATGGGTGAGGCTCGTAGCAACAGCCTGCGTCTCACTGGCACGCTGAGCCGTCTGATGAAGTACTTGGAAAACAACCAGGGACTAGACCGGGCCGTTGAGTTCCTCCCAAGCAGCAAGGAACTCAATAGGCGGGTATCTGAACAGGGCGTGGGACTCACTTCGCCTGAACTGGCCGTTTTGCTGGCATATGTGAAGATGAACGCGGCCGATGCGATTCTTGAATCAGACGTTCCAGACGAACCGTTCATGAAGAAGCATGTGCTGCAGTACTTCCCCAAGACGCTCACGGAAAAGTATGCTGAACAGCTCACAGAGCACCCTCTGTTCCGGGAGATTGCGACGGCACATCTGGTGAACCGCATGGTTGACCGAGGTGGTCTGACCTACATCTTCCGTCTTGTGGAAGAAACCGGTGCGTCCATTCCACACGTCGCTCGTGTGTTCACCACAGTGAGTGAAGTATTCGACCTGGACGAGCATTTCGCTGAGATTTTTGCGCTGGACAACAAGGTTGACACTGCGACTCAGGTAGCTTTACAAAACAACTACATCCGTCTTTTGGATCGGGCTTCGCGCTGGTTCGTTAACCAGGCGCCAGACTTCTTCGTAGTCGAAGATGAGATTGCGCGTTACCGGCCAACGGTGACTGAGCTCCGCCCACATTTGCCAGCTTTGGTACGAGGCTCTGACCGTGACAAGCTCGAAGGCCGGGTTGGTGACTTTGTGCGCCGAGGTGTCCCCACCGACCTGTCGTACCGTGCGGCGGGGATGCTCGACGAGTACGCATTGCTCACGGTTGCGCAGATCGCGGCAACCTCGGAATCAGATGCGGAAGAGGTCGCTGAAATCTACTTCGGTGTGACCGAACTGATCCACGGGGTCAAGATCCTGGAAAACATTGGTGCTTTGGATCGCTCTTCGCGGTGGACCGCGCTGGCTCGTGGCGCGCTGCGAGACGATTACTACCAAGCAGTCGCAGCTATTGTCGATGCGGTGCTGGAGTCGACCCAGTCTGACAAGGGCACGGCACAGGACCGCTCGGATGACCGTCTTGCTCAATGGCAAGTGCACAACGAAACGTCCTTGCGCAAGGTCCGCGAAACGGCTGACGAGGTGCTTTCACTCGAGCACGTCGACCAGGCACCTCTGTCTGTGCTGTTGCGCATGATTCGTTCGCTGGTGCGTTCGACCGTGTACCAGTCTCAACTGGACTAGCAGATGAGCGCATTTGCTGATCTGTTGCACAGCAAGGGAATCACCGACGAAGACGATATCGAGTGGTTGCATCTGCTTGTTGAAGACTGGCAGATGATCGCAGACCTCGCCTTTTCAGACCTTGTTTTGTGGGTAAAAGAGGGCGACACGTTTACTGTTGTGGCTCACTGCCGACCCAATACAGGGTCGACTGTGTACCCGCACGACGAGATCGGGACCGTGGCAAACGATGCCGAAAGGTCGCTGATTTCCGACGCGATGGAGTCTGCTCAGACCCGCCAGTACGGCTCTGAAGAGGGCATGCTGCAAGGAGCCGAGGCGGTCCCAGTTGTGCGTGAATGTTCAGTGATCGCGGTCCTCACCATCCATTCGGACGTTGAGCGTAAGGCTAACTATTCGCGCATGGAGCGCAATTATCGTTCGGCTGGCGTGATGCTCTTGTCGATGATTGCGGAAGGGTATTTTCCTGATGTGGAAGCCCCGTCAGGTGTGCGACGTGGTGAGCCTCGTGTGGGCGATGGCATGCTCGTTCTCAACCGTGAAGGTCGTGTGCGGTATGCCTCGCCCAATGCGATTTCGGTTTTATACCGCCTGGGGTACAAAGGCGAGCTCGAGGGACGTTATTTAGCAGAACTGATGTCGGATCTGTTGTCGAAGCTACGGCCGGTTGACGAAATTCTTCCGCTGGTTCTCACTGGGCGGGCTGCATGGCGCACAGAGCTGGAGTCGAAAAAAGTTTCCGTGTCTGTGCGTTCCATTCCGTTCCGTCGTGGGGAGTTCCGGACGGGAGCTTTGTTGCTGGTACGGGACATTTCCGAGATTCGTCGGCGCGAACGAGATCTGTTGTCGCGGGACACGATGATCAGGGAAATGCACCACCGGGTTAAGAACAACCTGCAGACGGTGTCAGCGCTTTTGCGACTGCAGAAACGCCGGGTAGAGTCCCCGGCAGCACAGGCAGCTTTGGAAGAAGCGATGCGCAGGGTTTCTGTGATTGCGGTTGTGCACGACGTGCTGAGCCAGGGAGTAGACCCTGAGGTCGATTTCGATGAAGTTGTCAGTAAGGGTGTGCGCCTGGGGCCCACGTTGGCCAACCCGAACAAACACATCGTGTTGGAACAGATCGGGAAGTTTGGGACGATCTCTTCAGCTGACGCAACTTCGCTTGCTTTGGCAGTGACTGAACTGGTCACGAACGCGATTGAACACGGGTTCGTGTGCGAAACAGAAGATGAGTCCGTGCATGGTAATGTGTGGATCCGTTCACGCAGATACGACGACCGGCTCGAAGTCGTTATCGCAGATAACGGGGTTGGGATCGGCGATGGCGAGGGCCCTGGAAATGGCTTGGGTACTCAGATTGTCAAAACCCTGGTGACAACTGATCTGGATGGAACGATTGAGTGGCGTGCCCGGGAGGGCGGGGGGACCGAGGTGGTTCTGGACTTCCCGCTCAGGTCGGGGACGTAGCATCCTGGCTAGGAGAAGCGGACGAACTGTGTAAAGCTCAGTGCCCCGGGTGTCGTTAGCCTGCGCGACGTGCGCGCGCAGCACGGCGCTTGAGGGCGCGACGTTCGTCTTCGCTCAAGCCTCCCCATACGCCTGCGTCTTGTCCGGTTTCAAGGGCCCACTGGAGGCATGTTTCGGCGACCTCACAGCGGTGGCACACACTTTTCGCTTCTTCGATTTGGAGCAGGGCTGGGCCGGTGTTGCCGATGGGGAAGAAAAGTTCAGGATCCTCGTTGAGGCAAGCCGCACGGTGACGCCAGTCCATGGTGTCCTTTCTCAGGTGTTCCGCGTGCATATGGCTCATGGTCGGCGTGCACGGGGTTGGGAAGAAAATTCTTAGTAACCTAAGATTCACACAATGGCAAGCCTGATACAAGGGGTCTGTAGTGTGAAATTTCTGACAGCATAAAACTCTTGCGTATCACGACTAAGCGTGCCTTGAGTCGCAGTCAACTCTTTTGCAGTAACCCCGGTCTTTGGAATGGTCACATTGGCTGACACAATGGAAATGTGAAAAACGTTCTTGACCCCTCGCAAAATCGTGTCGTCATTATTGGTGGAGGACCGGGCGGCTATGAGGCCGCTTTGGTCGCTGCTCGTTCTGGTGCCGACGTCATGCTCATTGAGAAGAACCGTACTGGTGGCTCAGCTGTTCTCACTGACGTGGTGCCGTCAAAGTCCTTGATCGCAACCGCCGAGGTCATGGTTGAGTTCACCGAGTCCTCGCAGCTTGGGTTGCGAGTAGGTGAAGGGGAGGCCGACCTGGATGGTCAGGTGTGGGTTGACCTTGAAGCGATGAACCGTCGCATCATGAAGCTGGCGAATGCGCAGGCTAGCGACATTCACGATTCCTTGGTGTCAGAAGGCGTGAAAGTGATTACTGGTGCGGGTCGCCTCACGAGCGCGTCTGAAGTGCATGTGACGGAAACAAACGGCACTGAGTATGAGCTGACCGCTGACACGGTTCTGATCGCAGTGGGCGCGCACCCCCGTGAACTTCAGTCTGCGATGCCTGACGGCGAACGAATTCTTTCGTGGACTCAGCTATATGACTTGAAGGAACTTCCTGAACACCTCGTCGTTGTGGGTTCAGGTGTGACGGGTGCAGAGTTCGCGTCTGCGTACAATGCGTTGGGCAGTGAAGTGACGCTCGTGTCGAGCCGTGACCGGGTGCTTCCGGGGCAGGATGAAGATGCTGCCGAGGTGATTGAATCGGCTTTCCGTCGCCGTGGCATGAACGTGTTGTCGCGTTCGCGCGCCGATTCGGTGACGCGCACCGAGGACGGTGTTGAGGTGGTTCTTGCCGACGGCCGTAAGGTACGCGCGAGCCACTGCCTCATGGCGGTCGGTTCGATTCCGAACACGGCTGACTTGGGGCTGGAAGCTGCTGGAGTCCACTTGGAGGACAGCGGACACATTATTGTCGACGGAGTTTCTCGCACCTCGGTCCCGGGAATCTATGCGGCAGGGGACTGCACCAGCGTGTTCCCGTTGGCATCCGTTGCTGCGATGCAGGGACGCATCGCCATGTGGCACGCTTTAGGCGACGCAGTTGCGCCACTGAAGTTGCGCAACGTGGCTTCGAACGTGTTTACGGCCCCGGAGATCGCCACTGTGGGATTCACGCAGGCTGATCTTGCGACGGCAGGTCACGACGTCGAATGGTCCATGGTGTCGTTGGCGACGAATCCGCGCGCCAAGATGCAAGGCAATGAAGAAGGCTTTATCAAGGTGTTTGCACGCCGCGGTTCCGGTTCAGTGCTCGGAGGAGTGGTCGTGGGCCCTAAGGCGAGTGAGCTCATCACGCCTATTGCGCTCGCGGTCGAAAACCGTCTGACGGTCGATCAGTTGTCGTCAACGTTTATGGTGTACCCGTCGGTGAGTGGTTCGTTGTCAGAAGCGACCCGCCGTTTGCACCACCGCCGCGAATTCCGCGAGTAAAAAGCAACAAAGAGTGTGTCTATTGGAACTTCACCAAGGGAGCTCCCGACTTCACAGCCGAACCAGCTTCTACGCACACTTCGCTAACAGTTGCGGTGCGGGTGGCGGTGAGAGGTTGCTCCATCTTCATCGCTTCAATGACTGCCAGGCGGTCGCCTTCGTTCACGGTGTCACCGGGCTGAACGTCAACAGCCACGATGGTGCCTTGCATGGGGGCGGTGAGGTCACCGGAGTTGGCAGCAATGCGGGTGGTTTTCCGTCGCCGAGGTGGTTTCACCTTGGTCTGCTGCCCACCGGTGGTGAGGCTCGCTGGGACCTTCACTGTCAGACGGTGACCGTCAACTTCCACCACGACGTCGGTGGTAGTGTCTTCGGGGCTCGTTTCAGCAGTGAGTTCTTGTGGAGCTGAGAAAGATGGCATGAACTCTTGTTCTAACCACAGCGTGTAGACCGAAAAGTCGGTGGTGAACGCTGGGGTACGCACCAGCTCGCGGTGCAGAGGAAGCAAAGTGGCTACGCCCTGGAGAACGTACTCGTCGAGAGCACGCCTAGCACGGGCAAGCGCCTGTTCGCGGTCTTCACCTGTCACGATCAGCTTGGCCAGCATGGGGTCAAAGTCTGTTCCTACAACAGTGCCTTCTTTGACACCAGAGTCCATACGGATACCGGGGCCCGCTGGTTCGTGAAGTTCAACGATCCGGCCAGTCGCGGGGATGAACCGGTTTGCTGGGTTCTCCGCGTTAATGCGGAACTGGAACGCATGGCCACGTGGAGCAGGCAGAGAAGAGGGGAGCTGCTCGCCACGGGCAATCTTGAGCTGCCACGCCACCAGGTCGACCCCAGTGACTTCTTCTGTGATTGTGTGCTCGACCTGAATGCGGGCGTTTGCTTCCATGAACGTGATGGTGCCGTCTTGGCCCAAAAGGAACTCACACGTGGCCGCCCCCACATACCCCACGTGAGACAGGATCTTCTTGGATGCTTCAACCAAAACCTGGTTCTGTTCATCGCTCAAAAAAGGTGCGGGTGCTTCTTCAACGACTTTTTGGTGGCGCCGCTGAAGTGAACAGTCGCGGGTAGAAACCACCACGACGTTGCCGTGCGAGTCAGCCAAACACTGCGTTTCGATGTGGCGTGGTCGCACAATCTGCTTTTCCAACAAGCATTCGCCACGGCCAAACGCGGCAACCGCTTCACGGCTGGCTGATTCGAGAGCAGTTGGAAGGTCTTCGCGGTTGGCTGCCGTGCGGAAACCGCGTCCACCGCCACCGTGAACAGCCTTCACTGCGACCGGGTAGCCAATCGAGTCGGCAATAGCGAGTGCGTCTTCAATGTCTTTGACCGCACGCCCCGAGCCTGGCGTGATTGGGGCACCAACAGCTTCAGCAACAGCACGAGCCCCGGCCTTATCGCCAAGAGCTTCGAGAGCGTCTGGGGCCGGGCCGATCCACGTGAGGCCCGCTTCGGTGACTGCGCGGGCGAACTCGGGACTTTCGGCTAGGTAGCCGTACCCAGGGTGAATTGCTTGAGCGCCGGAGCGGTGAGCGATGTCGATAAGCGCCCGCATATCCAGGTAGGTCGTCGCTGCACCGGTTCCTGGCAGGAGCCAGGCGTCATCGGCGAACCGGACGAAATCGGCGTTGGATTCAGCGCTGGTGTACACGGCAACCGACTGCAGTCCAAGGTCACGGCATGCGCGAACGATCCGTAGTGCGATCTCACCGCGGTTAGCGATAAGAACCTTTGAAAACTGGGCGCTCATTCAATCTCCCGTCACGAAAATCTGACGAGGCAAATCTATGAGAGCTTGCTACCGTCTCCAAATCTTTTGTAGACACGCTACAAAACTACGTGGAAGTTATTTTCCATAGTTTCGGCCAGCTGATGCCCAAACCAGTGACCAGGGTGCGTGCAAGCGGAATACTCAACCCAATGACGTTCGTGTGGTCACCCTCAAGCGATTTAACAAAGGCCGCCCCGTACCCGTCGATCGTCAAGGCACCAGCTACGTGGAACGGTTCGCCTGTTTTGCAATACGCGGCGATCTCTTCTTCGCTGATGTCAGCGGTGTGAAGCGTGGTTGAACCAACAGCGTCAGCTTGGTCAATCAGGTCCCAACCCGCGCGTCCTCTGCGCAAAAGAGCAATGCAGTGCCCCGTGTGCAGAACAGCCGACTTTCCACGTAAACGTTTCCACACCTCGGCCGTGGCCTGTGCGTTACCCGGCTTGCCCACCGACTCACCGTTTAACTCCAGAAGCGAATCACACGCGATCAGAACGCACGTGTCTGCCGTACCCACAAGGTCCTCGTGCGGGTCCTGTGCCAGAGCCGTGATGACCGCGTGCGCTTTCGTCTGCGCCAAAAGGGCGACCTCATCAATCACGGACTGCGGAGAAACCTCCTCAACAACAGCGTTTTCGTCGACCTGCGGGCGAATCACAACCGGTTCAATCCCGGCTTGCCGCAACAGGGACAGTCGGCTAGGTGAACTGGAAGCAAGGACGGTGACAATTGTGTTCACTTTTGCTCCTCGGAATCTGGCGTAGACAAAACTTGCGATTCAAGATCGGCTGAAATGCGAGCAAGAACAGCCGCCACGATCTGCTTATACCCCAGGGGAGAGGGGCTACGACGCGAATCGGCCAGCAGTCCTACCTGCGCGGTGCCTGAGAGCACCTGGTTAAGAGAAATGGGAAGCGCGTGCGAACTCACCGCCATGAGCCACTGCGAACCAGACACTACGCGTGAAGAGCGACGAAGGATTGTACGAAGCGGGCGCCGCACGCCAGGAAGCAAGCCGAGGTTAGGGCATGTGAGAACCACAACTCGGTAGCCCCCTTCACGCTCCAGACGGTTAAGTGCACTACTAAAAACAGCCACGCCACTGTGGGTCACGCTGGGGCGAACAAGGTCCGCTGAGCCCATTGAAATAACCGCAAAACGCGGAGCTGTTGAACCCGAACGCGAACGCCGCATCCTCGAGTCCGCCAGGACTGTGGCGATCTGCGCACTCATCTCTTCACCTCGGGCGCCAGGCTGGGTGCAAGCACGCACTCGGACGCGTTGCCCCAGCAAGGTGGAAAGACCTCGGCCCATGAGGGCGGCCGGGGACGGGGCACCCGGTCCTGTTCCCGCGATCCACGAATCCCCAATCACTGCTAACGCCGGTAGGTCTTCGGAGTGGGTGTCTAAGGGCGCCGAGGTGGTTCCCGCTTCCGCTGACGTGTCGTCAGGGCCGATCGTCATGGCGATGTCTTCGCCAGGCAACGTGAGGTCGCGTTCGAACAGGGCACGCATCCGGTTTGACTGCATGCGCAACATCGCTGCCCCAGCCCCAGCTATGAGCGGGAGGGTGAGCGATGTAACAAGAAGTTTCGTGGATGCTTTCATCGGTTTGAGTCTATGAATAAAAGCGACGGTAAGCTATTTGTCATGAACTCGAAGAGCCGACGCAATCCCATTTTGGGCAGGTGGTTGCGCAACGTGAACAAGGTTCGCGAAGAAGAACCACAACCCACACAAGCAATCAGCTTGGACGACTTTAACGATCGTGAAATTGAGCAAGCGCGCGAAGAGAGCCAGAAACCTCCCTACGTTTCACCCGGACTGAAGCTGGCTGCGGCATGGAGCTGGCGTTCTCTCATCGTGATTGCTGCTGTTGCGGTGGCATTCTGGGGGCTGTCGAAGGTCTCAATCCTGGTGCTGCCGTGTTTGATCGCGCTTCTTCTCGCGGCCTTGATGGCACCAGCTGTGAGTTTCCTTGACCGCCACAAGTGGCCGCACACGCTTTCCGTGATCACTACGTTTCTTGGTTTTATTCTTGTGGTCTTGGGGCTTCTGGCATTTACCGGTCAGCAGATTGTGGTCGGGTTCCCCGCCCTTGCCCACCAGGTCGTTCTTGGTGTCAACAAACTGAACGCGTTTGTTCAGAACAACCCGTTTGGTATTGACTCCACAGTCATCACAAGCTATCTCGACGAGCTCAGTGGCAAGGCACTCGACTGGCTTCAGAAATCACAGGGAAAGATCGCTTCCGGCGCGTTGGGGGCTGCTTCGAGTATTGGGAACTTTGTCACCGGCCTGTTGATCACCCTGTTTGCATCGTTCTTCTTCTTGTATGACGGCGGACGTATCTTCCAGTGGTTTGTGCGCCTTCTGCCTAAACCAGCTCAACCGAAGTCGGTTGCGGCTGCAGTCAACGGATGGAGCACACTTGTTCAGTACGTCCGCGTCCAAGTGCTTGTTGCCGGCATTGACGCTGTAGGTATTGGTATCGGTGCTTTTGCTCTGGGTATTCCGCTGGCCTTTCCGCTGACCGTGCTGGTGTTCTTGGCGTCGTTCATTCCTCTGGTAGGTGCCGTGCTGACCGGTGTTATCGCCGTGCTCGTGGCTCTCGTTTCCAAAGGCCTGGTCACTGCCATCATCATGCTCATTGTGGTGGTCGGTGTTCAGCAACTCGAAGGAAATGTGTTACAACCGTTCCTCATGGGTAAGGCCGTTGCCGTTCACCCGTTGGCTGTTGTTTTGGCAGTGACCGGTGGTGGTGTGTTGTACGGTATCCCAGGTGCGCTGTTCGCTGTTCCTTTCGTCGCCATGCTCAACACGGTGGTGCTCACTTTGAGCGGAAACCCCGAATACATGAAAAAAGCCAACGAAGCGCTGGTGAAGATCAAAGGAGATAGCGAGGCACTAACGAAAGCGAAAGAAGCCACTTCAGAACATGTGGAAGCTCAAAAGTCGAAGCAGCATGTGGAAGCTGGGGCGCCGCAACAAGGAACGCAAACAACTTCCGAGAAGTAGGTTCGGTGAATGAAAAAACCGTGGAACCAACGGGTTCCACGGCTTTTCTTATACACCTATTAGTACGCTTTTGCCGATTCGATAGTGACTTCGATCATGCGACCGTTAGGAGCTTCATACTCCACTTTGTCGCCCACCTTCTTACCGTTTACGGCTGCTCCCAAAGGTGACTTTTCAGAGAAGACGTCAACGTGGTCTTCTTCTGAAATGATTTCGCGTGAGCCCAACAGGAACTCGATTTTGCGACGTCCCATCTTCAGAGTGACGAGCTTGCCAGGAGTCACGGTTGACTCATCACCGTCCGGTTCGCTCACATTTGCGTTTTGCAACAAGTGTTCGAGTTCGCGAATACGCGCTTCGAGCTTTCCTTGTTCTTCACGTGCTGCGTGGTAGCCACCGTTTTCTTTGAGATCGCCTTCGTCACGAGCAGATTCGATGCGCTCGGCAATTTCCGTGCGACCGGGTCCCGACAGATGCTCGAGCTCCTTGGTGAGACGTTCAAACGCTTGGGGCGTGAGCCACGTCTGGTCTGCGGTGTTTTCCGCGGTCATAATTGTGCCTTTCTATGCTGCGCCAGTGGTCGTTTGGCTAGCTGGAACAAAACATATCCCGGGTTCCTTTGGTGGAACTCGGGATACATTAAACCGCTATCTTATCCCACAAAGGCACAAGATTCCACGTTTCCTTGTGCCCCTTTTTGGGTAGTGCGAATGTCAACACTGTCGTGGTACATGGATGCCGAGGTCGCTTGGGGGTCTGCGGGAATAGTGACTTCTTTGTAGCCCACGACTGCTTCGTACTGGTTCCTAATGACAGCTGCACACCGGACGTCCCGTTGGGCATCGGGGACTATGGAAAAAGCCACAGATGCGTTAGCGGCGTCATGGGCGGTGAAGTGTGAAGTTTCAGGTGCATGTGGGTTGGTGCGTGGTTTAAATGCGAGAAATGCCGCTCCGGCAATCAAAATGACGACGACGCAGGCCAGTGCCAACAGGAGTGGGCGTTTGTTAACGCCCTGGCGACCGTATCGAGAGTCAAGCGATTCCATGGGAGCTTTCGTAAACGCGGGGCAAAACGACTAATCTATGATAGTTGCTTTCATCATATAGATCTCTAAGGAGATGCATGTATTCGGCCCTTCGGTTGCTCGCCGTTCACGCACACCCAGACGATGAATCGTCTAAAGGTGCGGCTACAACAGCTCTGTACACTTCGTTGGGCGCCCAAGTTTTGATTGCAACCATGACCGGGGGAGAAGCCGGTGACATTCTCAATCCTGCCCTAGCCGACTCCCCGGCGGCAGAACGTGACATTGCGGAACTTCGTCGCCGTGAAATGGCCACTGCGGCGTCGATTCTGGGTGCTGATCACCAGTGGGTAGGGTTTGTTGACTCAGGACTTCCCGACGGTGACTTTGAGACCCAGGTTCCTCACGGGTGCTTCTACCGGGTCCCTGCCCACGTTGCTGCGCGTCCTTTGGTCAACATCATTCGGCGATTTAAGCCACACGTCATCACCACATATGACGAACTGGGCGGTTACCCACACCCTGATCACATCCACACGCACACGGTGACGATGGCCGCGATTCAAGCGGCGGCTGATGATGCGGAACATCCTGAACTGGGAGAACCGTGGAATGTGCAAAAGGTGTACTACAACCAGGACCTATCTCCCGCTAAGTGGATGCGGGTTCACGCTCTCCTTGAAGAGAAAGGGCTCGAATCACCACTTGCTGGCATGGTGAAAAAGTATAACGAGCGACCCGCACGCGAAACCTGGCTCACCGCTCGCATCGAATCGCAGGAGTTTATGGATACTGCACGCCGGGCACTGCTTGCTCACGCCACCCAGATTGACCCCAACGGTGGCTTCTTCTCTGACATCCGTAAACTCGCCTCGGAATACTGGCCAACAGAAGAGTTTGAACTCGCAATCGACAACACCGGCCGTGGGCTCGATCCTCGTGCAGATTTCGTGGAAAGCGACCTCTTCGCAGGAGTGACCTTGGAAGACGGCACGGTTATTGGCGAAGACGAACTGCGAAAAGTGCGTGCCCAACGTTCAGGAGAACAGTCATGACAGCCATGGCAATAACCACCATCGCCATGTGGGCAGCAACCGCTCCGCCCACCAAAAAACCTATTCCCGACGAAGAGCTCGTGACACCCGGGACAATCGGGTTCCTCATCACGCTTGCCGTCGTCATTGCCGGTATTGTGCTGGCGAACCTCGCAGCACGCAAAGTCAGAAGGCTACGCGCCCGGGATGGTGCCGTTGAGTCGAACGTGCTCCCCGTGCGTGTTGATCCCCGGCAGTCGCGTGAAGAAGCAGAAGCGATCCTGGAGCAAAAACAGCGCAACCAGCAGGACGAATCCTAGCCGGGAACGACCTCGGTGGTTATTGTTTGTTCCCTTTAAAGCGCAGCTACTGCTGACACGAGAATTGCCGCCAAATGGCATCCGTAGCCGATCACGGTTGCGGTGTGGAAAATTTCGTGGAACCCGAATTGTGCTGGGAACGGGTTGGGGCGCTTCAAAGCGTAAATCACCGCACCCGTAACGTAAGAAGCACCACCGATCACAATGAGAATTCCCGCAGCCAAATTGTGCATCCACATGGACGGGATGAAACCAATTCCAGCGATTCCAATGCCAATGTACACAGGTACAAAAAGCCAGCGCGGGGCACTGATCCAGATGAGTCGAAAAACCACGCCCAAAATAGCGCCAGTCCAAATGATGCCCAAAAGCCACCACGACGCGGGCGGGTCCAAAAGCAACACCGCAAGTGGCGTGTACGTTCCGGCGGTGATGAGGAAAATGTTGGCGTGGTCCAGTCGGCGTAGCAAGATCCGCACGCGGACACGCCACGAACCACGGTGATACATGGCAGACGTTCCGAACAGCATCATGCCGGTGATAGCGAAAATTGCTGAGGCTAAGCGCGAAGCGACTGTGGGGCACAAAATGACAGCAGCGAGCCCACCAACGACGGCTAGAGGGAACGCGCCAGCGTGAATCCACCCGCGCCAACTGGGGCGGATCTCCATAAAACGCGTGACGTCAACACGCAGATTGCGCAAGCGGCGGGCGTGCTGAGACTTCGCTGCCGCTAACTTTCTGTCACGTTTCTTGTCGCGTTTGCTGTCACTGACCGGATCGAGTGTGTCTTGAGCGCCCATACACCTATTTTAGGCGGTGCGCTCTGGGGCTGAGACTCGGTCCATAATCAAGTTATACAGTAGTGGTAGAGATTTCGAGGAGGGCGAGTGCGCAGGCAAATCGCAGGCTGGCTGTATCGGTTGTATAACCGTCAGATCGTGCGCGAACTCGCCCCGTCAGATCGCATTCCGCGGCATGTGGGCGTGATTACCGACGGCAACCGCAGGTGGGCCAAAGAGTTCGGTGCAACCACTGAACAGGGCCATAGGGCAGGAGCTCAGAAGATCGTTGAGTTCCTGGGGTGGTGCGACGAAATTGGTATCGAAGTCGTCACCCTGTACGTGTTGTCACGCGAAAACCTGCAGCGCACGCCGGAGGAAGTCGAAACCCTGGTCGCTATCATCTCTGACATGGTAGAGCAGATCGCCCAGTCAGACACATACGCCGTGAACCTGGTGGGTGATTTGAGCGTTCTGCCTGAACCGCTCCGCGCCAGGCTGGAAAACGCACAAGAACGTTCGCGCGGTGGCCAGCCCAGTGTTCACGTCAACGTGGCCGTGGGGTACGGCGGGCGCCAGGAAATCGTTAACGCAATCAAGTCGTACTTGCGGGCAGAGTCAGCGGCAGGCACCAGCATGGAAGACGCGATTAACGCGCTGACAGAAGAACGCCTGGCAGAACACTTGTACACCAAGGGCCAACCGGACCCCGACCTCATCATCCGTTCTTCAGGGGAACAGCGGTTAAGTGGGTTCCTCATCTGGCAAAGCGCATACTCTGAGTTCTTCTTCTGTGAAGCCTATTGGCCCGCGTTCAGAAAGACCGACTTCTTGCGAGCCGTGCGCGACTACTCTCAAAGACAGCGCCGCTACGGCAAATAAGCCAGTTCACAACTCATTCACCTAAACGTCATCGACCCGCCGAGCCGGGCCCCACCTCGGGCATGGATTCTCACGTTAGGTTGGAAACAGTTGGTGAGGGACCAACCCGAGGTGTCAGCCTCGTCGGGGAAGGATTGAGTCGGGCACCTTGGACCTTAAGTACAGGGGAGCCCATGACTACCACTGTTCACACGTACGTACTCGATACTTCTGTTCTTCTTTCTGACCCGCGCGCAATCTACCGCTTCGATGAACACGACGTGGTGATCCCGCTCATTGTAGTAAGTGAGCTGGAAGCGAAACGGCATCATCCGGAATTGGGTTTCACAGCGCGTCGAGCGTTGGGGATTCTGGATGATTTGCGCGAGGAGTTTGGGCGTTTGGACGCGCCGATTCCGATTGGTAGCGAAGGTGGCACGTTGCGTGTCGAGCTCAACCACGTTGACGCGTCAGGTTTGCCGGTGGCTTTTGACCGGGGTGAAAACGACACGCGGATTCTCGCTGTTGCGCGTAATTTGCAGGCTGAAGGACACTCCGTGGTTGTTGTGACCAAGGATGTGCCGATGCGTGTCAAGGCGTCTGCGCTTGGTCTGGCCGCGGAAGCGTACTTGGCTGAACAGGCTGTCGATTCCGGATACACGGGTCTGAGTGAACTCATGTTGGATGAAGCGGAAATGGCTCAGTTGTTTGACTCAGGTTTCGTTGAAACCAAGGCCGCCGGCGCCGAGGTGTTAAATACCGGGCTGGTTTTGTCCTCTTCGCGTGGTTCCGGGTTGGGGCGCGTTGTGGCGCTTAATGAGCAGGCAGGCACGGGGACGATCAAGTTGGTGCGCGGGGACCGCGACGTGTTTGGAATCCATGGCAGGTCGGCTGAACAGCGGATCGCTTTGGACATGCTCACCGACGAAGAAGTGGGCATTGTGTCCTTGGGTGGGCGTGCAGGAACCGGTAAGTCGGCAATGGCGCTCATGGCTGGTTTGCAGGCGGTCTTGGAAGACCGCACGCACGAAAAAATCATGGTGTTCCGGCCACTGTACGCAGTTGGTGGTCAAAACCTGGGGTACTTGCCTGGTGATGAGTCAGACAAGATGAACCCATGGGCAGAAGCAGTATTCGACACTCTGGGAGCACTGGTCTCCCGCAACGTCATCGACGAGGTGATTCACCGTGGCATGTTGGAAGTTCTCCCGCTCACGCACATTCGAGGTCGCTCATTGCACGACGCGTTCGTCATCGTGGACGAGGCACAGTCGCTGGAACGCACCGTCCTCCTCACTGTGCTTTCACGCCTGGGGCAAAATTCCCGGGTGGTACTCACGCACGATGTAGCTCAGCGTGACAACCTGCGGGTGGGACGCCACGACGGTATTTCAGCCGTCATTGAAAAACTCAAAGGGTACAAGCTGTTCGCGCACATCACTTTGACACGTTCGGAGCGTTCTGCGATTGCGGCACTGGTGACCCAAGTGCTCGAAGAGTTCGACATGCACACGTAATTCCCAACGCACCAGCTCACGTTAACGAAGTGGCGCCCCACACCAAACTGGTGTGGGGCGCCGGACTATCTACGACCTCGGCGGTCTTTTACTAGCGGTTGAACTCACCCAGCATGGTGGTCACGTCAAGCGCCTTATCCAGGTCTTCTTCCGTGATGGTGCCGTTTTCGACGTAGCCCAACTCCACCGTTGCTTCTTTCACCGTCATCTTGTTGTTAACAGCGTGCTTAGCGATCTTGGCGGCGGCTTCGTAACCGATGACCTTGTTCAGCGGGGTCACGATCGAAGGGGAGGCCTCAGCGAGGAAGCGGCAGCGTTCTTCGTTAGCTTCCAGACCCTTGATCATCTTGTCGGCCATAACGCGGCTGGAGTTAGCCAGCAATCGGATCGACTCCAACAGGTTCGAAGCCATGACTGGGATACCCACGTTGAGTTCGAACGCGCCGTTGGTCGAGGACAGCGACACAGCGGTGTCATTACCAACCACCTGCGCACACACCTGGATAACAGCCTCACAAATAACCGGGTTGACCTTACCGGGCATGATCGACGAGCCAGGCTGCAGATCAGGAATGTGAAGTTCACCCAGACCCGTGTTGGGGCCCGAACCCATCCAGCGGATGTCGTTGTTGATCTTCATGTACGAGTACGCGATGTTGCGCAACTGACCGGACGCTTCAACCAGGCCGTCACGGTTGGCCTGAGCCTCGAAGTGGTTACGTGCTTCCGTGATAGGCAGACCGGTCTGTTCGGCCAGGTACTTCACAACGGCCTGCGGGAAGCCTTTAGGCGTGTTGATTCCGGTACCGGTTGCGGTTCCACCCATAGGAACTTCAGCAACACGCGGCAGCGACGCTTCGATACGTTCGATGCCGTAACGCACCTGGGCAGCGTAACCGGAGAACTCCTGACCCAAGGTCACTGGGGTGGCGTCCATGAGGTGCGTGCGGCCAGACTTCACGATGTTGCGGAACTCGGTGGCCTTTTCTTCCAGTGCGCTCGCCAGGTAGTCCATAGCAGGAACCAGGTCGTTGACCAGTGCCTGGGTGACGGCTACGTGTACCGAGGTGGGGTAGACGTCGTTGGACGACTGCGATGCGTTGACGTGGTCGTTGGGGTGGATCTCAGTGTCCTGGCCTTCAACGGTGCGGTTAGCCAGGGTTGCGATGACCTCGTTGGTGTTCATGTTCGACGAGGTTCCTGAACCGGTCTGGAACACGTCGATGGGGAATTCGCCGTTGTGGGTCCCGGCGATGACTTCCTCAGCCGCGGCAATGATCGCCTTGGCGCGGGTGTCGTCAAGAACGCCGAGGTCGTTGTTGGCGCGTGCGCACGCCTTCTTCACGTGCCCCAGGGCGGCGATGTTGGCAGCTTCGAGAGGCTTGCCAGAGATGGGGAAGTTTTCAACTGCGCGCTGGGTCTGAGCGCGGTACAGGGCGTTGACGGGGACTTTAACCTCACCCATAGTGTCGTGTTCAATGCGGAATTCTTGGCTCACTGTGCCTCCTTGCTGTCGGTGTTGAGTTCGCCGCGAACGGCAACAACATTCACTTTTCCGTCCGCCAGAGCGTAGGTGAGACCCACGAGTGCGGTACGGCCTTCATTTACTGCTTTACGAATGGTGTAGGAACGTGCGTAGAGACGTTCCACTGTGTCGACGGTGTTCTGTTCTACTGCCGCCCCGATGTCGCTCTTGCCTTGTGAGTGGGCGCGGGCGACTGCGGGAAGGATGTTGGATACGACGTCGTCAACGAAACCGCCGGGGAACGTTCCGTTCTGGTAAGCGTCGACGGACGCAGTGACAGCGCCACACGAGTCGTGTCCCAGAACTATGACGAGCGGGGTTCCTAATTGTTCGACACCGTATTCCAAGCTGCCAATTGTGACGGAGTCGGTGACCTGCCCAGCTGTGCGGACCACAAACATTTCTCCCAGGCCCACGTCAAAGATCAGTTCAGCTGCAACACGAGAGTCAGAGCAACCGAACAGCGTCGAGAAAGGCAACTGGGAGGTGCGCAGTTCGCGCCGCCTCGTGGCGTCCTGTTGGGCATGTTCCGGGGTGTCTGTCACAAAGCGTTTGTTTCCGTCGATCAGACGGTCAAATGCCGCTTGTGGGGTGTTGTATGTGCGTGAGTTGGGCATTAAACAAGACCCCGACGAGCTGCTTCGCGGGCAGCTTCTTCATATGAGTGGGTCTTTTCAATGCGGTGTTCTGCGTACACGTTGCGCACGGTTCCGGACTTGGAACGCATGACAAGCGAGTGGGTCATGACGTGCTGGCCTTCATAACGCACTCCGTCTAGGAGGTCTCCGGTGGTGATACCGGTTGCGACGAAGTACGTGTTGTCGCTCTTGACAAGGTCGTCAGTGGAAAGAACGGTGTCTAGTTTCAGGCCTGCGTCGATGGCACCTTGGCGTTCTTCGTCGGACTGTGGCCATAGGCGACCTTGGATGACCCCGCCCATCGCTTTCACTGCGCATGCTGTGATGATGCCTTCTGGGGTTCCACCGATTCCCATGAGGAGGTCGGTTCCGGTGTTTGGGCGGCACGCCGCGATTGCTCCAGCGACGTCACCGTCTGAGATCAGCTTGATACGGGCGCCAGCGTCGCGGACTTCTTGGATGAGTTCCTTGTGACGTGGACGGTCCAAAATCACCACAGTGACGGCTGATGCGTCGTCGGTGCTTCCTTTAACCTTGGCCACACGGCGGATGTTTTCGCTTACGGGCAAGCGCAGGTCAACGACGTCAGCGTACTGGTCACCAGCGACGAGTTTCTCCATGTAGAACACGGCGGATGGGTCATACATGGAGCCACCCTCGGACACGGCCATCACGGCGATCGCGCCGGGCATGCCTTTAGCCGTCAAAGTGGTTCCGTCAATCGGGTCAACAGCAACGTCAACGTGAGCGCCGGTGCCGTCGCCCACTTTTTCCCCGTTAAACAACATGGGGGCTTCATCTTTTTCACCTTCGCCAATAACGACGGTGCCGTCCATGCGGACGGTCGAGATAACGTTGCGCATCGCTGCTACCGCAGCGCCGTCGGCAGCGAGCTTTTCACCGCGCCCAGCCCACGGGCCGGCGGCAATCGCTGCCGCCTCGGTCACGCGGACCAGTTCGAGCGCGAGGTTACGATCGGGTTCGCCTTCTTCGGTGCGGAGTCGCTGGGACCATTCATCGGTCACAGCAACGGGTTCGGTTTCTGCACGCCCGCCATTGTGGTGAGCCTTTTCTTGTGACGCATTCAGCTCTGTCATATCTTCATTGTGCCACTAACGACGTTTCAGTTTGCGGTGGGCTAGAGAGAAGGTGGACAGGGGAGCTTTTTCACCGTGCGTTTGTGAGTTGCGAACAGTGTGGGCACAATACTGGGGTGACTGAAAAATCTGCCCAAACTCAGCCCGGCTCGCGCGCAGAAATGCGGAAACTCCGGTTGGAAGCCAACTGGATGAACATGGTGATCGCACTGCTGGCGTGTGTTCTGATCATGGTGCTAGCGCTCATGATCGCGCCGCAGCCAAAGGGCGACCCCATTCGCAAAGTGGATGCCCAGGGTATTGGCCAAACGGCAGATGAAACAGTTGATTGGCCGGTTGCGTGGTTTGAAACTCCGCAAGACTGGCACTCAAACGAAGCGCGTCTGGGGCCCATGGGGGAGCCGTCGGTAGAAACGTGGTACGCCTCATATGTGGGTCCCGATGAGCAGTGGTTGTCGATCCGTCAAGCACAGGCCGAAGAAGATTGGGCGAAGTCATTTGTCAAGGAGTTCGCGCCTGTTGGGGAACAGAACATCCAAGGTGTGAAGTTCGCAACCTATGAAGGCAAAAACCGCGAACAGGCGTTCGTTGGTCAAGCCAACGGGACCTGGTTAGTGGTTCAGGCGGTTGCCACCGCTGAGTCTGTTGACATGTTTGTAGGGCGCGCTCTGGAGAAGCACTAGGTGGCGTGTGCGCGGTGTGCGCGTGACGCGGCGAGCCTATTCTGCTTCTTGCTCTGAGCTAGTTTCGTTTTCGCCTGCTTGTTTGGCTTGAGCTTTGTCGAGAGCCTCGCGGGCGCTGTCGAGCCACGCTTGGCACCGGTCAGCTA
The DNA here is from genome assembly GCF_000178455.1 of Brevibacterium mcbrellneri ATCC 49030. GTDB lineage: Bacteria > Actinomycetota > Actinomycetes > Actinomycetales > Brevibacteriaceae > Brevibacterium > Brevibacterium mcbrellneri. Next base: position 28,880 of record NZ_ADNU01000043.1, on the reverse strand, counting down.
AGAGCTCCCCGCGCTTCCACAGGGTCAGAGATTCTTCCAAGTTGAGGTTTCCGGCTTCTAAAGCCTTGACCGTGTTCATGAGTTCTTCGCGGGCCTGCTCGTAGCTCATGTCGTTGATCTGAGTCATGGTGTGTCCTTTGATCGGGGCGTGGTTTGCCGGTGTGGATGGATTTTCGTGACAGTGGCGTCGAAAGTGCCTTGTTCGACCGTGACGGTGAGTTTGTCGCCAGTGCTTAAATCTTGCGTGTTCCGGACTGCCGTTCCCGAGGTGTCCTGCACGATCGCGTAACCGCGGGCCAGGGTGTTGAGCGGGCTGAGGGCACGAATCTGTGTGCGGAGGTGTTCAACGGTGGAGTTTCCGTGTTGGAGTATGCGCTTAGTCAATGAAGCGGCACGCGCCCGCCAGTCGGCGATTTCTTCGGCGCGAGTGGCGATGATGGTGTGTGGGTTTGCCAATACGGGGCGGCTCCGGACACTGTCGAGGCCCTTTTGTTCGTTAGTGATGAAGCGCTCAAGAATGCCTGTCATGACGGCGCGAGCTTGCATGATGTCCATGACTTCTTGGTAGAAGTCTGGCACGACCCGTTTAGCGGCGTCGGTGGGGGTGGAAGCTCGGAGGTCTGCGACTTCGTCGAGGATCGGGCGGTCTGCTTCGTGACCAATTGCCGAAACGATTGGAGTTTTAGCGGCTGCTACAGCTCGGATGAGGGACTCATTCGAAAAGGGGAGGAGGTCCTCTAAGCTGCCACCACCTCGGGCGATGATAATGACGTCAACGTCTGGTCTTGCGTCTAATTGATCGAGTGCAGCGATGATCTGGGTGACGGCCCCCGTGCCTTGGACTGCCGTGTTGATGACGTCGAATTCGACAGATGGCCAGCGCAGTGTGGCGTTGCGGATGACGTCTTTTTCTGCGTCGGAGTTACGGCCGGTGATGAGCCCGATTTTGGTGGGCAAAAACGGGATTGGTTTTTTGAGGGCCGGGTCGAAAAGGCCTTCGGCAGCGAGCAGCCGCTTGAGACGTTCGAGGCGGGCGAGAAGTTCACCAAGCCCTACCGGGCGGATGTCGCGGGCCTGCATAGAGAGGCGACCGATTTTCATCCAGAAGTTCGCTTTGAGTTGTACGACTACGTGGTCACCGGCTTTGACGGGAGTTTCGAGTCTGTCAAGGACGTCTGAGAACACTTGAACGGGTAGTGAGATTTGGTCATTGAGGTCGCGGATAGTGAGGTAGGAGGCTCGTCCGCGGGAGTTGAACTCGATGATTTGACCTTCGACCCACACCACGGACATGCGTTCGATGTAGCGCTTGATGTTTTTGCTTAAAAGCGAGACCGGCCACGGGTTCTCAGGAGTTGTTTCAAGCGCGGTGGCGGGCAGGCTGCTGGGAGGTTCACCACCGACTGTGCCGGGTGTGCCGCTGATCCGTGGGGCCATGACTTATCCGTTCGTGGTGTGATTGTTCGCGTGTGGGCAGTCTAACCTGGCTCTTAGTGCCAGGGTTTCTTAGAATGGTGTTGTGTCTACTGTAACTATGCCAATGCCTTCGATGCCCAGAACCCGTAAAGCACCTGAAGATATTGAACAGCCAGATGGTGAGAAGAAGGTTCTTCTGGCGGCACCTCGCGGATATTGCGCCGGTGTTGACCGTGCTGTCATCGCTGTTGAACGGGCCTTGGAGCACTATGGCGCGCCGGTGTATGTGCGTAAGGAGATTGTGCACAACCGTCACGTCGTCGAGACGTTGACCGAACGGGGCGCCATTTTCGTTGAAGAAACTGATCAGGTTCCGCACGGTGAGCGAGTGGTGTTTTCTGCTCACGGTGTTTCTCCGGCAGTGCATGAAGAAGCCGCTGAGCGGGACTTGAAGACGATTGACGCTACGTGCCCGTTGGTGACGAAGGTGCACCGGGAAGCCGTGCGCTTCGCTAAGCAGGGCTACACTATTTTGTTGGTGGGTCACGAAGGCCACGAAGAGGTTGAAGGCACCATGGGTGAAGCACCTGAGTCGATTGTGCTGGTGCAGGACCCGGCCGAGGCCCGAGAGGTTGATCTGGGTAACCCAGAGAAGCTGGTGTGGATCTCGCAGACCACGTTGAGTGTTGACGAGACGATGGAGACGGTGTCGATTCTGCGTGAACGTTTTCCGCAGTTGATTGATCCGCCTAGTGACGACATTTGTTATGCGACTCAGAACCGTCAGGTGGCGGTGAAGAAGATTGCGCCACAGTGTGACTTGGTGATTGTGGTGGGGTCGAACAATTCGTCGAACACGAAGCGGCTTGTTGAAGTTGCGCTGGATCACGGGGCGAAGTCTTCGTACCGCGTGGATTTTGCGCGTGAAATTGACGAGGACTGGTTTAACGGCGTGGCTACTGTTGGTGTGACGAGTGGCGCGAGTGTTCCGGACTTGTTGGTGAAGAGTGTGTTGGAGCTTTTGGCTGAATACGGCTATGCCGATGTTGAAGAAGTGCGGACTGCCGAGGAGGATTTGATGTTTAGCTTGCCTCGTGAGTTGCGTGCTGATTTGAAAGCCGCTGGTGAGAACACGTCGAATAAGAAGAATGGGGCCAACCGCGAGCACGACTTGCGGTAATTGGACAGTGGATTTTGGGTTTCTTAAGGAGGAAACATGAAGCTTGCTGACGCGTTGGAAGCGAAGTTTAACGAGCAGATCACCTTGGAGTTTGAGGCATCGATGACGTATCGCCAGTTGGCGGTTGTCGCGGATGTGCAGAGTTTTCCGGGCATGGCGCAGTGGTTGCGGGCGCAGGCCGATGAGGAAATTGTGCACGCGAACAAGTTCATTGACCACGTGGTTGACCGTGGGGGTCATGTGCAGATCGGCGACATTCCGGCGCCCAAGGTGGGTGTTGATGTGAAGCCGTTGGACCTTTTTAAGGCTGCTTTGGCGCACGAACAGAAGGTGAGCGAAGCGATTCGTGAGCTGTACCGTGCGGCCGATGCTCAAGGCGACTTGGATTCACGTCCGCTGCTCAACTGGTTCTTAGATGAACAGATTGAGGAAGAAGCAACAGTGGGTGAGATCGTGGATCAGCTTGTTTTGGCTGGGGACGATGGTAACGGCCTGTTGCGTTTGGACGCAGAGTTGGGTTCGCGGACCTCTTCTGGAACTGAGGCCTAATAGGTATAGCTTTTCTAGAGGCGCCTCCGAGTTTTCGGGGGCGCCTTTTTGCGCGCGGTAGGTGCGTTGGTTGGAGCAGGTGCGTGGCAGGTCACGTTCCTGTGTCGCGGTGCTGTGGCAGGGTTTCTGGGCTGGTGGGGTAGGCGAGTTCTTGTGCAGTGATGTTGCGGGTGGGGGTGGTGATGCCGTTGAGTTCGTCGAGTTGTGTGTTGGTGATTCCGGTGTGGGTGAGTTTGCGAGCAGTGACGAGGAATCTGGTTTCGAATGATCCGATGAAGCTGTTGTATTCCTGGGTGGCGCGGTCGAGTGCGGTGCCAAGTTTTGTCAGTCGCTCGGTGAGAAGTCCGGTGCGTTCGTAGAGTTCGGTGCCCAGTTTGAGGACTTGGGCTGCCGAGGTGGAGATGTTGTAGTGGCGCCAGTTGAGTGCGACTGTTTTGAGGAGCACGAGCAGGGTTGAGGGTGAGGCGATGACGACGTTTTTGCTGAGTGCTTGTTCGATGAGTGCCGGGTAGGTGGCGGCGGCGTGGGAGAGGAGGCCGTCAGTGGGGATGAAGCACACGACGAATTCGGGGGACTGGTCGAAGGATTTCCAGTAGGTTTTGCTGGCGAGTGCGTCGACGTGTCGAAGAAGCGCTTGAGCGTGCTGTTTGGCTGATTCCTTGTTGTTCTCGCTGAGCCGGGAAGAAAGTGGGACTTTCGCGTCGACGACGATGGTGCCTCCGCCGGGGAGGTGGACGACCATGTCGGGGCGACCGTGCTGCGTGGAGACTTGAGTGTCGAAGTCGACGTGGGGGAGTAGGCCGGAGTATTCGACGATGCGTTTGAGCTGTACTTCGCCCCAGTCACCACGCGCGGACGTGGAGTGTAGAGCGTTTGACAGTTGTGTGGTTGATGCGTGGAGTCGAGCGTTTTGTTGTGTCAGGGACGTGATGTTTTCTGACAGCCGAGCGATCTGGTCGATTCGTTCGTGGTCTTGCTTGTGCATGTGAGCCTTGAGATCACGCACGCTCGCGGCGAGAGGGCCAACTGCGGCGGTGAGCTCAGCGGCGATAGCTGCGTCTGCTTCGAGGTTGGCAGTTCGTTCGGTGAGGAGCTCTGTTTTTGTTTGAGCTTGTGCAAGTTCAACAGAGTAACGTGACCGTGCCCGTGCTGAGCCTGCTAAAAGACCCAACACGGCCCCGGCAACAAGGCCCAGAATAAGTGCCGCAAACACTACGGCGACAACTGAAATGCTCATGTTCTCACTGTGCCATGAGGCACTGACACAGTTTTTGATTTCCAGTCTGGACGTCAGTCCTCCGATTGTGCGAACTTGGTGGCCTGCTCCGAATACCAGTCGAGCACCTCGGGATTCTGACTGGCCGTGCGGTTCAGCGAGTCGGGCGAGGCCCCTTGGAACAGGCGCTTAACCGGAACCTCCATGAGCTTGCCGGTCCGCGTGAGGGGCACATCAGGTGCGAAGATGACGGCATCGGGCACATACCGCGGAGACACCTTTTGCCGGATCGCAGCCACAATCTCTTTTTCTAACTCGTCGTGTTCAGCCTCATCACGCGTTGTAACAACGAACAGGGGCATGTAGTAGCCGCCGTTTTTGAGTTCTGCGCCAATGACCATGGAAGACGTGACTCCGTCGACTTCGTCGACAACCCGGCAGATATCGGCAGACCCCATGCGCACTCCACCTCGGTTGATGGTCGAGTCTGAGCGGCCGTGCACAATCCACCCTCCCGCTGAGGTGTTTGTTACCCAGTCTCCTTGGCGCCAAATTCCTTTGTAGGTAGAGAAGTAGGTTTCGGTGTAGCGGGACCGGTCGGTGTCGCCCCACAGGTAGATGGGCATACTCGGAATCCGGTTGGCAATAATGAGTTCGCCAACTTCATCAGTGACGGTTTCCTGGTCAGGCCCAATGGATCGCGCGTCAACACCCAGGTAGGGGCCCTGAAGTTCCCCGACGTTTTGTTTATCCCACGGGTTTGAACCAATGATGCCGGTAGCGATGTCGGTGCCACCGGAGTCGGAACCCAGATGAAAGTCCGTTCCGATCTGTTTCCGGAGCCATTTCCATGTTGTAGGCGGGAGTGCCGAACCGCTTGAGAGTACGAATCGCAGATGTGAGAAGTCCCAGTTGTGGGCATGAGACAGGCCAGACTTTTCTCCCATGGTTAAAACGGCGGCACCCGTGCCAAAGAAGGCAACCTGTTCCTCTGACACAATCTTCAGATGTTGAAGAGCATCTGGGTGGGCAGGGGAGCCGTCGTAGGTGACGACGGTCGCTCCCACGAAGAGTGTCGCGATCATCATGTTCCAGATGACCCACGTGGTTGAAGCCGCAAAGTGTGTACGGTCGCCGGTGCGGACATCGTATTGAAGCGCGTTCGCTTTGAGTGACTCAAGCACGACACCGCCGTGAGAGTGCACGATTCCCTTGGGCTTACCCGTTGTTCCAGAAGAATAGAGAACCCACAAGGGCGAATTGAACTCCACTCGGGTGAAATCCGGTTCTTGGGGTGACGCGAGGATGTCGCTTAAACGGGCAGAGGCTGCTGGCAATGTTTCGTCACTGTCTACGTCTGTGTCGACGAGCACGTGATGTTCAACAGTGGGTAGTGCTTCGAGAAGTTCGGGGAGCTGCGGTGTTTTGTCAACGACCTTGCCTCCGAAGTGAACACTGTCGGTTGTGAGGAGTACTTTTGGCTGGAGTTGTTCAAAGCGTTCTTTGACTCCGTGGGTACCAAAGTCTGTATTGACCACGGTCCAGATCGCTCCAACGGATGCGGTGGCTAGGAGAGCAACGACCGTTTGGGGGGTATTCGGCAAAACTGCGCAAACAACGTCACCTGGGCGGACACCTCGGGAGCGGAAATGCTGTGCGAGCGCACCTACTTGGCCTGCGAGTTCTTTCCAACTGATCTCTTCGCGTTGCGCTGTTTCGTGGAGACCAATGAGTGCGGGAGAATCCGGGCGTTCGTGGGTCCAGCGCAGAATGTTCTCAGCGTAGTTGATCTGTGAGCCACTAAACCACGTGGTTTCTGTGTCACTTACGGTTTGCGTCACTGGTGTTTCGGAGCGTTGCCCGCGAACGTCGAAGTATTCCCATACAGCTGACCAAAAGCGGTCGCTGTGCTCAACAGACCACGTGTGCAGTGCCTGGTAGTCGCCGAGGTCGAAAGCGGTGTCGTATGAATCGTTGAGAAACCGTGTGAAGCGCGCGAGTTGGCTCCGGTCAATGGATTCTTGGGTGGGGGACCAGAACTGGGTCGGGGTGTTGTCAGTCACGTGTATCACCATCCTAGAACGGGTACGAGGAGGAAAAATGTTCCGGAAATGACCATCAAAATGAGCATTGCGGTCATGCAGTATCCCCAAATGTCTTTGAGGCCCAGTTTTGCCAGACCCAGGGTGGGGAGCACAAAGAACGGCTGGAGTAGGTTGGTCGTCATGTCACCAACGGAAACGGCGTTCACAATGGTGGCAGGGTTAATGTTCATGTTTTGGATCGCTTCAATCATGACCGGCCCCTGCACCTGCCACTGGCCACCGGCAGATGGAACAAAGATGTTGACGATCATCGCGGCGATGTACGTGAAAAGTGGGAACGTCGCTTCGGTGGAGATGGAAGCGAACCACTGACCGATCATGACGATGAGGCCAGAGCCAGCCATGATTCCGATGATGCCCGCATAGAACGGGAACTGGAGGACAATTCCGGAAGCGGCAGGGATGCCGTCAGTGATGCATTTCGCGTACTTTGCCGGGCTACCATGCAACCCAATTCCAACCACCAGGAAGATGAAGTTCATGATGTTGAGTTCGAGGTTGAAGCCGTTGGCGATGAAGTAGAGGCTGATGGCGAGGATTCCGAATACGACAACAATGGTGTTAACGATGATGCTGTTGTCGATTTTTTCGGCTGCGGTCTGAGGCTTTGGATCTGCAGGTGGTTCGGCGATGTCTCCGTTCAGTGGAATGATCTCGTTGGGCTTGGGTGCCATAAAAGCGAAGCCCGCATAGATGCCAAGGAAACCCACAATCGACACCAGTAGCATGGTGGGGCTAAAGATTGTTTCTGTCACCGGGATCAAGCCGATTTTCTCTTCGAGCGGGTGGCCCGGCGTGTTCACGAGAAGAGGCGCTGTGAGCGCTAGAGACATGGGCTGCGTAGCGATGATCGCTGAGTATGACGAGGCGACCAGGAGGCGGAAATCAGCTGTCTGTGTGCGCTCGCTACTTCGATCGCGATGATGGTTCCGCCCACAAAGCCCAGTCCCCAGCTGATGATTCCGAGAATCGCAGAGACAACCATCACTACTGTTAGGGCGGCGAATTGGGTTTTCGGGATGGTGGCGAACTTAGCCAGGAGCCGGTTGACTAAAGGCGCTTTGGCCAGGGCATACCCGGTGACCAGAACCACCACCATTTGCATACCGAACTCGAGGAAGTTCCAGAAACCGGCGTACCACATGTTGGCAACCTCTGGGACGCTGACGCCACCCAAAAACACGCCCATGGCTGCGGCAATAATTGTCAGGATCAGCGCAAAAAGAAACGCGCTTGGTAAGTGTTTTTCAACCAGTATGTTGAGGCTTCTCGAGAGGGTTCTCACGGTTGCTCCTTTGCAATCGATCGTCTACATCAACGTCGTCTCAATGCTAGGAGTCACTTCGCCTGTAAACCTTGTCCCAACGCACAAAACTTACAGGCGGTGTTTGTGTGTCATGACAACTGGTGAAGTTCGTGCACTTTTAACGCTTCGAACAGCCAGGCGAGCTCAACGCGGGTTTCAGAGTGATCGACCGAGCATGACGTCAATTCCTCAAAGCGCGTGATTCGATACCTGAGTGTGTTTGGGTGGCAGTGCAGGATGCGTGCGGCATCTGTGGCATGTGCATCGTGGGCAAGATAAGCCTCAAGTGACGTAAGAAGTGTCGAGACGTCCGCGCCTGAGCGCTCCAGCGGAGTTACATACTTCTCTTTGTAGGGGAGGAGCACCTCGGGGTGTGAGAGAACAGCGACGCGCCAGCCAACATCCGAAATGAAGTGGGTGCCCAGCTTTTGACCCACGGACGTGCGGGAGATCTGATGAGCCACGTTGTAGGAGTAGTGGAGCTCGCTTAGGGTTCGTGGTGGGCCAATCGCGATGCTTGTGTGAGGAAAAGAGATGGCATCGGTTGAGAACCCTTCGATGGTTGAGCCGGTAGCCATGCACACTCCACGTCCATTGGTGAGGCGAGACTCAAGAGTCCGTAAGACTTCATGTGCCGGTAGCGTCGAGCCCTTTGGGATTGCCACGATGAAGTAACTGTAGGGAGTCCGGTCATTGAGCTGGAAGAAATCGGCGGCCTGGCACACGTGGTGATCGAGCTGAGCCCCCGATTTGATTGCGTCAAAAAGTATCGCCTTTTGCGCTTGATCCTGTGAGGCTTGCATGTGCTGATGGTGGTTGTACACCTGAGCAAGTTTGACCGTGTACGCATTTGCCGACTGCCAGACCTTGGTAATTGCAGATGTCTGTTCGCTTGCGGTGCACCCGGAGTCGTTGAGCAGAACGATTAACTCCGCGACGATGAGCTCAATGCTGAAGCGGTAAGTCTGGAAGATTTCTTCCATGGGCACTGATTTTTCGAAGCGGGATCGTGAGATCTGCGCCCAGTTGAGAAAGTGCGAATCCGAGTTTCCGGTACGGGTCACTCCTGCGCGGATGCACATTTCGATGTTTTGTTCTAGTGACTCTTCTATCTCCCTGTCCGTGACATCGATGTAGAGCGGGCACTCTTTACGCACGTAGTCAATGATGACCGGAAGAAGTGTGTCCTTGTGCGTGCGAAGCTGTTGCGCGATCCGCTCACGAATGGCAGAAGTGACCATGCTCTGATTGTGTCATTGTCACGAAAAAGAGACTGTGTCTAACTAACAGTCAAGACATTAGAAATCCGGCTCATGACCGTCCCTGATTTGTCATACTGTCACTATGCGTGTGCTCAGCTCTGCCCTGGCGTTTAAACGCCTCATGGAGTCCGACAGTGCATTGGGCATGCTCCGGGCAGACAACCTACCCATCATGGCGGCAATCCTGGGCGCCCACCTCGGGAAACCAGGGGCTGTGATGCCCACAGACGAACTGCACGAACGAATTGAAGCGGACCTTGAAGAGCTTCGCGATTACTTTGACACAGGTGACAAGCGCGGAAAAGCATTCTGTGACGACTGGCGCCGAAAAGGCATTCTGGTGCGACGTCCCGCAACAGCCGTCCGGGGTGAAATCTACGAACTGTCCGCGGCCGGATTTGACGCAATCCGCATTCTTGACCAGCTGCGAACCCCACCCCAGACCACCACGCAGTCGCGGCTGGTGAGCCTTTCGCAAGCCGTCCACAACCTGGCCCTTGAGACCGACCCCGACCAATCACGCAGGCTCGGCCAGCTGGAGGCAGAGAAACGTCGCATCGAGCAGCAGATCGAGCTGATTCACCGAGGCGACGGTGATACGACGATGCTGGATAACCGTATGGCGCGTGAGCGTGTGAGCGATATTCTGCAACAGGCAGCCGGGCTCCCGGGTGACTTTGCCCGAGTGCGAGCGCGGTTCGAGGAACTCAATCACGAGTTGCGGGTGTCAATCCTGGAGTCTGACGAGTCGCAGTCGCGGGTCCTTGACGAGATTTTTCGTGGTGTCGACTTGATCGCGTCATCCGATGAAGGCCGGACGTTCGCGGCCTTTGCTACGTTATTGCGGGAACCGGAGCATGCCGCGTCCTTTGACGAAGACATTTCGCGCATTTTGGACCGGGACTTCGCACTACAACTTAACCGCGATGAACGGCAAGCTCTGCGTCTGCTCATGCGACACATGAAGACTGGGGCGCGGGACGTTCAACAAACACTGTCGGAGTTCACGCGAGGCTTGCGCAACTATGTGTTTTCGCGTGAGTTTCAAACAGACCGGGTGCTTCTGGCTCTCACTAGGGAGGCGATGTCGCAGGCCGCCAGCATTACGGATGTGTGCAAACCAACGGCGGACATTGGCATCACGCTTGAGTTGCCTTCAGTGCGCATGACGAGTGTGGGTGAGATTCAGCTTCACGACCCTGACGAGTACATCATTGGCGACGAACTAGGTGTTGCTGAGGCTACTGAGGTCGACTACCGCGCTTTGGTTGCGCTGGCCCGTGAGTCTGAAATCGATATCGTTGAGCTCGTTGGCAACGTCAATGCGGCTGTGGAAGAAGGCAGACCGGTGACCGTCGCCGAGGTGTTATCCCAGTTTCCGGCCACCCAGGGGGTTGCCAGCGTGGTGGGGTTGGTGTCCTTGGCGGTCAACCACGGTGAGTCTGTGCCAGGTGAGAGTGACACTCTGGAGTGGGTTGGATTGGACGACGTGGCGCGCTCTGCCACTGTCGCGCGTTGGCACTTTACCGAAAGGATCCGTGCATGAGTGAAGACACGGTAGACGGTGGTCTGTGGAATGGTGACGAAGGACAGCTGGCGTTCGACACTCGCCGGGTGCTTCTCGAACTGTTGAAGGGGCCCTACGTTTCAGGGGAACAGAAACCTCAGTTGTGGGCGGCTTTAGTTGCAGATGAAGGTTTGATTAGGTCGCGTTTGAACGATGTGTTCGTGGACCTTGTCATAGACCACAGTGCTTCGTTTGCGTTCACCCGGCGGGTTGTGACCAATGAGATCCAAGCTCCGGTCGCACTACGAGCTGAAAACCTCAAGTTTCTTGACACTGCCATGCTCTTAGTTTTGCGCCAACGGTTGCTGGCCGCGCAAGGTGTTCGCCGTGTGATCGTTGATCAGAGTGAGATCTACGAACAGCTTTCAGTGTTCCGGACAGGTGACGAAACAACCTTTCAGCGAAACTTGAACGCTTCGTGGAGGCGGATGATCAACACTGTGCGCGTGTTGCACAAGGCGAGTGAGGACCGCTATGAGATTTCACCGATCGTGCGTTTCCTCGTTGATGAGGACCGGGTGAAGGAACTCACTGAGACGTATGAACGAATCGCTCGTGAAAATCAAAAGTCAAAAAAGCAAGGTGAGGCACAGTGAGTGAGCACGCGGAACCCAGACAGTGGCGCCTGGCTCAAGTGCAGCTGGCCAATTGGGGAACGTTCGACAAGCAGATCTCCATTGTCAATATTGCGCGCAAAGGTCACCTGATCACCGGCCCGTCTGGGTCGGGTAAGTCGTCCCTGTTGGATGCGATCGCGTGTGTGCTCACCCCGGACAAGTGGTTGCGATTTAACTTGGCAGCACAGGGGTCAACCTCGCGTTCCGATCAACGCAGTTTGGTCAGCTACGTCCGAGGTGCGTGGACCAGAGTCACGGATGACGACCAAGACCGGGTTGTGAGTAAATATTTGCGACCCAGTTCTACGTGGAGCGGAATCGTGTTGCGCTTTCACGACGGTGAGGGCAAGACCCTGAGCCTCGCCCGCCTTTTCTTCCTCAAAGGGTCCAGCGTCAGTGCGCGCGACCTCGGCGATATTTGCGTCCTTGAGGAGACTGAGCTTGACCTGATTGACCTGCAAAAGTACGCCGCGGGTGGGTTGGAGACCAAAAAACTCAAAGCCGATCATCCCGCCGCTATCGTCACGTCCAATGGCACACACACGAAGTTTTATGCCCGGTTACGCCGTGCGTTCGGGATCGAAAACGAATCTGCCCTGCAACTCCTCCACAGGACACAATCAGCAAAAAGCCTCGACAACCTTGACCGGCTGTTCCGCGATTTCATGCTGCCTGTGCCGGACACGTTCGAAATCGCTGACACTGCCGTTCAGCAATTTGGTGACCTGCGGGACGCTCACGCGCACGTTGTCGAACTGCGGAAACAGCGAGATCTTCTCCTCAAACTGCGCACCGCCTCGGAAGAGTACGACACCTGCTGGGCCAAACATGTTGACCTCAACACTCTGAACGACTTACTCAGCCCGTTCTTAAAGCGGCGCGAACTTGCGATGCTCAACGAGCAGCAACAGCACTTACGGCGTACGCTCGCGCAGAAACGAGCGCAACTCGAAGAGAATCGCGCGGAAGAAGGTAGGGCGGAGTCAGAACTTGACACGGCTACACGGGTTGTTAGACAAAGCGGTGGTGCAGAAGTTGAAGTCCTGCAGGCCACACTGGACGGCGCCAGGAACGATCACAGTGCAACTGAAAACCGGCGACGTCGGTTCGAAGCGCAACTGCAGTCGGTTGGGATCATGCGCATGCCACAGACCGCAGACGAGTTTGCTGAACTCCACACGGAAATTGCTGCCGAAACCAAGTCTCAAGAGCAGTCGGTAGGCGCGTCTTACGAAGACAATGACCGGCTTGCGAAAGCGAGGCGTGACGTTCGTGAAATCGAGGCCCAGATACGCACGCTCCGGCAGTCCGGTTCAACAGTTCCAGACAACTTGCAACGTGTGCGCCAAGCCATTGCAACACGTATCGGGATTCCCGCCGAATCGATGCCGTTCGCAGCGGAACTCATTGAAGTGAAACCACACTTCAAAGAATGGACGGGCGCGATTGAGCGGGTTCTACGTCCGTTTGCGCTCACGATGCTGGTGCGGAGCCAGTATCTCCCAGCGGTGCGCGAGTGGGTAGATAACAACGAAATACGTGGCCGACTCGTCTACGAAGAAGTTGCTGACGGCATTGAACGACCGCAGCCGGTGCTTCACCGCGACTCGCTCATCAACCGCATCGAAATAGCAGACTCAGCAGTAGGCGCGTGGGTTTCGTGGGCGCTTTCCGTGCGCTACAACTACGTGTGTGTAGAAACTCCCGACGATCTGGGGGACCACTCGCGGGCAGTTACGATCCGCGGGCAGATGAAAACCTCGGCTACGCGCTACGAAAAAGATGACCGCCGGGGCATCAACGACCGTAGCCACTGGGTGCTGGGCGACCGTGCAGGTAAACTCTCTGCGCTCGCAGACCGTTTGAAAGAAGCACAGGAGGAATTCAACGCAGCCCAAGAGGTTGTGGACGCGGCAACCCGGCAAGAACAGGAACGCAATATTCGGCGAGGTCGCCTTGAAAGCATCCTTGACGGGTCATGGGCGGAATACGACACTGTTTCAAGTCAGAAGAAAGTCGACTCGATTGAACAGCGTTTGCGGACTCTCACCTCGGGAGACGCGACTCTCAGCCGGGCAGTGCAAGCAGAGCAGAAAGCGAAGGCGGCCTACGACGCCGCAAGGAGCGCCACGGAGGACACGAGGCACGAGGTGCGCATGGCCGAACGCGACCTGGCAGTGTGCGAAGAGAAAGCCGGTGAGATCAAAGCGCGGATTGCGGCAGGCGAACTCGAAGACGTGCCAGAAGACACGGCTACGCGGTTAGAAGAGCGGCTGCGACGTGAAAAGCGGGCCATCCGCTTGGACAACATTCACGAGGTGGGTCAACGTGTGTCCACAGCGCTACAGAAAGAAAAAGACACAGCGCGGGATGCTGCTGACCGGGCTTCGCATCAAGTGACGCAACTGACGACCGAATTTAAAGAACGGTGGGAAGCGGTTGCCAGCGATTTGATGCCTGGGGTGGAAGACCGGGCCGGGTTCTTGCGGATTCTGGACGAAATCCTCACGAACGGGCTGCCTACGTATGAGACTCGGTTTAGGAAGTTGTTGCAGGAGCGTTCGCAGGACTTGGTGGGCGAGCTGCTGAACGAAATCATGTCCGCGCCCAACGAAATCAGGGACCGGGTGGTGCCCATTAATTCGGCCCTGGCGCGGAAACCGTTCGATGAGGCCCGATTTTTGCACTTGCGCGTGAAAACCCAACGGAGCGCTGTTGTTGAAGACTTCATGGGGCAACTCCGCACGATCGTGGACGGTAGTTGGGATGACCAAGATATGCAGACCGCAGAAAGCAAGTACGCGGTGTTGGCAGAAATCATGCGGCGGTTTGACTCTGGTGAGCACGTTGACAAGGCGTGGCGGAATCAGTGTTTGGATACGCGAACGCATGTGAAGTTCCTGGCCGATGAGGTCGACGAACACGGCACGGTGAGAGCAACGTACGACTCTGGGGCAGCCATGTCAGGTGGCCAGCAGCAAAAGTTGGTTGTGTTCTGCTTGGCGGCCGCGTTGCGGTACCAGCTCGCACAGCGTGACGACGATGTGCCCCTGTACGGCACCGTGATCTTGGACGAAGCGTTCGACAAAGCAGATACCAGGTACACGCGGATGGCTCTGGATATTTTTGTCGAGTTTGGTTTTCATTTGGTGTTGGCAACCCCGCAGAAGCTCTTACAGACGATCGAACCGTATGTGGGAGCAGTGACTGAGATTGATAACCCCACGAGGCAGTTGAGTACGGTTGCCAATATCGATTGGTCAGGCCACACGGCAGGGGACAGTGATGCGCGGAGTTGAGGAAGCGCGGTCCACTTTGCGGGAGCGTCTTCAACGGAACATGTCCGGGTGGGTTGCTTCGCCTGACAGTTTTTTGCCTATCAAGTTTGCCCTCCACCCGCCCACGGAAAAACAGGCAATTGTCGATCAGCAGGCGGCCATTGACTGGGTCGTTCAGTGGCGTCACGTGAGTGATAAACCTGAGTTTGCGGGGGCTGTGACGTGGGAAGAGCGGGCGTGGTCGCGGGTAGGTAGGCAAAGTGTGCCCGTGCGGTTTGTGTTGAAGGACGCCGAGGTCGTTGCACGTTTTGTTGGTGGGGAACCTGCGTCGCGTTTTAGGCGGATGAAAGACCGTGCTACGTGTATTCGAGAGGTGTGCGGGGATTCTGCTACGGTCGCCGGGGCCATACGTGCGAACGGACAGCGCCTCGTGGGCTTAAACGACGAAGATTTCGGCCGGGTCCTCGAAGTCGTCACATGGTTAGGGGACAACCCGGTGGGGCAGCTGCGACCTCGGCAGTTACCTATTCGCGGTGTTGACTCGAAGTGGTTTTCTACGCACAAAACCGCGGTGACGGCCTTGTTGAAGGCGTATGGCAGGGAAGATGCCGTTTCAGTTCTTGAACCGGAGCCTCGTTTGCACGTGAGGTTTTTGGACCCTCAGCTCGCGCCGTGTGAGGCGTTATGCGATGTCACGGCTCCCGTTGACGAGTTAGCGTGCATGGAGATTGAGCCGGAGACAGTGTTCGTGTTTGAGAACTTGGAGTCGGTGCTGTCGATGCCGAGGTGTGCCGGAGCTGTTGTGATTCATGGTGGCGGTTATTCTGTGGACCTGCTTGCGCGGCTTCCGTGGTTACGCAATGCGCGCGTGGTGTACTGGGGTGACCTGGATAGTCATGGGTTCGCTATTCTCGCAAAGTTTAGAAAACAGGTGCCGGGCGCGGTTTCGATACTTATGGACGTTGAGACGCTCGTGGCTCACCGCGACCTGTGGGTAGAGGAGCCGAAGCCGCATACTGGGTCGGTTGCGGGGTTGACTAGTTCGGAGGAGCGGGCGTTAGCGCGGGTGCGAGCGGAAGGTAACGTGCGTTTGGAGCAGGAGAGAATCCCGTGGAAAAATGCACTCGAGGCCATCGCACCAAGGGCGCTGGACCAGTGCGGTAGAACCTAGCGTTCGCAACCGACTAGACTTACATCCCGTGGCTTTAACTATTGGAATTGTGGGACTCCCCAATGTGGGTAAGTCGACCATGTTTAACGCTTTGACCCGTGCTGAAGTACTCGCAGCGAACTACCCGTTTGCGACGATCGACCCCAACGTGGGTGTGGTTCCGCTCCCGGACCCGCGACTGAACCGGTTGGCTGAGATCTTTGGCTCAGAGAAGATCCTGCCTGCAACCGTGAGCTTCGTTGATATTGCTGGCATTGTGAAGGGCGCGTCTGAGGGTGAAGGGCTGGGGAACAAGTTCCTGGCCAACATCCGCGAGGCTGACGCGATCTGCCAGGTGACCCGTGCGTTTAGCGACCCCGATGTGACGCGCGTAGAGGGTTCGAAAGACCCCGCTGGCGACATGGACACGATTTCGACCGAACTTATCCTTGCGGACTTGCAGACTCTGGAGAACGCACGACCTCGGATTGAAAAAGAGGTGAAGCGTAAGGCTGTGGAGCCGGATGTCCTGGCAGCAATGGACCAGGCGAAGGAGCTGCTGGAAGGTGGCACCACGCTGTTCCAGGGGGCAGAGAAGGCTGGTATCGATGTCGACCAGCTCAAGGAACTGCAGCTCATGACTGCCAAGCCGTTCATCTACGTGTTTAACACTGATGAGGACGGGCTGGCCGACGAAGCTATGCAGTCGAAGATGCGCGAACTCGTAGCGCCAGCTGAGGCGATTTTCTTGGACGCGAAGTTCGAAGCTGAGCTCATTGAGCTTGATCCGGAAGAAGCCGCCGAAATGCTCGAATCCACCGGCCAGGATGAGCCTGGTTTGGACAAGCTGGCCAGGGTTGGTTTCGACACGCTGGGCTTGCAGACCTACCTGACGGCGGGCCCTAAGGAGGCTCGTGCGTGGACTATCCGTAAGGGGTGGACCGCTCCCGAGGCGGCAGGTGTCATTCACACGGACTTCCAGAAGGGCTTTATTAAGGCTGAGATCGTCTCGTTTGAGGACCTGGATGAGCTGGGTTCGATGGCCGAGGCGAAGGCCGCTGGCAAGGTCCGTATGGAAGGCAAGGACTACGTTATGGCCGACGGCGACGTGGTCGAGTTCCGGTTTAACGTGTAGTGCTTAACCTCTGCGATGAACTCTTTGATCCCGGGACGTGATGAGGACTGGGGCTATTGTGCTCCCCCGAATGCTACGGCCCGGGGGCACGAGACTGTGTCGCAGGTGCAAGCGAGGGGACCAGGAGCGAAACACAGACCGCTGAGTCGACGCAGTCACGGTAAAGACGGAGCCGTCTAGGCGGTGCTCGAGGTTGCGCGAGATACGGTGACGCTGGGCGTCGGTAAGCGATGCGTATTCGGCGACATCGATGGAAAGCTGGACTTTGCCGTCCGTCGTGTTGACGCCCTGGCCGCCTGGAGCCGACGATTTCGCGAAACGCTCCGCGAGATCGGCGGCGGCGATGACCGCACCGTCGGGGATCCCCGGGCCGGGTGCTATGGTCAGGTCGTTCATGCCGCCCAGCCTAGGTGCCCACAACCCTTTCTCGTCTCGGCGGAAGCGGAGACCGCGTCGCGACGGCCGGGATCCAGCCTCAGTATTATCCTCGTAACGCTTTTTGCTCCTCCTTCTCCCGTCGGGCTTCGATTTCAGCGGCCTTCGCAAGCAGCCGGTCTTCGTTCATGTCGCGAATTTTCTCGGTGGCCTTCTGCGCCTGTTCCACCGCAGACTGACGGGCGCGATTCGCAGCATTGACCGTGTCTCCCGCTCGCGACATCACAGATTGACGCCGGCCCTGGACCTGGAGACGTTCCGCATCCTCCACATTCATCCGCACATGCTGCGCGAACGCGTTGATGATGTCGTGAATACTGTTCGCGTGTGCGGTGATGTGGTGTGCGCGAATCGGGCTGGTCACCCAGACCTGATTGCTCAGTTTGGCTGCATCGCGGATGGCTGAATCCATCGCGAGCAAACGGCGGGTGGTCGATTCCAATCTATCCTTGCGCGCTTCGACGATTCCTTCCCGCTCCGCCCGCCGCGATGAACGGCAGGCCGCAGCAGAGCAGCGACGGAAGCGCGCAGCATGCCAGCAAGAGCAGCCCGGTCCCTGCAGCGACGACGGGACCGGCGCGCCCTTCGTCGCGGTCCTGATCGGCGCTCATCGTCTGCATCTCTTCAGGATGAGATCTCCCCGATTGCCTGCGTTGCCGTTCATGCGCAGCACGACAGCAGCGACGGGTCGGTGGTGAAGGCCTTCGCGGCGATCCGGATGCCCTCGGCCATGGTCAGGTAGGGGGCCCAGGCGTTGGCGACCTCGGCGACGGTCCTGCCGAGCACGTGGACGCCTGCGGCGGCGAGCTCCCCGGCGTCCTTGGCGACGGCGGTCAGGCCGAGGATCTCGTACGTCTCGGCGTTCACGACGATCTTGATGAACCCTCGGGTGTCGCGGTTCACCAAGGCGCGGGGCACGTGGTGCAGGGGCAGGACGCGGCAGTCGCAGCGGATCCCCGCAGCGAGGACGTCCTTCTCGGTCATCCCGACCGCGCCGATCGCGGGCCCGGTGAACGTCACCCGCGGCAGGCGGGCGTAGTCGACGGACCGGTCGGCGTCGGCGAACGCGTTCTCGGCGACGAGGGTGCCGTGGTGGGCGGCGACGTAGACGAACTCGGGGTGCCCGGTCACGTCGCCCGCGGCCCAGATCCGCGGGTTCGAGGACTGCAGCCGGTCGGAGACGACCACCTCGCCGGAGTCTCCGGTATTCACCCCGACCGCATCGAGGTTCAGGCCATCGGTGACGGGACGGCGTCCGAGGGCGACCAGGACCTGGTCGGCGCGAAACTCCTGCGAGCCGCCGGACACGGCGGCGGTCACGACGGCCTCGCCTCCCGTGCCGCGGGAGACCCGGGTGGGCACTGCGCGGCTGACGACGCGGATGCCCTCGTCGGCGAACACCTCCTGGAGCGCCTTCGACACCTCCGGCTCCTCCT
Source organism: Brevibacterium mcbrellneri ATCC 49030 (assembly GCF_000178455.1). Taxonomy (GTDB): domain Bacteria; phylum Actinomycetota; class Actinomycetes; order Actinomycetales; family Brevibacteriaceae; genus Brevibacterium; species Brevibacterium mcbrellneri. Next base: position 10,228 of record NZ_ADNU01000043.1, on the reverse strand, counting down.
TCGAGGCGAGCCGAGACCGCACGAGCAGCGTGACCTGCGAACCGAGGCGGGCGAACAGCTGCGCCTGCTCCAGGGCGACGTAGCCGCCGCCGAGCACCAGCAGCGACTCGGGGACCTCCGTCAGCTCCATCGCCGTGGTCGAGGTCAGGTATCCGGTCTCCTCCAGGCCGTCGATCGGCGGTGCCCACGGGCGAGAACCAGTCGCGACCAGGTAGTGGTGGGCCTCGATGGTCTCGACGCTTCCGTCGGCTCTGGCAACATCGAGAACCGGCGCATCAGGGGTGCCCACGAACGAGGCGTCGCCGCGAAGGACCTGCCAGCCGTAGGAGTCGGCGACGTCGGCGTACTTCTCGCCGCGCAGCGACTCCACCAACGCTTGCTTCCCAGCGATCAGCGCGGGCATGTCGACGGGATCCGCCGTCGTCGCGATCCCGGGGAACCGGGTTGCGGCGTCGACGGCGACGTGCCGCGCGCCGGCCGCGGCGATGAGCGCCTTCGACGGGACGCAGCCCGTGTTCACGCAGGTGCCGCCGAGCGTCCCTCGCTCGATCATCACCACCGACTTCCCGAGCGTGCTGGCGCGGATCGCAGCGGCGAACGCGCCGCCTCCCGATCCGATGATGGCGAGATCGTACTTCGTAGGCATCGCTGCTCCTGTCAACTCTTGGCTTTCTGCTCTGTCTCAGCCATACTGGACCTTCCAGTGCAGGGGAAGGTCAAGCGCGGCCACGGAGGGAGACAGCAATGCGGATCGGAGAACTCGCCGAGAGGGCGGGCACTACCGCGAAGACCCTTCGCTTCTACGAGGAACAGGGCCTTCTGCCCCCGACCGAGCGCACGCCGTCCGGATACCGCGACTATGCGCCCGAGATGGTCGCTCGGATCGATTTCGTCCACCGCGGCCAGGCCGCGGGCCTCACCCTCGCCCAGATCCGCCAGATCCTCGACATCCGCGACGGCGGCCATGCGCCCTGCGAGCACGTGCGCGACCTGCTTGACGTGCGCCTCGCTGAGATCGAGCAGCAGATCGCGCAGCTCTCCGTGCTACGCGACACTATCGCGGATCTCAGACAGGACGCCGCGCACCCGGACCCTGAAACGTGCAGCACCGATCAAGTGTGTAGGTACTTGTAGACGACGGGAGTCAATGACTCAAACGCTACAACCCCGATATGCGCTAGCGCATGTCGATGACCCCGGTGCCCACCTCGATGTGATTGGTGGTGGCCGAGACAGCACACAGCAGCGGCATCGTGGCGGAGGCCTGCAGCGCGAAGTGGTGGACTCGGAAGGACGCGTTGTTCACGCCGATTTCGTCCGCAGCCTGGGTGATCTCCAGATGAGTCTTGGCGATCTTTTCCGCAGATCGCCCGCGCTAGCTGCCGAAAGCGTAATGCCCGGAGCTTAAGAGGCCGAACGCTTTCATTGGATAACACTCCTTTTGATGGTGTTAACGAGAGGGAGTAACTTTGCAACGAGATGCCGTGGAGTTCAAGTTCAACGTGTAACGCAGGGTGCTGAGGCGGAGATTGTTGAATACCATTGACAAGCTCCCTCCCGTTGGTGAGCTCGCCGAGACACGACTGGGCGGGCATGTGCCCGGTGAGGTGAGAAGCGCCACGGAGCATCACACTGCCATCGTCGTCGGTGGTGGCCAGTCCGGCCTAGCCACGTCGTACTACTTGCGGCGCTTCAAAGTGGACTTCTTGGTCCTAGACAACCAAGAGGAACCCGGTGGAGCGTGGTTGCACACGTGGCCTTCACTGACGCTTTTCTCCGCCGCGGAGTTCTCCAATCTGCCCGGCTGGCCTATGCCGCGGTACCCGGGGTACCCGCCGGCAAGCCATGTAATCGACTATCTGGAAAACTACGAAAAACGCTATGACCTCCCGGTTAGGCGCCCAGTGCACGTTCACAGCGTGTCCCATGAGGAAGGGATGTTCTACCTCAGTACGAGCGTCGGTCAATTCACAGCGGAACACGTTATCGCGGCTACCGGCACGTGGTCCGCGCCCTTCGTGCCCCACTATCCCGGCACCTTCCAGGGACGCCAGTGGCACTCGTCGACCTACCCTGGTCCCGAACCATTCCGCGGCGCGAAAGTCGCGGTGGTCGGCGGGGCGAACTCGGGTGCCCAGATCGCCGCAGACCTCATTGGGAGGTCGGAGGTCACATGGTTCACACGTGAGCAACCGCGCTGGATGCCTGACGATGTCGATGGCCGCGATCTCTTTCTGCGCAGCCGCCGCCGGATTCTCGGCGGCGATTCCGGACCGAACCTCGGGGACATTGTCGCGCTTCCTCATTTACGTGAGCTCCGCAACTCCGGTCAGCTCAGCGCTACCCCCATCTTCGATAGCTTGAGCGAGCTCGACCACGACCACCTGATTTGGTGCACTGGTTTCCGTCCGGCTCTCGGCCCATTCCGGCACCTCATGCGTGGCCGCGAACCTGCGGTGCAGAATCTGCATCTGGTCGGTTACGGCAACTGGACCGGGGACGGCTCAGCAACGCTGATGGGTGTTGGGCCCTTTGCCAAACACACTGCCCAAGTAGTCGCGGGCCGTGTCGATAAAGCTCGGCATCAAAAGTTTTGAGATGACGCTTGGTCCCTGAGCAGCTCGATCCTTCCAAGATCCGCATTGGAGAGCCAGCGCGCTGGACGAAAGTGTGGCTCAGCGCTTCGCTTGCGCAGCCCGCAGGCCGTTCAAAATCACGATAACTTCAGCGACCTCGTGAACCAACACGACGGCGGCCAAGCCCAGCACGCCGCTGATCGCCAGCGGCATCAACACGATGATGATAGCCAGAGACAGCACGATGTTCTGGTTGATGATCCTGCTGCCTCGGCGAGCGTGCTTCAGTGCCTGCGGGATCAGCCGGAGGTCGTGGCCGGTGAAGGCGACGTCAGCGGACTCGATCGCGGCGTCAGAGCCGGTCGCTCCCATCGCTATACCCACCGTCGCGCCCGCCAGTGCCGGCGCGTCGTTGATGCCGTCGCCGATCATCGCCGTCGGCGTCTTGGAGGAGAGCTCGGCGACGATGCTTGCCTTGTCCTCCGGGCGTAGCTCGGCGCGCACGTCGTCGATCCCGGCGATTTCAGCCAGCGCCCGGGCGGTGCGAGTGTTGTCGCCGGTGAGCATGCTCACTTTCACGTCGTTAGCATGCAAGGTCTGCACAGCTTCGGGCACCTCTGGCCGCAGCTCGTCACGGACCCCGATCGCCCCGGCGAGGGCGTCATCGACGGTGACAAGGACGCAGGTTTGGCCCTCGGACTCCATGCGCTTAACGTCTGCATTCAGTGGCCCGGCGTCGATCCACCGGGGGCTACCCACCAGCACCCGTCGGCCTTCGACGGTGCCGCCGATGCCATGCCCGGCTTCCTCGCTGATGTCCTGGGCGTCGGGCGCTTCGGGCACCGCTGCCACGATAGCTGCGGCGAGGGGGTGCGTCGATTGCTGCTCAACTGCCGCCGCGAAGGCAAGCACCCGCGCCCGATCGAATCCCACTGCCGGGACTACGCCGGTAACCTCGGGCTGGTTGCGGGTGAGGGTTCCGGTTTTGTCCACCGCCAGGTGACGGATGCCGCCGAGCCGCTCGAACGCCGCGCCGGACTTGATGACCACGCCAAACTGGCTGGCCGCGCCGATCGCGGCCACGACCGTCAGCGGCACGGAGATTGCCAACGCGCACGGCGACGCTGCGACCAGGACCACCAGTGCACGGGTGATCCACGTCTCGGGGTCGCCCAGCAGCGAGCCAATCACACCGACCAGCACCGCCAGGATCATCACCCCGGGCACTAGGGGCCGGGCAATCCGGTCGGCGATCCGGGCGCGGTCGCCCTTTTCCGCCTGTGCCTGCTCGACCAGGTCCACGAGTGTGGTCAGCGAGTTGTCCGTTCCAGCTGCGGTCGTCTCGACCTCCAGCACACCGGCGGAGTTGATCGCTCCCGCGGGCACCTCGTCGCCGGGTGCGACCTCCTCCGGAATGGATTCTCCGGTGATCGCTGAAGTGTCAAGGCTGGAGCGTCCGGAACGAATGATGCCGTCCGTGGGGATCCGCTCCCCGGGGCGAACGAGCATCAGCTCGCCAACCACGAGGTCCTTCGCTGCGACCTCGACCGCCGTGCCGTCGCGCAGCACCGTCGCGGTCTGCGGCACCAACTTCAACAGTGCCCGCAGTCCGCCCTGGACCCGGTCCATCGCCTTGTCCTCCAGTGCCTCAGCGATCGAGTACAGGAACGCTAGAGCCGCGGCCTCTCCGACGAAGCCGAGGATCACCGCGCCGACCGCGCTGATCGTCATCAGCAACCCAATGCCGAGCTTGCGCTTTGTGACAAGGTTCCGGATCGCTCCAGGCGCGAACGTATACGCCCCTAGCAGCAGGCCGACCCAGAACAGTATTGTCGCGGGTGTCTCCAATCCGGCCCAGTCCAGCGCCAGGCCTATACCGAGGGCTACGCCAGAGAAGATCGGTAGCAGTAGTTCGGGGTCCTTCCACCATGGCCGATCGAGATCTTCGATTTCCGTGGCTGGTTCGTGTTCGCATCCACATGCTGAACTCATGCCTCCGCACCTTTCTCGCCGCAGCCGGGCACCGAGCATTCAGGGTCGATGCACGGGGCGTTTTCGTCGACAGTCAACGTCGCGTTCACTAGCGCCTTGAGCGCTGCCGCGAGGTGCGGATCGGCGATTTCGTAGCGGGTCTTGCGGCCCTCCGGCTCGGCGACGACGATGCCGCAGTCACGCAAGCAGGTCAGGTGGTTCGAGACGTTCGAGCGGGTCAGGTCCAGGTCGCGCGAAAGCACAGCCGGGTAGCTCGGGCCGTCGAGTAGAGTCATCAGGATTCTGGAGCGCGTCGGATCCGCCATGGCCCGGCCGAGCCGGTTCATGACATCGAGGCGTGAAGCAATAGTCAGCATGTGCTGAACTATACAGCCAATACTGAACTATTCAAAACACACTGAACTGACATTGAAGCGAAGAGCTTGCGACCTGCGGGAATTAGGCGATGGGATAGCCGGTAACTGGGCTTTCGCGGTTTGGCTGCCAACCCAACGCGGGGGCGACATGCGTGGTGAAGTTGTCCAAGATATTCACGTTGACGTCCACGCCCATCCCGGCGGGGATGGTGATGAGCAGGGTGTCGGCGGACATGACGGCGGCGTAGGTGCGGCCGAAGGTGGAGGCGCCGACGTCAGGCAGCGTGCCCACCTGGTCGGAGCCGGAGGCCTGCATGCCGAACAACTGCATGTCCGCGCCGTCGACGATGGGGAAGATAGAGCGAGACACCGACACGCGCGGCGTCCAATCGTGGCCCGCCTCCTTCCATGCGGCGCGGTAGCGGCTGATCTGATCCGCCTGGATTTCGCCCAGGGTCTCGGCGGTGGTCGCGGAAATCAGGGTGGAGGACATTAGGTTAAGCCTGTCCTTGGCGGCCTGTTCCGCCGAGGTGTGGGTGCCGGAGCCGTAGAAAATGTGTTTGCGCAGCTCTGGCGCCATGGGGAAGACCGGCAGGGCGGAGCCGGGATGGAACATGTTGGGGTACTGCCGGTCCAGCGGTGCGGCGGTGGCGAACCCGTTGCCGTCCACTGAAGCCATGAACGCCTCGAGGTGGGCGCGTGCCACGTCCGCGCCGTTGGGAGCTTCGCCCTTGTAGCCGAAGGCCTCCCAGCCGCGGTCAGCCACCTCGGGGGCGCCGCGTGAAACGCCTAGCGCCACGCGGCCACCGGAAATGTGGTACAGCGATGCGGCCTCTTCGGCGAGGTGGAGCGGGTTTGCATAGCGCATGTCGATGACCCCGGTGCCAACCTCGATGTGATTGGTTGTGGCCGCGACAGCACCCAGCAGCGGCATCGGGGCGGAGGCCCGCGGCACAAAGCGGTGGACACGGAAGGGCGCGTTGTTCACGCCGATTTTGTCCGCGGCCTGGGCGACCTCCAGATGAGTCTTGGCGATCTTTCCGCAGATGGCCCGCGCTGGCCGACGAAGCCATGCAGGCGAAGATGCGCGAACTCGTTGCGCCAGCTGAGGCGATTTTCTTGGACGCGAAGTTTGAAGCGGAGCTCATTGAGCTTGATCCTGAAGAAGCCGCCGAAATGCTCGAATCCACTGGGCAGGATGAGCCTGGTTTGGACAAGCTGGCGCGCGTTGGCTTCGACACGCTTGGCTTGCAGACTTACCTGACTGCGGGCCCCAAGGAGGCTCGTGCGTGGACTATCCGTAAGGGATGGGCCGCTCCCGAGGCGGCCGGCGTCATTCACCCTGACTTCCAGAAGGGCTTCATTAAGGCTGAGATCGTGTCCTTTGAAGACCTGGATGAACTGGGTTCGATGGCCGAGGCGAAAGCCGCCGGCAAGGTCCGTATGGAAGGCAAGGACTACGTTATGGCCGACGGCGACGTGGTCGAGTTCAGGTTTAACGTATAAACCTGCTCGTCAGAAGTAGTGCTGCAAGTGGAGAACAGGTGGGATTGGTTCCGCTCTGACCTTTGAATCTAGCCCGGCTATGCCGAGAGCGAAGTCGCTCGCGCGAAAGGCGCCGCGATGCTTGACTGGTGGCATGGATATTTTGTTGCTTGGTGGTACAGGTTTTCTTGGACGACACATCGCACGTGTTGCGCTTGCACGGAGGCACCGCGTCACGTGCCTCGCACGAGGCACGGGGGAGCCAGCCGCTGGGGTCGAGTTTGTTGGTTCAGACCGTGACCGTGAAGATGCGTATGACAAGGTTGCCACGCGGTCCTGGGATGCGGTCGTCGATCTGACGAGTCAGCCTAAGCACGCGCGGGACGCAGCCACGAAACTCCAAGCTAAGCACCGTGTGTTTGTATCTTCGAGCAGCGTGTACGCGGATCAGGGGAGAATCTCTGCCGAGTCCGATCCTGTGGTCGAGCCGCTAGATCTCGACGCCATGGAGAGCATGGAACAGTATCCGGCGGCCAAGTCCGCCTGCGAAGCGGCTTATCGGGCTGTCAGTGGATCGGTGATGATTGTGCGTCCCGGTCTGATCGCAGGCTACGGTGATGGCACAGGACGCAGCGGTTACTACCCGTGGCGCTTCGCGCACCCAACGGGCGACGATGTCATTGTTCCGGACCCGAAGTTCCCCATCGCCATGATCGATGCGGAGGACCTGGCTGACTGGATCGTCGAATCTGCGGAGGTCGCTCGGGAGGGAACATTCAACGCGACCGGCCACGCCGCCACATTGGCGGAGGTGTATACGATTTCCCGCGATCTCACTGCATCGCGGGCGACGGCGCGACATGTCCCCGACGAAGAGCTACTTGCGTTCGAAGTGAACCCATGGATGGGACCGAAGTCGCTGCCGTTGTGGGTCCCCGGCCCGCAGTGGCGCAACATCGCGTTGCTCGAGTGTAAAGCCGCGTACGAAGCCGGACTACACGTTCGCCCGTTGAAGGAGACACTGGCGGACGCTATGCGGTACGAGGAAGAGCGGAGTGTCGAGAGGCTAGCAGGGCTTAGTGATCAGGACGAGGTCGAGCTGCGCCGGCGGTTAGAAGCTGGTAATTAACTTCGGCGGGAAGAGTTTTGGTGGCAGTGGGAACCGTGCTGAATCTATTTTCGTTCCGTAACTGACTGTGAGAATGCGTCCGGATCCGGCTGAGCGAAAACGCCGAAGATCCGTTGACTCTGCCTGGAGGGGGAAGGGATCTGGCCCGCGGGATCAATTTCCTCTGTGCAATATGGAAAGGGTTCGAAGTGGGCCTTCAGAATGCGATTCAGCTGTTGACTCTCGCTAAGATTTCGACTGCATTATCTGGCGCAACCACACTGCCAAGGCCTCGAATGATGGAATCATGTCTTCAGGTATTTCAGATCGATTGAAATGCATCACACGGTTACGTGCGAGGCGAGCATCGTTCAGGCTTCGGATGCATCGTGGCTTGTCCTCGTCGGAGATGCGACCCACGCGAAACACCTCAGACCATATCGTGTCGTCAGCTACGGCCTTGATGTAGTCCGCAAACGTTAGCTTTTGCGCATACGACTTCTCGGAGTCATCTGGCCCGCTGGCGTCAACTTCTTCCTTTGTTAGTGTAATGCTTTGTTCTGTGTCTATATACACGTCTGTCAGTGGGCCCTTCTTTATGGCTATGGCCTTCTTGAGCTTCGCTTCCGGAACATCCGCGAGAACCCCCCGTAGAAGCTCTTCGATCTCGTTAGCGCGCAGGAACATTGCGGCGATCGAGTTTAGATGGGTCGCTAGGTCCCACGTAGTGTAGATCTGTACGATCTCGTTTCTTGCGTTTTTTCCGTAGATAAATCCGTGCTGAAGAATGGTCGAGACCCAGTCGAAAAGCTTCTCATTCGTTCCTACTACTGGAACCTGGGTTGTGGCCACATTAATAAGTTTCGTCTGGTCGGATACTTTGTCAAAGGTGAGGTCCGAGATGGTCACCGTACCGATGAGAGTCGACCTGTCGTTCTTCGAGAAGAAGAGTGGCAACTTGGTGCGATTTCGTTGTTGCATTAGTTCAATCGCGTCGCTTACTGAGTCCCCGTACTGAAGGCTATCTAGCTCATCGGCGTCACTCTTTAAGGAAGACAAAACCCAGCCACCCACTGCCGATTTCTCTGAGGCGGATTCGTTTGACGATATATCAGGCTTTGGCGTTTGCGGTTCGGAGTCCGAGGAGAGGCGTCGGATCTCGACGTCGCCGTAATAGTCGGCTGAACTGATATCCGGGAACATTTCCAATTGGTTCTCCGCGAGCCACTCATTGATCCGACGGTTGACGATGGCTCCACGGCGCGATCGACCGAAGCATTCAAGTACGTAGCTGGTGGCCAGTTGGACACTAGTTTTGTTGGATGAAACAAACTTATGGAGTTCATCGTGGTGCGATTGCCGATCTTTATCTGTGGGCGTATCGGAAGTGTTGATTGCGTCGTTGGTCGTCATTATGTTCACCTACTAGGTAGTGGCGATTGGCGCAAGTGGGTAGTTCTGCATCGGAGCGGGCGACTATGCCCACTAGCCATAGATGTGCTCATGGCTGGGGCGGGGCCAGTTAGTGCAAGGATAACCTATGTTCGAGAACTAACGTCGCGACGCGTGATGAGGACGTCACAGGTTACTTGGCTGCGGAACGCAGTGGAGTTCTGGTTTAATGTGTGACAACGTCTGACTTTTAGCGAAGGTGTTCTATGAGCACGATCGAGCTGAACGGCACCCTGATCTGCAAGGACGTTAGTGATGTTTCGAGCGTTGAACGGTTCCTTCCAAAGCACGTTGAGCTCTCTCGTGATGAACCCGGGTGTCTGCGCTTCGAGGTCACTCAATCTGACGACCCGCTCGTATGGAATGTGTCAGAACAATCCACTGATCAAGCATCGTTCGATTCACACCAAGCGCGGGTTAAAGCGAGTGAGTGGGGTCACGCAACATCGCATATTCCATGTGACTACACCATTGCGAGGCCAGAGGAGGCTGAGATGGTTGACTACCACCGACAATCGCCCTCCGGCTCACCCGGGAGAGATTCTGACGGAGGAATTCATTGAAGAATTCGGCATCCACGTGGCACAAGCTTTCTGTGCCCATAGGTGTCCCACCGAGGCGGATCAACGAGATAGTGCATGGCAAGCGCGCCATCACTGCTGACACGGCGTCGCGTTTGGGGCGATACTTTGGAGTGGAGCCGCAGTTCTGGCTCAATCTGCAGTCGCAATACAACCTCGAAGTAGAGAGCGAAGCGATTGCTGATCAGGTTAAATCGATAGACCGCACCAGGTAGCGTGAATCCGGAGTGGAAGAATCAACGCAGGATGGTTGGAACCATAATCGGCACTATCACAAACTGATTCTTGATCATTGTCGACCGTCAGTGCATACCGCACTCGATGTGGGATGTGGTGAGAGTCTATTGGCGCAAGCGTTGAATGCTCGCGGCTTGATTGTGAAGGCGATTGATGCCTGTAATGACGTACTAGCTATTGCGCGTCGGCGTGAGCATGGAATCAGGTGGGTGCATGGCGATGTGATGATCCATGACTTTGGGGAACAGCAGTTCGATCTTGTCACTGCAGTAGCAACGGTTCACCACTTACCCGATTGTGAAGGGGTGCTGGAAAGGTTACGTAGTCTAGTTTCCCCGGGCGGCAAGTTGGTAATCCTCGGTTTAGCCAGGAGTGCGAGCCCAGTCGACTTTGTCTACGATGTTGTTGGAGCAGTTCAGCACCGGTTCTATACAACGCTCC
>NZ_ADNU01000044.1 GCF_000178455.1 Brevibacterium mcbrellneri ATCC 49030 | reverse complement strand
GTATACAACACCCGGTCGAACCCGATCACACCCTGCCTGGCTAGTGACCAGAGTTTGGGCATGAGCACCACAGCTGTCATGATTTTCCGCACCTGGGTCACCACCTGGGCACGCGTACAATCCAAAACCTTCGCTAGCACCCCTTCTGTTGGGGTGGGTAACTCGTCTGGTACGCGTTCGACACTGGCAACCGTGCACACTTCACCAGAAGGCAGGGCCACACACGCCACCACATCATCCACGCCAACAGAAGTCTGAACACCAGAGCTTTGTCCTGCTTTCCCGTTAGTGACCAGCGGTCCTACACCAGGGTTGGAGGTGAACACCGCGTGCATGCCATCGGTGAAATCATCCACAGGCGTTACGTGGGCGCTGATCAAAGAAGCGACTGCTTCGGCTTGTTTCACCCGGGCTTCGTCCATGAGGCGCGTGGTCGTTTTGACTGTTTCGAAGAGTTCAACAGCCGGCCCGTCATACATGTCATTGCGTACATGGTGATCTGTTGTGGTCATATGGTTTCACCTCCTTGTGTGTTTCTATTCTATTTGTGTTCGAATGTAAGAGTCAAGGGTTTTTTTCGTTTTGTTTCGATTTATTCTCGAACGAGCGTTCAGTGAGTGATACCAAAAGGCTTCAGCTGGAGAAGCCAAAAGCGCTCAGACATCGGCACGACGAACGCTCAGCTGAGAAAACGACAAGCGCTCAATTGAGGAGACGACGAACGCTGAGCTACGGGCGCGAAAAGCGATCAGTGAACCGCATTCAGCTGTGGACACCGCAGACGACGCTCGCCAGCGAAAGTGATAGTGACGATAGACCAGCGCTACAAGACATTTGCCAGCGCGCGTAGGACACTCGACTCTTACAGCCGATCGCGCTTCACCAGCAACACCCTCATGTAAGCCAAAGGATGTGCACAGTCGCGAGCCGAGTTTAATGCTCAAAAAGTGTGTACAACAGGAGCCTTACGCCCAGCGCCCCGTAGGGCAACAGGCAGTTATACATGCTCCACGAATACACCGCACAAACCGGGCATTACGGCGCAAAGCGAGCGAAACTGCGCAATATAATGCGCCGTATCGCTCGCTTCGCGCCGTATGGACTGAAACATAAAGAGCCAAGTCACCAGTAGACCCCGCCACAACCCCAGAGCAACAGGCCCGCTACTACCCCAACCAGAGAAAGCTAGCCACCTTGTCAGGCCAGGACCACCTCGGCACGCTAGCTGGTCGCACCTCGGCTGAGACTTTCTACCGCAACGCCAAAGGGCGCCTCCTTAACGGAAGACGCCCTCACTCAGTACGGCCCTACACAGTACGGCACACCCAGGCAACTCAGCTCGAACGGCGATCAGACACACTCGCCGTCGACTCACCCACTCCGCACACCCACAAACTACTTGTCGTACAGGGCAGCGTACTCCCGGGCAAAGTTCTTCATCACAACGGGACGACGCACCTTCAACGACGCCGAAAGCTCGTCCTTTGTCTGCTCGAGATCCCGCGGCAACACCACGTACTTCCTAATCGACTGCGCACGGTTAACGTTCTCGTTCGCGTACTTCACAGCAACGTCGAGCGCTTCGCGCACCTTGGGGTGGCGACCGGCCTCTTCAATGCTCATCGCAGGCAATCCGTGGGTTTTCAACCACCCGGGAAGCATTTCACCGTCGAGCGTGATCATGGCTCCCACGAACCGCTCCCGGTCCCCCACAACTACCACTTCAGAAATGAGCGTGTGCCTGCGGAGTGAGTCCTCGAGAACAGCTGGCTGCACGTTCTCACCGCCTGCGGTCACGAGCAGTTCCTTCACCCGCCCCGTCACCGTGAGGTAACCTTCGTCATCGAGCTTCCCGAGGTCGCCCGTCTTGTACCAGCCGTCGTCAAAGGCCTCCTCGGTCGCCTCCGGGTTATCCAGGTAGCCACGGAAAACGTGGGGCCCCTTGATCTGGATCTCACCCGATTCCACTACTCGCAAAGAAGCACCAGGAAACGCTGTCCCCACCGTGCCAACCTTCAAGTGCCCGGGAAGGTTCACAGACGTGGGAGCTGCGGTCTCGGTCGCCCCGTACCCTTCCAAAATGTGAATGCCGAGCCCACGATAGAAGTGCCCCAACCACTGCCCCAGCGGCGCGCCACCGCAAATCGCGTACTCAACATCGCCACCCAGGGCCTTGCGCAGTTTCGAAAACACCACCGCGTCCGCCACTGCATGCTGGGCTTTCAGACCCAGCCCGGGGCCACCTCGGTCTTGGGCCACCGAGTACGCATGCGCGACACGAGACGCCCAATCGAAAATCATCTTCTGCAGCTTGCCTGCGTTGCGCGCCTTGTTAAACACGGTCTCAAAAACGCGGGGGACGGCCAGGAGCCATGTTGGTTTGAAATCGCCGAGGTCGTCCACGACAGTCTTCATCGACGGCGTGTACCCCACAACGCACCGGCTGTACAGGCACACGAACTCGATGAACCGACCAAACACGTGCGACAGCGGCAAGAACATGAGGATGCGGCTATCCTGACCGGCCAGAACTGTCCCGCCCAGTGCCGGGTTTTCCACACCGTTGACGGCGTGGTGCATGAAGTTTGCGTGGCTCAGTAGCGCGCCTTTGGGGTTTCCCGTGGTTCCCGAGGTGTACACGATGGTCGCGATGTCATCGGGCTGGAGTGCGTGGATGCGGGTATCGACCTCGTCCTGCGGGGTCTCATTTGCAGCACCCTGGAGACGTTTCACGTCTCCCCTGTCGATCACGTGGAGGTCCAACGACAGTTTCTCTACGACAGGGGCGGTGACATTCGCATACTCTTCCGACTCCACGATCAGCGCGGTCAGATCCGAGTTTTCTGCGATCCATTCCACTTGCCTGGTGGAGCTCGTCTGATAGATGGGCACCACAACCCCGCCGGCGCACATGATCGCCAAGTCGCACACGACCCAGTCATAACTGGTGTTGCCCATAAGACCTACACGGTCGCCAGGCTTCAGCCCGTGGGCGATCAATCCCCGCGCCGTGGTGAATACGTCACGGGCGTAGTCACGCACGGTGATCTGCTCAAACATGCCCGATGCACCGCGGCGCTCACAGTAGACGTCGTTCGGGTAGTCCCGTAGACGTTCGACAAGGACCGCCGGAATGCTTGCCGGGTAGGACAGATTTTCTTCGACAGGCGTCGACGCTTCGCGAACTGACACGTAGACCTTCAGGTGTTGGAGAAACTTTACAACCGTTCAGTGTACGTTTGAAAAAACACTTATACGAACCGCGTGGCGCATCAATTTTGAGTTCGTTTAAAAAGCTGTTACTGTTAATTCTCGTGCTCAGCACGATATTCCTCCGTAGCTCAGTTGGCAGAGCATTCGACTGTTAATCGAAGGGTCGCTGGTTCGAGCCCAGCCGGGGGAGCATAAATAAAGCGGGACACGCAGTGCTTGTCCCGCTTTTTCGTACCTTCGCCTACCCGCTACGCACCATCACTTCAGCACGTACCTCAGGAAAATTTCGCTCCCCTGGCGAAGCACCGAGGTGAGGGTCATCCTGGTTGGATGTTCTGCCTCGGAGTGCGCAATGCGAGGCGCCTCACCGGCCACAATCCACGACGCCACCGTCACACACAGCTCGTTCACCACACCCGCGCCAACGAACTCACCAAACACCCGC
>NZ_ADNU01000045.1 GCF_000178455.1 Brevibacterium mcbrellneri ATCC 49030 | reverse complement strand
CATTTGTGCGCGGAGGGGGACTTGAACCCCCACGCCCGATAAATTGGGCACTAGCACCTCAAGCTAGCGCGTCTACCTATTCCGCCACCCGCGCGGGCAACGAAAGATACTGTACACGGTTCACGCACTGTTATACAACTCGACGCCAACACGTCATGAATGACGTGCGTCACACAGCCACATCAGGCATCTCGCACCAGGCTCACCAGGTGTGGCGCACCGTCCTTCGGCCGCACCACACCAACGCGGACACCATCAGTCCTGTCAACGACAACATTCGCACGCCCAGGCAAGAAAATCGGCTTCGCAAACTGCACGTCCCACACGAACGCCTCGGCACTCACGCCAGACTGCGCAAATGCCTTACTAGCCGTGTACATTCCGTGCGCAATCGTCCGTGGGAACCCGAACGCCTTCGCAATCAGGCTGTTCAAGTGAATGACGTTGTAGTCACCTGACACGCGCGCGTACCTCTCCCCCAGCCCCGCCGGGAACGTCCACGTAGCAACCGCACTACCCTCCGGCAGATCCAGGCGGCGGGCAGGCGCTGGCTCATCCGCCTCGGGAAGCTTGGTCTTCTTCGCAAAGTACGTGGACACGTCCTCAAACACAGCCTTGCCGTCAACGGAACCGTGAACAATCACGTCCAGTTCGCTTCCAGCGTCCCGCGCCCGAGGTCGGCTCACCGAAATCTGCAACGTCACCTCCGCGCCCATGGGCACTTTGGCGTGTTGTGTGAATCGGTTGTACACGTGGACCATGCCCAAGACCGGCACTGGGAAATCTGGAGCGGTCATGAGCTCAAGACTGGGGCCAAACCCCAGCGTGTGCAGATATGGCGCGGGCACGTCGTTGTTGACGGGCAGTTCAGTTACCGTGTTGAAACGCGCCACTGCATCAGGGTCGATGGTCACTGTGCGCGTCAGTGTCCGCTGAGGCACGGGGCCCGGCTTTGGCTTCTTGACTGTACCCAGTACAGCACGGCCATAAACGTTAAGTGTCGAACCCATTACGCACCTACCATGTTCTGTCCGCACACGCGCAGCGTCTGACCATTCACGCCGGTTGCCGCAGGTGAGGCCAAGAACGCGATCGCTTCTGCGACGTCCTCGGGCAATCCACCTTGCTGCAGGCTCGACAAGCGTCGCGCCACCTGGCGGGTCAGCGTGGGCATTTTGGCGGTCATGTCGGTTTCGATGAATCCGGGTGCTACCGCGTTGATGGAACCGCCAAGTTGAGCGAACTTGTCCTGGGAGGCGGCAACCATGCCGATCACGCCAGCTTTCGACGCCGCATAGTTGGTCTGCCCACGGTTACCCGCAATGCCCGAGGTGGATGCCAGGGAAACGACGTGCGGCTGGCTTCCCCACGCCCCAAGTTCGGTGAGCTTTTCGTTCATCCGCAACTGCGACTCGATGTTGACTGCGATCACTGAGTTCCACCGGCTGGTGTCCATGTTGGCCAGCAGCTTGTCTCGCGTGATTCCCGCGTTGTGAATGAGGATGTCGATGGGCTTGCCCACTGCTTGCGCGATTTTGGCCGCTGCGTCTTCTGCGGTGATGTCCAGGTGGATCGCTTTTCCGGAAACCGAGTTCATCGTTGCAGCCAACGCCTGCCCAGCTTGCGGCACGTCAACGCCGTACACGTATGCGCCGTCGCGGTGCAGGGTGCGTGCAATTGCGGCACCGATCCCCCGCGCAGCTCCTGTCACTACCGCGACCTTGCCTGCAAGCGGTCCGTTCTCACGCACACCGTCAAACTCATCCGACGTCACAGCCTGTCCCCGGTCGTCTCCCACGGTGAGCAACTGACCTGACACATAGGCTGACTTGGCGGACAGCAAGAACCACAGAGCTCCGGTGACAGACGCGGCGTTCACGTCAACACCTGAACCCAGCACAATTCCGTTGGCCGTGCCTCCGTATCGCATTTCGTGCGCGACTGAACGCACAATCCCGGTGACACCGTTACGTGCTGCGTCAACCGATGGCTGTTCACCTTCAGGCGCACGCGATAGAACAACCACACGTGCACAGCGGGCAGTCTGCTTAAGCGCTGGTGAGATTTGGAGAACCGTGTCGCCGAGGTCGTCGGGGCTCTGCGCGTCGATGAAGCTTGCGATGATTCCCTGGTATTTAAAACTGGGGTCTGCAGACCGGTGTACCGAGAAGCCGTTCTCAAGGAGCAGCTCAGCAACCGTGTCAGCCGCAGAGTCCCCGAGCACCAGAACAGGATCTTTGGTGAAACCGGAACCGCCAGCTACGTTGAATCGGCGCAACGGGACGGGCTGCGGAAGACCGAGCTTTTTCACGACCGGCGCAAGTGCACCGTTTGCAAGATTGAGGTAGGTGTCTTTAACCATGTGCAACTCCTAGTCTGCTTCCACAATTGCGGCAACTCCCTGTCCACCTGCAGCACAGATGGAGATGAGGGCGCGCTTCTGTCCGGTTTCTTTCAGGTGCTTTGCGGTTTGTGCCACGATTCGGCCACCAGTAGCGGCGAATGGGTGGCCGGCTGCCAAGGACGATCCGTTGGGGTTGAGTTTCGCGCGGTCAACGGTTCCAAGAGGCGCGTCAAGTCCCAGCTTCTGCGTGCAGAACTCTTCGCTTTCCCATGCCGCAAGGTGGCACAGGACGGTGGATGCGAACGCTTCGTGAATCTCAAATACGTCGATGTCTTCAAAGGTTAACCCGCTGCGAGCAAGCAGGCGTGGCACTGCGTATGTGGGAGCCATCAGAAGTCCCTCTTCGCCTTCAACGAAGTCAACTGCGGCAGCCTCGGCGTCAACCAGGTATGCCAGGGGTTCGATTCCCAGTTCAGCCGCGAACTCTTCGCTTCCCAAAAGTACGGTGGATGCCCCGTCGGTCAGAGGGGTGGAGTTTCCTGCGGTCATCGTGGCCTCTGTTTCCAGGTTGCGCCCGAAAACGGGGTTGAGTTTTGCCAGGCTTTCCATCGTGGAGTCGGCACGCAGGTTGGTGTCGCGGGTGACACCCAAGTATGGGGTCACGAGATCGTCGAAGAATCCGCGGTCCCACGCCGCAGCCATGTTGGTGTGGGAAGCCAGGGCCAGCTCGTCCTGAGCTTCTCGCGTAATACCCCAGTGTGCGGTCGTGCGCGCTTGGTGTTCACCCATGCTCAGGCCGGTGCGCGCCTCGGCCGTGCTTGGGGCAACTGGAGCAAAGTCTTGTGGGCGAATCCGTGCAATGGCCTGCAGTTTCTGAGGGATTGTGCGGGCGCGGGACAGCGCGAGGAGGTTTTCGCGCAGTCCTTCACTGACGACAATGGGCGCGTCCGAGGTGGTGTCGGTTCCTCCTGCAATCCCCGACTCGATCTGTCCCAAGCGGATCTTCTGGGAAATGCTCACGCAGGCTTCGAGGCCTGTTGCGCACGCCTGCCCCAGGTCGAACGCTGGCGTCGTAGGGCTCAGTGCGGATCCCAGGACGGACTCCCGTGTGAGGTTGATGTCTTTTGAGTGCTTGAGAACGGCTCCACCGGCTACTTCTCCGAGGCGTTTGTCGGCCAGTCCGAACCGTGCGACCAGTCCGTCGAGCGCACTGGTGAGCATGTCTTGATTAGATGCGTGAGCGTACTGCTTGTTTGAGCGGGCAAAGGGAATGCGGTTTCCACCAAGAATTGCTGCGCGACGGTTCACGTTACCTCCTAGAAGCGCGAAAATTATCTGTAACTGACAGTACCTGATACTGTCAGTTACATGAAATCTGTCACACAGGACGGACGTGCTCTGCGGTGGGACGCACACCGAAGAGAACGACGCCGTGAACTGCTTCGAATGGTGCGCCACTCCGTTGCCGATTTGGGACCGGACGCTTCAATGGACCAAATCTGTGAAGCCACGGGCACGTCAAAGACTGTCTTGTACAGATACTTTGGGGACCGAGCCGGCCTCGTTGACGACATGGGCAAATGGGCGATGAAGGTCATTACCCAACAACTCGATCGGGCCGCCACACCTGACATGAGCCCGCGAGAAGCCCTCACTCACATGATCACTGCGTTCGTGGACCTCGCATCAAGCAGGCCACATGTCTACCGCTTTTGTGACCGTGGTGTCACCAATCAGACGGGCCAGCAGACCTTTTTCGACTCAATCGCCCAGTTGCTCTGCGCGCGGATGAACTTCACCCAGCCAGAGCAATACATGTGGGCCCGAGGTGCGCTGGGCTTTGTGCGCGCGTGTACCGACGAGTGGCTCACCAATCCTACTGACCCGCACACCTTTGCGACTCATTTGAGTACGTGGCTGTGGAAGAGCGCCCCTGCGACCAACGATGTTGAAGGAAAACAATCATGAATGCTAAAGCTCCGCTGTCTGTTGACGTTGATTACTTGCGCCGGTTCCTCGAGGGCGATCGCGCGTCAGTACGAGAAAAGGGTCGCGAATTTGCCGCTCACTCAGCTCTTCGGCTCAAGCCCGAATGGAGCCTTGAACGTAAACGCCAAGCAACTCTTGAAGGCGTGGTCGCACTTGCCAACGCAGGATTCACCACACTTTCGATGCCAAAGCACTTGGGTGGCCCCGAAGACTACGCATCATACGTAGCGGGATTTGAAGAACTGGTTTTGGCAGAACCAAGCATTCAGATCAAGGCCGGCGTGCAATACGGGCTTTTCAGCGGGGCTATTCACCACCTCGGCAACAAAGAACAACACGCACGCTGGCTCAAAGATGCTCTTGAAGGAAAACTTTTGGGCAGCTTCGCAATGACAGAAATTGGACACGGGTCCGACGTAGCCAACGTGGACACGACCGCCACGTACGACCCAGCGAAACAAGAGTTTGTGATCCACACTCCACACCGGCAAGCGGTCAAGGAGTACATCGGAAACGCGGCAGCTCACGCACAGGCCGCCGTTGTGTTCGCCCGCCTCATCACCTCCGGCATCGACTACGGGGTCCACGCTTTCTTCGTTCCCGTGCGCTCTGAGGGAGGACGACCGTTGCCGGGCGTCACAATCGAAGACGACGGTTACAAGGGAGGGCTGGCAGGCGTCGACAACGGACGTTTTGGTTTCGACCAGGTACGGATACCCCGCGAAAACCTCCTCGACCGCTACGGCCACGTGGCTGAAGACGGCGAATACTCTTCGCCGATTCACTCCCCCGGTAAACGTTTCTTCACAATGTTGGGAACCCTAGTGATGGGTCGCGTGTCTCTTGACGGGGCATCGACAGTCGCGTCCAAACTGGCCCTCGATATTGCTCTGCGGTACGCCGTGCACCGCAAACAGTTCGAAGGCGGGGTGCCTGGAGAAAGCGTGCACCTCATGGACTACGGTGAGCACCAGCGCAGACTCATGCCACTGGTCGCAAAAGCGTGGGCAAACTCCGTGGCGCACGAAAACCTTCTTGACACCTTCGACGAAGTATTCAGTAGTGAAGCACCACCGGAAGCCACCAGGCAGTTGTTGGAGAGTCAGGCCGCCGGGTTCAAAGCTGTATCCACGTGGGATGCCTTGGACACCATTCAGGAGTGCCGTGAAGCCTGCGGTGGGGCCGGTTTCATGTGGGACAACCGCCTAGTGGGACTGCGCCACGACCTCGATGTCTACGTCACCTTTGAAGGCGACAACACAGTTCTGCTCCAGCTTGTTGGCAAACGCCTTTTGCAAGACTACTCACGCGAGCTCAAAGACATCGACTTCGGTGGTGCCGCCAGGTACCTGTCTCACCAGGCCGCTGAGCACTCGCTCTACCGTTCGGGTATTGCCAGCATGGGTCGTACCATCGGCGATCTGTTCACGCCCGCACTTGCGTCTAAACGCATCAGGTCCGGGCAGTTGCAAGAAGCGCTTCTTTCCAGCAGGGTCGACTCGATGCTTTCCGACCTCGCCCAGAAGCTGCGCCCAGCGGCCAAAATGGATCGCCAGGCTGCAGCGGATCTCTTTAACGCCCACCAGCATCAGCTCATCCAGACCGCAGAAGCATACATCCACCTACTGAAGTGGAAGGCTCTCACTGCGCGGCTGCGTGCCATTGACACAACGGAGCACCCGGATGAAGCGAAGATGCTGCGACGCATCCGTGACCTGTACGGACTGACCCTCATTCACGAACACATTGGGTGGCACGTGATGTACGGCCGCTTGTCCATGGCCCGGGCACGCATGGTCGAGCCCACGATTGGCCGACTGTGCCGCAAGCTTGCACAAAACGCACAGGACCTTGCGGACATGTTCGGCTTCACCAGTGAGCACCGGCGTACCCAGATTTCTGAGGGCCAGGAGGCAGCGCGTCAGAATGAAGCGACGGCTCATGCACGCCAAGCACGTTCACGCACCGACTACCCCATCGATGAGCGCATCATCCGGGCCAAGAAAAAGAAGTCCTAGAACCTGCTTAGCCCAATACTGAGCGGAGGATCTTACTCACTTCTGCGGATTCTGTAAGGAACCCGTCGTGGCCTGCGTCGGTTTCGACCTCCGTGTACGAGTGGGCCCCGGCAAGCCCAGCCAGCTCTTTGACCTGGCTGGGCGGATAGAGCCGGTCAGAGGACAGAGACACCACATGGAGGCCGGGCACGGTCAGCTGGGAACGACCTCGGCGAACATCATGGTCCCTGAGTGCCCGGGTGAGCACGCAGTACGACTGGGCATCAAACCTGCCAACGAGCTTTCCAGCCTGGTAGTCCAAGTAGCTTTGCACCTGGTAGTAGCCGGGCATGGACGGTTGGTGTTCGCGCCCAAACCTGCCGTCGAGTTCATCACCGCTGCGGTATGTCAGGTGGGCAATCTGGCGCGCGAGTCCCAGACCGTACAGGGGCTTCACGCTGTGGTGAGCGTAGTTGCCTCCGTGGTAATTGGGGTCCAGCTGGATGGCCTGCAACTGCGTGTGTGCCCACGCAATGTTGTCAGCCGATGAGTACGCCGGGGCGGCCAACACCACTGTTCGTTCAACACGGTGGGGTTGGGTGGCTGCGAACTCCGTGGCCCTCGCCCCACCCAGGGACCCGCCTACAACCGCGTAGAACCGCTCAATTCCCAACGCATCAGCAACCAGCGCTTCTGCTCGCACCATGTCGCGGATGCTGACCTGTGGAAATGCCGCACCCAGTTCAATGTCGTCGACAGGTGTGCTGGGTCCGGTGGAGCCGTTGCATCCACCAAGCACGTTGGTGCACACGACAAAAAACTCGCGGGTGTCGATCGCTTTGCCAGGCCCAACCACGTCTTCCCACCAGCCGGACGTGTCAGAAGCACCTGCTGTGACGTGCGAGTCACCTGTGAGCGCGTGCTCAATGAGGATCGCGTTGGTGCCTTGAGCGTTGAGCGTCCCGAACGTTTCAAACGCGATGTGGGCATCGGGGATCACGTCACCGTTCTCTGTGACGAAATCCCCAATGCAACATGTGCGCACGGTACCGTCGGCCCCGTGTGTGAGCGGGCTCTTAACTGCGTGCGGCCGCAAAGCCCTTCTCCAAGTCCGCGATAATGTCGTCCACACCTTCAAGTCCTACGCTCAAGCGGACCAGCGCTGGGTTCACACCCGACTTCGCTTGTGCTTCTTCGCTCAGCTGAGAGTGCGTGGTTGATGCTGGGTGGATGACCAAGGAACGAGCATCGCCGATGTTTGCAACGTGCGAGTGCAGATCCAATGCATCGACAAATTTCACAGCAGCGTCGTATCCGCCGGCGATATCGAAGGACAACACGGCTCCGGCTCCCTTGGGCAGAAGCTGCTTGGCCAGTGAGTTGTACGGGCTGGATTCCAGTCCTGCGTAGTTGACGTGTGTGACCTGGTCGTGGTTTTCCAGGAACGTCGCTACCTTCTGGGCGTTTTCCACGTGGCGTTCTACGCGTAGGCTCAGAGTTTCGAGTCCCTGTGCGATCAGGAACGCGTTAAACGG
>NZ_ADNU01000046.1 GCF_000178455.1 Brevibacterium mcbrellneri ATCC 49030 | reverse complement strand
CTCCGCGCACAAAACTTTTCGGGGTCTCACTTCTGTGAGGCCCCGAAATTTTTTGATTCACGTGTGGGTGGTGGGTCCCTATTGCAAGGCATAGTCAATATCTATTGACTGGAGATTTGCTAATTGACAGGGGCTATTGTATGGTTGAGTCAACGCCGGAGATCCGGTGACAATCCCAAAGCCAAAGGAGAACAGTATGTCCGTTCTTAACACTCAGATTCTTCCGTTCGAGGCAACCGCATTCCGCAACGGTGAGTTCGTTGAACTTAGCGAAAAGGACCTCGAAGGTAAGTGGTCCATCTTCTTCTTCTACCCAGCAGACTTCACGTTCGTGTGCCCAACCGAACTGGGTGACATGGCTGACAACTACGACGAGTTCCAGAAGCTCGGAGTAGACATTTACTCGGTGTCCACTGACACCCACTTCGTTCACAAGGCATGGCACGAATCGTCGGAGACGATCGGCAAGATTCAGTACGCAATGATCGGTGACCCATCAGGTCAGATCACGCGCAACTTCGACAACATGCGTGAAGGTCAGGGACTCGCAGACCGCGGTACCTTCCTCATTGACCCAGACGGCATCATCCAGTACCTCGAAATCACTCCAGAAGGTGTGGGTCGTAACGCATCTGAGCTACTGCGCAAGGTTAAGGCTGCTCAGTATGTGCGCAACCACCCAGGCGAGGTTTGCCCAGCTAAGTGGGAAGAAGAGCAGGAAACCCTGGTTCCTGGTATTGACCTCGTGGGCAAGATCTAATCTCGCCACAAAAGCGACACATAGATTTCCAGGTTTAGGTAAAAGAGGGGGCCAACCGTGCTTGACGCCAATTTGAAAAATCAGCTTAAGACGATCCTGACTGAAAAGGTTACCAAGGACGTTGTACTTGCCTCGTCACTGGACGACAGCAAGAAATCGGCCGAAATGGCTGAACTGCTCGACCAGATCGCAGAACTGTCGGATCGAGTGACACACGAACGCCGTGACGACTACGACGAACGTCGTCCGTCGTTTGCGATCGAACGCCCAGGCGCTGACATCTCGATCCGCTTTGCAGGATTGCCACTTGGGCACGAGTTCAGTTCACTGGTTTTGGCGTTGGCACAGGTTGGCGGCAACCCCGTCAAAGAATCCGAAGAGACCATCGCAGCAGTCAAGGGCTTGGACAAGGACCTGAAGTTTGTCACGTACATGTCCCTGACCTGTCAAAACTGCCCTACTGTTGTGCAGGCTCTGAACACGATGGCCGTGCTCAACCCACGAATTGAGCACGTTGCCGTTGAAGGTTCGACCTTCCAAGATGAAGTGAGCGAGAAGAACATTCAGGCTGTTCCCACTATCTTCCTCAACGGTAAAGAGTGGGGCTCAGGCCGCATGGACATCGCAGACTTCGTGGACCGCTTGGACGACTCGGCATCTGAGCGACTGGCAGAATCGGTCAAGGATAAAGACCCGTTCGACGTCTTGGTTGTCGGTGGAGGTTCCGCAGCTGTTGCAGCATCAATCTACGCGGCTCGTAAGGGTCTGCGGACAGGAATGGTTGCAGACCGCGTCGGTGGTCAGATTCTAGACACCGTGGGAATTGAAAACTTCATTTCGTACCCGTACACAGAAGGTCCTAAGCTGGCAGCTCAGTTCGTTGAGCACATGGACCAGTACGACATCGACGTGATCCGTCCCATCAAGGCCGAGAAGCTTGTACCCGCTGAGACTGAAGGTGACCTCCACACGGTAGTTCTCACCGGTGGTAGTGAACTCAAGTCGAAGACGGTCGTAGTAGCTACCGGTGCGCGTTGGCGTGAGCTTGGCGTGCCAGGTGACCACGAGTACCGCAACAAGGGCGTGACGTTCTGCCCGCACTGTGACGGTCCGTTCTTCAAGGGTAAGAACATCGCTGTTGTGGGTGGCGGTAACTCCGGTATTGAGGCTGCTATTGACCTCGCTGGAATCGTTGGCCACGTTACGGTGATGGAGTTTATGGACGACCTCAAGGCCGACGAGGTTCTCCAGCGCAAGCTGAAGTCCATGGACAATGTCGACATCATCTTGTCCGCCGCTTCGAAGGAAGTTCTGGGCGATGGCAAGAACGTGACAGGGCTCAAGTACGAAGACCGCAACACCGGTGAACTGCACGAGCTGGATGTCAACGGAATCTTCGTTCAGATCGGCTTGTTGCCCAACACCGAATGGGTCAAGGGTGCGGTCGACATGAACGGTCGTGGTGAGGTTGAAGTCCAAGCCAATGGAGCCACCTCGGTGCCAGGTATCTTTGCTGCGGGTGACGCGACAACTGCTCCTTACAAGCAGATCGTGACCTCGCTGGGTGCCGGTGCGACAGCCGCGTTGGCAGCGTTTGACTACCTGATTAGGCAGTCAGCTCCACAGGAGTAACACAGGACTAAGAGAACGGGGTTCAGTTTGGCAGTCGTCAGATTGAACCCCGTTTAGCGTTTGGGGTGTTTGATGAATCTGCGCGATTTTGAGTATTTGATAGCGCTGGACGAGTTTCGCCATTTTGGGCAGGCCGCTCAGTCGTGTGAAGTGAGCCAGCCTACTTTGTCTACGCAGTTGAAGAAGCTAGAAGACGAACTAGGCACGCCACTCATTGAGCGGAGTGGTCGGAACATGCAGCTGACCCGTGTGGGTCAGGAGGTGGTTGCTCGTGCCCGCAAGGTGGTCGAGCAGGTCGCTGAGATGCGCAGTATCGCCCGGCACGCCTCTGATCCGCGTTCTGGTGAGATCCGGGTGGGCTGTTTTCCGACGTTGAACCCTTACTTGCTTCCCCATGCGATGCCAGCGTTGAAGAAGTCACTTCCGTCGTTGAGTGTGTTGGTGGTTGAGGAGAAGACTCAGACTCTCGAGGACATGCTTGATCGTGGGGAGCTCGACGCGATCATTGTTGGTACTCCGGTCGTTCGTTCAGGTATTGATGTGCTTCCGCTGTTTCGCGAAGATTTTCTGTTCGCTGGGCCTGCACATGATCCGGAGATGTCGAGCGATGACAAGTTGTTGGTAAGTGACTTAGAAGGCGAAGAGCTACTTTTGCTTTCTGAGGGGCACTGTCTACGTGACCAAGCTTTGCAAGTGTGTAAGACGAGCAAGGCGTCTGAGCAGGTGAACTACCGTGCAACCAGTCTTGAAACCTTGCGTCACATGGTGGTCTCTGGAGCTGGGCACACGTTGATGCCCAAGCTTGCAGTGACACCACCGGTAACGCCTAATCCGGGGCTGGTGCTCAAGGAGTTTGCAGACCCGGCACCCCACCGCGATGTGATGTTGGCGTGGCGCTCAGGGAGTGTATATAGGGAGGTTTTCCCCCAGCTCGCCGAGGTCCTTCGCAACTCCGTAGCGGATATTGTCACGCTGTTGTAGGCCGGAGCTATGGTTCTGAGCAGTCATGGTGTGCAGTCGGGGCCGGTGGGGTCTTCTTTGCAGGATTTGTTGACGAGGTATTTGTGGAACCGGTAGATGCGTAAATCGGCGTTTGAGGATTGGATGTCTGTGGTGCCGGGGATGGTGATCCATGGGCTGTCACCGATCTTGTACATGCCGCTGTACGTGGTTGCCAGTTTCACGGTGACGTTACCCGGTGCTGTGTACACGTTATAGATACGGGCTTTGTTGATGTCAGTAGGTTTGTTTCCTGGGTGTTGAGTGTGCAGCGTGTTCCCGTCGCCAAAATTCCAGTGGTACTTGCGTGGGATGGCTTTCACAGTGATCGGGTAGCCCAGGATCGTGTCGTTTATGTATTGGATTGACGAGTCAGCCCAGAATGCTGTTTTCCGGTGCGCGATACCCCACGAATCACCGGGCAGAGAGTTAATCACCGATGGGGGAATCGAGTACTTCTTGAATTGGGTTTCCATGAACGTAGGCGACGGAGGAGGCGGCGGTGGCGGAGCGTCCGCAGGTCCCGAGGTGGCTGGTAGGTCGATCCTTCCACAAATAGCGCCCGGCAGGCTCTGGGGACAGAAGTCCCCGTTTCCTTTACCCGACGAACCGTTCTTCCCATTACCCGAACGCTTACCAGAGCGTTTATTCGAATCAGACTTCGAGTTGTTAGACCCTGAGTTGTTACCAGAGTTAGTGCGTGTGGAACTACAGCGGGCGCCATCACCCTGATCCCATACGCAATCGCCAGGAGTGCTTTGGGCGACCGGAGCCGAGAATAAGGTGAGACCAACAATCAGTAGTGAAGTGCCAAAAGACAAAGCAAGTCTCATGTCAACAGTCCTCGCTGTATAGTTCCTGGACTGCCACTTTCCAGGTGGAACTCTCTTTTTCGAGAGTCCAAATCATTCTCGCCTCATCCCTGAGTTTTTCGTCTGATGACTTATCGGAGGCCTCGCGTACACCCCAGTTGTCCGCCGGTAGGCATGCGCTGATCGAAAACTCGTTTTTGCTTTCCTTAGTGACCTGCATTTCATGGATGTGAAAACCATCAGACACGATGTGACCGAGAAATTTCTTCTTCTCTTTACGGAAATTTGACGCAGTTTTAT
The DNA here is from genome assembly GCF_000178455.1 of Brevibacterium mcbrellneri ATCC 49030. Taxonomy (GTDB): domain Bacteria; phylum Actinomycetota; class Actinomycetes; order Actinomycetales; family Brevibacteriaceae; genus Brevibacterium; species Brevibacterium mcbrellneri. The sequence continues at coordinate 128,512 of NZ_ADNU01000046.1, read as the reverse complement.
TGAGCCCATCTTTTGCTCTGCCGACTGACACGTTGTCTATATTGAGCGTGTCCTCACCACCGGACTTCATGACTTGTTCTGACACGAAGATGTACCGTTGCAAACCAATCAGCGCTTCTTCTGCTGCGAGCATTTCTTCGGCGGTGAGGTCCAGGTCTGTTGTGTATTCGGGGACCTCGAACTTAGGGATTGGTTCCGAGGTGGGAGTAGGGGACTGCTCATGCTCACCGGGCTGTGGCGCTGCCTCTGTTTGCGGTAACTCTTGCGAGCACCCAGTAAGTACCAGCGCGCCAACAGCACACACGGCAATCAAGCGTCTATGAACATTCACGGTCATGGTGTGCACTCCTTCGTGCGACCAGTTCTAAGAATGCCTACAAGTTTATTCCGTCACAAACCAAACCGGAAGACCTCAACGGAATCTGTGGATAACTCAAAGAGCCGTGACGTCCACAAAACAACTAGGGGCCCTCGCTACCAACGTAACGAGAACCCCTAGAAACAAAAACCATAATCATGGCTGCTAGCTATAGCTACTGCAATGCATCACACAGTCTTAAACGCGACTACAGCGTTGTGGCCACCAAACCCAAACGAATTGGACAGCGCCACAAAGTCATCCTTAGGGAGCTCACCTGGAGTGTCACGCACAATGTTCAGGTTGATCTCCGGGTCAACTTCCTCAATGTTGATAGTCGGAGGCGCCATTCGGTGATGCACCGCAAGAGCGGTAAAGATCGACTCAACCGCACCAGCACCACCAAGCAAGTGTCCAGTCATCGACTTAGTCGCTGACACCAGTGCGTCAGACGTGTGCTCGCCCAGAAGCTTGTTAATCGCAACCGATTCAGGCACATCACCTACAGGAGTTGAGGTGGCGTGCGCGTTAATGTGTTTCACCTCAGCCGCAGTAGCACCCGCGGTTTCCAACGCAGTACGCATCGCACGAATTGAGCCCGCACCTTCAGGTTCACCCGCAGTAATGTGATAAGCGTCGTTCGACAGACCCCAGCCTGCCACCTCGGCGTAAATCCGGGCACCGCGCGCTTCGGCGCTTTCACGGCTTTCGAGCACCAACGCGCCAGAACCTTCACCCATCACAAAGCCATCGCGATTCACATCGTATGGACGTGACGCAGTTTCAGGTGAGTCATTGCGCTTTGACAACGCCCGCATAGAAGAAAAAGCAGACAACGTAATGGGGTGCACTGCCGATTCAGCGCCACCAGCAATGATGACATCAGCGCGGCCATCACGAATCAAATCAACAGCGTGGCCCAAAGATTCAGTAGACGAAGCACACGCGGAAACTAAGGTCTGAACCCCAGCACGCGCCTTGAACTCCATGCCAAGAGCTGCCGCAGGGCCGTTAGGCATCAGCATGGGCACAGTCAAAGGCATGACACGGCGTGAACCTTCTTCACGCAACGTGTCCCACGCGTTCAGAAGCGTCCACACGCCACCAATTCCGGTAGCCCATGACACGGCCAGACGTTCGGGGTCTACTTCGGGGGACTGGGCATCAGCCCACGCCTCACGGGCCGCAATCAGGGCAAGCTGGCTTGCAGGGTCAAGGCGCTTGGCTTCGACGCGAGACAGTTTCTCAGGCACCACGTCAGAATTGACAGTGGCAGCAAAATTGACCGGAATGCCGTACTTTTCGGCCCAGTCGTTGTCAAGGGTCTTTGCGCCCGATGTCCCTGATAAGGCTGCGTCCCAGGTTTCCTGGGCGGTCGCGCCTAGGGGAGTGACGGCACCAATTCCGGTGACGACAACAGAGTTAGTCATGAAGAGTCCTCGTCGATAAAAGTGAAAGCGGGGTAGCGCCGCCAATCCGGGCTACCCCGCGGAAAGCATTAGGCCTGCTGAGCTTTAACGATGTAGTCAACAGCGTTCTGAACGGTAACGAGTTCTTTAACGTCATCGTCCGGAATCTTCACGCCGAACTTCTTTTCAGCGTTCACAACGATCGTCATCATGGAGATCGAGTCGATGTCGAGGTCGTCGGTGAAGGACTTGCTTGGTTCTACCGCGTCGGGAGCCAAACCAGTTTCTTCGTTGATGATTTCAGCGAGTCCAGCGAGGACTTCCTGTTCCGAGTTAGCCATTTCTTATTCCTATCTTTTCTCATCTACGCTCAAAAGTCTTGAGCGCTGTATTCGATTAACCGCAACGTGCGTTGCGAATGGAACGAGTATCGACGAGTGTCCCGTAGTGAATCCTATGTCACAGGAACACTGTCATGGTCGTAATTCACGCCCCCGTGTCGAATCACGGAAGCACAATGACCTGCGCGCCAAACACCAGCCCGGCTCCAAAACCGATCTGAAGTGCCAGCTTGCCGGAAAGTTCCGGGTTTTCGCGCAGCAAGCGTTCGGTGGCAAGGGGGATGGAGGCCGAGGAGGTGTTTCCATTGTCGGCAATGTCCCGTCCGATCTTGACGTGCTCCGGAAGTTTCAGCTGCTTAGCGAGTTCGTCAATAATGCGCATGTTGGCCTGGTGGGGGACAAACGCGCCCAAGTCTGCGGCCGTGATGCCGGCACGGTCGAGTGCTTCTTGTGCCACCTCGGCCATATCCCAGACCGCCCAACGGAACACGCTGGGACCATCCTGACGCAATGTAGGCCATGGGGTTGAGGGGTCCTTCTTCATGTCCAAGAAGGACGATGTCATGCGGATGGTGTCCCAGTTTTCACCTTTGGAGCCCCACACCGATTCCGAAATGCCGGGTGTGTCTGAAGCGCTTACCACGACCGCTCCAGCGCCGTCGCCCAAAATGAACGAAATGGAACGGTCTGTGGGGTCGATGATGTCGGAGAGTTTCTCAGCACCAATTACCAGGACGTTGTCGGCAGTGCCAGCACGCACAAAAGCGTCGGCCTGCGCAATGCCATAGCAATATCCTGCACAGGCGGCCGAGATGTCCCACGCAGGTACGGGACCGGTTCCCAGACGACGCGTGAGCTCAGCAGCCGCTGAAGGAGTTGCAACCGTGAACGTGACCGTTGATACGACGATCGCGCCAATATCGGCCGGCTTCAGTCCAGCGTTTGCGATCGCTTCGATGGCGGCCTGTTCAGCCATATCGACAACGCTGACATCCTCACTCGCATAGTGGCGAGTCTTGATTCCAGTGCGCTGCTGAATCCACTCGTCAGAAGAGTTAATGGGGCCGACGATTTCCTCGTTCGTGACCGTGCGTTCAGACCGGTACCCGCCCAAACCAGAAATGCGTGCAAAACGCTGGGGTTGCGGAGTTTTAAGTGTGACCATCGCGTGTCCTTTCGTATGGGTTACGCGTGTGTCCGCACGAATTCGCGGGCACTTTCAAGATCTTCAGCGGATTTAATAGCTAGAGTTTCCACGCCCTTCATGGCGCGCTTGGCAAGCCCGGTCAAAGTTCCACCGGGAGCAAGTTCAATGAGCCCCGTAACACCGGCCTCAACAAGGGTAGCCTGGCACAAGTCCCAACGCACGGGGTTCGTCACCTGTGACACCAAAGCGTCAACGTATTCGCGGCCAGACTCCACTGCGCGCCCGTCACGGTTCGACAGAATCGAAATCCTCGGGTCATGCACTTCAAGCCCTGCAGCCATCTCAGCCAAAGGAGCCTGAGCCGACTTCATGTACTCAGTGTGGAACGCGCCAGCCACCTTCAGCGGAATGACCCGGGCGCGCTCAGGTGGGTTAGCAGCAAACTTCTCGATAGCCTCAAGGCTTCCAGCGGCAACAATCTGTCCGCCACCGTTGACGTTAGCAGGCGCAAGCCCTGCCGCTTCAATCGCGGAGATAACATCCTCGGCAACTCCGCCAACAACTGCGGCCATTCCTGTTGGTTGAGCATTTGACGCATCGGCCATTCCTTGTGCACGCACGTGAACAAACTTCATGGCGTCTTCCGCGCTCAGTACGCCGGCAATTGCAGCAGCACCGATCTCACCTACCGAGTGCCCAGCAACAAACTGGGGGAGTGAGTCGTCTGTAAACAGTTCGTTGAACGTTGCAATGGCAGAAGCGACGAGAAGTGGCTGAGCAACCGCGGTGTCCTTGATCGTCTCTTCATCGGACTGTGTGCCGTGTGACACCAAGTCAATTCCACATGCTTGACCAGCGGCTTCGATTGTCTCTCGGAAAGAAGGGGATTCGAGAAAAGAGTTTAGAAAGCCTGGCTTTTGTGCCCCCTGGCCTGGACATGCAATGACGAGCATTTTTCTCCCATTCGAGACGGCGTCTCATGTGTGGACAAAGTACCGTGTGAAAGCTTAGCGACTTATGGCCTCACCACTGTGTTTTTGTGAGCAATCGACAATTACATGCCTTCTGTCAGTCTGCCAAACACCAAAGCGATTCGCAGAACAAAACCAGCACGCGCTTGCGTAGCGTCAAGCCCAATCAATTCTTGAATCTTTCGCAACCGGTACCGCACCGTGTTTGGGTGCACCTCCAGTGCTTTCGCCGTCGCCTCAAGCGAACCGCCAAAGTCCACATAGTTTTCGGCAGTCGTAAGCAACTGCCCAGAGCCCAGAGACAAGGGTTCGTAGAACCGCCTCACCAGTTCATTCAGAGCAGTCTGGTCACCAGCCATGGCACGTTCAGGTAACAAATCAGAGGCAAACACTGGGCGCGGGGAGTTAGGACGCGCATACGCTGTACGCAATGCCCATGACGCGGCAGCGGCACTTGCTCCCGCCTCGGCCAAAGAAGCCACCTGCGGCCCGATCACCACTTCTTGCGGACCAAAGTACTGCAACAACTGGCCCACAGCGCGGTCAATGTCCGTGGCTCCACCCAACACAATCAACAAGCGATTGTCATGAATCCCCACCAAAGCGTCTTCGCCGGCTCGCTGAGCAGCGGACCTCACCTCACTGAGCCCACCCTTGAACGTGCGCGTGGACGCGCGACCAATAATCACATGCACGGCCGCCTTCGAACGCCACCCGTACGCAGCGGTACGGCTAGCCAACTCATCCACCGAGTCACCACGCATGAGCGCGTCGATCACCATCGCTTCGAGGCGGACGTCCCAACTGCCACGCGCCTCGGCAGCCCGGGCGTACACATCAGCCGCGGCGAACGCGATCTCACGCGAAAACACCAAAACACCTTCACGCAGACTGTCCACGTCAGATGAGTTACCCAGCTGAGCTACGTGCTCTTCAACAACCTCAACAACAACCCGCAGTAGCTGCAGGGTCTGTTGCAGTGAAATCGTGCGCATCAGTTCGCGTGGCGCGTTGTGGAAGATCTCCGAAACGATCCCAACCGGGGCATCGGGATTGCGGTACCACTCAATAAACGAGGTGATACCCGCGTGTGCCAGGTGTACCACCCACTTGCGCTCTGACGGTGAGAGTCTGCGAAACCACGGCAATTGCGCTTCGATCCGGCCTGCCGTGAGTCGGGTGAGAGCGTCCTTGCCCTTGAGGAGTCGCACAATAGTGTCGTCGCGTCTGGATTGATCAGCGTTGAGTTTTCCAGACTTAGGCTGAGTGGAAAGCATGAGCACATGCTACATGTTTTTGAACAAACATTTTGTAGGTTAGAAACAAGAAAACGCCGAGGTCGCAGCGGGACTCGCTGCGACCTCGGCGGGGGTGCCACCCGGGGGCGGTGCCCAGGTGACGTGAGCTGGTGTTAGGCGTCGCCTCCGGCTTCGCCGGTCGATCCAGCGCGTGGATCGTCGAGCTTGTACTTCCTGGACGCTTCCGCAGCCACCGATGCATCGATTTCACCCAGGTCAGCCAAGCTGATGAGCGCTTGGACAACCACGGATTCTGCGTCGATGAGGAAGTGACGGCGGGCTGCTGCGCGAGTGTCGGAGATCGCGTAGTCGTCAGCACCCAGGCTGGTGAAGTGGCCAGGGACGTACTGGCGGATCATGTCCGGCACAGTCCGCGTGTAGTCCGAGGTCGCAATGACCGGCCCCGGCGCGTCAGCGAGTTTCTGCGTGACGAATGGCAGGCGACGCTCAGCGCTTGGATCCAGCAGTCGTTCGTCGTCGCAGGCCAGGCCGTCGCGTCGAAGTTCTTGCCATGAAGTGACTGACCATACATCGGCAGACACGTTCCATTCTTCAGCCAGCATTTCCTGGGCCTTGACTATCCACGGAACTGCAACACCGGATGCCAGGAGCTGAACCTTTGGCCCGTCAAGCTCTGGCCCGTCTGACAGCTTGTAGATTCCCTTGAGAAGCCCTTCGACGTCGAGGTCTTCAGGTTCAGCAGGCTGAATCATCGGTTCGTTGTACATGGTGATGTAGTACGAAACGTCTGGGTCCTGGCGTTCGTCCTCAGGGTCGTACATGCGCTTGAGTCCATCGCGCAAAATGTGACCGATTTCGTACACGTACGCAGGGTCGTAGGACACGATCGACGGGTACGTTGACGACAGCACGTGCGAGTGGCCGTCTCCGTGCTGTAGACCTTCAGCGGTGAGCGTGGTGCGACCTGCCGTTGCACCCAGAATGAATCCGCGTGCCAGCTGGTCACCGGCAGCCCAGAAACCGTCGCCGGAGCGCTGGAACCCGAACATCGAGTAGAAGATGTAGAACGGAATCATGGGTTCGCCGTGCGTGGCGTAGCTGGTACCCACTGCGTTGAATGCGGCGACCGAACCATCTTCGTTAATTCCCATGTGCAGGATCTGACCGTCTGTTGCTTCCTTGTAGGCAAGGAACAGGTCACGGTCAACCGACACGTAGTTCTGTCCGTGCGGGTTGTAGATCTTCGCCGTTGGGAAGAACGAGTCCATTCCGAATGTACGCGCTTCGTCCGGGATGATCGGAACCACACGCTTGCCAAATTCCTTGTCACGCATGATGTCTTTCAGAATGCGCACAAAGCCCATGGTCGAGGCGATGGCCTGAGTTCCCGAGCCCTTCTTTGCCATGGCGTATGCCTTGTCGTCTGGCAAAGAGATCTGCGTGTACTTGGAACGACGTTCGGGGGAGAAGCCACCCAGTTCGCGTCGGCGTTCCAGCATGTACTGGATTTCAGGCGCGTCTTCACCCGGGTGGTAGTACGGAGGAAGTTTGGGGTTCTTCTCCAGTTCTTCATCAGAGATCGGAATTGAGAAGTGATCGCGGGCGAGCTTGAGGTCCTCAACGGTCATCTTCTTCATCTGGTGCGTTGCGTTACGAGCTTCGAACGTTGGTCCCAAAGAGTAACCCTTGACCGTCATCACGAGAATCGCCGTGGGCTGTCCGGTGTGCTCAACTGCTGCCTTGTATGCCGCATACACCTTGCGGTAGTCGTGGCCACCGCGCTTAAGGTTCCAGATCTCTTCATCGGTCATGTCGGCGACCATGGCCTTGGTGCGTGGGTCGCGACCAAAGAAGTTGTCGCGCACGAATCCACCGGACTCACCCTTGTAGGTCTGGTAGTCGCCGTCCGGCGTTGCGTTCATGAGGTTCACGAGCGCACCGTCGCGGTCCTTTGCCAACAGTGCGTCCCATTCACGACCCCAGATGACCTTAATGACGTTCCACCCGGCACCTCGGAAGAACGCTTCGAGTTCCTGAATGATCTTTCCGTTACCGCGCACCGGCCCGTCGAGGCGTTGCAGGTTGCAGTTGACGATGAAGTTGAGGTTGTCGAGCTCTTCGAATGCTGCGTACTGCAACATTCCGCGGCTTTCCGGCTCGTCGAGTTCACCGTCACCCAGGAACGCGAACACACGTTGCTGGGAGGTGTCCTTGATTCCTCGGTTGAGCAGGTACTTGTCGAACATTGCCTGCGTGATTGCGTTCATGGGTCCAAGACCCATGGAGACGGTTGGGAACTCCCAGAAGTCCTGCATGTGGCGCGGGTGTGGGTATGAAGGAAGTCCGAATTGTTTTCCGTCGATGTAGTGGGACTTCATTTGGCGGAAGCCGTCGAGCTGGTCAGCGCTCAGACGGCCTTCCAGGAACGCGCGTGCGTACATACCGGGGGAGGCGTGGCCTTGGTAGAAGACGTGGTCACCGCCACCAGGGTGGTCTTTTCCGCGGAAGAAGTGGTTGAGGCCCACTTCATACAAGGTTGCAGCCGAGGCGTAGGTGGAAATGTGTCCACCTACTTCGATGCCTGGGCGCTGTGCACGGTGAACCATAACGGCTGCGTTCCAGCGCAACCAGCGGCGGTACCGGCGTTCGACTTCTTCGTCTCCGGGGAACCACGGTTCGTCTTCTGGGCCAATCGTGTTGATGAAGTCAGTGGCTGTCAGGCTGGGTACGCCGATGCGCTTCTGGCGCGCACGGTTAAGCAGGCTGAGCATGACATAGCGGGCACGCGACTGCCCTGCTTCGTCGATCAGGGCGTCAAGTGACTCAATCCATTCCTGAGTTTCTTGAGGATCTGTGTCGGGCACTTGGCTGGGGAGACCGTTAAGAATTGGTCCATGCCTCTTACTGTCCACTTAGTTTTCCTCCTGAACAAAAGATGTCGGCCGGGTGACACATTCACCGCTACAGCCGATCTGCTGGCTGTTTTCTAGCCTAAACCGAATACGCGCTCAGTTGCGTTGTTCATACAGACAAAACGGTCCAGTGTGGTGTTACTAACACAGTCACAGGGCAGCTGACCGGCAGGATGCATGGACCAGAAGTTTCAAAATGAACTTTAGGTTTGCCCAAGAGCGAACTTACGGGAAGAATAGGAGTTATGAGTAACACCCCGTCAGGAAGGACGCTCGACTGTACTCGCACTAATCCTCTTGGATTGGAGAAGGGTACATACATTCAGGAAATCGGCTATGACGACGACGTTGACTTCGCCTTGCGCGAGGCCATCGAGAAGGTCACAGGCGAAGAAATGGCCGATGAGGATGTCGACGACGTCTTTGACGCGATCGTCATGTGGTGGCGATCAGATGACCCCGACCTCACCGACGCAATCGTAGACGCCCAGACCACTCTGGCTGAAGGTGGTGTTGTGTGGCTTCTTACTCCCAAGGCAGGGCGGGAAGGTCACATCGCTCCCGTTGATATCAACGCGGCTGCTCCAACCGCTGGCATGCACGTGACTAAAACTGTCAGTGTGTGTGACGACTGGTCAGCAGTGCGCCTGGTTGGTAAAAAGTCGTACGGATAATGGCCAGCACTGACGCGCACCCCGGTTGGACGCGTGAGTGCCCCACCCATTTAGGGCCGGTTGTGTCCTTGTCGACAGTGGGTGAAGTCCTTGCCCCTGAAGTTGATCAGCGTGGGTTGCTGGCCGTGTTTGTCCCGTTTGCGTTTACGCCTACGTGCCACGCCGAGGTGGGAGAGCTTTCCGCGTCGCGCGCAGTTTTGGAGGAAGCTGGGATCGTCTGCACGGTCGTTTCGTGCGACTCCAAGTTTACGCAAGCAGCGTGGGTGGAAACGGCGGGATCTGCGTGGCCTCTCATGTCTGACTTTTGGCCACACGGTGCCTTGAGTCGTGATTTTGGGGTTTTCGATGAGCAGTCGGGTATGGCTGTGCGCGGCACCTTTGCGCTGAATATGAACGGGCAGGTCGTTGACTCCCAGGTTCTGCAGCCTGGGCAGAAGCGTGATTTCACTGAGCGTGGTCTGGCTCGATGGATTGACGCCCTCACTACATAGCGGTCACCTCTCGCATTATTGAGTTGCTTCCACCATGATGGTGATAGACACCTCACGAGGAAGGACATGTTTTGGCCACTCTGTTTACCAAAATCATCGACGGTGAAATCCCTGCAACATTTGTCTACGAAGACGATCATTGTGTCGCATTCATGGACATTCAGCCTCTGACCGACGGTCACCTTCTGGTTGTGCCACGTGAAGAAGTAGACCACTGGCTTGATCTTGACGATGACTTGGTATCCCACCTCTTCACGGTGGCAAAGAAGCTCGGAAACGCACAGAAGAAAGCGTTTGGTTGCGAACGCGTAGGGCTTATTGTGCAAGGGTTCGAGGTTCCCCACGTTCACATTCACGTGTTCCCAACGAATCAGATCTCTGACTTTGATCTGGCTAATAAGCACGACACCACGGCAGAAGCTCGTGAAGAAGCTGCGTCGAAGATCAAAGAGGCACTGTAAACGAGTTTTGCGTTCTGAAAGATGTGTGCCATAATCTTTCAGTGGTCAGTGAGAAATCCTGACCAGGGGGCCTATAGCTCAGTTGGCTAGAGCATCTCGTTTACACCGAGAGGGTCGGGGGTTCGAGTCCCTCTGGGCCCACCCTGTGAAGTCTCGGGACATCGTTCACTCGTTGCCCCGAGACTTTTGTGTTTTTTGTGCCCTTTTTACTCTACGTGCAACGTCTCTCCGAGCTGACGGAAAATCGCCTTGTTTAAGCGGAAGCCCAGCTCTGCCTCGGCGATGACCGCTTCCTGCTGCTCCCTGGTCAGCGTTACCGCATCGAGCTTGGCCCTATAGTCGTCCTTGAACAGTTTCGGCTTGTTGATGCCCGGGAAGCGCCACATGTTAAGTGCTTCATCTTCGATGCTGTAGTGCCTCTTGACCAGCTTTCCGATTGCCAGACCGCCTGAGAGGTCGCCTAGGTAGCGCAGGTAGTGATGCGCTAGTAACTGCTCTGGACTCACCTCAGACTGGAAGTGTTCAGCCAAGAAGCGTGTTGCTTCCAGAGCTACTGGAGGCTGGCGGTCCTCCCCAAGTAGGTAGTCGAGGTCATTATTGATCGCCTGAGTGCGAGCGAGTCCTGGGTGGTCGAAGAACGCAACAGTAGAGTCAGAGGGTGCAGCTTGCACAGCGGTTTCCAGCGCAGGGTAGAGGACCGCGTACTGTTCTAGCAACGCAATGTAGGCATGGCGGTCGAGTCTTCCCGCCATGAGATCAACAATGAACTTTTCGGATTCGGCTTCACTGTGTTCCCGCTGCGTTTCCTTCCGCAGTCGCTGTGAGAACGACAGGGTTTCTGCGGCTGGGGTTGTGATAGTCATGTCTCCTCCACGAGGTGTTGTCCCGGTTATGGGATTTCTTACTTTTTTGTTTGGGGTTTAGGTCCAAGTACTGGGATCGAGTCCGATGTTTCTTCGTAGCAACCAGCCGATTCCGACGGTTGCTGCGATGCCTGTGGCCGCGGTTGCTCCTCCAAGCCACCAGGTTTTTGCATTGATGGTGCCCATTCCTTCGGAGCGGCGAGCCTCATATGCGGTTGCAGCGAACGCTGTTGTGTCTTCAACGTCTGCCGGCTGGGCGCTGGAGCTCTGCGGCCCGCCGCCGGGCCCTACAGCGCCTGGGACACCAACTCCTGGTTCGCCAACAGTGTTTCCGCCGGTCACAGTTGAACCTGGTCCGCCTGCCCCAGCTACGCTTTCACCGGGTTTTGCTGGTTCTGTAGCTGGCACCTGGAAGCTGTTGTCAAAGGCAATCGTCAGCGGCAGTGCGGGTTTGCGGGCGTCCGCAATTCCACCGGAGGAATACCAGTAGGAGCTCTGCCCGGTTTTGACGTTGAAGTCGACCCAGCTCTTAGGGAATGAACCCCATTCGGCTTCGGTTCGATCCTGCGGTGTGTTGCCATCGCCGGCCCTGTAATCAACACCAAGGTAGTCGGGGGTGACGGTGAATCCTCCATCCTTCACGGCCTTGTTCACATCGAGCCCGGAGAAGGTCGCAAGCGTGATGGTTTCGGACTTCAGCTTCTCCCATTTTGACAGGTCTTCCATGTCTGCTCCGTAACCGGACGCGGTTCCCGTCAGTTCGCCCCTTCCGTCTTTTGTGACGGTGAGCTTCGGGTCGGATACGGACCAGTACGTCATCCCGGAGTAGAAGACGATTGTGAAACCGCCATCCCAGCTGGCAGTTATTTCACCGTCGTCGATGTTGATGCTTCCACCAGCAATGTTCAGCCGCGATTCGTGGTGCGAGTCCTTGTCGGCTGCCACGACTCGACCGCCATAGCGGTCATCGCACTTGTTCTGCCATGTTGCGGTGTGGAACTCTCCGGATGCGTCTGGCTTTTCGATCTTTACGTTGCCGTCGGTAGGTTTGTACAGTTTTCCAGGTGCGTCCCAGACAACAGCACCCCCGTTGTCTGGGGACACGCCTGCGGACAGGAAGTTGCAAGTGCCGGGAGCAAACCCGCCGGCGCTGGTTTCCTTGTTGATCGCCCAGAACAAGGTTGCGTCTGATCCCGTCGGTGTTTCGGGCGGATTCTTCTCCTCTGTCGAGGTGCCGTCCGGTTTTTCCGTGTTGTCGTCCCCAGTATCGGGTTTCGGACTGGGTGCCGGTGGCTGCGGAGTAGCCGACGGCTGTTCGGGCATGACCGGAGTGCCTGTGAACGATACGCTCAGCGGACTGGGGCTTTTGCGCGCATCCGCGGCCCCGCCGGACGTGTACCAGTACTGGGTCTGGCCAGTCAGCACATTGAAGTCCACCCAACTCTTGGGGAATGAACCCCAGCCGTCTTTTTCTTTGTTTTGGTCGGGCTGTCCACTGTCTACACCCTCGTAGTCAGGGGTGACGGTGAAGCCGTTCTCATCAAGTTTAACCGTGTTGTTCTTGAAGTCGGCGATGGTGCCTTCAACGGGCTTGAGCTTCTCCCACTTGGAAAGGTCGGCCATGTCGGCTCCGTAGCCGGAGAAGGTGCCGGTGAGCTTGCCCTTGCCGTTCTTCACTTCAAGCTTTGGGTTGCTCACCGACCAGTAGGTGTACCCGGAGTAGTACACCACGGTGAACGACCCTTCCCACTGGATGTTTCCAGTGTTAGTTGCGGTGTCTACTTCTCCCGTGCCACCGGAAAACTGGACGTAGTTTCCAGAGCTCACACCCGCGGTATTGACTCGTTTGCCGTCTGGGGTCTGGCATTTGTTGTCCCACGTGATCGGCTGCGTTCCGCCATCAGCGGTGGGGCGCAGAATCTTGACGTTGCCATCCTGGGCTTTGAACAGTCCGCGCTTTTCGGCGTCATTCGGCCACAGCGAGGATCCACCGTTGTCAGCCGCTACACCTGCGGAAAGGAAGTTGCATGAACCGGGTAGATAGGCACCTGCTCCGGACTCTGCATTGATTCCCCACGTGAGCCCGGCGTCTGAGACTTTTAATTTCGACGAATCAGCTTCGGAGGTCCCAGACTCGCTGTTCGGTGATGCCAAGGCTGCTGTACCTATGAGTAGTCCTGTAGCGAACACCAGGATCAAGAATATTGTTCCAGCTGCCACCCATGTGACTATTGATCGCTTCATCGTGTTTCCTCCTGTGACTCTGCCCTACCGTCAACGATGCGCTCCATAACAAGTGTTGGAGCGTTTCCACTGTCTGCGCCGGCTGTTGCGCCCTGGGAATGCATGTGCTTCCCTCTTGCTACTGGCTGCCGTGGCTGATCGCCGGAGGAGCTTTCTTTGTCTTCGATAAGTTCAAAGAATCGCATGGGTCCTCTTGATGTCTGATTGTGTGTGCTCGGTTGCTGTGTGTACGAGTATTGTTTGCTGATTACCGGGTGACGCATTCCGGAATCATGCATGTCAGCTCGTGCAATCTTGGTATCAACAGTTCTCTCGTATTTGCGCGTGCGAGCTTCTTCTTTCTCACGGAACTTCTGCAGTTTGCGTTCGCGCTTGTGCTCTGCCCCAATAGCGCGCTTAGCCCTGCGCGTGCGCACACGCTCCAGTGCTTCGGGGCTGACACCCAAAAGCAGCGACTTCACAGCCATGTAGGAACCGACTCCCACGGCCAGGGCAATCGCACAGATGGCGAGAACCACTCCGATCATCAGCAGAAACAGCATGCGGTTGGCGTTCGTGTTGATCGCATCAACCTGATCGGGCTCCAGCAGGGGCCCTGAAGCCGGCTGCTGTCCACCCGCTGCTCCCGGTGCCGGTGCGGCGGGGCCGTCTGCGTTCTTCTGGTCTTTGTCGTCCTTCGAAGCATTGTCATTCGGTGCGGCTGCCTCACCGGTAGCACCGTTGTTTTGTGCCTGTTCGCCACCCGACTGACCAGCCGCTGCGGCAGCCGGGAACTCAATCGGCGTGAAGGTTTCGTTCTTGGCGTTCGACACACCGTGTGCGCCGATCGTGATGATGCCGCAGCGTTCACGCGTGCAATCAACATCAACCGGATTGCGGTCACGGTCATAGGACGTGAAGCGAGCTCCGGGAAGGATGATCTCGCCTGACCACGTGCCGTCGGCATTCAGCGTGCCACCGTTGGCAGCGTGAGCTGTCGACGATCCTGGGAACGTGACGAACAGCTGATAGCCCACCGGATTCGATTCATCGTCATAGGCATAGCGCAGGTTCGTGCCCGTTTTGCCGCCCTTGCTTGGCTGCCACGTGCCTTCGGCAACACCGAACAGGACATAGATGCCGCCGAAGCCGTTCTGCACCGACTGGAAACCACTGCCAGAGAGTTTCAGGGTCGAGGTACCGTCAACAGAAGGCGTACCCGACACGGAAACCCGGGCGGCCGCCTCGGCAGGTTCGGGACTGACGGTGGCACCCGCAAACGCGCCCATGCCGCCGATGAGCACAGCGGCAACCGTGGCTACAAACCACCGCAGACCAAGCCGCTTCTTCCGACTGCCCGCGGCGTGTCCAGGCTGATTCATGACATGTCCTTTCTGGGAGGGCGGACCGGCACCACGAGCGGTGAACCTGATACCGGGTCGGTAAAAACAGTGACGGGATGGCCGTAGGCTTCGCTGATCCGCTCGGCTGTCAGCACCTCTTCCGGTGTGCCGTCAGCAGCGATGCGGCCGTTGTTGAGCAGGGCAATGCGGTCTGCGTAGGCTCCGGCCAGATCAAGGCTGTGCAGAACCACAACAACAGCGGAGCCCGTGGCCGCGTATTCACGCGCAATCGTCAGCACGAGTTCCTGGTGGCGGATGTCCATGGCCGCTGTTGGTTCGTCCAACAGCAGAATCGGGGCTGCCTGTGCAAGGACGCGGCCCAAAGCAGCACGCGAACGCTCACCACCGGACAGCGAGGTGAAGGTGCGGGAAGCGAAGCGGCTCGTGTCCGTGCGCTCCAGCACTGCGGACACGATCCTGTCGTCATCGGCTGTCGCCTGCGTCCGCTGCCACGGGGCGCGGCCCATCTCAACGACCTCGAGCACTGTGAAGGGGAAAGACACATCGACCTGTTGCAGCAGAACAGCCCGGCGCATAGCCAGTTCGCGGGTGTTCCACGCATAGGACGGATGATCGTTGATGGTGACTGCCCCGGAAGCCTCCTCAACATCGCCGGTAATGACACCCAGAAGTGTGGATTTTCCGGCACCGTTGGGGCCGACAAGAGCCAGCACTTCGCCCGCCCGGACATCCAGGCTGGCCCCCTCGAGAACCTTCCTTTCACCGTCATAGGACACCGTCACCTGGTCCACCGACAGAACGGTGCTTCCCGGTGTGGGGACTTCCGGCGGACGGCTTTCGCGGGCCCGGCGCAGCTTTTCGATCATGCCCAGCCTCCTGCCTCACGACGGCTACGGCGCAGCAGGTAGAAGAAGTACGGACCACCGATGAGCGCAGTGAGCATGCCGATCGGGAGGTCGGCGAACTCAATGAGCGTGCGTGCAGCCAGATCGGCAAAGGTCAGCAGTGCCGCACCGCCGAGCGCCGAGGCCGGCAGCAGCAGACGGTGGCTCGGCCCCAGCAGCATGCGCATCAGGTGGGGAACGACCAGACCGACGAAGGCGATGATGCCGACGAATGCAACGGCCGCACTGACTAGCAGAGCCGACAGGATCATTGCGTACAGGCGCAGACGCTCAACATCGACACCAAGGTGGCGGGCCGCCTTCTCACCCAGCGACACCAGGTCCAGGCCGCGGGCGAGGAACATCGTGAGGACGATTCCCACGACCACCAGTGGAACGACGATCGCAACCTGTTCCCATCGGCTGCCGTTGAAGCTTCCCATCTGCCAGAACACGATCTGCTCACGAGCCTGCGTGGGGGCCTTGAACACGATGAAGGAAATGAGGGCACCGGAAATCGCGTTGACCGCAACACCTGTGAGGATCAGGGTGACGACTTCCGTCCGGCCGTTCGACCGTGCCAAGACGTACACGACGATCGTCGTCGCCAGACCGCACGCAAATGCCAGGAGAGGAACCGTGAATCCGCCAAGGAAGCTCAGACCGTGCAGAAAGGCGAACGACGCGCCGACGGCAGCACCGGAAGACACTCCGATCGTGCCCGGCTCAGCCAGCGGATTGCCGAAGATGCCCTGCATAACAGCACCGGCAATAGCCAGGGCTGCACCCACAAAGACCGTCAGAACAATCCGCGGGAAGCGCACTTCCCACAGGGCCTCAGCACCGAATTCGTGCGACGGACCCGGCAGCCAGTTGATGCCCACCGACTGCAGAACGGAGCCCACGATTTCCTTCGGCGAAATGTAGAGCTGACCCAACATTGCCGAAAGCAGAGTTCCGCCGAGCAGCAGAACCGCCACAGTGGTGAAGACCGTGGTCACCCGGGCAGCCGAAACCCTTCCGTAATTTTTCTCACTGTGCCTGCCCCCTGGAACCGGGGCGGCAGGTGTCGAAGAAGTAGAACGGGAGCGGCGCCTCGTGTGCTTTTCTTCCAAAGGCGAGCCGGCAAAAGGTGCGGGAGCATCGGAATGCTCAGGGGGTCTGTAGTGAGTAGTGCTCAAGGGTCTTCTCCTTAGGCGTCCGCTTTAGCGGACTCTTCCTGTGGGACGTAGGCGTATTCGGGGGCGTGGACCGCTGTGCCCAGGGCGGCGATGACTTCGGCGGTGCGGGGGCCGAAGCTCATGACTTCGTAGTCGCTCATGTCGACAATCCGACGGTGTTTGCCGGCGGGCGTTTGCGCAATGCCCGGCAGTTTGAGGGCTTCATCGATACCGCCGACGCTCTCCAGGCCCTTCGTCATAACCAAAATGACGTCTGGGGCCGCTTTAACAAGCGCCTCAGCGTTGGTTGGAGACATGCCTGAAAAGCCGACTTCGGTCGCAACATCGCGGGCGCCAATGGCCTGAATGAGGGAATCTGCACCGGAACCCTTGCCGAACCAGTAATAGATGTCGCCACGCAGATACAGGAACACCGTGCGCGGACGGTCGGCCGGGTTGTCCGGAGCGAGCGCCTGGATTCTCTTTTGGGTTTCGGCGACTTCCTCATCGACGCGCTTAGCCAGTTGCTCACCCGCATCCTGCAGGCCCAGCGCCTTAGCAACCGCAACGATTTGCGGGCTCACACCCTGCACACCGTCCTCCGTCGCCGAAGGAATGAACACCACCGGAATGCCAGCATTGCGTAGCTGCAGTTGGACGTCATAGGGGCCGATGGTCGAATCCGTCAGCACCACGGTGGGTGCCAGATTGAGGATCGCCTCCGCGCTGAGTTCGTGCCCGTTCTGAGTGACGAGCGGAATCTCTTTTTGTCCCGGCATGAGTGATGACAGCTGCGTTGAAACATCACGGCCGATCAAATTGCAGCCCAGACCCAGGCCGACAACCGCGGCAGCCAAACCGCCGTTTTGGTTGACTGCCAGAATTCTCGAGGTGTCACGCACCGTCTGCTTGGGACCATCGTCCGAGGTGACGGTCACCGGGAGGGTCTGCTGCTGATCTGCGAAATCTGCAATCGGCCGGATTTCAGAAGCACGGGTGTAGGCGGTAGTCGGGCCGTGGATCTTGCTGACCGGTAACTTCTTTGAGGTGGGAACATCCGGGATGTCCGGAAGTTGCGCCGCAGGGGTTGCCGGTGGGGGAACACACTCGTGGGAGTGAGCAGCATTGAGCGTGCCGATGTTGTGGAAACCGTTGTTCCACAGGAAAAGCCCAACCGCGAGCACCGTTGCGGTCACTGCCACACGGCGTTTGGTCCGGCGAGGCACACGCCACCTCGTGTGGTTGTACCAGGCTTTAACGTCGGGCTCTGTGTCCCGGCATAGAGATCGAGATGTGGTTTTCATTGCATGTTTCTCCGTGCCAGTGCGTTGGCCGCTTTAAGCGAACTATCACTGATCTGTGAATTGACTAACAGGTTATGTTTAGCTAATGATAGCCTTACCTAAGTGAATTAGGTCAAGTGACTATGTCGTAAAAGATTGCGAGCTGTATAGCGCCGCATCACGTTCACAAGGAGAACCATGAAGTCATCATCAAGCGCGCCTTCGCGCTTTAGCTGGCGCGCCGGCGTGGCCGGAAGCGTGGCATTCGCGTTGGGAGGAGCCGGTCTGCTGTCCGCCCACCCCGCGCAGGCAGCAGAAGTTAATGTTTCTGACGCTGTCTTTAGCTGGGGTATCAACGCCGAATCCGGTGCGGGTGCTTATTACCCCGGCTCATGCAACTTCCTGTCCGCCGGTGTGTCCGGCGATGCGGGGAAGGCTGACGTGTGGTCAAAGGAAGACGCGGAAGCTAAGAAGCTGTTCAGCCCGGAAGAGGGCAACGTCAAGATCCTGCGCCCCACCGCTGATGGCGGCACGCAGCCGATCACGTGGGACAACAAGTGCCAAACGCCTGAGGGCGAACGCGTCAACACGTATAACGGCGAGACGGCTAAGCGGTCGGGCAACTTCGTTGAGATCTCCGGTGGCAAGGGCACTATCGACCCTGAAACGAAGTCCGGCACCATCGAGTGGGAAGGTTCGTTCACCGTCGTGTACTATTCCGGGTTCACCTACTGGTCGGTCAGTAACCCGAAGCTCGAGGTGAAGAACGGCAAGGGCAAGATCACCGGCACCTTCTCCGGCTACGGAGCCGACATGGCCGACCTTTCCAAGTGGGAGAAGCTCAAGCCCGTTGAAGGCACCATCGCCGACTTCGGAAACAACAAGGTCGAGCTCGATGAAAACGGCTTCACCGTCACCCCCGACTACGAAGGTGTTGACAGTGGACAGCCCGACCAAAACAAAGAAAAAGACGGCTGGGGTTCATTCCCCAAGAGCTGGGTCGACTACAACGTACAGACCGGCCAGGCCCAGTACTGGTACTCCTCCGGCGGAGCTGCGGACCCACGCAAGAAACCCACTGCACTCACCGTAAAGTACAAGGCCGAAGAGTCTGAATCGCAGGTCGATGAAGAAACGATTAAGAACACGACTAAGAGCACGCACTCTGTTTCTGACGAGGGCCTGGCGGTCAATGTGACCGGCAAAGGCTACAGCGTGCTGCCCAAGGCCAGCACCGGCAAGGACGCCAACGGTGTCTACGTCGCAGTTGTCGACCGCAAGGTCAAGAACAGCGAAATTGAACTGTCGCGTCCGTCCGCTAAGGCAGCTTCTGTAGCAGAAAAGTCGTCCAAGGAACCTGTCGTCGTTGAGTACATCCCTGGCAGTGCCATCAAGGACGGCAAGCTCAACGCTAAGGTGACCGCAGGAGCAGACAAGCTGAACAAGGACACCGACTACGACACCGTCGTGTGGGTTGCTCACGGCAACCCGAACGACGAAACGGTTCTCCACCGCTCGAACATCAACCTCACCGACGAACAGAAGAACACGCTGTTCCCAGCCGAAGATCCCAAGGAACAGGAAACGCAGGATCCGAAGGACCCGGAAACACAGGACCCACAGGAACCGACGGAACCTGAAGCTCCAGACACGAAGGAGCCCGAGACGCCTGAAACGCAAAAACCCAACGAGCCCGGCACTCCAGAGAACGGCAATGACGAGGCGACGGAACCAGGCACCAAGGAACCTGAGGCGCCCGACACCCCGGAAAACGGCGACGACAAACCGACGGATCCGGAGACGCAGGATCCGAAGGAGCCCGAAGTACCCGACACGAAGGAGCCCGAGGTGCCTGAGGCCCAGGAGCCAAACGAACCGGGCACTCCGGAGAATGGCGACGGCGAGCCGACGGAACCAGGCACTAAGGAACCCGAGGTGAAGGAACCTGAAGTGATCCAACCGGAAGCTCAGGGCCCAGATGGTCAGAATCCTGGCGCGGAAGCGCCCGGAGCGGACAGGCCCGGCGCCGCAGAAACTTCAGGTTCTCACGGGAGCAGCGGGAAGCCGAGCCCTACCGCTTCCAAGTCACTGCCGCGTACCGGTGGCACTAATCTGGCAGTCGGAATTGCAGGAATCACATTGCTTGCTGTTGGCGCTGTCGCCATGATTATCTCCAGTCGTCGAGCTTAAATGGAGATCTGACAATACTGGCGCGACTCTTCCCGGCCGGTCGGGCGTTTGCCCGGCCGGTCTTGCGCTTTTTATAAACAACTTGCGCTTGAGTGAACCGCTTTTTATGCCGAGTGGAGAAATCGACGAACCAACGTGCCTTGCGGAATGCTCTTATTAATCCAAACAGAAATACTGCGCTAAACGCCGTGTGCAACAGCTCGCTTTAAGATAACGTGTGTAAATGCTGAGTAAGCAATGTAAGAATTTCAGGGTGTCACGCTCTCAACGTGGCCAGCGTGACACCTCTGTTCCCTAGTTTGGAGTACGCATGTCAGTTCTCACCAGGTCCGGTATCACCGCACCTACGACGTACAACCGCTGGCTCATTCCACCAGCAGCCCTCGCAATTCACCTGTGTATTGGACAGGTGTACGCGTTCTCGGTTTTCAAAATGCCACTTGTCGAGCACTTCAACACGGGTGAAGTTGCAGTCGGATGGATCTTCTCGGTGGCTATCGCCATGCTCGGTATCTCGTCTGCAATCGGTGGAACATGGGTCGAAAAAGCCGGTCCACGCCTGTCCATGCTCGTCTCAGGTGCTTTCTGGGTCATTGGGTTCTTTGTTGCCTCGATCGGTATCGCAACAGGTCAACTGTGGCTTGTGTATTTCGGTTACGGTTTCCTCGGAGGAATCGGACTCGGAATCGGTTACATCGCTCCAGTCTCAACCCTGATCAAATGGTTCCCTGACCGTCCAGGGCTAGCAACTGGGCTCGCCATCATGGGCTTCGGTGGAGGTGCACTTATCGCTTCACCAATGTCTAACCAACTCATGGTTGCCTTTGGTGGCGGCGACTCCGCAGAAAACCTTGTCGCCGGTGTGTTCCCCACCTTCATTGTTTTGGCAGTTGTGTACGCCGTCGTGATTGCTCTTGGCGCCTACGTTGTTCGCGTTCCACACCCAGACTGGAAGCCCCAGGGATGGGACCCTGCATCCGTGAAGTCAAAGTCGATGCAGACCACCCGCCACGTCACCGCACGCAAAGCTATCTCAACTCCTCAGTTCTGGCTGTTGTGGGTCGTGCTATTCACCAATGTGACCGCGGGTATCGGAATCCTGGAAAGCGCTTCACCGATGATCCAGGACTACTTCTCGCAGATCACACCGGCATCAGCCGCCGGGTACGTCGGACTGCTGTCCTTGGCTAACATGGGTGGCCGCTTCCTGTGGTCATCGGTATCGGACATTACCGGACGTAAATTCATCTACATTGTCTACTTGGGCGTTGGAGTTGGCCTCTACCTCTTGGTTGCGCTGATCGGTCACGGTTCCCTCATCCTGTTCATCTTGGCAACCTTGGTGATCCTGTCGTTCTACGGCGGAGGATTCGCGACCATGCCCGCCTACCTCAAAGACATCTTTGGCACCATGCAAGTGGGTGCGATCCACGGTCGCCTCCTCACCGCGTGGTCAGCCGCAGGAGTCGCTGGACCACTCATTGTGAACACGGTGCTTGAATCCCGTCGCAGTACTGGAGCTGAGGGACCAGCTCTTTACCAATTGAGTCTGTTCATCATGGTGGGTGTTTTGGCGGTAGGTTTCATTGCAAACGCGCTCATGCGTCCTGTCGCTGACAAGCACTACGCCAGTGACGAAGAAGTCGAACAAATCGCGGCAAGTCATAACCTCAAGACAGGTAAAGACGGTGGTATCGCCGTGAATGCCGGAAACGCGCTACATACTGCTGCTGCGTGGGTCCTCACGGCGATCGTGACAGTGGGATTGGGTTACGGCCTCGTACAGATTGTGCTGAAATCCCTCCAGCTCTTCGTCTAAAGCCGTCTCACCGCGGGTCAACGTCTGTACAGTGAATCCGCAGTTACCTCGACTGCCGCTTAACCTGCCACGCCCCGGCTAAACCCAGCACCAAAAACAGAGCGGCAGCCAGGAGGACCCACGAAACGGCTGACGCAAAGCCTTGAGTTAATGCGTCCACTAAGGCAGGGGTCTGCTCACCTAACGGTCCGGCAGGCCCCTGCGAACGTAACTGTGCCAAAACAGTACCTGCCGAAACGCGAGTCGCCCCAGCTAGCCGGTCTACCTGAGCTCCCGTGAACCCAGCTGAAGCTAGAGAACCCGGCAGGGTACTCGCCAAGGAAACCGCCAAGGTTGCGCCTGCAACCGCGGTTCCCAAAGCCGAACCGATCTGCCTCACTGTGCTCTGCGTTGCCGAACCTTGGCCAGACACATCTACAGGGATATCTTGTAGCACCGTACCCGTCAGTTGCGCAGAAGCCAGACCAAGCCCCACGCCATACACCGTTAGTGGTAACGCTACGACCCACCCTGGTATCTCAGGATCAACAAGGAACGCCAACACGACAACGCCAAACACCTCTAGCCCTAGTCCAATCAGTACCGTGCCGGGCGCACCGAACCTTCTTGCCAAATGACGCGCGGCTGCACCTGACATAAAGGCGCCAACAGCCATTGCCGCAAGCACGAGGCCCGCCCCCATCACGCTCATACCCAGGGCGCTGATCAGGTATAGCGGAAGAACGAAAATGATCCCAAATTCGCCCACAGCAACCATGGCCGCGGTGAGGTTACCCCAGGAGAAGGTCTTGTAACTGAACAGGCCGAGGTCGAGAAGAGCGTCGCGCTGAACGCGGGCTCTGTGTTTTTCCCACAGAACAAAGAGAATGATCGCAACTATCGATACCGCCAGGGCAACAGGCACAATTGAGACCGGTGCGGAAACCGGCCAGACCCACCCCAGAACGCTGAAATCGGAACGGGGCGTCCACCAACCTAAATCGGGGCCTTCGATGATCGCAAAAACAAGTGCCCCGCATCCTATCGCGCTCAAGAGCGCGCCATCGACATCCATCCCTGGAAGCTTTTTGCCACCTCGGGTTTCTGGCACAGTAAACGCGGCCGCCACAATCGCCAACAAACCAATGGGCAGATTCACTAAGAAAATCCAGTGCCACGACACCCACTGAGTTAAAGCGCCGCCCGCCAGCGGCCCAACCGCAGCGGCACCAGAAATTACGGCACCCCACACGCCAAAGGCCACCGCACGTGACTTACCGCGGAACACCGCATTCACAGTGGATAATGTTGACGGCATAATCAGTGCCGCACCAACTGCTTGGACTGCCCGGGACGTGATGAGCACACCCGCAGTTTGAGAAAGTGCGGCCAGAAGACTTCCCAGAACAAACACGGCGGTTCCAGCAATGAACAGTCGTTTGCGTCCCCATCGGTCAGCCAGATTCCCTGTCGTGAGAAGCAACCCAGCAAGCACGACTGCGTATAAGCTATTTACCCACTGTGCGTCCGTGAGGTTCAAACCCAGGTCACGAATGATGGTTGGCAAAGCGACCCCAACGATGGTTCCATCGAGCACAATGAGGCCCAAACCTACAGATAAAACAGCGAGCCCGAACCAGTCACGTCGTGACGGCTGTTGAAATGCTTTGTTCACATATTCATACAACCACTCGCGGAGGTGCTAAACATCGCGCCAGGGGTTGACTTCTCAATCAACTAAAAGTTGTATCGCTGCCTCAAAATCTTCATTGTTTGACACACCAGTGGTTCCATACAACTCACGGTTTTGCTCAATCGCAACGAAACCCACCACAAACGAAATCAGCCTCTCAAGGACTGCCTGATGCGCCTCGGGAAAGGTGGCGCGCACCGCGCCCTGAAGAACCTGAGGCGTGACTTCCTCTCCTTTGAGCGCGAACGCCAACAAGAAAACCTCAGCGCCATCCCGATATGACGCAAGTATGCGCCGCAAATGGACAGCCACCTGCGTGAACGTGTGCGGGGGAGTGCCACACGCTAGATCCACCTGCTCCGACATGCGGCGCGCAACCAGAATAAAAACCTCCTGCTTATTAGCCACATGCCAATACAGTGCAGACGGTTGTACCTCGAGTTCCCGGGCCAGACGACGCATAGACAGGTCGCCCAAACCGAACTCAGACGCGATCTTCAACGCCGCGTCAGTAATGATGTCGGTACTCAGAGCCATATCCCTTAGCCTACGTTTGGATTGCCTTTCCTTCCTGGTCGAAAAGGCTTGAATGTTCAAGAATATCCACATGGGGACACTACTTCGCCGATACATGTGGGTCGTCCTGACGTGCGTCATCGCATTGTTGTACGGGGTCTTGGCTCTGTCCGGGCAGAAAACCCTGGGCACCTGGATCGGTGGAGTGTATGTAGCGATCTTCATCGTAGTGACCCTGGTGGGCATGATCCGCGATATTGTTCGTGGAAACTGGGGCCTGGACATTCTTGCTGTCGTCGCAATGGTGTCCACCTTAGCTGTAGGTGAAGTGCTCGCATCCATCGTTGTGGTCCTCATGCTTTCTGGGGGAGAAGCTCTTGAGGACTACGCTCAGCACCGGGCTGCACGCGACCTAGAGAATCTTCTCAAACACTCACCGGCAATCGCCCACATCCTTGAAGGCGGCACGCCCAGAGACATTGATGTCGAAGACGTTGAAATCGGTGACCAACTCCTTGTTAAACCTAACGAAGTCGTTCCAGTAGACTGCAAGCTCAACAGCGACACAGCGAGCTTCGACGAGTCGTCACTGACAGGTGAGAGCCTGCCTGTGACCAAAACTGCAGGCGATGAGATTCTCTCCGGTGTGGTCAACAGCACCACCGCAGTGACAGTCACCGCAACAAAGAAAGCTCACGAATCACAGTTCCAACAAATCGTTGCTCTCATGAGCAAGGCGGAAGAAAACCGTGCACCTATTGTGCGCCTCGCAGACAGGTACGCAATCCCGTTCGCCGTGCTATCCCTGGTCATCGGTGGCGTTGCGTGGTTTGTCAGTGGCTCAGCTACTAGGTTTGCTGAAGTGATGGTGCTGGCTACCCCTTGCCCGCTGCTTATTGCGGCACCGGTCGCTTTTATTGGTGGTCAAGCCCAAGCGTCGCGCAATGGCGTGATCGTGAAATCGGGCGCGGTCCTCGAACAGCTTTCGCGCATCCAGTCAGCACTCTTCGACAAGACCGGCACGCTTACCCGTGGTACCCCCGAAGTCACCCGCGTTGTCCCGGCGCACGGCTGGGACGAGGACGAACTCTTGCGGCTCACCGCCTCGGCGGAACAGTACTCCACCCACGCGCTTGCACGCGGAATCATCGAGGCCGCTAGGAATCGTAAGCTCAGCCTCAGCGACACCGACACGGCAGACGAAGTTGCCACCAATGGCGTGTGGGCTGTTATCGACGGCCACGACTTGCGCGTAGGTAAAAAGAGCTTCATCGAAGAGTCGGTGGGCTCCATCGAAGCACCTACTTTGGAGCCTGGCGAAGGAGCTGCCTTCGTCGCCATCGACGGCGCCTATGCCGGAACAGTCATGCTGGCGGACCAGATTCGCCCAGAAACACCTCGGGTCATATCCTGGTTGCGCGACAACGGTGTCAAGAACGTTTCAATGCTCACTGGCGACAACGTTCACACTGCCCAGCACATTGCGCAACTGGCTGGTATTGACGATGTCAAGGCTGATCTTCTGCCACCTGACAAAGTTCGGCTTGCCGGCGAAACCAAGCCCAGTCCTGTCCTCATGGTGGGTGACGGGATTAACGACGCCCCGGTTTTGGCGCGCGCTGACGTTGGGCTGGCTATTGGGGCGAAGAGCGCAACGGCCGCGTCCGAGGCGGCAGATGGTGTGATTTTGCGTAATAGTTTGCGCTCGGTTGTGGAAGTCGTTGCGATCTCAAGGCACACAGTGTCTGTTGCCCTGACCGCTATTTGGTTGGGCATCATCTTGAGCGTGGGGTTAATGCTGGTGGCCGCAATGGGCGCTATTCCTGCCGTGTTTGGTGCGTTGACGCAAGAGATTGTGGACCTTGTAGCTATTTTGTACGCACTGTTGGCACTCAGGAGCCCTCGAACGTTGAAGAAACTGCGTGAAGAAGAGCACACTGCGCCGTGATTCGGTGAAGTGTGATTAGGTGAAGTAGCGCGTCAGCGTTAAGATGGACGGGCAGTTTTGCACCGGGATATGGCGCAGTTTGGTAGCGCGCCTCGTTCGGGACGAGGAGGTCGCAGGTTCAAATCCTGTTATCCCGACCATTGCGTAAGGCGGAATGTGCAGATCCGACTGTGTAAAGTCAATACACGTGCACACAAAATTTACCGGAACCGTCACCCACTTGTGGGTTGGAAAAGCCCAGTGGCAGAACTACTCGGGAAGAGATATCTTCACCGGCGCTCATAAGCATCTCGTTGACACGGTCGCAGTTCACACTCATGGCGCGGAAGGCGATGAACAGGGCAACCGGAAAGTACACGGTGGCCCAGAAAAAGCCCTGTTACTCTACACGCAAGACGATTACACGCAATGGGCGGCTGACGGCCACCAGTTTCAGCCGGGCAACTTCTTCGAAAACGTCACCGTTGACGGAATAGCCACGAGTGACGTTCACCTTGCTGATACTTTGCAGATAGGTGAAGTGACGGTGCAGGTCTCGCAGATTCGACGGCCGTGTACAACACTGGCGCACCGGTGGAACATGAAAGAGCTACCCCGTCTAGTACAAAGCACGGGGCGCAGCGGGTTCTATGTGCGCATTCTTCAACCCGGCACTATTCGCATGGGTGACACAGTGACGGTGATCAAGCGGGAACCGCGAAGTGTGGCTCTGCCCGAGGTCAACCGGGTCATGAACATCGACCGCACCGACGCTCAAGGCATTCGCTCCCTCATCGACGCGCCCGGCATGCCACCACGGTGGGTGGAGCAACTGCAACGTCGCCTCTCTGGCTACGTGACAGACGAATCTGCTCGCCTAGGCGATTAGGGGCGCCTAGACGAGCAGATGTAGAGACGAGGATTCTTATGACTCGCGCAGTTTGCGCTTGAGGATCTTACCTGCCGAGTTCTTTGGCAACGCGTCGACGAAGTGAACAGCCTTAGGTGCCTTGAAAGCGGCCAAGCGTTCCTTGACGTGCTCGATCACCGTTGTTTCGTCAAGCTCTTGGCCCTCCTTCACAACGACGTAGGCAGTGATCGCTTCGATCCACTTCTCGTCCGGCTGACCAACAACAGCTACCTCTTCAACTGCGTCGAGTTCAAAAATACTGTCTTCAACCTGACGACCTGCAACCAGAACACCACCGGTGTTGATGACATCCTTCACACGGTCAACAACCTTGATGTAACCCTGCTCGTCGGCAACAGCGAGGTCACCTGAGTGGAACCAACCTCCCGCAAAAGCTTCTTCAGTGGCTTCTGGTTTGTCCCAGTAACCCAGGCACAGCTGAGGCGAACGGTACAGAATTTCACCCTGTTCACCGGGTGCCACGTCGTTGCCTTCTGGGTCAGCCAAACGGGTTTCCACAAACGGAACGGGACGACCAGCGAAGTCTGGGCGCTCGTCGTGTTCCTCCGGGCGTAGAACAATCGCCAGGGGACCAAGTTCGGACTGCCCCATGCAGTTGTAGAACCCGAGGTTGGGAAGAGTTTCACGCAGTTTCTTCAGGATTGGTCCCGGCATGATCGAAGCACCATACATGGCGCGTTTCAAGCTGGAAAGGTCGCGGGTCTGCAGGTCTGGGTGGTGAGCGATTGCGACCCACACAGTAGGTGCTGCAAAGAACGCCGTGATCCTTTCGCGCTCAATGATCTCTAGCAGCTGCCCCGTCACTGGTGCAGGCACGATGATGTTGAACGAGCCCTTCATCAAGGATGGGATCAGCAGAACGTGCATCTGGGCGGAGTGGTATAGAGGAAGTGCGTGGACCCAGCGGTCGGACTCTTCGGGGTCCAGCGTGAGCAATGCTGACTGGTATTCGGTGAGCAAGGCGCGGTGCGTCATGATCGCACCCTTGGGGAGGGAAGTGGTTCCCGAGGTGTACAGCAGCTGGGCAATGTCCGTGTCGACGACGTCGAATTCGCCTGGCTCCGATGGCTCTACGTCTGTCTGCTGCGCGACTTCCAGGAGGTCTGCGAAAGGAACAATCTCTACGTTCTCAGCCTTTGCCGACTGCACGTGACGAATAAAGTCGCTTCCCACGTAGATGCGCTTTGCGCCCGAGTTTTCCAGCATGTACTCCAGCTCTTCGCGGGTGAGCTGGTAGTTGATGGGCACGTGAATGAGTCCGGCGCGTGTACACGCCAAGAACAAAATGGCAAACAGGTCACTGTTCTTGTCAAAAGCGGCCACGCGGTCGCCCTTTTCAAGGCCCTGACTTACCAAGTGGCGAGCCACAGAGGTCACTGCCGACTCAAGCTGGGCATACGTCCACGAACGGTCGTCGAAAACAATCGCGGTCTTGTCTGGCACGCGTGACGTGGAGCGGCGAATAACGTCAGAGATGGTGCTGCGGTTTACTGCTGTGATTGAGGTCATAAAAAGAATCCAACCACCACATGCCCACGAATCATAAATGACGTCGAAAATTTCACACCTTGAGACGTGGGCTTCGAGGCCGGGAATCGTATGTCGCTGACCAACATATGAAAGAGTAGAGATATGACACACGCGACACTTGGCGACATCATCGCGCACATCGAAAAACTGTGGCCTACCGAGTATGCCGAATCATGGGACTCCAACGGCCTCGCAACCGGTGATCTCAACGCTCGCGTGTCCACAATTCTTATGGCTCTTGACCCCATGGACGCAGTCATTGACGAAGCAGTGAGCCTCAAAGCAGAACTGCTGTTCACCCACCACCCGCTTCTGCTTCGCGGCGTCACAAGCGTCGCTGCACACACGTTAAAAGGCGGTGCCCTTACCCGGCTGATTTCGCATGGAATCGCACAGTACAACGCGCACACCAACGCCGACTCAGCGCAAGGTGGCGTATCTGACGTCCTGGCCGACATGCTAGAACTCACAGACCGGCAGCCAATCACCTCGGGCCCCAACCACCCAGAAGGCGTTGGCCTGGGGCGCGTCGGAACCCTTCCTCAGCCCCGCACAGTGTCAGAACTTGCACACACTCTTGCCCGCTCAACACCAGCAACCAAAACCGGAATCCGCGTGGCCGGAGACCCCAACGCAACAGTCTCACGGGTAGCCGTTTTAGCAGGCTCGGGTGACTCCCTCTTCGACGAGGTCCGGGCCCACGGCGCTGACGTCTATGTCACCTCGGACTTGCGTCACCACCCTGCGACGGAAGCCCGTGACATCTCCCACAGAACTTCCAACACGCCACACCTCATTGACGTGGCTCACTGGGCGGCCGAATCCCCATGGATGAGCATTGCCGCAACTCAGCTGGGGGAGAAGCTCAAAGAAAACGGCTTTGACGTCGACATTCACGTCTCCACCACTCGCACCGACCCATGGGACCTGCGTATCCCATCCCATGACGACGCCCAAGGAGAGGACGACCATGGAACTCACGCCTGAGCAGCACAGCGCCACCCTTGAATGGATTCGGGTATCAGCTCAGCTGCGCAAGAACCGGGCAGACGCACAGCAAAAAGAGCTCAAAGAGGAACTCACCGCGCTGGTGGCTCAGCACAAGGAACAAGCCGGGAAGATCGTAAAACTGACCTCCCACCGTGAGGCCGTTCAAAAGCAGGTGCGCGAACTCAACGCACGTAGCACTGACCTCGAAGCGGAAATCAGCGGGCGCGAACAACGGATGAACGACGGGACTGGGCTCACGTCAAGCGACCTGGTAGCGATCGGCAAAGAGATCGACACGCTCAAGGAAAAACTGCAACGCACAGAGGACGAACACCTTGCGGCCTTGCAAGAAGAAGAGCGCGTCACTTCCGCAGTGGAAACCGCCACGGAAGAAGGCCACGCGATCGCTGCGCGTGGAAAACAGCTCCAAGAAGAACGCGCGCGCACAGCCACAACGCTTGACGCTCAAGCCCAGGAGCTTTCGTCACAACTGGCGGGGCTGGCGAAGAACATGGGGGACTTTGGCACCCAGGTGACACAACGCGCCCAGGACGGGCCCGGAGCTGCCACGTTACGCGCAGGCAGCTGCGGCGGGTGCGGTGCGGCACTCAGCGGAACAGCCCTTGACGCTCTCGCGAACTCAGGCCCGTACAGTGTGGCCGAATGCGAAGCGTGCGAAAGTTACGTCATCAAGGAAGGCTGAACTCTCACACCACAATCGTGATCTCAGGGTGGTCGTACTCGACAGTGAACGCCTCCTCAAGCGCGTCCACCACACCTTGGGGAGTCGTCGGCATCTGCTCGCCTCGGTTCAGCAGGTGCCGCGCCACCAGCCCACGTGTATGTTTCGCGTTGTGTGAAACAGTTTTGCGCACCCCGTCAGTCTCAGTGACTACCTTGACCGGAAGCGTATTCGCCCCCGGCCACGCACGCCGGTAAGCACCCGAACGGCAGTCCACAACGACCTCGGCGGCCCACGCGTCATCCAAAACCGGTGACAGCCGCTTCTTCCACCACGTAGCGAGCTTGGGAGTCATGGTGTACCGGTAGGCAGGAATGTGATCACGCGCACTCACCACACCAAAGAGTGCGCTACTGATGAACACCGTGTCCAAGCGATCCTCATGTGTCACCGTGTCCGCGTCCAAGGCCGTGTAAAGGACTCCTGTGTATGTGTTGATGGCAGGCCCGGCCGAGGCGATAAAAAGTTCCGTATTGCGTTCGACTTCCGGCGCCAAGCGTTGACTCACACCTAACTCTTCCCACCCGCGTTCGCGGGCAGAAATCTCCATGAGTGTGTCACACATGTGTGAGCGATCCTCAGTGAGTTCTGGGAAAGACAGCTGGTCAAGGTTCAGCGGATCGCCGTGCGTGTGTGGAGTCTTGGATTCCGACGGAGGCAAAAAAATAATCACACGTCGATCCTAAGGTAAAATGTTCCGCTGGACAGGTCGCGGGACGACTACGTGAAAACGAGGAACGTCCGGGCTCCACAGAGCACGGTGGTGGGTAACGCCCACCCGGGGTAACTCGCGGGAAAGTGCCACAGAAAACAGACCGCCACGTAAGTGGTAAGGGTGAAAAGGTGGTGTAAGAGACCACCAGTGTTCCAGGTGACTGGAATAGCTTGGTAAACCCCACCGGGAGCAAGATCAGACAGACAGCGCAGGCTGCTCGCTTAGCTGTCGGGTGGATCGCTTGAGCGCCGTGGCAACACGTCGCCTAGATAGATTGTCGTCGCGTGGACGCGGGTAACTGCCCCACGTACAAAACCCGGCGTATACGCGGCCTGTCCCTCAAAGGTTTTTACCGGCCCGGATCATGCGTGCTGGTGCGCGAACAGCGCGGCCCCCACGATCCCTGCGTCGTTGTGCAACTGTGCCGTGACAACGGGGACTGGCACGTCGATAAGGTGCAACCACGACGCGTGCTGGGAGGAAATCCAGCCACCCACAATGATGAGTTCCGGATTCGTTAGGAGCACGATCTGGTCGAGGTATTTTTGCAGGCGTCCGGCCCATTCTTCGTAGGTGAGTCCTTCGCGGTCTTTTGTGGACACAGAAGCGTAGCGTTCACCATTTTTGCCGTCGACAGTGATGTGGCCCAATTCGGTGTACGGATATAGTTCGCCACGTGTAAACAGGGCCGACCCGATCCCGGTTCCCAAAGTGAGCATGAGAACTGACTTATCCTGGGCCTGTGAACCCGCGCCAAAGCGCATTTCGGCAAGACCTGCGGCATCTGCGTCGTTCAAGAACAAGCACTGTGCACCCGTCACGGATGAGAAGACGGTCGAAACATCTTCGCCGACCCACGATTGGTCCAGGTTCCCTAAAAAGGTCACCTTTCCTCGGCGAATCGATCCGGGGAAGGCAAGCCCAATCGGCAGTGACCGTATTCCGTCAGGGATCGTGTGGCGTGAGCGCTCTTGAAGTTCGTTGAGAGCCTGGCCCACGGCTTTTGCCACATTCGTAGCCGTTGAAGGCTGGGGAGTGGGAATGCGAAGCTGTTCGTCCATGAGGGTGCCTGTTGCCCAGTCCACACATGCGACTTTGATGCCAGTTCCGCCAATATCAATTCCCACAGCCCACTGCTCTGACACGGCTACTCCTCGTTATTCCTGATCGGGCAGGGTCAAGATCTCTGATCCGGTTTCGGTCACCACTAGGGTGTGTTCAAACTGGGCAGAACGTTTGCGGTCCTTTGTCACGATTGTCCAGCCGTCGTCCCACGCGTCGTATTTCTCAGTGCCGAGGTTGAGCATGGGTTCGATCGTAAAGATCATTCCCGGCTCCATGACTTCATTGTGTGCAGGGGCTGCATCGTAGTGGGGGACGATGAGTCCTGTGTGGAAGTCTCGGCCTACACCGTGCCCGGTGAAGTCGCGTACCACGCCGTAGCCAAAACGGTTAGCGTACTTTTCGATGACGCGACCGATGACGTTGATTTCACGCCCAGGCTTGACGGCCTTAATGCCCCTCATGGTTGCTTCGTATGTGCGTTCAACCAGGAGTTTCGACTCTTCGTCAACGTCACCGACAAGGAACGTGTAGTTGGTGTCACCGTGCATATCGCCGATGTACGCAGTGATGTCTAGGTTAATAATGTCACCGTCCTGAAGGACAGTGGAGTCAGGGATGCCGTGGCAAATCACTTCGTTGACAGAAGTACAGATGGACTTGGGGAAACCACGGTAGCCCAAGCATGACGGATACGCGTTGTGGTCGAGCAAGAATTCGTGTGCGATCTTGTCAATCTGGTCAGTAGAGTTCCCGGGGATACACGCTTTTCCAGCTTCCACGATTGCGTTCGCGGCGATCCGTCCAGCTATCCGTACACGTTCAATTTCTTCATCCGTGTACATGTTTCCGCCCAAACCTTCAGTGGGTTCACGCTTGCCCACGTACTCAGGGCGTGGAATTGAAGACGGGACGGACAGCTGAGGCGAAACAGTGCCTTTAGTGAGGTTACCAATCGAAGTCATGATGCTTCCATGATAGTCATAGGGGCCCGGCTTATGGCTGGACCTCTATGTGACTCGTCATGAACTACTTGAGAATCTCGTCGACCGGTGTGAACTCCATGTTGAACGCTTCTGCAACTGCGTCGTTCGTGACATGACCCGCGTCAGTGTTAAGACCCTTTGCCAGTGCAGGGTCCTTGCGCATGGCGTCCTTCCAGCCCATCGACGCAATCTTCGTTGCGTACTGCAGGGTTGCGTTCGTCAATGCACGCGTGGAGGTAGCGGCAACAGCGCCCGGCATGTTTGCCACGCAGTAGTAGATCGAGTCGTGAACCTTGAACGTGGGGTCGTCGTGAGTTGTGGGACGCGAGTTTTCAAAGCATCCACCCTGGTCGATCGCAATATCAACCAGAACCGATCCCTTACGCATGTTCTTCACCATGTCGTCTGTAACCAACTTAGGCGCACGCTTACCAGGGATCAGAACAGAACCGATTACCAGGTCGGAAGTCGACAGAGCCCTCTCGATCTCATAAGCGTTCGACACGGTAGTCTGCATGAGCGAACCGAAGGTCTCGTCAATCTGACGCAGACGCGCAATGTTGATGTCGATGATTTCCACGTGAGCACCCATGCCTGCCGCGATTCGGGCAGCGTTCGTGCCCGCGACACCAGCACCAATTACGGTGACGTGGGCGCGTTCAACGCCCGGGGTACCTGAAAGAAGAACTCCGCGACCGCCTCGGGGTGAAAGAAGCTCAGCGGCACCTACCTGCGGGGCAAGGCGCCCAGCGATTTCCGACATGGGCGCGAGGAGTGGTAGCCCACGGTTTTCCAGCTGGACCGTTTCATATGCGATAGAGGTCGTGCCAGCTTCAAGAAGTGCCTTGGTGAGTGGCTCGTCAGCTGCCAAGTGCAGGTAGGTGAACAGTGTGAGGTCTTCACGCAAGAAACCGTACTCAGATGCGATAGGTTCTTTGACCTTCATAACCATCTCGCCGGCTTTCCAGGTTTCTTCCGCTGTATTGGAAATCTGAGCGCCAGCCTCGATGTACTGTTCGTCAGAGATAGCCGATCCAACACCCGCGCCTTTCTGCACGGTCACCGTGTGACCAGCGCGAACAAGCTCAGTGACACCAGCAGGAGTGACTGCGACGCGGTTTTCGTTGTTTTTGACTTCGGTGGGCACTGAGATATGCATCCGTTCTCCTTTGTTCGTGACGCACGTGTGCAAGGTCTTTACTCAGCAGTTCGAACAATACTCACTCATGCACAGTTATCCAAAATACGGACTTACCGTTGTCTTTTCAGATCTTTTATGTGTCGGTCGCGATACGCTGAACGCGTACACCATTGATCGGAGGGAGCTCTCATGGCAGACACCGGTGACGAAAAGTTCTTCTTCAATTTGGAGACTGGCCAAGTCGAAAAAGGCAAGGTCAGTGCGTGGGATAAACGCATGGGCCCATACGACACACAAGAGGAAGCTCAACAAGCTCTCGAAACAGCTCAAGAACGTACGCGTGAATGGGATCAAGACGATCAAAGGTGGGAGAACAACTCATGACGGACCACCGTCGCTATGTACTCCAGACCATCGAAGACAAGGATGTCCGGTTTATTCGATTGTGGTTTAGCGATGTGCTGGGACGGCTGAAGTCTGTAGCGATCGTTCCGGCGGAACTCGAAAGCGCATTCGACGAAGGTATCGGTTTCGACGGGTCATCAGTTGAAGGCTTCGCACGGATCTATGAATCCGATATGGTTCTCAAACCTGACGCTTCGACATTCGAGCTCCTCCCATGGCGTGGAGGAGACGACCCTACAGGCCGTATTTTCTGCGACATCAACACCCCTGAAGGTGTTCCTGCTTCCGCTGACTCAAGGCAAGTGCTCAAACGCACAATGGAGAAGGCAGCCCAAATGGGCTTCACCTTCTACGTCCACCCAGAAATTGAGTTCTACCTGTTCAAGTCTGGCGAGCTCAACGGCCAACCTCCAGTTCCCGTTGACACGGCCGGATACTTTGATCACGTCAACGGCGGAACAGCCAACGACTTCCGACGTGCAGCGGTGCAAATGCTCGAAGAGATGGGCATTTCCGTGGAGTTTTCCCATCACGAAGGTGGGCCGGGACAGAACGAGATCGACCTACGGTACGCCGACGGCCTCACCATGGCTGATCACGTGCAGACTTTTAAGACCGTCATCAAAGAAGTTGCACTAGAACGTGGTGTCTACGCGTCATTCATGCCTAAACCATTGGCGGATGAACCTGGTAACGGCATGCACACGCACATGTCGCTGTTTGAGGGCGATGACAACGCATTTTATGAACCAGGCGCACGCTATCAACTCTCCAAGATTGGCCGGCAGTTCGTCGCCGGGATCCTCAAACACGCGCCGGAATTCTGCGCTGTCACCAACCAGTACGTGAACTCATACAAGCGTCTGTGGACCGGCCACGAGGCTCCTAGCTTCATCTGTTGGGGCCATCGCAACCGTTCGGCGTTGGTCCGCGTTCCGCAGTACAAATCAGGCAAGTCGTCCTCAGCGCGCATTGAGTACCGTGGCATGGATTCTTCGGCTAACCCGTATTTGGCGTATTCCGTTCTATTGACTGCGGGCCTGAAAGGGATCGAAGAAGAGTACGTGCTTCCTCTCGAGGCAGAAGATGACGTGTGGCAGCTGTCCAATAACGAACGTCGTGCCCTTGGTATTGAACCTTTGCCGTCGAGCTTGTCGCATGCTGTACACAACATGGAACACAGTGAACTTGTCGCTGAAACCCTGGGCGAAGAAGTGTTCGACTACTTTTTGAAGAATAAACGCGATGAGTGGTCCCAGTACCGTGCTCAAGTGACACAGTTTGAGCTGTCTCGCCACTTCAACTCCCTGTAATGCGTAAAAAAGATCCTGCTCGTCATCGCAGTCAGGCACTTGAGCGAACGCAACGTTTCTTGGGCCAGTTTGATGAAATGTTGGGCACGCAACTAGCTCAGGATCCGGAAAGTGCGCTGGCTGCGGCGGCTGACCGGGATTCGGCCGCACTTGGCCTTGTGCGGATTGCCGAGGCGTGCCAGCAGAACGACATCAACCTGCGACAGCTACTCGACGAGTCGCCCATTCTGCTTAACCGGCTGATCATCGTCTCCGGTGGTTCGGAGGCAACAGTCGACCACCTCGTTCGCTGGCCACAGTTCATCCGCACCCTGGCACATGAACCGGACTTCATCGACTCACTTGCTTCTACTCCAGAGGCACTCGAGGACACTTTCACTGAAGCGTTAGCGGACAAGGGGTCGTTGCTGACGGGGGATGAGGGTATTACTGCACTTCGCCGTACATACCGGGATTTGGTCACGCGCCTTGTTGTACAGGATCTTGAGCATGCGCAGCCAGAAGAGATTGTGGAGGATGTCACCCGGGTTCTGTCAGATTTGGCTGCCGCGGTCTTTCAGGCCGCGTATAAGATCGCCGAGGTCGAACAGGGGGAGCGTCTACGTGCCCGTATCGCTGTTGTGGCGATGGGCAAGTGTGGTGCGCGCGAACTTAACTACGTGAGCGATGTCGATGTGATTTTCGCGTATGCGCCACGTGAAGGTGAAGAACTCGACGATGAGGTTCGTGAACAGGCCACTCATTTAGCAACTCGGGTTACTGAACTGATATCTGGGGGCGCACATGAACCGGCGCTGTGGGAGATTGACACAGCTCTGCGTCCTGAAGGTAAATCGGGTGCTCTGGTGCGTACGATCGACGAGTTCGTTCAGTACTACCAGAAAGTTGCGCATAACTGGGAGTTCCAAGCGCTTTTGAAAGCCCGTCCGATCGCTGGTTGCCCAGAATTGTGCGAGCAGTTTGAGGATGACGTGTCACCGTTTGTGTGGACGGCCGGTGCGCGGTCCGGTTTCGTTTCTGAAGTGAGGTCCATGCGACGTCGTGTGGTGTCGCTGATCCCTAAGAACGAGCTGGATCGCCACATCAAGCTTGGTCCCGGTGGCTTGCGTGACGTGGAGTTCACGGTGCAGCTTCTGCAGCTGGTTCACGGCCCGCACGATGAAGACCTCAGAGTGCGTTCAACCGGTGGTGCGCTCCGCATTTTGAGCTCGCACAACTATTTAGCGTCGCATGAGGCACGCACACTGGCATCGGCATATAGGTTCATGCGCGTTGTTGAGCACCGCTTGCAGATTCCGCGCATGGCTCGTGAAGCGGTTCTTCCGGAACGCGCCAGCAAGCTCAGAGCGTTAGCCCGAAGCGTGTATCCCGTCGAGGAGCGCAGTGTAGACCGTTTGAAGAAGGAACTGGCGGGGCACATGCGCGCGGTGAGAGCGTTGCACAAGCAGATTTTCTACCGGCCTATCCTTGATGCGGCGACGGGAAGTGCGCAGATGTCAACCGTGAGCGAGGCAGTTGCGCGTGACCGGTTGACAGCTTTTGGCTATCAGGATCCCGCCGCCGCTATGCGCCATATTCGCGCACTGTCCACGGGCTTGAATCGGGTGGCCTATGTGCAGCGTCAGGTTTTGCCAGCGCTTCTTGATTGGTTCTCCCGAGGTGTCGACCCCGATGCTGGTTTGGTGGCCTTCCGTAGGTTGTCAGAGGGTCTGTCACACACCACGTGGTACTTGGCTATGCTGCGTGACTCTGGTGTGGCCGTGAAAAACATGGCCCGCGTTTTGTCGCTTTCTCGTTTTGCATCCGATCTATTGATTTCGCACCCCCAGTCGGTCCAGTGGTTAGGAAACAACGAACGTCTACAGCCCAGCGAACCGGACGCAATCGCTACCCGCATGCGCGAACGCAGTCGTCGGCGCGATGACGGAGTTGCTGCTATTCGCAAGGTGTATGGCGAGGAGATTCTCCGCACGTCCTTGGCGGACACGTTGGGACTCTACGACTTGGACACTGTCATGACAGCCCTGACCAACGCTATGGACATCACCGTGCACCAAGCGCTTTCGCACGTGCGCATGAGGCTCGACGCGATGTCTGGCATTGATGACTACCGATTCTGCATCATAGCGATGGGGCGTCTAGGCGGCGCGGAAATCGGCTACTATTCGGATGCCGATGTGATGTTCGTGTATGAGCCCGGTGAGACGCTCACCCCGGCTCAACGCGAAGCGCTTCCGTCACATGCCAAGCAGGTAGCTCTGACCCTGACGTCAGAGCTTGAAACCAGGTCTGCTGAACCCATTGTGGATATTGACGCCGATCTGCGTCCCGAAGGTAAGTCCGGGCCATTGGTTCGTACTCTTTCGTCTTACGCCAAGTATTATGCCGCATGGTCCGAACCGTGGGAGGCGCAAGCACTTTTGCGTGCTCGTCCAATCGCCGGAGATGAAGAGCTGGGGCAGGCATTTACTCGGCTTATTGACCCGCTGCGCTACCCCGAAGAAGTCCCGGAGTCCTCGCTAATGCAGATGCGTCGGTTAAAGGCGCGCATGGAAAGTGAACGCCTTCCCCGAGGTGGTGACAAGAAACGCCATCTCAAGCTAGGGACTGGCGGGCTCAGTGACGTTGAGTGGACCGTCCAAATGTTGCAGCTCCAGCATGCTCATACGCACCCAGGGCTACGCACAACATCCACCCTTGACGCTCTGCACGCCGCCACCCAGAACGGGCTCATCGACGAAGACTCAGCTCACAAACTTGAAGCCGCGTGGACAATCGCTTCACGTGTGCGCAGCGCTGCTGTTCTTTACAAGGGCCGCGGTTCAGACTCTCTTCCCACTGACGAAACAGAACTTGAAGCAATCGCGCTTCTCTTGGGTTACGAACCAGGTGGCGGGTACCAACTCGTTGACGACTATTTGGGTGCAACGCGCAGGGCCCGAAAAGTCATGGAACACGTGTTCTTCGGGTTCGAACCGGAAGACATTTAACGTCCGTCTTCGCCAAAGTTGAGTCCCAAGAGCGCGTTTTCAACGACCTCGGTCAGGGCGGGGTGGATCCACATTTGCCCACGGGCCATCTTGTCAGCGGGAATCTTGAACGCCATAGCCTGCACAAAAAGCTGAACCAGCGAGGCCGCTTGTTCACCTACGACGTGAGCGCCAAGAATTTGCCGGGTGGTTTTGTGGGCGAGTACCTTCGCAAAACCAGGCGCGTTTAACGCCCACCCGAAAGCAACGCCGCCGTACTCACATGTGCTCGACACAAAATCGACACCTTCTTCACGCAACTGCTCTTCCGTCGCACCCACGGAACCGATCTGCGGGTGGCTAAACACGGCTGCCGGAATCACGCTGTGGTCGGTGCTCACAGGCGTTGGTTCAAGCCCTACATCTACCAAAATGTTGTGCTGTACAGTGCGAGCCTCTGCGTTGGCCACGTGCTTAAGCAAGTGCTCTGAGCACACGTCACCCAGTGCCCACACCCCATCAAGAGGTTCACCGCTTGACGACATAACGCGTTGGTACTCGTCGACGACCAGCCGGTCACCGTCTGTGGTGGCGTCCAAGGCGTCTACGTTGAGTGCGTGAGTGGAGCGCGTTCGCCCCACGGCTACCAGCATGAGGTCGGCTTCCACCGCCGAGGTGTCCGCCCCCTCCGCACGCCCCGTTTCCTTGAGTGTGAGGGTGACTCCGTCTGCTGTGTCAACGGATTCAACTTCTACTCCGAAACGCACGTTGACGCTTTCAGAGAATTGTTGCGTGAACGCCTGGGAGACGTCGTGGTCGTGATTACCTAGCAATCGGTTTCCGCGGGCCAACACGGTGACCTCGACACCTAGAGACGAGAAAATGTGTGCGAACTCCACAGCAACAAAACCTGAACCAACAATCACGAGAGAACGCGGGAGTGTAGGGATCCGCATGATCGAGTTTGAGGTTTTGACAGGGTAGTTTTCTGTGTCGACCCGGTCCCAGTCCAGACCAGCGGCCTTGAGCTGAGTGGGGGAGGACCCGGTAGCGATCACTACCCGTTCAAAGGTGAACGTGTCGCCAGAGGCGGTTTGGGCGGAATTACGGCCGGTAAAGTGGACACGATCTGGATACACCGTGACGTTGTCGAGTCGATTCGTGCGATAGTCTCGACCGTCCGCTTCGATCGCGTCGATACGGTCGAAGATTCGGTGAGAAAGTCCGGGCCAATCAACGCCGTTAAAACTCGTCTGCAGATTCAGGTGCGTCGAATCTGCGGAACTGTGTGCGACCTCGGCCGGATACACGAGCATTTTCGTAGGAATGCACCCAACGTTCAGGCACGTTCCTCCAAACAACCACTCTTCAGCGATCGCAACCTTGAGATGGCTGAAGCGGTCGTCAACGATTGAATTCCCAGAACCCGTCCCAATAACAAGAAGATCAAAATGTGCCATAGAAAAAGCATATACACCGGCCGTGAACAGCCGGTGTATATGCTCAGCGACTCTATGTGCTCAGTCGTTCGTTGCTGTTACAGAGAGTAGTACAGTTCGAACTCTGTAGGCGTTGGGCGCAGGCGCATCACGTCGATTTCGTGGGTGCGCTTGTAGTTGATCCACGTGTCGATGAGGTCATCGGTGAACACGTCTCCCTGTGTGAGGAAGTCGCGGTCGTTGTCGAGTTCGTCGAGCGCCTCTTCCAACGATGCAGGCACGTGCTTGATGTCCTGCAACTCCTCTGGCGGGAGCTCGTACAGGTCCTTGTCGACTGGCTCTGGTGGCTCAATGCGGTTACGGATTCCATCCAAACCAGCCATGAGCTGAGCCGAGAACGCCAGATATGGGTTGGACGAAGGGTCCGGTGCACGGAACTCCAGACGCTTTGCCTTAGGGGAGTCTCCCGTGACTGGAATGCGGATCGCAGCCGAACGGTTACGCGCCGAGTACACCAAGTTGATAGGGGCTTCGTATCCAGGAACCAGACGGCGGTAGGAGTTGATGGTGGGGTTGGTGAAGGCCAAGACAGCGCCTGCGTGTTCGATGAGGCCACCGATGTACCAGCGGGCTAGGTCCGAAAGCCCGGCGTATCCGTTTTCGTCGTAGAACAGAGGCTTACCGTCTTTCCAGAGCGACTGGTGGCAGTGCATTCCCGAACCACTGTCGTCCATGAGCGGGCGAGGCATAAACGTGACCGTCTTGCCCCGCTGTTCAGCCACTGAGCGAACAATGTACTTGAAGTCGAGAAGCTGGTCGCCCGCCTTCTGTAAAGTGGCGAACTTGTAGTTGATTTCCTGTTGCCCAGCGGTTCCGCATTCGTGGTGCGCACGCTCCATCTCAAACCCGATCGACTCGAGGGTGAGAGAAATCTCATCACGAATATCCGCGTCTTTGTCCTGTGAGCCCGCTGTGAAGTACCCGCCGTTCATGGGGGTCTTGTAGCCCAGGTTGCCACCAAGTTCTTCGCGCCCGGTGTTCCAGGCGGCTTCTTCCGAGTCGATCTTGTAGAAGCTGTGGCCTGGTGTTACCGAGTAGCGAATTTCGTCGAACATATAGAACTCGGCTTCTGCGCCAAAGAACACGGTGTCCGCGATTCCAGTGGACTTCAAGTAGGCTTCGGCCTTGGCCGCGACCTGACGGGAGTCGCGCGAATACGGTTCATCGGTAAACGGATCCACAATCGAGTGGTTGACAACGAGTGTTTTCGCATCGCGGAACGGGTCGATGTACGCCGAGCTGACATCGGCAAGCAGCTTCATGTCTGATTCGTTGATCGTTTGGAACCCGCGAACTGACGACCCATCAAAGAGTAAGCCGTCTCGAATCTCATCCTCCCCGTATGCACTAGCTGGAAGATTGAAACGTTGCACTACTCCCGGCAGGTCACAGAACCTGACGTCCACAAACTTCACGTCGTGATCAGCAAGATAGGCAACTAGTTCACTTGGTGTCGAGAACACATTTACTCCTAATCGGGTTTTTCACCAGTGATTCGAGTTTAACGGCCAAGCATGAAGGAACCATGTCTGAATCGTTTCGTGCGTGTTTCGGCCCGGCCGAATTGGGTATTTCCCGAGGTGGGTAAGAGTGAGGGCGATGGGTGCCGGCGGCAGGGCGCACAGGTACACTGGGCGGGTGAATCGAACAGCAGGCTCGCAGTCGGCCAACGACTACCCAGGTAAGAAGTACGGATTCCCCCAGTCGGGACGAGGTTCCGTTGCCCCCGTCATTCGTCGTTTGGGGGCGCTCTTCATTGACTGGGGGATCGCTTTTGGCTTGTCCGTTCTGTTTTTTGACAACAACGAGTGGGTCACGTGGGTGCTGTACTCGCTTGAAGTGCTCATCATGTTGCCACTGTTGGGGTACACGATCGGGTACCGAGTTTTCGGCCTGCTGCTCATGACAACAGAGGGTCAAAAAGTGAACGTGCTACGTGTCCTGTTACGTCACCTTGCGTTCTGCCTGGTGATCCCGGCGATCATTTATGATCCTGACCGCCGAGGTCTCCACGACTATGCGGGGAAATCAGTGGTGGTTCGGAGTTAACTTAGCGACCTCGGATTGCGCGACGGTCGGGACGCGCACGGTTAGGGTCAATGCCCTTGGGGATGGGTGGCCGGCTGGTCATCGATCCCAGTGATGAGAGGCGTTTGCGAACTGCCAGAACTTCGTCCTTGTGCAGTTTGCGTGGCAGCTTGTGCACGGTGGACACGAGGTTGTCCATGGGCACCTGGTCTTTACCGTCGCCTGCTTGAATAATGGTGACAGGCACGTTCGGCAGCACACGCTCGTGACGCTTGCGCTCTTTTTCAAGCATCTTGTACGTGCGATTAGCCGGGCCTTCGCTGACAAGCACAACACCACCTCGGCCGGTGGAGCGGAACACCATGTCCTTGGTGCGCGGATCAACCGCGATGGGCTGTTCATCCATGAGCCAGCTCCTGCGAGCCGAGTTCAAAACAGCGCCAATCGCACCTGGTTTCCCACGCATTTCAGCAAACGCGGCTTTCTCCGCGTAACGTCCCAAAATCCAGAGGGCAAAAACAATACCGCCCATAAACCCGAGGATTCCCCATAACCACACGGGTGGAAGGAGGAGTCCAATGAGCACACCCACAAGCGTGATACCCGCGACCGCGGCAAGCATGATCCACGGAAGCGCTGGGTAGTGTTTGCGTGCAAGCTTAAACACTTCGCGCATCTGCGCGATACGACCGGGATTTGCAGGGTCCTTGGGTTTACGTTTGAACAGTCCTCGGGAACGTTTTTCTTTGTCAGCCATAGTCTCTCGTTTGTGTACTTCTACTTCGACCTAGAATTTTACCTCTTCGCCAGCACCAAACGTATCAACTACCGACTGTGCCTCCTGCTTTGCAGGGAATTCCTTGTCGAGGTGACTTAAGTGAGCAGGGATTTCTTGTCCACGTTTACGCATCGCACCAGCCCACAGGCGTCCTGCTCGGTAGGACGAACGCACCAGCGGACCTGACATGACACCCAAGAAGCCGATCTCCAGGGCAGCGTCACGCAGTTCAACGAAATCCTGTGGCTTGACCCAACGGTCGATGGGGTGGTGGAGAGAGCTGGGCCGCAGGTACTGGGTGATGGTCACGAGGTCGGTTCCCGCTTCGTGCAGATCGCGTAGAGCTTCAATAGCTTCTTCGTTGGTTTCGCCCATTCCCAAAATAAGGTTCGATTTGGTGATGAGCCCGGCCTTGCGTGCTTTTGTCAGCACTTCAAGCGAACGTTCGTAGCGGAAAGCGGGGCGAATACGCTTGAAGATCCTGGGCACTGTCTCGAGGTTGTGGCCCAAGACTTCTGGTCGTGATGAGAACACTTCATCGAGGTCGTCGTCCCTGTTTTGGAAGTCAGGAATGAGGAGTTCGACACCAGTTCCCTGACCGTCAGGGTGTTCAAGGGCGTGAATCCGGCGTACAGTCTCGGCGTAGAGCCATGCACCGCCGTCCGGAAGGTCATCGCGCGCAACACCGGTCACGGTTGAGTAGCGAAGGCCCATTTTGGCTACCGACTCTGCAACACGTCGCGGTTCGTCACGGTCGAGCTCTTGTGGCTTTCCGGTCTCGATCTGGCAGAAGTCACAACGACGCGTACACTGCTCGCCACCGATGAGGAAGGTTGCTTCTCGGTCTTCCCAGCATTCGAAAATGTTCGGACAGCCGGCTTCTTCACACACCGTGTTGAGCTTGGAGTTACGGACTAAAGATTTGAGTTCGGTAAACTCTGGCCCGATGTTTGCTTTAGCCTTGATCCACTTAGGCTTGTCCTCAATAGGCGTCTGCTGGTTACGTGCTTCAACTCGAAGCAGTTTGCGGCCTTCAGGAGCAATTGTCACTTTTTAATTCCTTCTTATGCGGTGATGTGTTCGTTCAAAAGTTCAATCAAGCGGTCTGCTACGTCGCTGGGGTTGACGGTTCTACCAATCTCTGCAGAAATTGACGTGACACCAGCATCAGCAATGCCGCATGGGACGATCATGTCGAAGCCCGCGTTGGAATTCGAGCAGTTGAGTGCAAGGCCGTGCATCGCCACGCCCTGATGGATGCGAATCCCGATCGCTAAAATCTTGCGTTCTGGTTGTGTGTCAGTTGCTGGCAACCATACACCCGAGCGTCCTTCGACCTGGCCTGCCTGAATGCCGTATTCGGCCAGCAGGGCAATGCCGGCCTTTTCGATCTGATCCACGTACAGGCGAACCTGGTGGGCTTCACGCAGGCGGTAAATCGGGTAGACAACCAGCTGGCCGGGGCCGTGCCACGTGATTTTCCCACCTCGGTCGATATCGATAACAGGAGTACCGTCCTGAGGCCTCTCGTGGGGTTCTGTGCGTTTGCCAGCTGTGTACGTAGCGCTGTGCTCGATCACGAGCAGGGTTGATTCCCGTGTCCCATTCACCACGTCGCTGTGGTACTGGTTCTGCACATCGAGTGCATCTGTGTAGTCAACAAACTCGGGAGCGAAACCCAACTTTTCGACAATGAAAGCCATACCGATAACCCTAGACCGGATAGTGTCGACACCCAAATACAAAGTGACGAACATGACACTCTAGTTTTTCTTACACTCACAAAGTATGCTAAATAAGATCAAACGACATCAAACAGCGTTGTTTGGTTGTTGAAAGCATGAACGGATCTAGTGTCATGGAACCCATCGAAGAATACTTACGGAACCTCCATAGGAAGAACAACAGCAGCACTTCTCAGTCGTCCTTCCCTTCCAAAGAGGAGGAACCT
Organism: Brevibacterium mcbrellneri ATCC 49030; assembly: GCF_000178455.1. Lineage (GTDB taxonomy): Bacteria > Actinomycetota > Actinomycetes > Actinomycetales > Brevibacteriaceae > Brevibacterium > Brevibacterium mcbrellneri. Next base: position 83,548 of record NZ_ADNU01000046.1, on the reverse strand, counting down.
GAAGCACCCGAACCACTGAACAAGCAGTCACCTGATGCGGCTAACGCGCCCACAACGGAGTTGCCAACGGTTGTCGCCGCACTGCGAAAAAACGAACCGGAAGGCACTCAAAAGCAGGGTACTCGCAAACAGGCAAGTCGTACACAACCCACCAGAAGAAAAAGACGCACCCAAAAACGACCTCGACGCTATGACCTCATCATCATGGCTGCAGGAGTGGTACTCGTTGCTGTGATTGTAGTCCTCGCGTTTGTTCCACGGGGCAGTGAGCAGACTGTTGCCCAAAGCGCTCCCAGTGGTTCGGAGAAACGACCAACACACGAAGAGTCAGCCCATGATGCCGTGATTCGTTTGTGTAATGAACGGGCTCTGGCCTTCAGTACGGCCGATGAAAAACTCTTGCGCTCTCTTACTGCGGACGGTTCACCTGCACGGCAGGCAGAAAAATTCGATGATCTTCACAAGTACGGGGGAGTGGACATCGCAATTGACGCTACGGACATCGACGTGGTCAGCGAGACGAATGATTCTGCCGTCGTTACCGCAACAGTCACCGCTCACCCGGAGAAGGGCGTGCGCCTGACACTCACGCTTAAGAAGGTGGACAAGCGGTGGCGCGTTTGGGAGGTCACAGAGTAGACATAAATAAACAAAGAGGGAGGTGTCTAAGCACCTCCCGCTTTGTTCTTAGCTCGACTTACAGGTCAAGGTCAGCTTCGAAGTTTCCTTCTTCCAAGCGAGCCTTGATGGTCTGCAGGAAACGGCCTGCGTCAGCACCATCAACCAGTTCGTGGTTGTAGGTCAGCGGCAGGTAGACCATGTCGCGGATCGCGATGGACTCTTCGCCGTCCTCGGTCTTGACTACGACTGGGCGCTTGGTGATCACGCCGGTGCCCAGAATGCCCATCTGAGGTGAGTTGATGATTGGCGTGTCAAACAGTGCGCCTACCGAGCCGATGTTGGTGATGGTGAAGGTTCCACCGGACAGTTCATCGGGGCCGATCGTTCCAGAACGCGTGCGCTCTGCAAGGTCGTCGATCGACTTTGACAGTTCAGCCAGTGACATTCCACCAGCGTCCTTGACAACCGGAACCAGTAGCCCACGTTCGGTGTCTACCGCGATTGCCAGGTTTTCGTGGTCGAAGTAGGTGATTTCCTTCGCATCAACGTCGTACTGTGCGTTGACTTTAGGGTGAACCTGCAGGGCTTCGACAACTGCCTTTGCGAAGAACGGCAAGTAGGTGAGCTTTACACCGTGAGTGCTCTGGAATGTGTCCTTGTGCTGCTTCCGCAGACGCGAAACGCGAGTCATGTCCACTTCGATCACCTGGGTGAGCTGAGCGGAGTTCTGGAGCGAATCGCGCATACGTGATGCGATTGTCCGGCGAATGCGGGAAGCCTTCTGCGTGGTGCCACGCAGCTTCTTCACGTCCTCTGGGATTTCCACCGTGTGTGGTCCCTTTGGAGCAACCGGCGCCGAGGTGGTTGCAGCTGGCGAAGAGGAAACAGCGTTGAGGACGTCCTCCTTGCGGATACGTCTGCCCACACCCGTTCCTTCTACAGTGTCCAGATCCACGCCCTTTTCGCGTGCAAGCTTACGCACCAGAGGAGTCACATAAGCGCCAGCGTTTGGACGTGACATGCCCCTGACCGACTGTGTCTTGACTTCTGCAGATGCGTCAGCTTCCTTCTTGGGTTCTTCCTTTTTAGGTTCTTCCTTAGGAGCTTCTTCTGCCTTGGGCTCTTCCTTAGGAGCTTCCTTAGGGGCCTCTTCAGCCTTGGGCTCTTCCTTTGGTTCTTCCTTAGGCTCGTCGTCTTGTGAAGAAGAGTCGTCAGCGGAAGCGTCGCCGGATCCAATGCGTGCCAGTGGAGCACCGACCTCAACCTCGTCGTCTTCAGCGGCGAGTTGCTCAAGAAGAACTCCGGCTACCGGCGAAGGAATTTCGGTGTCAACCTTGTCGGTCGAAACCTCGACGAGTGGTTCGTCGACCTCGACTTCCTCGCCAACTTCCTTGAGCCAGCGAGTAATGGTTCCTTCGGTCACCGACTCACCCAGAGCAGGCATAGGAACCTCGCTGGACTCACCCGATGAGGCTGGCTTCGAGCCTTCAGCCTTTTCCGCTGACGCGTCATCAGCCGAGTCTTCCTCAGCGCTGTCATCGCTTGAAGCGTCTTCGGCAGATTCTTCCTCAGAATCATCCTCAGTTTCTTCCTGAGTCTCTTCTTCAGTGTCTTCGTCAGACGAGTCGCCCCCACCGGAGCCATCGCCAATGATTGCGAGGTCTCCACCAACTTCTACAACGTCGTCCTCATCAGCAAGAATCTTCTCGAGGACACCCGCGTAAGGGCTGGGGATTTCGGTGTCGACCTTGTCGGTCGAAACCTCAAGTAACGGTTCGTCGACTTCTACTTCTTCGCCGACTTCTTTGAGCCAGCGTGTAACGGTACCTTCGGTCACGGATTCACCGAGGGCTGGCATCTGTACGGAGTTAGACATGTATTTTCCCCTGAATCAGTTGTGGAAGTGGAGTGGCTTACCGGCAAGAGCGAGCATGGCTTCGCCGATTGCTTCGTTCTGAGTTGGGTGTCCGTGGATCAGGTGTGCGACTTCTTCTGGGAATGCTTCCCAGTTGATGATGAGCTGCGCTTCACCAACCTGTTCGGAGAAACGTGCTCCAATTCCGCACAGACCCACAACCGGCCCTTCCTTCACGCGGACAGCCTTAACGAAGCCGTTGGTCTTGAGAATCGCAGACTTCGCGTTACCGCCCAGTGGGAACTTCACGCTTGCGATCTTGTCTTCGCCATACTTTTCTTTAGCCTGGTCCTCGGTGAGTCCCACGGAGAAGATTTCAGGTTCTGAGTAGGTGGCGCGTGGCACACCGTTTTCATCGACTGGAGTTGGTTCAAGTCCCGCAATTTCTTCTGCCACGAAGATTCCGTGACCAAACGAACGGTGTGCCAGCTGCAGACCAGGAACAATGTCACCGATTGCCCAGATGTTTCCGACGCCGGTGTGCAGGCGTTCATTGGTGACAACGAATCCACGGTCGAGCTTGATACCTGCTTCTTCATAACCGAAGTCGGCAGTCACCGGTCCACGACCAACAGCGACAAGAAGAACATCAGCTTCGAGTTCTGAACCGTCTTCGAGTTGAACCTTTACGCCGTTGTCGTCCTGTTCGACGCTCTTGAACTTCACGCCCAGCTTGGACTTGATCTTGCGACGGCGGAAAGCCTTTTCGAGTTCTTTTGAAATGTCGGCGTCTTCGTTTGCGACGAGGCGGGGGAGACCTTCAACAATGGTGACTTCCGAACCCAGTGATGACCAGATGCTTGCGAACTCACAACCGATCACACCGCCACCCAGAACGATCGCGCTGCCAGGCACCTCGGTGTGGCTCAAGGCTTCAGTACTGGTGAGAACGCGTCCACCAATTTCAATTCCGATCGTCTTAGGTTCGGAACCAGTAGCCAGGATGATGTTCTTTGCGTTAAGTTCAAGTTCACCCTCATCGGTCGACACAGTCACAGTCGACTGGTCCTTAAGCTTGGCTTCACCGCTAATCAGGTCAACACCGTCGGCCTTGATCATACCGGACAGACCCTTGTAGTTACGGTCGACAATTCCGTCTTTGAACTTGATCGCCGCTTCCATGTCTACACCATGGAACTCGGAAAGGATTCCGAAGCTCTTGGAGTCGCGAACGCTGTGCGCGATTTCGGCTACGTGCAACAGCGCCTTAGTGGGAATGCACCCACGGTGGAGGCACGTACCGCCCACCTTGTCGCGTTCGATAAGTGCGACCTTCATGTCAAGCTGTGAAGCACGGATTGCAGCCGAATATCCAGCTGTTCCGCCTCCCAGAATGACCAAGTCGTACGAGTTCTTAGAATCAACCACGATGAGCTCCTCATACTCGTGAAAACAAATTGCCGTATCAGCGGTTACTCTTATCTTTCCACGAACTGGGAAAAATTTGGCAACACGTTGCGGGAAGAAAGCCGAATGTGGTGCGAACAACACAAAGGTTCACACCACATTCCATGCTTCACGTCCGCATAACCGCTTGCGTGCTTAGGGTTATTTGCTCAGTCCTCGGGCGACTTCAATGAGCGTCCGCACTGGAACACCAGTCCCACCTTCGGGCGTGTAACCCCATGGGCTTGTTGTGAACGACGGGCCAGCAATGTCGATGTGTGCCCATTCCGTTCCTTCTTCAATGAATTCCTTCAGGAAGATACCGGCTGCGAGCATTCCACCCTCGCGTGTACCGGAGTTCTTCAGGTCTGCAGTCGCGGAGCGGAACTGGTCGCGGATTTCCTCGGGGAATGGCATTGGCCACATCTGTTCGCCAGCTGCGTGAGCTGCTTCACAGACGTTGTCACGCGCAGCCTCGGTCCCCATCACACCCGTCGTGCGCTTACCCAGCGCCACAATCTGAGCGCCGGTCAGCGTTGCAATGTCAATAACAAGGTCTGGGTTGTCCTTCTGTGCGGAAACCAGACCGTCAGCCAGCACCAGGCGCCCTTCAGCGTCGGTGTTGGTAATTTCAACGGTCTTACCACCCAGAATCGTGACAACATCGGACGGACGCTGAGCGTTGCCGTCAGGCATGTTCTCAGCCAGGCACAGCCATGCGGTGACCTTGACGTTCAGCCCGAGGTCGGCAACAGCGAACAGTGTGTGTGCGGCTGCTGCTGCACCACCCATGTCTGACTTCATTTCCTCCATGGACTGCGCAGGCTTAAGCGACAGACCACCGGAATCAAAGGTGATTCCCTTACCCACAAGCGCCAAGTGCTTCTCAGCCTTCTTGGGGGAGTACTCGAGCTTAACCAAACGAGGACCGCGTGCGGATCCACGGCCCACACCGTGCAGGCCGCCGTAACCGTTCTCTTCCAGGTACTTGGCGTCGTAAACCGTAGCCTTGACCTTGCGCCCCTTGGAGAGTTCGCTCACGCGGTTTGCGAAGGTTTCTGGGTATAGGTCCAACGGAGGTTGGTTCACCAGGTCACGAGCACCAGTCACACCGGACGCGATAATACGGGCCTCTTCAACAGCGTCCTTGAACTTCTTAGCGGTGATAACGGTGATTTCAGAAGCGGTCTTCTTCTTTTCGCTCACATAGTCGTTGTAGCGGTACGCACCCAACACGGCGCCCAACGTGATCGCAGCTGCGACCTCGGCGGTGGGGGTGGGCAGCGCAAAGGCGACGGAGACCTCGGCGTCCAACCCACGGGTGAATGACCCCACATGCTGACGCAACTTTTCGAGGTCATCTTCCAACTTCTCAACTTCACCAACGCCAATGACCGCGACGCTTTTCGCACTTACACCTTTGGGTGCGGCGACACGCACTGACGAACCGGCTTTACCAGCGAAGTCGATCGCATCAAGCGCGCCTGTGAGCTCTTTGACGACCGTTTTGTCCAACTCAGCGAGAACAGCGCCGTTGTGTGTTTTCGCTACGACCAAAATGTCAGCCTTGACCTTCGATGCAGAAACATTCGAAGCCGACACTGAAACCGGGACTGTTGGCATTAGTAACATTCCTTCCGTTTATTGGGTTCTTTTCGATACTAGACCAACCGGCCGGATACCATGAGTGTGTGTATGACTTCTTGTTTCGCAACGCCCTGACTCACGTCGACCCAGAACGCGCACACCACATGAGCATGACTGCGCTCAGGGCGCTGGATATGGCAGGTCTTGGTTCCTATCTCGCCGAGATGTACGGGACAGCTCCCGATCCAGCGAACGTGCTTGGCCTTCGGTTTCCTAACCGTGTGGGGCTGGCAGCAGGGTTCGACAAGAACGGTAGCGCGATCCGTGCTCTTGCACGTCTGGGTTTTGGCCACATTGAAGTAGGCACGATCACCGCCCACTCACAACCGGGCAACCCTAAGCCTCGCCTGTTTAGGCTCACAGATCACGGAGCGATTCTCAACCGCATGGGCTTTAACAACGACGGAGCCCGGCAGGCCGTCTTCAACATCCGGGCTGAGCTCAAGAAGCTGCGGGTGCTACCTGAGTCACGAAGGCCCATCGTTGGGATCAACATTGGGAAGACCAAGGTCGTTCCTGCCGAAGACGCGGTCAGCGACTACGCGACCTCGGCACGCCTTTTGAGCCCCCTTGCGGACTATATGGTCATCAACGTCAGCTCACCCAACACGCCGGGGCTGCGCGACCTACAAGCGATCGACACGTTGCGTCCCATTGTCGACGCCGTGCGCGCTGAAGCAGATGAGGCTGTGCGCAATCCACGCTCGACCCTGGGTCACGTACCACTACTCGTGAAGATTGCGCCTGATCTGAACGACCAGGACATTCTAGAAGTCACTGACATGTGCATCGATACTGGCGTTGACGGGCTCATCTGCACGAACACCACAATTAACCGTGAGGTTTTAAGCGGAAAAGACAAAGAGCTGGCCCAAGCAGAAGCCGGTGGCATCTCTGGGCGCCCGGTTGCTGACAGGTCGCTAGAAGTGTTGCGCCTCATCAGGTCTCACACCGACGCGCTCACGTTGGTTTCCGTAGGCGGAATAGAAACTGCGGCCCACGCTCACGAGCGTCTGGCCGCAGGTGCGTCGCTGGTGCAGGGCTACACGGGAATGATCTACCGCGGACCCGGCTGGGCGTCACAGATTACGAAGGGTATTCGCCACGCTTAACCTTGGCGCGCGGCGTGCGCAGAACCCGTAGCTGGATGGCGCGCATAGTCGCGTAGAAACCGAGTCCGCGTTCCAGGTTCTCCTTGCCCCCGAACTTCTGGGCCATACGTCCTCGGAGCTGGTAGTTGAGGAAGATCGAATCCAGGATGATCAAGGCAAACAGTCCGTACACCACGATTGTCGCGTACAACTGAATCTGCTGATTGCTGAAAATCCCCACGATCAAAACAACCACGGCCACGGGGATCAGTAGCTCGCCAATCGAAAACCGCGCGTCCACAAAGTCACGCACGTAGCGTCGCTGCGGCCCCCTGTCGCGGGCAGTCAAATAACGCTCGTCACCCTCGAGGACACCTCGGCGGGCCTCATCACGTTGTTTCGCCATTTCCGCACGGTACTTACGCTTCGCCTCTTTCCGGTCATCGGGCACAAGAGAGCGTTTCCGCTTCGCTTCCTGCTCTTTGCGGGTGGGCGTGGGCCTGTTCTTTTTAGCTTCGGCATCACGAACGGTCGGCTCTTCTGGAGCCGTGTTCTGCTCAACTTCCTGAGCATCCGTCGCTTTGTCTTTTTTCCGTCCAAACACGCCCAACATAGTATCGGAAGTATGACTAACAACTCGCACCCCGCCCAGGCGGGTCACCCAGATTCAGCTGTTTCCGACGTTTTGACGCCCGAATCTCTACGCGCGGCCCTCGACGCAGAGTTTGATCGCGTGCTCGCTCAACTCTCGGAGTTGGTCTCGATCGAGTCTGTCGCATGGCCGGCCTATGATCGCGCACATGTAGAAAAGAGCGCCGAGGTCGTCGCCGAGATGGCGCGCGAACTTTCCTTTGATTCGGTAGAGATTCTCACCGCAGCAACCCCCAGCGGGGAAGAAGGCTACCTGGCTGTTGTTGCGCGCAAAGCAGCACCAGAAGGTCGCCCCACCGTTGTCCTGTATGCCCACCACGACGTTCAGCCCACCGGCGACGTTGCGCTGTGGAATACCGAACCCTTCGTCGCAACTGTCAAAGGCGACCGCATGTACGGACGTGGAGCCGCCGATGACAAAGCCGGTGTCATGGTGCACTTAGCTGCGCTCAAGCTCTTAGGGGACAAACTCAACGTGGGGGTGGTCCTCTTCATCGAAGGTGAAGAAGAAGCCGGTTCGCCTAGCTTCAACAATTTCCTCCACACGTACCGGGACAAACTCGAAGGCGACGTGATCGTGGTGGCCGACTCTGGTAACTGGGCCGAACGCGTGCCAGCGCTCACCGTGAGCCTCCGCGGCATGGTTGCTCTTGAGTTCTCGCTCACAACGCTCAACCACTCTGTTCACTCTGGAATGTACGGAGGTCTGGTTCCTGATGCGGGCATGGCGATGATTCGCCTGCTGAACACGCTCCATAACGATGACGGCTCCGTTGCGGTAGAGGGGCTCGTTCAGAATGAGGACGTTGCAAACGACTACGACGAAGCGACAATCCGCAAGGACTCCGGCGTTCTCGACAGCACCGAACTGATTGGGTCCGGTCCATTCGCAAGTCGCGTGTGGTCCAAGCCTGCGCTCACTGTAATTGGCATCGACATTCCGGACGTCGACCACTCGTCGAACACTCTGCAAGCGTCAGTACGTGCCAAAGTTTCCATGCGTCTGGCACCCGGCCAGGACCCACAGGACGCTTTGTCGAAGCTCAAGCAGCACGTAGAGGAAAATGTTCCATTTGGCGCAACCTTGGAGTTTGGCCCAGAGGAGTCGGGTGCACCGTGGCAAGCCAATCTGGACGACCCGCGTGTGGCTGTTGCTAAACAAGCAATCAGCGACGGGTTCGGCACAGACGTCGTCGATATGGGACTCGGTGGGTCCATTCCTTTTATCGCGGACCTGTTAGAAGTTTTCCCACAAGCGTCAATCTTGGTCACAGGAATTGAAGACCCTGATACACGTGCCCACAGCGCAAATGAGTCTCTATTCTTGCCGGACTTCAAGTCAGCGATCGTTTCAGAAGCTCTGCTTCTTCACCGGTTAGGTCAGTCGGAATAGAATAATCGGAATAGAATGCGCGTGGAGTACGTTACGCATGAACGGACGACGTGTGACGGAATACTTATTAAGGAGAACACATGACCGCAACAGCAACCCACGGTGTTGAACTCTCAACGGTTGCCGCCGACAAAGTCCGTAGCCTCCTTGAACAGGAAGGTCGCGACGACCTCCGTCTGCGCATTGCGGTGCAACCAGGCGGATGCTCCGGGCTCATCTACCAGCTCTATTTCGACGAGCGCGTCCTCGATGGTGACGCGGTTCGTGACTTCGACGGGGTTGAAGTCATCGTTGACCGCATGAGTGTTCCCTACTTGGACGGCTCAACTATCGACTTTTCAGACACCATCGAAAAGCAAGGCTTCACCATCGACAATCCCAACGCTCAGGGATCCTGCGCGTGCGGTGACTCCTTTAGCTAAAAGCCTGAATCCAGCGTAAACTACGACGACCTCGGCGATGGACCCCAGGGACCTGTGTTGCGTTAGCAACGAACTCACGGTGCCTGGGGTCCTTTCTGCTTACCGCAGCGGACTCTTCCCTATGGGGCTAGGTGAACAGGGGAGTGGCCCAATAGGGTGGTGGTCGCCCGTGCGTCGCGGAGCGTTGCTCCCTGGGGACTTGCGCGTGAGTAAGAGCCTGCGGAAGTCGATGCGCCGGTTCACGTTTTCTTGTGATAATGCCTTTCCCGAGGTCGTTGATGCGTGCGCTGATCCTGACCGTCCGGGCGCATGGATCACGCCTGATATTCGCGATTTGTATTGCAAACTCCACGACCTAGATGTGGCACATTCGGTTGAAGTCTGGCGGGATGGCTGTCTGGTAGGTGGTCTCTACGGCGTGTGGTTGGGAAGGCTGTTCGCCGGCGAATCGATGTTTCACCGTGTGACTGATGCGTCGAAAGCGGCACTTGTAGAGCTGGTTCGTACCCTGGATGCCGAATGTGGCGATACTTGGATCATCGACACGCAGTGGCAAACCCCGCACTTAGCGAGCTTGGGTGTGTCGCAGATGTGGGCGGGCGAATACCGTGATCGGCTTGAGCTAGCGCTACACGATGTAGATTTTTCAGGAATTTCCCATAAATCGGGCAGTTAACGTGAATTTCTACCGCATGTAGCGGTAAGGTGTATTCGTCAAGGTTTGTGCTCGGACCTTTTGGCTGGCTTCTTGCCGGGCATTACGGTTCGACTAGGTTTCGAAAGGCTGCACGTGGATTCTCCGAATCAGCCAGTACGCAAGTCTGGCGCACGCTGGGCTAAGCGAGTTGGCGTATTAGGCGGACTAGCCAGCACGGTACTTCTCGCAGGTTGTACAAAAGAGCAGTGGGAAGTCGGCTTCTTCCCCCCAGAATCAAAAGGTGCAACTAGCCACACCGACCACTACATCGCGTTGTGGAACGGTAGTTGGATCGCGTTGCTCGCCGTAGGTGCTATCACCTGGGGCCTCATGCTGTTCTGCATTATTGCTTTCCGTCGTCGCAAGAATGACCGCGGTCTGCCCGTTCAGGTGCAGTACAACATGCCGGTTGAAATCATGTACACCGTTCTCCCCATCATCTTGGTTGTGGGCTTCTTCTTCGCAACTGTGAACACACTCGACAAAACGGTGTATGACGACACGCCAGGCGAAGTGAAGGTCGAGGTTGTTGGTAAGCAGTGGGCTTGGGACTTCAACTACCTGACTGAAAACGCGTACTACGGCGGAAAGCAGGTCAACCTCGACGGGACTGAACAGCCTGGAATCGACGCACCGACTCTGTACCTCCCATCGAACACCGACGTCGAGATCGAACTGCGGTCTCGCGATGTCATCCACTCATTCTGGGTTCCTGCATTCCTCGAAAAACGTGACATGATCCCAGGTCGCACTGAGAAGATTCACCTTCGCATGGACAAGGAAGGCGAATACCTCGGAAAGTGTGCCGAACTTTGCGGTGAGTTCCACGCAGAAATGATCTTCAACGTCAAGGTTGTTTCTCTTGACGAGTACAAGGCGTACACCGAAAAGCTCAAGGCTGAAGGCAATGAGGGTCGCCTCGGACCAGAGCTGGACCGTACCGAATGGTACAAGAACCCTTACACCAAGGAAGGGGATAAGTAATGACTGCAGTCGTCAATGAAACACAGTCATCTATTGACGGGCCCAAGGTTCCTAAGAGCCTGGGTAAAGTTATCGTCAACTGGATGACGTCGACTGACCACAAGACCATTGGGTACATGTACCTGATCACTTCGTTCATCTTCTTCTGCATCGGTGGTGTGATGGCGCTGCTGTTGCGCGCCGAGCTGTTCGAGCCAGGCATGCAGTTCATCGAAACGAAGGAACAGTACAACCAGCTGTTCACGATGCACGGAACGATCATGCTTCTGATGTTCGCAACACCACTGTTTGCTGGTTTCGCGAATGTGATGATGCCTCTGCAAATCGGTGCACCAGACGTCGCATTCCCACGTCTGAACGCGTTTGCCTTCTGGCTGTTTCTGTTCGGATCGCTCATCGCGTGCTCCGGATTCCTGACACCTCAGGGTGCCGCATCCTTTGGTTGGACCGCATATGCGCCGTTGAGTAACACGACCTACACGCCGGGTATCGGTGGTCACCTGTGGGTCCTTGGACTTGCGTTCCAGGGCTTCGGAACCATTCTTGGTGGTGTTAACTTCATTACCACCATCATCACGATGCGTGCACCTGGTATGACCATGTTCCGTATGTCCATTTTCTCGTGGAACACCCTCATTACCGGTATCCTCATCCTGATGGCGTTCCCTCCTCTTGCGGCTTCGCTGTTCGCTTTGGGAGCAGACCGTATCTTCGGTGCACACATCTTCAGCCCTGAAAATGGTGGACCGATTCTGTGGCAGCACCTCTTCTGGTTCTTCGGACACCCAGAGGTCTATGTGATTGCGCTTCCATTCTTTGGAATTGTGTCGGAGATCTTCCCTGTCTTTAGCCGTAAGCCAATCTTCGGTTACAAGATGCTGGTCTACGCGACAATCACCATTGCTGCCCTTTCGATCTCTGTGTGGGCACATCACATGTACGTGACCGGAGCTGTTATGTTGCCGTTCTTCGCGTTCATGACCATGCTCATCGCGGTTCCTACAGGTGTGAAGATCTTCAACTGGATCTTCACAATGTTCAAGGGATCCTTGACCTTCGAAACACCTATGCTCTGGTCAATTGGCTTCCTCGTGAGCTTCGTGTTCGGTGGACTCACCGGTGTGATTCTCGCTAGCCCAGCTCTTGACCAGCAGATCGCTGACTCTTACTTCGTTGTGGCTCACTTCCACTACGTGATCTTCGGAACCGTGGTCTTCGCGATGTTCGCAGGATTCTACTTCTGGTGGCCAAAGTGGACTGGAAAGATGCTGAACGAAACCCTTGGTAAGATCCACTTCTGGTTGCTGTTCTTCGGTTTCCACGGCACCTTCTTGGTGCAGCACTGGTTGGGCGCTGAAGGTATGCCACGTCGTTACGCTGACTTCTTGCCACAGGACGGTTGGACGTTCCTCAACGAGGTGTCCACGGTGGGAGCGCTTTTGCTTGCTCTCTCGATGATCCCGTGGTTCTGGAACGTGTGGATCACTGCACGTAACGCTCCTAAGGTTACGGTGGATGACCCATGGGGTTACGGCGGATCGCTCGAGTGGGCAACCTCATGCCCACCTCCACGCCACAACTTCACGTCACTGCCACGTATCCGTTCAGAGCGTCCAGCGTTTGACGCTAACCACCCCGAACTGTTGGAGCTGGCGGGACACCCTCGCGATTCCTACTCACTGCCTGCTAAGAGCGAAGGAGCTTCCAAGTGAAATCAGCCGGATGGATTATGCTGACCACTGCGTTCTTCTTCATTCCAGTGGGTATTGTGTACGGGTTCCTAACCGACTTCCAAGAAATGGTTGGTTTCCCTGCGCTCATCGTCACCGGCCTCATGTCGATCATGGTTGGTGGCTACATCCTCTTGCACCACAAGAGTGTTGGTGACCAGCCCCAGGACAATGAAGCTGGTGAGATCTCCGACGAAGTGTACGAGTACGGGTTCTATAGCCCATGGTCTTGGTGGCCAATTGTGCTCGCTACCGGAGCTGCGATTGTCTTTATTGGTGTCGCAGTTGGCTTTTGGATTATGCCGTTCGGAGCTGCTATTGCACTCGTAGGTCTTGTAGGTCTTGTATACGAATACGACCGAGGAGACCACGCGCACTAAGCGTTAAGCATTACAAGGGGCCGCAGCGTTTTTACGCTGTGGCCCCTTTTGTACGCCTGCGTCCGTGCACAAAGCGAGCAATACGGTGCGTTACATTGCGTAGTTTCGCTCGCTTTGCGCCGTGTGGTCACAGCTACATCACTCGGGTCACTTCACTTGGACTGCTACGCGAAGCAGATGTTGTCTACCGAGCAGATGCAGAACACCCAGCAGTTGCGAGGCCACCATGCACCTAGAAGGCCATTAGTCTAACAACAGCTCAGGGCTGTGGAGAAAACCACCTGACGTATTTGCCGTACCCCTGATGCACCCGGCCTCCATACACACTGTGGGCCCTTAACGCGGCAATCACCTACACACCCAACTCCAAAAGGGGAACGAGGTCCCGAGACTTCACACTCTGTCCGAGCCAGATTAGTGGCAATAGAACAACCTTCCAGGCTGCCGGGATGTAAGGAGGCGTGCAACAAGCCTCCGTGGTCAACGTTGAAGCATCATCTACCAGGCCCTGGACCAATAGTTAGGCGTTGGGGTGATAGCTGAGGCATTGTTAGCCCAGAAACAAGGTACAGCGGCACTTAACTAAGCACAATAGCGAAGCGGGTGAGATTAATTCTCACCCGCTTCGCTATTCGCTCTTGTTTAGCTATCTACCGAAAGCAGTGCTTACTTTTCGAGCTGTTCTTTGTCGTTACCGCTTTCAACCGCGTGATCGTGGTGTGCTGCATCCAGTTCAGCCTTTGTCACTGGTGCAACGCGGTCTTCAAAGAAGAACTTCGAGAGCTTCGCACGGTTCCGTTCAGCCTTGGTGATGACACCCTTTTCATTCGGCTGAGCTGGAATGTACTTAGGCGATTCGAAGGAGGTCAGTACCCACAGTTTCTCAGGCGAGAGTGGTTCGTGACGTTCCTGGTACTCACCGTGTGGCAAGCGAATAATCTGACCCGTTTCGCGACCGTGCAGAGCAATCTCGCGGTCCTTACGCTGTAGACCAAGGCATACACGCTTGGTGATGATGTAACCGATCACTGGTCCAGCGAAGAACAGAACACGGAAGATGTAAATCATGTCGTTCAAGGACATGTGGAACATCACTGCAATAAGGTCACCCGACGCTGCAGCCCACATGTTGAGGTACCAGATCGACACGGCAACACCCAGAGCGGTACGCGTAGGCGTGTTTCGTGGACGATCCAGAATGTGGTGCTCACGGTAGTCCTTGGTCACCCACTGCTCAATGAACGGCCAAGCGATCATTCCACCGAACAGCACACCTGCAGCCAAGAGGGCCGAGAAGATGTTGAAGCTGATTGGGAATCCAGCAATGTAGAACTCGAACCAGCCCGGAATAATACGCAGGTAACCGTCCATCCATCCGATGTACCAGTCAGGCTGAGTACCAGCTGAAACAGGGGAGGGGTCGTATGGACCGTAGTTCCACACAGCGTTAATCGTGAACAGACCAGAGATCAGTGTCAGAAGTGCTGTGATGAGAAAGAAGAATCCTCCACCCTTCGCAGCGAACGTTGGGAGAACTGGTTCACCAACAACATTCTTGTTGGTGTGTCCAGCACCAGGCCACTGCGTGTGCTTGTGGATCACAACGAACATCAGGTGGACACCGATCAGCGCAATGAGAATGGCCGGAACCAACATGATGTGGAACATGTACAGACGGGACACAATGTCCACTCCTGGGAACTCTCCCCCGAACAGGAAGAACGAGATATACGTTCCGACGAGAGGAATGCCCTTGAGCAGACCGTCGATAATTCGCAGACCGTTACCCGAAAGGAGGTCGTCAGGCAGCGAGTATCCAGTAAATCCAGCCGCCATACCCATTGCGATGAGCGCAACACCGATCATCCAGTTAATTTCACGTGGCTTGCGGTATGCTCCGGTGAAGTAAATACGCAGGGCGTGCAAGCTCAAAGCAGCCATGAACAGCAGTGCTGCCCAGTGGTGGATCTGGCGGATGAAGAGCCCGCCACGAATCTCAAAGGAGATTGCGAGCGTGGAAGCGTATGCCTCCGACATCTCAACACCCTTGAGGGGAAGGAACGGACCATTGTAAATGGTCTCGCCCATAGCAGGCTTGAACCAGAGAGTTAGGAAAGTTCCCGAGATCAATAGAATGATGAAGCTGTAAAGAGCTACTTCACCCAGCATAAACGACCAGTGGCTTGGGAAGATCTTGCGACCAAACTCACGTACTGCGACCGATGCGCCGGTACGCGCTTCAATCCATTTTGCTGAATCCGAAAGTGCTTTCGATTCAGTTACTTGAACGTTACTCATTCAGACTCAGTCTCCCTCGTGTGAATCTCCCAGAAGGTAGGTCCAACTGGTTCTGGGAAGTCGCGCTGTGCAACGAGATACCCTTCGCTGTCGACAGCAATTGGAAGCTGTGGAAGCGGACGCTTAGCAGGCCCAAAGATGACCTTACAGTGGTTTGTCACGTCGAAGGTCGACTGGTGGCATGGGCACAGCAGGTGGTGTGTCTGGTGCTCGTACAGAGCAACTGGGCAACCCACGTGTGTACAAATCTTGGAGTATGCAACGACTCCGTCAATGCCCCAGTCTTCCTTAGCAGGATCAGTGTTGAGCTCGCGCGGGTCGACGCGCATAAGCAACACGGATGCCTTCGCCTTTTCGTTCAGCGGGTGATCGGACTTTGCGATCCCCTCTGGAAGAACGTGGAAAGCTGAACCGATGGTGACGTCTGCAAGCTTGATTGGACGTTCAGCACCTTCGTGTGGAATACCGCCCGGGTCCTGGATCAGGCGGACGCCTGGGCCCCACAGAGTTTCAAACAGTTTGTTGCCGGGAAGTGGCCCGAGGTCGCGCAAGACAAGCACAGCTGGAAGCGGAGCAATTGCTACCGCAGTGATGAGCATGTTGCGCAGAAGAGGACGGCGTGCAATACCTGATTCTTCTTTGGCTTGGTTGAGGATCTCGAGAGCAATTGCCTGGTCTTCTTCAGACCCGGCGATGCTGTGACGTTCCTCAACGACTTCCACGTCCGTGATCAAGTTCTTAGCCCACAGAACAATACCGATACCAATGCCGGCAAGCGCGACAGTTGCTCCCAGCCCCAGCATTGTGTTCTGCAAGCGCAGTGCCTCCATAGTCCCATCGAGTGGGAACAGGAAGTACGACACGATAAACCAAATGGTTCCAACCATCGAGGCAAGGAACCAGAAGGCAATCTGCCGTTCTGCTACCTTTTCAGCCTGTGGATCACTGTCTACAAGACGTGGCTTGTGTTCAGGCAGTCCAGGGTTCTCAAACCCATTTACCTGTTCCAGCTGGCCTGTTGTGCCAGTCAAATTCTTCGAGGTCATTCGCTTCCTCGTCTAGATCTCAATACGGTTTTCTTCGATCACTTTGAGCGGGCGGTTAGCCACACAGTGATCCCAACTACAGCTCCAAGGCCGAAGAACCAGATAAACAGACCTTCGGCGACTGGCCCAATCGAGCCTAACTTGAACCCACCTGGTGAAGTAGGTTCAGACACTGAGCGCACGTACGCGATCACGTCACGCTTTTGCTCAGGCGTCAGGTTCGCATCGTTGAAGATTGGCATGTTCTGCGGGCCGGTTTGCATTGCCTGGTACAGGTGCTTTTCGGACACCTCAGACAGGTTTGGAGCGTACTTACCGCGGGTCAAGGCACCACCCGCACCTACAACGTTGTGACACATCGCGCAGTTGGTGCGGAAGAGGCCTCCGCCGGCAGCAGGGTCACCCTTGGAAGCGTCCAAGTACTCTTCGTCGGGAAGCGCGGGCCCAGGACCGAGAGAAGCGACATAAGCTGCCATCTGGTCAATTTCGTCCTGGCTGAACTGCGGCTTCTTCACCTGGCCTTGGGGCCCATGCATCTGAAGTGGCATACGACCTGTACCCACCTGGAAGTCAACAGCGGACGCACCTACACCAATGAGGCTTGGTCCGTTGGGGGTACCTTCTGCATTTGCGCCGTGGCATGTTTTGCAGTTTGAGATGAAGAGCTTTTCACCAGCTTCGATGTCTTTGGTCGATGCCTGCTGAGCTGTGGCGGTTGAGTTGTTAGTGAACAGTGCATATGCACCGCCGGTCACTAACAGGCCTACGAGCAACAGGACGACCAGCGCCAGCGGGTGGCGACGGCGTTGCGCTAGAAGCTTCACGTTACGAGTCCTTTTCTGTCTGAGCTAGGTGAAATCTATTAGTGCAGGAGATAGATCACTGCGAACAGGGCAACCCACACGACGTCAACGAAGTGCCAGTAGTACGACACACAGACGGCAAAAGTTGCTTCACGGTGCCCAAACTTCTTAGCACCGTAGGCGCGACCAACAACCATCAAGAAAGCGATGAGTCCACCGATCACGTGAAGGCCGTGGAACCCTGTCGTGAGGTAGAACACCGATCCGTAGGCATTTGAGTTGAGAGCCACGCCTTCACTAACAAGAGTCGCGTATTCAAAAACCTGCCCGCCGATAAAGATGGATCCAAGGAAGAACGAGAGGAGGTACCACTCGATCATTCCCCACTTGCCGATCTCAAAGATGCCACCGGTGCGAGCTGGCTTGAAGTGCTCAGCCTTGTGGACTCCGAATTGACAGGTAATGGATGAGATCACCAGGACGGTCGTGTTAGCCAAAGCGAAAGGCACAGCCAGCTTAGGCGTTTCTTCCTGCCACATTTCTGGGGCGACAGACCGGATGGTGAAGTACATGGCGAAGAGCGCGGCAAAGAACATCAGCTCACTACCAAGCCAAACAATGAACCCCACGGTTGAGGTATTGGGCCGGTTGATCACTGGATGAACTGGCGCTGAATGAGATGCAGTTGCTGTTGACACAGGCCTATTATTACCCAGTTGGCAGGGTAATTTCATCTTTTACTCAGGAAACGAGCTTGCTTCGCCTCATACGTGACCAGGAAAGTCGCGTAGATAGTGGCTAAGAGGCACTTTTGAGAAAAGTGGGTGGGCGTGTCGAAAAATGGGCGCGGACTCATTAGCATTTAGACGTTGCTTCCCAACCCGGAAGCTTTCACATACAGATGACGATCAGAGGAGAGCGTATGAGTAAAGCACAACCGGCCACAATGTCAGACGTGCGTAACTGGCCGGACCTGCTTGTTGGTCTCATGCGTGGCGATCACATGGACTCTGACACCTCGGCATGGGCCATGGATCAGATTATGTCCGGGGTTGTGCCTGACGTCACGATGGCGTCTTTCTTAGTCGCTCACCACGCCAAGGGTGAAACTGTCGATGAGATCAACGGACTCGTCCGTTCAATGTACGAACACGCCGTGCGTATTGATGGTCTCGAAGACTCTGTGGATATCGTCGGAACCGGAGGGGACCGTGCCAAAACGGTCAACATTTCTTCGACTGCCTCGTTCATCATCGCTGCTTCGGGGCAACGCGTCCTTAAGCACGGAAACCGGGCAACCTCCTCGGCGTCCGGATCTGCTGACGTCCTTGAGACGCTTGGCCTTCAGCTGGAACTTGGGCCGGAAGCTGCTGCTGAGCTTGCCAACCGCGAAAACATGGCGTTTCTTTTTGCGAACGTCTACCACCCTTCGATGCGATTCATTGCGCCGGTTCGCAAGCAGATTGCAGTGCCGTCCGCGTTTAACATCCTGGGCCCTCTCACCAACCCTGCCCACACCACGATGACAGCGATTGGTGTCGCTGATTCTGCGATGATCGACCTGGTGACCGGCGTCCTAAACAACCGAGGTGACCAAGCCGTAGTGTTCCGTTCCCGTGATGGGCTCGACGAACTCAGCAACACTGCCGTGAACGACGTGTGGGAAGTCCGCAACGGGACCATCACTCACTGGGAGTTCGACGCGACCACGTTGGACTTGCCGCGTGTGACAAAGGATGACCTGCGTGGGGGAGACCCAGCGTTCAACGCCTCGGTCATGGAGCGCACGCTATCAGGCGAGCACTCACCTGTACGTGATGTGGTGCTTCTCAACGCGGCAGCAGCTTTGGTGGCCGCTGACAGTGCTTCTGAAGGGTCGTTTACGGACAGGCTGGCTGCGAAGTTTGCCACGGTCGCCGAGGTCGTTGATTCCGGGGCAGCGCGCGCCAAGTTAGACGCGGTGATCCGTGCGTCGCAGGATCTTCGGAGCGCCCAGGGCTGAATCACTGAGGGCTCGCTGATATCCGTTGGTGGGTTGGCTGATTGGAGTTTCAAGGTCCAAGAGGGTCACGCCGTCACTGAACAGCCAGGTGGAAATAAGTGAGCGTTCTTCCGCAAGTCCGCGGTAGTTGTGTGGGTACTGGGCTGCGGTGAGTCCCAAACTACGGCTCACATCCTGCAGGTTAGTGCCCCACGGGACGTGTTCAGTGGCACCTAAAAGCCCCCGGCGAATGATCGCAACATCAAAACCGTGGTCGGTGACCATGGCGGCAGCAAGGTGTTCATTTTTCTCCACACTCCCGTTCTGCTCACCACGAGATCCCGCCCGCAATACACTGATTGCCACATCACGTGCCGTGGCTGCTTCTTCATAGCGCTCTTGGACAGCGAGCTGTTTCAGGTGCGTCATCGTGTGGCCGACGAACGCTTGCGGAGTTCCCTCCAACAGGGCTACTACCGGAGCAATTCCGCGCACATAGTCCTCCGAACGCGTAATACCGCTACACGGTCCGCCACACTTTCCCATTTCTCCAGCTGGGCATGGCCGGAAGTCAGCGCGTTCTGGCTTTGCTGTGCAACGTTTCAACGGGTAGATACGTTCCAGAAGGTCTTTCGCGGCGCGAGCTGATGCGTTCTTTCTAAACGGACCCAAAGCCAGGTCCTGTTGACTCGGTGGCGTACGCACTATCGATAAGCGCGGGTATTTCTCGTTTGTCAGCTTGAGCCACGTCTCACGTGAAGCACCTTTTGAAAGCCGGTTATAAGGCGGTTGCAGCTCATCAATCAACCGAACTTCACGGACTCGCGCTTCGAGTTCAGTTGGGCACACGATCACACGGATACTCTGTGCCGCCGTCACCATCTCCGCCATACGACCGCGAGATTCTGCGGCATTGAAATATGACGTGACACGGGAGCGCATGTCACGGCTACTGCCCACATAGAGAACCCGGTCGGCCCCGTCCACAAACATGTACACGCCAGGCGCATGTGGAACGTCGTGCGCTAAATGCTTTTTCGACTGCCGTACCTTCCACCCTTGTTGCTTGAGGCCTTGAAGATCTTCAAAAGTTGTCACACCCACTGCGCCAAAAAGTTCAAACATGGACTGCAGAATGTGATGTGTTGCGCGGGCGTCATCGAGGGCGCGGTGTGTTGGGGGAGTGGGCACGTTAAAAAACGTCGCAAGCGTCCCAAGTTTATGGTTGCGTACCTCTTGCCGGGTCACACATAACCGCGCCAAGCGTACAGTATCGACGACCTCGTATCCCGGCCATGGATAATCCAATCGCGCACACGCCTCTTTGAGGAACCCCACGTCAAAGCCCGCATTGTGCGCGACCAAGATACTTCCATGCGCGAACTCAAGAAACATGGGAATAACCGAAGCCAGTTCTGGGGCAGTCGCCACCATCGAGTTGGTGATACCCGTTAAACGCTCAACGAACGGAGAAATAACGGAGCGCGTGGGCCTCACCAGCGTTTGAAACTCACCAATGATCTCACCGCCTCGGCTCTTGACTGCACCGATCTCCGTGATGTCACCTTGTGCGGAGTTTGCCCCCGTTGTCTCAAGGTCAACAACAGTGAACGTGACGTCGTGGAGATCAGTGCCAAGATCGGCGAATGTCATGGGACCCCTGGCTTCGGGGCGATCAAACTGAAAAGTCATGGCCTACATGATTCTAGATAGCACTGACACAGCCTGAAGTATCTGCGCAGATTCATCTACACCTGGGCTCCACCGTCGTCATCCGCGCGCCTGTCCTTGGGCAATGTGAAGATCGCTCCCACACCGCCTCCAGCCGCCACCGCAACACACATGACTGTTCCCCACAGAGGGACGGGACGCACAAAAAGTGCCACAACAATGATTGCCAGAATTCCACCAACCAGAGCGACGAGTGATACAACGCGTGCAGGTTGGGCATCGCGGAGATCTACCTTGTCAACAACTGGACCTTCCCAATCTTCACGTTGCTCAAGGTATTCAGTCACCTCTTCTGCTGAAACTTCTGAGTTGTACGCAGTTGAACGCCCAAAGTCAGCGACAATCGCGTCCCAGTCTTCGTCACGTACGCGTTCGTCTTCGCTCAATCGTTCCCACTCAGGAACAGAGCCGTCACTATCACTACTTTTCATGCATCTTCACGCGCCAGAGCACGCTCGATCTGCTGAACGATCGCAAGCGCATCATAGTCCAACGTGGCCACGTGAAAACTGTGACGCATAATCACGCGTGTCACGTTCTGTGCCTCACGTTCAATAAAGTCACTCGACCGGGACGCCACCACATTGTCAGTCGACGACGACATCAACGTCACCGGCGTTTCAACCGACCACAGGCGCGCACGAACCCGCTCACAGCCGCGATGTAGCTCCGCAACACCACTCAGCGGAGTGCGCGGATAAGCATATTCACTCATCCCCGGACGCGCGATATCGCCACCAATCGACTTCACATCAGTCACAAACGGCGATAGCACGCCGGCGAACCTCGCAAAAGGCGAATCAACGAACACAGCCGGATTGACTAGCACGCCGGCAGCCACCTCGGGCCGGGAAAACAACGTCTCCAACGCGAGCGTGCCACCCATCGACAACCCAGCGACGACCACGTGGTCATGACTCGCAAGCGCTGAATCGACGGCTTCCAGAGCGCAGTCCACCCAGTCTTCCCACGTGCAGTCAAGCATGTCTGTCCACACTGTGCCGTGCCCTGGCAAAAGAGGAACAGCCACCGAAGCACCTGTTGACGTGTGAACGCGATGAGCGATATCGCTCCACACGTAGGGTGAGCCCGTAAAGCCATGCAGCATCACGACAGCCGCAGACGACTCTCCGCGCAATGAAATCGGGGACGACACAGATTCAGTTGCCGTTAACTCAGTCATGTTTCCAGCATGCCACAGTGCCATATAGTTGATGCGGAACCGTCGAAAGGTGAGCGAGTGTTTTATTGGGTCCTCAAACGGATCTTGGTTGGACCGTTGCTTAAGATCCTCTTCCGCCCATGGGTCCGAGGAATCGAAAACATTCCAGAAGAAGGTGGCGCGATCATCGCTGGTAACCACCTTTCGTTCATGGACTCCATTTTCATTCCGCTCGTGGCCCCGCGGCCGGTTGTGTATTTGGCAAAGAAGGACTACTTCACGGGCCCGGGCATTAAAGGCCGCCTTGTTAGGTCGTTCTTTTTGGCAACTAACCAGCTTCCTATGGACCGAGGTGGTGGCTCTGCTTCCGAAGCGTCACTGAAGTCTGGTTTGAAGGTCCTCAACGACGGCAAGTTGCTTGGCATCTACCCTGAGGGGACGCGTTCCCCAGATGGTCGCCTGTACCGAGGTCGTACCGGCGTTGCGCGACTCGTACTGGAGTCTGGGTGCCCCGTGGTTCCCGTTGCTCTTATTGGTACTGACAAAGTTCAACCGCAGGGAAGAATGGTTCCCAAGTTGCGCAGAGTCGGGATTGTGTTTGGTAAGCCTATTGACTTTTCTCGCTACCAGAACGTTCCCGAAGATCGGTTTCTTTTGCGTTCGATCACTGACGAGATTATGTACGAGATTTTGCGACTTTCTGGGCAGGAGTACGTGGACACATACGCTTCCACGGTGAAGACGCGATTGCTGGCAGAAAAGAAGGAGCCCGAGCAGAACGGGTAGTCGCCTCCACAACGCGACCCGTGGTTTTTTGAGCTGACTGCACTCCAGAAAGCGTGTTCGATAATTGAGGTAACGGCGACACGCCAAATCGTTACCTACGCGGTTGTTGAGTCGGAAACGTTGAGCGCATAGTTTCATACACGAAGATCATCCCGAAAGCCATGCGCGTGTAGAATGGAATAATTCCGCAAGCGCTTGAGCCCCGCTTCCCCCTGGGGTGTAAGGAGTAGTTGGTGTGAACCAGAGCCCAGAAGTAGCAGCGTCTCAATCTCGCGAGGCACAAGGACTGCTATTTAACGACGACTTACCCGAACTGAATGAAAAGATTGGGTATCGCGGTCCTGTTGTCGCAAACGTCATTGGAATTACGTATCGTCAGCTCGACTACTGGGCGCGAACAAACCTTGTTCAGCCGTCTATTCAGACAGCTTCGGGTTCCGGATCCACTCGCCTATACTCTTTCCGCGACATCCTGGTTCTCAAAATCATCAAGCGTCTCTTGGACACAGGGGTTTCCCTCAACCAGATTCGTGTGGCGGTTGGATCTCTTCGTGAGCACGGCATCGACGATCTCTCTGAGATCACGTTAATGAGTGACGGCGCTTCGGTTTTTGAGTGCACCTCGGCCGATGAAGTGATCGACTTGCTCCAGGGAGGGCAGGGCGTATTCGGCATTTCAGTTGGACGTGTATGGCGCGATGTGGAAGGAACGCTGGCAGAGCTTCCTAGTGAACGTCCTGAAGCTCCTGTTACGCCCGTTGATGAACTTGCTCTTCGACGCGCCAAGAAGATTGGCTAGACCGAACTTCACTTTACTTTGGGGGACGTAATCAGAGCGGGGAACCAGTTGGTTACCCGCTCTTTTACTTTGCCCTAGTGCTTTGGCTTGTGATCTTTGTTTTGCTTCATGGATTCGACCTTGCGTGACAGCATGGCGTCAAAGCTTGAAGTGTTCGCATTGTGATCGGATGCTTGTGTAGGCTCCGATGATTTCTTCTTAGCCTTGTTTGCCTGCATGGGTGTGGACTTCTCTTCAACCTGTGCGGGGTTCTTCTCAGTCTTTCCGGGATTCTTTGGCGCCTCCGCTGGCTTTTTAGGTTTCTCAGTGGGTTTCGCTGGCGTCTTTACGGAGTTATCGACGGAAGATCCTCGTCCTCGCATGTTTTTACTGCGAAGCGCGCGGTCAAGAATCGAGTCAAAGGCTGAGGCCAGTTCGCTCGCCGGCTTTCCTGGCCATTCGTGAATAGGTCGTGCTGAACCTTGGGCTTGTTGGAGTACCGTACGCTCCGACAGGGGCGGGTTGAGCACAAGCGGGCCGAACATGTCTTTGAGTTCTTGAATGCGGAAGCTCTGTTCACGTGATGACGGCCGCACTCGGTTGACGACGATACCTAACGGCTGAAGCTTTGCTGCACTACGGCGACGAAGTTCGTCGGTCGCGCGCAAAGCGCGGTCGGCAGCTGCAACTGAAAACAGTCCCGGCTCCGTGACGATGAGAACACGTTGGCTGGCAGTCCACGCTGCGCGGGTAAGACCGTTGAGCGAAGGAGGGCAATCGATCAGAACTAGGCGATACTTAGAACCGTTTCGACTAATCGCTTCGCGGAGACGCTTGAGATACCGGTCTGAAAGCGACGGGCGGTCGAACTCTGCAGCCCGTGGCGAACCGGGAATGACGTCGAGTACCCCATGTTTCCCTTCAACCCACCCGGAAGGCGTGATTGCCTGCTTGACGAGTTTGCTCTTGGGAGCAGCAAGGACATCCGCAATGTCGGCTGGGGTGTTGACGGGAACGTCTAAACCAGTCGAGGCATCAGCCTGTGGGTCCATATCAACGACCAGCGTGGGTATGCCACGACTCAATGCCGCTGAGGCAAGCCCCAGAGTTACGGAGGTCTTACCGACCCCACCTTTAAGACTAGAAACGCTAAGAACAAGCACACTATAACGTTAGCGGATTCTTACCGTTTAGTGTTTTAAGGTCGCTAAGTATGAACGCACGACTGGTTTTCACGTGTGTTGTTCTCTAGGCACCAGATGTCATGACCGAGGTGGTTGAGCCCGTTGAGGAAGGTGTCACCTCAAGCTTGCATGGGATTGACTGCTGCATTTCCTCGACGTGCGAAATAACACCCACGGATCTTCCGTGCGTGCGCAGTTCATCGAGCACCGTCATGACAGCGTCGAGCGCCTGGGGGTCGAGACTTCCGAACCCTTCGTCGATAAACAGTGACTCAAGCTCAATGCCACCCGCATGTGCGGCTACGGTGTCGGCGAGTCCCAGTGCCAAGCTCAGCGAGGCCATAAAGGACTCACCTCCTGACAGGGTTCGCGGGTCACGTTCTTCGGATGTGAATGTGTCAACCACTTGTAGGAGCAGACCACCTTTTGACTGTCCAGTGTGACGTTCATAAGCGTGCTCGAGGCGATAGCGGTTGCCTGACATCACTTCGAGTCGTTCTGATCCAGCCTGGGTTACTTGAGCAAACATTTCACCCAGAACGTAGGACTTGAGCGTGACGCGTCGCGTGTTGGACGGGCTCGTCGCGTTGACGATTTGTGCGAGTTCCACAATGCGTTCGTTGTGCACAAGTTCAGCCTCGAACTCACGTTCTTGGTCGAATACCTCTTCGCGCGCTTGTTGAGCCTTATTTCGTTGTTCTAGGGCGAAGTAGAGACGGTTGCTAGTCTCTTCATAATCTGTAGAGTGTTGCTCGCATATACGTTGCTGTGTACGAACAAGATCTGCCAACTGTTCAAGCGCTAGCGTCTCTGTGAGGCCACGTCGATACCATTCGGACGCCCGATTCTCTCGCAAGACAGTGGCTTGTTGCTCCATCAGGTGCAGTTGATGAGAGGCGTTGTCTACGTCTGCGTTTCGGAGCTCTAAGAACTCGTCGAGTTCGGTAAATTTCGACGAGGTGAATGCAACTTCCCATTCGCTTTCGCGTGAACGGAGGTCCGAGGTTCTGGATTGAAGCTCACATTCAAGCCGAGCGCTTTTGTTGACTTGTTCGATCAGGGACTGCACGCGATCTTCAAGTGCCACAGTTCCAGGTGCGTCAACGGGCGCAGGCAAATTGACAATGCCAAGCAACGAAGAAGGCAAGTGAATGTCAGACTCTACCTGCTTGAGGCGAGTTTCTACTCGGATGCTGTCTTTTTCACATTCTGACTGCTTTTCGCGCACTGTTTCCACGTCGTCTTCTGCCGTTCGAAGAGACGTGTGGAGCTTCTCGCGGGTAGATAGTAGGCGTTCATATTCGCCCTGAATCCTTTTGTACTCTGCTTGATTGTGTAAGCATTGACGCTCTATTTCGGACGATTCCGGCAACTGCTTCCGTTGCTTTTTGAGCTCTTCGAGGATAGCTAGGTGTGTCGCGTATGTATTACTGAGTTCAGAGAGGTGTTCGGTTGCCTCAGACATGGCCGAAAATGCCTGGTCTTCGTGGTCCTGTCCAAGAGCGCTCTGTTGGCGGTGTGCAGGGGAGGGGTGCTGGGTTGAGCCGCATACAGGGCACGCTTCGTCGTGGTGCAGTTCGGCCGCAAGTTCACCCGCGATTCCAGCCAGGCGCTCTGTTCGAATTTCGTGATACGCCTCCCGCGCACCCTGAACATGAACGCGCGCGTCTTCTACTTTGTCGCTCAATCGTTCACATATTCGCTCTACGCGTTGAAGCTCAGAAGAAACCTCCAACACATGGTCACGCACTGCTGTGGATTCTTCCAACGCAGTTTTAACCTGATCAAGCGTGTGCAAAAATGCCTGCGGATCGTCTAAAACCCCTAGTTCGGCTCGCGTCTTCTCGACATGTTCAATTAACGACTCCCGGCGCGCGGTGTATTCGGCCAGCTGATCTTCTAACTTTTTCTTATGGGCCGTTAAACGCTCATGTTCACTACGTGCAGAACGTGACTTGCGCGTCGCTTCAAGCAGTTCTTGCAGCTCGTTCGAACGGTTGTCGAAGGGCGATGCAGCCTCTTCACGTTGAGTACGTACGTGTTCAACGTGCTTCTGGGCTCGCTGATATTCGTC
Source organism: Brevibacterium mcbrellneri ATCC 49030 (assembly GCF_000178455.1). GTDB lineage: Bacteria > Actinomycetota > Actinomycetes > Actinomycetales > Brevibacteriaceae > Brevibacterium > Brevibacterium mcbrellneri. The sequence goes on along the minus strand of NZ_ADNU01000046.1, from coordinate 56,788 downwards.
CCAAGCCGGTGCGATTGTGTGAGCTTCCCGCATACGTTGCACCCGTTGCGTCAACTGGGCATGAGCCTCAGGATTGTACTGCTGTTCGATACCTCGATGCTTCACAAAGTGCTCAGCGTCAGAGTATCGCTGGTTCAACTTTTCCAGATGTAGCGTAGAGGATTCTTTTCGCTTCTGTGCGAGATCATTGACGTACTGCGCAGTCTGCAGTCGATTCTCTTCCTCGATAAGCGCAACCGTCGCAGTCGCCCCGACGTTTGTCAGGGAAGTACTCTTTGTCAATTGTGGAATAGCGGGTATTTGAGCGCTTTTGAGCATGGCTGTGATCTTCTCTGCCCGACGTGCCCGAATATCTGCCGTGCTTCTGTTCGCATCCGTTTGCATTCCAGTGAGAAACGACGCTGCTCGACCGAACCTTTCAGTTCCAAAGAGTCGTTCAAGGATGGTTTCGCGATCAGCAGCCTCTGCTCGGAGAAACGCTGAAAATTCGCCCTGTGGCAACATGATCACGCGCGTGAACTGTTCACCGTTGAGCCCAACTGTATCTTCAACGATCTGACCCACCTCGTCATACTTTCGCGACAGACCGACCCACTCACCGGCGATATATTCGAGGTAGCTAACACTCGATGGTTGCGTTGTCATTCCGCTACCGCGTTGTTTCGGCCGCTCATAGGAGGGAGACCGTTCAATCTTGAAACGCTTGCCTCGCACTTCGCAGTCCAGAGTGACACGGGTAGGAGTGTCCGGAGTAGCGAACTGTGAGCGTAGCTGCTTGACCTTGCCCCTGCTACCGGGAACCTTTCCGTAAAGGGCAAAACAAATCGCGTCAAGAATGCTCGTTTTCCCAGCGCCAGTAGGCCCTGAGATAAGAAACAGGCCCTCTTGTGTCAGATGGTCAAAATCAATCTGCTCTTTCCCCGCAAATGGCCCGAATCCTTCGATTGTGAGGTTCAAGATTCTCACGATTGCGCACCTCGCAACGCGTTGTGGAAGAGTTCAAAGTCTTCGCGTGAGGGATCATTGTCCGTGACGAATCGCATGAAACCCTGAAACACTTCGTCGTCAGTCATGCGTTTTATTGGAGCGTGCACGGCCGTAGTGCGCTTCTTATCCTCTGCAACCCATCGCATATGGATAAGGTTGGGTATTTTCTCTTTAAGCTTTTGCAACGCCTGGGGGACACGCTTGTTATCTGTGAGTTCAAGTTCCACAAGGACGTCCTGATCAGACCAATCTGCTGTGAGTGCCTGCTCAAAACTGCATTGAACACTTTTAGCGCGCACAAACGTGGGAAGTTCGATCGCGTGGTAAGACACACCATTCGGACCAATCTGGACGTCATGAACAGTTTTAGGAATCCGCACTTCACCAAAGGAGTAAGGGATTGGGGACCCGGAGTAAACGACGCCGTCCGTAACCTCTTGTGGCCGGTGCAGGTGTCCCAGAGCCGTGTACGCAATGCCTTCGAAGGTGTCGCTACCAACGTTGCCCACGCCTCCCACTCCGATTTCACGTTCTGACTCTGAGGGAGTTGCTCCGGTCACAAATGCGTGTGCCATCACGACGATTGGAATGCCCGGGAAGTGTTTAAGAGCATGCGCACGGATGTCCTTAACGCAACGTGCAATGACTGCCTGATGTTTGCGAGCAACGTTCAGATTTCTCCACACCAACGCGGGCTCCAAGTAGGGGATCGCGTACACCACACAGTCGCCTAAGTCGACGGGCCACAAAACGTCCTCGAGGTGTGTACGGAGGTGAACTCCCACCCGGTCCAACTGGCGCCGACTAAAACCCAGTCGATGAAACGAGTCGTGATTCCCGCTGGACGCAATGACACGAATCCCAGCCTCCGCCAGACGAGCAATCGTGTGGTCGAACAGATGAAGCGCGTCGATGGGAGGAACCGCTCGGTCATACACGTCGCCACTCACGATAACCGCATCATAAGATCCCTCAATTGCCATCTCGACGAGGTGCTCAGTAAAGCGCGTTTGTGCCTCCGTTAGGTCGACGCCGTGAAACGTTCGCCCTAGGTGCCAGTCAGATGTGTGAAGAAACCGCATGTAATAACCCTAGCGAGAGGCACTGACACAGAAACTAGCATCACGACACCACACGTAAAAGGTGCCCCAGTGTCGTCTAGAACACATGCGCTTTTGTAGAGTAGAAGCGTAGAGAATAGCGTGAGGCGAACCCGCCTACGTGAAACAAGGAAGGGCCTACATGTTCAAAAAGGTTCTGGTTGCCAACCGCGGTGAAATCGCGGTTCGCGCATTCCGAGCGGCATACGAATTGGGAGCGTCAACCGTCGCAGTTTTCCCATACGAGGACCGCAACTCTGAGCACCGCCTCAAAGCTGACGAAGCGTACTTAATCGGAGAAAAAGGACACCCGGTTCGCGCGTACTTGAGCGTCGATGAAATCATTCGCGTCGCAAAAGAATCAGGTGCTGACGCGATTTACCCAGGTTATGGTTTCCTCTCCGAAAACCCAGATCTAGCGCGCGCGTGTGACGCTAACGGAATCACATTTATTGGGCCCGCCGCGGACGTTTTGCAGATGGCCGGAAACAAAGTCGATGCTCTTGACGCTGCTCGACGCGCCGATATCCCAACTTTGGCTTCGACACGACCTTCGGCAGACCTCGACAAGCTCCTCGCCGAATCAGAAGACATGGAGTTCCCACTTTTCGTCAAGGCAGTCGCCGGTGGTGGTGGACGCGGTATGCGTCGTGTGAACTCCCGCACTGAACTTGTCGATGCACTGAAAGCAGCGATGCGCGAAGCCGAGGGAGCCTTTGGAGATCCCACAGTCTTCATCGAACAGGCTGTTCAGCGCCCTCGCCACATCGAAGTCCAAGTTCTCGCTGACAACGACTCAAACGCAGTTCACCTGTTTGAGCGTGACTGCTCTATCCAACGTCGTCACCAGAAAGTCGTCGAAATTGCACCCGCTCCACACCTCGAACCGGAGATCGCGCAGGCACTTCACGAAGACGCCCTGAAGTTTGCCCGCGCCCTGGGATACCAGAACGCAGGAACTGTGGAGTTCCTTCTTGAAACCGAAGGTCCACGTAAGGGAAAGCACGCGTTCATCGAAATGAACCCGCGAATCCAGGTGGAGCACACGGTTACTGAAGAAATTACCGACGTCGACCTCGTGCAGTCGCAGATGAGGATCGCGGCTGGCGCTTCGTTGGAAGAACTTGGTCTGACGCAGGACAAAATTCACATCAAGGGTGCTGCGTTGCAGTGCCGAATTACTACTGAGGACCCCGCCAACTCGTTCCGCCCGGACACTGGAACGATCACGGCTTACCGCTCTGCTGGTGGTGCCGGTGTGCGCCTTGACGGCGGAACCGTGTATGCCGGCGCCGAGGTGTCTGCCCACTTCGACTCCATGTTGGTGAAGTGCACCACCCGCGGACGCACGTTCGAACAGGCTGCATCGCGCGCCAACCGCGCGTTGGCAGAGTTCCGTATCCGAGGTGTAGCTACCAACATCGGTTTCTTGCGTGCCGTCCTCGCTGACCCTGCGTTCCAGGCTGGCGACCTCGCTACGACCTTCATTGAAGAGCGTCCGTACCTTCTTGAAGCAAAGGTCGGTGCCGACCGTGGCTCGAAGCTTCTTGAGTACCTTGCGAACGTCACCGTGAACCGACCACACGGATCTTCGCCTGTTGCCCTTCAGCCAAAGGACAAGCTCCCTGCTTTCGATGTATCAGGTGAGGCTCCTGCCGGTAGCCGTCAGAAACTCCAGGAGCTGGGACCTGTTGGTTGGGCTCGCGCTCTGCGTGAGGACACGGCTCTTCGAGTCACCGACACCACGTTCCGTGACGCCCACCAGTCGCTTCTCGCAACCCGTGTGCGTACCCGCGACCTCGTGGATGTTGCACCGTATGTCGCACGGATGACGCCCGAACTTCTCAGCGTCGAAGCATGGGGTGGTGCAACCTATGACGTCGCTTTGCGCTTCCTCGCAGAAGACCCATGGGAACGCCTCGAGAAGTTGCGCGACGCCATGCCTAATCTCAACCTGCAGATGCTCCTGCGTGGTCGCAACACCGTGGGATACACCCCGTACCCCACCAAAGTGACCGACGCGTTCATCGAGGAAGCGACGCGCACAGGTGTAGACATTTTCCGCATCTTCGACGCTCTCAACGATGTCAACCAGATGCGCCCAGCGATCGAGTCCGTGCGCAACACGGGAACGGCGGTTGCCGAGGTCGCACTTTGCTACACTTCGGACCTCAACAACCCCAACGAAAAGCTCTACACACTGGACTACTACCTCAACCTTGCTGAGGAGATTGTTCAGGCTGGCGCTCACGTCCTCGCGATCAAGGACATGGCTGGGCTCTTGCGTCCGGCAGCTGCCAAGAAGCTGGTTGCTGCTCTGCGTTCCAACTTCGACCTGCCGGTCCACGTTCACACCCACGACACTGCTGGAGGGCAGCTAGCTACACTCATCGCAGCGGCTGAAGCTGGGGCTGATGCCGTGGACGCAGCCAGCGCATCGATGGCCGGAACAACCAGCCAGCCTTCGCTGTCAGCGCTGGTCGCCGCGTTTGAAAACACCGAACGCGACACCGGTTTGAACCTGCGTAACGTTGAGGACCTCGAACCTTACTGGGAAAGCGTTCGCAACGTTTACAAGCCATTCGAATCGGGACTTCCAGGACCAACCGGACGCGTGTACAAGCACGAAATTCCGGGTGGACAGCTCTCCAACCTGCGCCAGCAAGCAAATGCTCTGGGGTTGGGTGAGAAGTTCGAAGAAATTGAAGACTTCTACGCTGCGGCTGACAAGGTCCTCGGCCACCTCGTGAAGGTCACACCTTCGTCTAAGGTCGTGGGTGACTTGGCCCTGCACATGGTCGCAGTGGGCGCAGATCCTGAAGACTTCGCTGAGAACCCGCAGAACTACGACATCCCAGACTCTGTTGTCGGATTCCTCAGCGGCGACCTCGGCGACCCTCCAGGCGGATGGCCAGAGCCCTTCCGCACTAAGGCGCTGGAAGGACGTACGCACAAGGCACCTGTGAGTGAACTAGCACCTAGCGACTCCAAGCTTTTGGACGAACCGGGTGAAGTCCGCCGAGACACTCTTAACCGTCTGCTCTTCCCGCAGCCGGCCAAAGAGTTCCTCAACATGCGTGACACTTACGGCGACCTTTCTGTTCTCAACACCACCGAGTACTTGTACGGTATGGCCGAGGGTGAAGAACACGCCGTTGTCATCGACAAGGGTAAGGCTCTGTTGCTGGGCATCCAGGCTATTGGTGCGGCTGACGAACGCGGTATGCGCACCGTCATGTGTACGCTTAACGGTCAGTTGCGACCGCTGTCGGTTCGCGACGAGTCCATCAAGGTTGACGTTGCGGCCGCAGAACGCGCCGACACTTCCAACCCTGGTCACGTGGCCAGCCCGTTCGCCGGTGTTGTCACCCTTCAGGTGAAGGAAGGCGACGAAGTCAAGGCGGGACAGACGGTTGCCACGATCGAGGCTATGAAGATGGAAGCCTCGATTACCAGCCACATCGATGGAACGGTCTCCCGCCTGGCGATTGGCCCAGTCGCTCAGCTTGAAGGTGGAGATCTAGTCGTTGTGATCGATGGCTAATCGCACGATTCGGACGTTTGGGGATCCGGTTCTGCGCACAGTGTGTGAACCGGTGACCCAGTTCGGTGAGTCAACCGTGGCGCTGGCTCAAGACTTGTTGGACACCGCGGCGCCAGAAGGTCGCGCCGCGGTGGCTGCCCCGCAGATTGGGGTAGCTGTGCGCGCGTTCGGGTACGACTTGCACGGTCGTAGGGGAGTGGTTTTCAACCCCGAGGTCGTCACTCGTGGCGAGCGTCGCGATATTGACGAAGGTTGTTTGTCAGTACCGGGCTTGTTTTTCCCAACGCCTCGCTACGAGTTTGCGACCGTGCACGGGGTGGATGAACACGGACAACCCATTGAGGTTTCCGGCGACGGTGTCTTTGCACAGATGTTGCAACACGAAACCGATCACCTCAACGGTGTTGTCTACGTTCAAACTCTTCCGTCGGAACGGCGCAAAGAAGCCATGCGCCAGATTCGTCAGTCTGACTGGTTTATGAAGTAGTCGCGAATCCGCTCTACTTGTCCCCCCGTTCTGCCACGGCCAGTCGGACACAAGCGACGAGCCCTTCCACCGCCGCTTCGAGTTCTTCCAGCGGAGGCATGGATGGTGCCAGACGGATGATTGAGTCAGTGGGGTCCTCACCGTACGGGTGCGTGGACCCCGCTGGCGTGAGTTTGACCCCAGCCTGTGCGGCGAGTTCGACTGTGCGGGTCGCTGTTCCGTTGGGCACGGTCAAAGTGATGAAGTAACCACCGTGAGGTTTGGTCCACGAAACACCTTCAACGTTCCCCAGGTCACGGTCCAAAATCTTCTCTGTCACCTCAAACTTAGGCTGGAGAATCGCAGCGTGTGCCTGCATGTGGGCGCGCACACCGTCAGCGTCACGGAAGAAACGTGCGTGACGAAGGTGGTTGATCTTGTCGGGTCCGATGGACGTGGGGGAGAGGCACGCTTCGTACCACTCCATGTTTTGTTGCGAAGACCCGATGAACGCCACGCCTGCGCCTGCTTGGGTGATCTTGGACGTGGAAGCGAAAATCCATACGCGGTTCGGGTTGCCGGCCTGGCGGCATACGTCCAGGATGTCGAGAACGGGCGCTTGGTCGTTTTCGCCCAAGTGGTGTAGGGCGTAGGCGTTGTCCCACAGAAGCTTAAAGTCCGGTGTCGCCGGAAGCTCAGCGAGCGCTTTAGCTCGTTCAGGCGACACATTGACGCCCGTGGGGTTCGAATAGGCGGGGACCACCCACATGCCTTTCACGTCTTCGCGCTTGGTGTATTCGGCGACTTGTTCGAGCACAGGCCCTTCGTCGTCCATCTCAACGGGAATCAGTTCAAATCCTAGACTTTCAGCGAGTCCAAAATGCCGGTCATAACCAGGGACGGGGCACAGGATTGCGCGCTTCTGACCAGCCCATGCAGAACCGTCTGGCGAGTCGTGTAGAAGGTGGAACTGCAGGATCTGGCTCATGAGGACAAGCGAGGAGTTCCCTTGTGCGTACAACTGTTCGGTTGGTACGCGCAGAAGAGAGGAGAAGATCTCACGAAGTTCTGTCAGCCCCTTTAGACCGCCGTAGTTTCGGGTGTCCACGCCGTCTGCCGAGGTGGCGGTTTCGTTGGTGACGTTGGTCAGCAGTTCGGCGGAAAGGTCGAGTTGCTCGGCTGATGGCTTTCCACGTGTGATGTCTAGGGACAGCCCGCGCTCTTTGAACGCGTTGTATTCCGCTTGGGCTTGTGCGAGATTTTCCATGTTAAAACCCTGACTTTCGTGATCCTCTACATTCACTATCCTAAGCATCATGCTTCATGCGTTACGACGCCCCTCGGTCATTTTCGGTGCCGGTCTTGGGCTTCTAGTGAGCTTGCTGTGCTTCTTCCCCGCGGCTTTCAGCCTTCACACCGTTACTGGGTTCGTTCACTTTACTGCTATGCGGCCGTTTGCGCTGGCCACGGTGGGTGCCGCGGTGCTCGTTGGTTTTCTTGCGTGGGCGCTGTTCCGGTCTCCCATGTTGCTTTCTATGCTTGTGGTAGTTGCGCTGTTCACGGCAGGTGTGGGAGTCCAGTGGGCGTCAAAAGGTTTGCGTAATTCGGCCGAGGTGGCAGCACCTTCTGGGGATTCGCTCACCGTGGTAAGTGCGAACGTATTGATTGGAAACAATTCGTATGACCGGTTGTTTCAGCGGATTCGTGATACGGATGCTGACATTGTCGCGATGCAAGAAGCTGCTCATACAACTGTTGAAGACAAGCTCGAGAAGTACGGGCTAGTGGACAAGTACCTGGTCACCCCAGAAACCCCGACTGCTTCGCCTACGGACGCAGATTCTCTATTACTGGTGAAGAAGAATCTAAAACCTCAGGTCATTGACTCACACACATTGCCGTTTGCTACGGCGGGTGTTCGTACCTCAATTGGTGAGGTCTATTCGGTTCATGCCCACGCGCCCGTGCAACGTTCTGTTGATCAGCGTAATTGGGCTCGAAGTGTGAAGACTGAGCGTGACTTGTGTGAGCATGCGACATTGCTCGCTGGAGACTTCAACGCAACCACTGATTCACCGCTCATGCGCACGGGCCGGTGTGTAGATGCCGCGGATGAACTCAAAATGGGAGCCAGGGGAAGTTGGCCGTCGTCATGGTCAAGTCTGTTAGGGGCACGTATCGACCACCATCTGTATAACCACAACGTTCTGACTCCTTATAAAGGTGAAATGTTCGTGGTTGACGGGAGTGATCACCGGGGTCTGCAACTTTCATACGCGGTGCAGGGGAACTGATGGTACAGCCAAAGATCACGAATCGACTTCATGGGCGGAACTTTGGTCAATCTCCTCATGCGTATGACCAGTTTCGTCCAGGTTATCCGGACGAAGCGCTTGATTTTTGTGTGAATGCAACACCAGGCCCACGCGTGATCGATGTGGGAGCGGGAAGTGGAAAACTCAGCTCCGCGCTAAGCGACCGTGGCCTGAACGTTGTGGCGATCGATCCAGACTCCTCGGCCTTGGAATTGAACCCATGCCGCTCTCTTGTGGGCACAGGCGAGAACATCCCTGTAGCTGATGCGAGCGTCGATATGGTGACGTTCGCTCAGTCGTGGCACTGGGTCGACGCAGAGCTGACTGTTAAGGAATGCGCCAGGGTATTAGTGCCTGGGGGAGTAGTGGCTATTTTGATTAACCAGTTAAACGTTTCGCATGACTGGGTCATGCGGATCGCGCGAATCATTCACGCGGGCGACGTGTATCGAGAGGAATGGCGCCCCAAACTTAGCGACGCTTTTGGGGACGTTGAGGCCCATGTGCGCACGTTTAAGCAAGAGGTCACCTTTGACGACGTAGTGGGTCTTGCGTCTACGCGTTCGTATTGGTTGCGTTCGGGACAACACCAGCGTGATCGGATTGTGAGCAACTTGCGGGATTACTTGTTCCGCGAAAATCCCATGGGGGAGAAGCTTCAACTGCCGTATGTGTGCCTCACCTACGTGGCGAGGTTGAATGAGTAAAGGTCAGACAGGGGAGATGTTCCCCCGTCTGACCCTTTATAGAAGGCGCGTCAGCTGTGCGCCATGTTTTCCTTAGGCATCCACGTTGGAGGAGCCTGGGTTGACTGCGGTGTCTGCCGAGGTGGTGTTACCGCTGTGCGAGATCGAAATTTTGCGTGGCTTAGCTTCTTCGGAGACTGGGATGGTGAGTGTCAGAACACCATCTTTAAAGTCTGCAACGATACGGTCGACAGCAATCCGGTTGCCCAGGGTGAGCTGACGAGCAGCGGTACCGGTTGGGCGTTCGCGGGTGAGCCATTCAATCCCGTCGCTGACTTCAGCATCACGTTCTGCGCGCACTGTCAGGGTGCGGTCTTCAACGTCAACGTCGATGCTTTCAGGGCGGACACCTGGCATGTCGATGCGTGCCACGTAGTTCTCGCCGTCACGGAAAAGGTCCATGGGCAACGCAGTCGAGTTGCTACGGGTAACTTCAGAGATGAAGCGGTCAATGTCACGGATTGGGTCAAAGCGAGTAGCCATAGAAGGTCACCTTCCTTGTTATGAACTCTGTACATTGAGCCTAACGCACTCAACTTAGAAATTATTCCGCGAGTAAGTGAACTCTACGCGAAATTCAGAGCTCAGAGGAGGCGGGCCAGATGACCTACTTAACATAATGTATATTATCGGCTAATTACCCATGGCAGGGCTTAACCGGCAAAGTCAGTTTCTTTAAAGAACCTCGTATGACACCGAGATGACGCCACTGCTGTAACCGCCCACAGACTTCATGGCGGCGACAGAAAGATCCAAGCAACGCCCACCGACGTATGGTCCACGGTCATTGATGCGAACAACAACCGATTTACCGTTAGCCTTGTTGGTGACTTTCACACGACTGTTCATCGGAAGCGACTTGTGAGCTGCCGTCATAGCGTTTGCGTTGAAGCGTTCACCGCTAGCCGTAGGCCCACCATGTGTACCATCACCATTGCCATACATGGACGCCTTGCACGTTCCGCCCTGTCCCGAAGCCTTTGTGTTGTGAGGCTTGTTCGAGTCGTCTGCCGAAGCGCCCTTAGGGCTAGCCTTAGAGCCACCCTTAGAGTCGCTTGATTGTGACTTAGAGTCGCTTGATTGTGACTTAGAGTCGCTTGATTGTGACGATTTACTCTCAGATTCTTGTTCTGGAGCTTTCGCTTTTGCGACAGGCACGGCCACCTTGCTCTGCTTCTTGGCCTCTTCTTCGTGCTTCTTCACTTCAGCGACCTGTTCAGAGTCGCTTTGAGGCAGAGCAAAGTCAGGCTCATAGTAGTCGCGACCAGAAGCCTGCGCTTCAGCGTCAGGGCTGGGCTCCCCCTGGCCGTTATTCACAACGCCAGCCACAGCAATCGTGGCAATGGCAGCCGTTGGGATAGCAATTGCCGCCATAACGGGCGTGCGCCGCCCAGAGGCCAATACGCCTGCAGCCGATGCAGGCTCACCGTGACGGCCACCCGATGACTTACGGCGAGCAAACAGATCTTTGAGTGAACCTTGCGTAGCCGATTTTGATGCCGAGTGCTTACCCATATACGTTCCTTAATACCTCTAAAACTTGCACAGACTAAGCGCAGGACCACTGGCCCCAGCCGGCTTTAGCCTGCAACATCTTTGCGCGCTTGAACTGTTCGCGCGGGTGGGCATCAATAGGATTGCCCTTGCCCCCAACTGATCGCCATGTGGCCAACTTAAACTGGAACAGACCAAAGTGTGCGCGGTTGGACTTGTTGATGGCGCGCGGATTGAATGTGGATTCACACTTGACGATTTTGTACCAGCGTGATCCGGGACCACCCAGCATGGCCTTGATCTCAGCTGTGCTCATTGGCGATGAGTAATCGCCACTTGCGTCGCCCGCGTCCGCATCAGATGACCCGCTGGAGCTCGATGAGCCTTTCCTTGACGAACCCTTCTTCGATGAGCTCTTCTGTGATGAACCTGAGCTTTGCGAGGAAGAAGATGACGACGCCACAGGCTCTTCCTCTTCTGGCTGTGGCATGGCCAAAGATACCTCGCCGTGGGATGCGACATCCTTCGATTGATCCTCGGCTGTCTTGAAGTCCTTTTCGTGTTCGTTGGAGCCGGACTGTGGCTGTTCAACAGCAAGCGTTTCAGGCTTTGTGGAGGCCTCCGCCGAGGTGTCTCCCCCTTGGGGTGCACCAACGACTCCCGCGACAGCCACGGCAACGATCGCTACCGTTGGCACTGCGATAGCTGCCATCACTGGCGCTCGGCGTCCAGATTCTAAAACCGTCGCTGCCGACAGCTTTTTAGATTTTTTCGGTTGCGAGTGGCGACCTGTTTCTTTGGTACGAGAGAAGAGATCGAGAACAGACCCACGAGTTTTCTGTGATGCGTGCTTGCCCATGTGAAATGCCTTTACAATCTCGTTACCTTTCCGTGACAGTTGTAAAGCATATATAACAAACTGTTACTTTTTCAAGCCACGAGAGTGTGAGTTACATTGACATGCGTGCAACAGCGCATGTGCGTTTATTTACGCGAGAAGAGGGCCACTCCCCTGCGCGTAAGGTCCGCACTCTTAGAAACGCCAGTAGCAGTGAGCTGGCTAAGGAAGTCGACACCGTTGTGAAGGGCTTCGCGCACGTTTTCGACACCCTTGTTGAGTCGTTCTTCAGACGCATCCACAACATCAGCAGGTCGCGTGCTTCGTATCCGTACGCGCGTCGTGTGAGCGGTAGTGGCCACCCGTTCGCGGATTGTGCGTGATGTAGCGTCCTGAACATCTGACTGCGTTGCGTTTGTCATATCTCTATTCTGGTCGCAAGCCCTTGTTGGGTCAATATGTGCAGGGAATACAAGGCCGCGGTACGATGTTCTGGTTGTATTCCCTTCCGCTATTATTGAAAGGATCTCGATGAGCGAACGTAGCTTGCGTGGTACACAGCTGGGATCTCGGTCGTTAGAGTCTGAAGTCGGCGTTGAGCCTGCACCCCGCCAGCACGTCGAGTATGTATGTGAGGACGGGTACACGTTCACCGTTCCTTTTTCGATCGACGCTGAAGTGCCTGCTACGTGGGACTCAGGAGCGCACGGGATTGGTGTTCGCAGTGGCGAACAGGAACCGGACGAAGAACCAGAAAAGGCTGCACGTACGCACTGGGACATGCTCTTGGAACGTCGTAGTTTTGAAGAATTGCAGGTGCTTCTCGACGAACGTCTGGCTATTCGTCGGGGTGAGGCTACTCCGGAGATCTAGTAGACACACGGCTTACAAGAGCCTTCACTTGAGATGTGCGCCGGGACGCTCCCCATACAGCCACTCGAGTGAAGGCTTCTTTTATGATTCCGCCGTCCATCTTCGACTCCCCCAGTTCACGTTCGACAAACGTGATAGGGACTTCGACGATCGAAAAACCGGCCAGCGCGACCCTCATGGTCATGTCAATTTGAAAGCAGTAACCCGCCGATTCCACCTGCGTGAGGTCAATTGTCTCTAAAACCTCGCGCTTGAACGCACGGAAACCAGCCGTTGCGTCGTGAACACCTAGACCTAAAGCGATATTGACGTAGACGTTTGCTCCACGCGACAACACGTGGCGGTTACGGGGCCAATTCACTACCGCTCCCCCGGGAACCCAACGTGAACCAATTGCCAAATCTGCGCCAAGCGCCACTTGTTTCAACAACTGTGGCAAATCACGCCCGCGGTGTGAACCGTCAGCGTCCATTTCACAGATCACTTCATAGTCACGTTCGAGCGCCCATGTAAACCCAGCGATATAGGCCGGCCCTAATCCGTTCTTCTCAGTGCGTTGCAGCAAGAACAAGGTGGATTCATAGTCGGCCGATTGCCGTACCCACTCCCCCGTGCCATCAGGCGAACCGTCGTCGACAACCAAAATATCGACGTCGTTGTATGTACGGATCGCTTGAATGGTGATGGGTAATGACTCGCGCTCGTTGTACGTGGGGATGACGACTAAAGTTTTCACTTCTGCAATGCTACACGGACTCACTCGGCACGTCGTGTGACCGACCGCCTACCCAGATTGTTCGCACATGGGGAAAAGCCTCGTTTAAGTCAGGGAGACCTGGGGTTCCCGATCTCGGATCTGTACTCCACGCAGCGACTCTGGGATCGGCAACCTGTACCACCAGTGAGGTCGCCGACCACCGAACCATGTCTACGGTGGTTCCGGGCGCGAGAACGCCACCTTCAAACTGACCCAGCGCTCTGAACCCAAAACGCGTCGATGCATTAAACGCCGCGCGTGCAGAAAGCCCATTCTCTACACCGGCACGAACAGCTCCCCAGGGGTTCCCGGCCAAAGAAAAGCTCACCTGCGCACCTGCATTGAACAGTGCGTGCAAGTCACGTGTGTGATGAGGGTTCACGGTCACTGCAAGTCCTGAGCCGCCCCACACCTCGGGATCCACATCCGTGTCGCACCCAACCATGACACGCAACCCCGCCCGCTGCGCGGCGGTCTTCCACTCACTGTCACGCACTAAACCTTCGAGCTCTGCAAGGTCCGCCGCAGAATCAACACAAACAAAAACTGGGTCCGTCACATCGTTGGCTTCACGGACATCCTCGACCCGGACTGCGCGGCGTCCTTCGCGCGCGTCAGTAGGGTATGCGACAACGTGGGGATCTGAAACTGCCTCGCACTGTTCGCTAGTGCCGATCACATGAACGCTTGTCACACCACACGCTAAATAGTCGTACCCGTCCGTGTTTCGAAGGTCCACAGCTGCGTCAACAAAACCTGGTGCCACGAAGTCGCCGTCGAGCGGCGTACCAGAACTCACCGCCTCATCAGATCCCACCCACACAACAGTGTCATCGTCGTAGGTGATCGCCGTTGCGAACGGGTCGGCACTCGAATAAACGTCTCCACCAAATAAAGTTTCACTCACGCGCCACACATTAACGCACTTTCAGGTGTTCACATGTAGGGTTTAGTGCGTGACTGGCCTTGTAATCATCGACACGCCCGCGCTCTACTATCGTGCGTTCTACTCCGTCCCCAGCTCATTGACGAGCTCAGACGGTACGCCCGTGAACGCGTTACGCGGCACGCTCGACGCTATTGCGACTCTGGCAACTCGGCTGAACACTACCCGTTTCATTGCCGCCAGCGATGCCGCGTGGAGGCCCACGTTTCGGACTCAGATTGTGCCTGCTTACAAGGCGCACCGAGAACGCGAGGACAAGCCCGGCACTGAAACTCCTGACGAACTTATCCCCCAGATCCCGCTCATTTATCAAGCATGCACGCTCCTGGGCATGCCCGTGGGTCACATCGAGGACACGGAAGCCGATGACGTGATTGGCTCAGTCGTCCGCCAGTGGGACGGCCCAATTACGGTCGTCTCTCCCGACCGCGATCTTTTATCGCTTCTCAGCCCGGACAAACAGGTCACGTTGCTACGACCTCGGCCACGGGGACAGTGGGAAGAAACCACCATTCACGACCTTCCTGAGCTTTACGGAGTTCCAAACGGGCAGCGTTACCGCGAGCTCGCTGCTCTGCGTGGCGACCCGTCGGATGGCTTGGAAGGCGCTACCGGAATCGGCGAGAAGACCGCTGCGAAGCTGCTTGCCGGATACGGCACGCTCGACAATGTTTTCGAAGCTGCCAAACGAGGAGTGAAGGATCACGGCCTGTCGCCCAAGCGCAGGGAGAACCTGCTCGAAGCCGAAGACGCGGTTCGCAAGAACGTGGAGGTTATGACAGTCCTTACTGATTTAGACGTCGGCAACCTCATCGAAGCCTCTGCCACAATCACCCCAAACATTGCGGGTCTAGAGGACTTCGCTCAGTGCTACGGGGTTGAAAGGTCAATTGGCCGACTCACAGATACCTTCACGTCCCACGCACCACAAAAGGCACCGCCAACGTCGTGGGCGGACGAACCCATGTACGCATTTGACCTTGAAACTACCGGTCGTGACCCCCACACAGCGCACATCGTGAGTGCTGCACTCATTGACATGCGCACCCACGAAACCTGGGAATGGCTCATCTACCCAGAAGGCGAGATCCCGGCTGAAGCGTCAGCTGTCCACGGGATCACCACTGAGTATGCCCGCGAGAACGGTATGCCACGAGCACAGGCAATCGCCCAGATACACCAGGTTTTCGCAGAACGCACTCCCGCGTGTATCGTGGCCCACAACGCGCCGTACGACCTCACAATCTTCGCCCGCGAATGCGCACAGTACGGCCTGGCCCTCCCAGACTTCTTCGTCATCGACACGCTCGTGATCGACAAGCACGCTGAACCTTTCCGCAAGGGACCCAGGACGTTGGACGCCGTGTGTGCCCGTTGGGGAGTTTCACTCGACAACGCTCACGACGCAACGGCAGATGCCCGCGCCTCGGGCCTGGTAGCCCTGGCAATCGCAGACGCCTTCCCAGAACTCGCCCAACTGAGCGCGGAACAGATCCACGGCGCGCAAAAAGAATGGAAACGCGACCAAGCTGCGCGTCTGCAAGAATATCTTCGGACTCGACGCAACCCCAACGCGGTCGTTGAGCATGAGTGGCCCTTTCTAACCCGAGGAGAACACTGATGGGACTTTTCGACAAACTCGTCAATAAACCCGGTTCGCAAGCCAAAAAACGTGTTGGCTGGTTTGACAAGGTCCTCAAGGATTTACCGGAGTCGGACTACGAAGACCTCGAACGCTCGGAGTTTCCTTCCACCGCCACCAAGATTTTTGAAACCGGCGACAAGCGCGAACAGCTCACCAAGTTCGCGGCTCTTGTTCGGGTGGCAGCCGAAAAGACTCTTGAACAGCGTCCCTACGACGTGCAGCTCCGTGGCCTCGTAGCGCTTCTTGACGGCATGGTGGTCCAAATGGTCACCGGTGAGGGTAAAACCCTGGTGGGTGCGATGGCGGCGGCTGGGTATGCCCTCCAGGGACGCTACGTACACGTGGTGAGCGTCAATGACTATCTGGCGGCGCGTGACGCTGAGTGGATGCGTCCGCTGTTTGAGCTTTTAGGTGTGAGTGTTGCGTCGATTCAGGAGTCAGACGACGATGCCACGCGCAGGGAGGCGTACAGCGCCGAGGTCGTTTACGGTTCCGTGCAAGAAATCGGCTTTGACCTGTTGCGGGACAGATTCGTGGAGGATGACGCGGATACTCGGGTACCACCTCGGGATGTGGTCATTGTGGACGAAGCCGACTCTGTTCTCATTGACGAGGCGCGTGTTCCGTTGGTCCTGGCAGGGTCGACGAACGTTGAGGAAGCAAACTTCGAGATTGCTCGTTTTGTCGAAAAACTTGAAGATGGCGTCCACTTTGAGGTGAGCGACGATCACAAGGCCGTCTCTTTGACCGATGAGGGCATCGACCTTGCAGAGAAAACGCTCGATGTTGATTTGTTCGGCGACGATGCTGACACACTCGCTGCAATCAACCTGGCACTGTATGCGCAAGCGCTCGTCCACCGGGATGTCGACTATCTGATTGTCGACGGAGCAGTGAAACTCATTTCGGATTCCCGAGGTCGTGTTGCTCAACTTCAAAGGTGGCCTGATGGCCTTCAAGCCGCGGTTGAGGCGAAGGAGAAACTCGAGACGAGTGAGTCCGGAGAAATTCTTGACCAGATGACCGTTGAAGAGATGATTCACGGCTACCCCACCGTGTGTGGCATGACGGGAACGGCTCTTGCGGTGGGCGATGATCTGCGCGAGTTCTACAACCTTGAAATCGCTGCGATTGAGCCGAACGTGCCCACGATTCGCGAAGACGAGCCTGACAGGTTGTACACGTTCCAAGAATCTAAAGAACGCGCGATTGTCGACGAGGTACTGGACCAGCACAAGAGGGGCCGGCCCATTCTGATCGGAACGCGTTCGGTCGCCGAATCGGAAAGCTTGGCTTCCCGACTGCAAGCACGCGGAATCGACAGCGAGGTTCTGAACGCGAAAGACGATTCACGAGAAGCCGAAATCATTTCACGCGCCGGTGCCAAGGGCGCCGTCACCGTGTCCACCCAGATGGCCGGGCGCGGTACCGACATTCGCTTAGCGGATGAAGAAGTCGCTGACCTGGGCGGTCTTTTGGTAATCGGTGCTGGCCGGTATCCGTCTTCACGTTTGGATGACCAGCTCCGAGGTCGTGCCGGCCGTCAGGGCGACCCCGGCACTTCAGTGTTTTTCACCTCCTTGGAAGACAGTCTCTTGGACCGGGTGCCGGACGCACAGAGGTTCGTAGAAGACGGTGATGAGACCGGGTTCATCGACTCCAAGCGCGCGGCTCAGATGGTCGAGCACGCACAGCGCATTGCCGAGGGTGAAAACACCGCGATCCACCGTGACACGTGGCGGTTTAACGAACTCATGGCCAAGCAGCGGCAACTGGTTCTCAAGCGACGCGACAAGGTACGTGAAGGCGACGGTGTTGCCGAAGTCCAGGAACGTCTGGACGAAGAGTTTGTGAAGCGTCACTCCGATCTCGATGACGCAATCGTGGAGCAAGCGATCACTTCAGTGTTGCTGTTTAAGATCGACGAACGTTGGGTCGACCACCTGGCGTATCTCAACGATCTACGTGAAGGTATCCATTTGCGCACGCTGGCACGCGAAAAACCACACGAAGCGTTCAACTCTGAATCCGTGCGCGTTTTCTCTTCCTTCTGGGACGATGTTGTTGACGGAGCCGCCCAGGTTCTCAACGACGCCACGATCACCGAACAAGGTCTGGACTTGGAGACCTACGGTTTGAAACGCCCGTCGTCCACGTGGACCTACTTGGCAGCGGAATCAACCTTTGGTTCCGACGTCGAAAACATCGTCAAGCGCGTGCGCAAGTAGAGAAAAGCTTCGTCAACGTTGCTGAGCAACTAGCTGTCCAAAACAACGCCACGTCGGATCGACATGGCGGCGCGTTTGATGACTTTTGCAGTGCTCGGTTCGACCACGTTCTCCACTTGGCCCAACAGGTCCAAGGTTTGCTTCGCCCAGCGGACAAAGTCACCTGCAGAAAACTCGGCACTGCCCATTGCGCTGCTGAGAGTTTTGCCTTCGGTCCATGCGAAGATGGCTTTCATCATTCCTGGATCCGGTTCAGGCGTAATGGGTAGACGCGAATCTGTTTCGATGTGGAACAGCTGATTCCACAGTTGCTGAAGTTCACCAAACGCCTTTTGCAGATGCTTTGATGGGAGACGAGGAACCCCTGCCTCTTCGCGACGTGCCTGATACACCAGGCTTGACGCCAGTGCGGCGACCTCGGGTTCGGTGAGACGGTCCCATATGCCTGCACGTACCGACATTGCGGTAAGTAGGTCACGTTCGCCATAGATTCGGCGAAGAATCCACGAATCGTCGGGCAAGAACTTCAACGTGACAAGAACATTGCACACGCGATCGAACACATGGGCGATCGACGAGGTGCGCCCCTCAATCTGGTGGGTGAGGCTGGAAAGCTCTTTCTCCACCTTTGCCACCCGTTCTGCCCATCTGGCGTGGGTTTCACGGTCTGGACACTCATGGCAGGGGTGATCGCGCAACTGCTGGCGTACCAGTTGGATTTCATCTTGGCCCACGGTAGGAGCTTTGTGCTTGGAACGCGGAACCGCAGCGGGGTCCTTCAGTCGTCCTTCGTCCAGGGCTGATTCCACAATGGCTTGCACTTGCCTGCGATGAGCAACCACACGGTGATTGAACTTCTTCGGCAGTTTGATTCGGCCCAGCTTCACTGCTGGCTCAGTGACTTCGTGCGGGCGCAAGTGCCACACTTTTCCAGACTCCGTGAGCACCGTTGGCAGACGCACACCATGATCGTCGTTGCGTAGCGCTTGCAAAACAACGCACGCGCCAAAACCGCGACGGCTCGGAATGAAGATGGTGTCTCCCACGCCCAGGTGAGAGAGCGATTCGATGACATCGCGCTGGCGTAGCTTGCTGCGTTGATTGCTTGCACGCTTCTCTAGTTGCGCAATCGTCCTTCGCAGGCCCGCGTACTCGGAGAAGTCTCCGTAGGAACACTCCATAGCCGACTCGTAGCCAGCGAGAGTTTCTTCCTTCGACCTCACACGTCGGGCAAGACCAACCACAGCGGCGTCGGCTTGATACTGGGCAAAGGACGTTTCCAAGACCTTCTTCGCGTCCTCACTTGTCATACGGGCAAGCAGGTTCGCAGCCATGTTGTACGTGGGGGTGAACTGGCTCTTGAGCGCATACGTGCGTTTCGAGGCAAGAGCCGCGATATCGGCAAGCTCAATCTGTGGGTTCCACACAGTGACCGCGTGACCTTCCACGTCGATCCCCCGGCGTCCCGCACGCCCGGTGAGCTGTGTGTACTCGCCGGGCGTGATCTGCACATGGGATTCGCCATTGAACTTGGTGAGTTTCTCTAGCACCACTGTGCGCGCCGGCATGTTGATACCCAACGCAAGTGTCTCGGTAGCAAACACCACTCGCAAAAGTCCGCGGACGAACAGCTCTTCAACAATCTCTTTAAACTGTGGAATCAGGCCTGCATGGTGAACCCCAATTCCCTGCATGAGGCCCGCGGAGAAGTTGTGGAAACCTAAAACGCCTAAGTCCTCAGCGGGGAGTTCTTCGCTCAAGTCATCCAGGCGCCGCGCAATCTCCTGCTTCTCACGGGTCGATGTGAGGTCCACTCCCCCAGCTAGACACTGCTCGAGTGCATCGTCACAGCCATTGCGGGAGAAGATAAAGAAAATAGCAGGAAGCAGGTTTGCGCTTCCCAAAGCCTCAATGACACTACTTCTCGCAGGGCGACGGAAGCGGGTGAAGTAACGACCTCGGCGGCGGTTTCCCGGGGAGGGTTGGAAACGCCGCACGTACCTTTCCAACTCTTTATTCACGTTGTATCCCCGAGGAGCAAACAACGGGAAGATGTCCGTTCCCACGCACGCGTGGTTGTGAAGTGGGACGGGGCGGTGTTCCGACACGATCACGTCAGTGGAGCCACGCACTTCTGCCAGCCACGCCCCGAATTCTTCAGCGTTCGACACGGTGGCGGACAGACTCACTAACAGCACGTGGATGGGCAGGTGGATGATCACTTCTTCCCAGACCGGCCCTCGGAAGCGGTCGCCCAGGTAGTGAACCTCGTCCAAAACCACAAACCCGAGGTCGCTTAAGTCGGTTCCGGAATAGATCATGTTGCGCAACACCTCGGTGGTCATCACCATGATCTGAGCGTCGCGCCGGATTGACACGTCACCGGTGAGCAGTCCCACCGACTCTTCACCATACGCATCGCATAGTTCGTTGAACTTCTGGTTCGACAGCGCCTTGATGGGTGCCGTGTAAAACACGCGAACCCCACGGCTCACAGCGAGTTTGACGGCAAACTGGGCAACGATGGTTTTACCCGCCCCAGTTGGGGCAGCCACCAAAACTGAACGTCCGTCGTTCAGAGCTGAACAGGCTCTCAACTGGAAGTCGTCGAGTTCAAAAGACAGCTCGTTGCGGAACTCTGCAAGAGGACCAGTCATGGTTCCTTTTTTAGCTTGGAACTGCGCATATGCTTCTGCGGGAGTGGGGTGGTCCATATCCTCACTCTAACCGACAGGCCGTCAGTCCTCTTCGACCCACGTACCCTGGGCAATCATTTTCCGTTTGCGACGTTTGTCATTCACCGCACACACGATCCATGCCAGGAAGAACATGAACAGCATGGGGACCATCAGGTAGAACATGGAGATCGCGTCTGGTGACGGAGTGGCGATGGCCGCGAAGGTGGCCGCTAACATGACGACCCAACGCCACGAACGGCGGATCGTCTGAGCTCTGAGCACGCCCATGAAGTTCAGCCCCACCAAGATCACGGGCAGAACAAAAGCGATCCCAAACACCACGATGAGCAACATGGTGAACGACAAGTAGTCCTGGGCGGGAACAATGTACGACGCGCCTTGCGGAATGAGCGAGCCCAGCGCCTGGATCGCTTTTGGAAGCGCAAAAAAGGCCAACGCTGCGCCGGCGAAAAACAGTGGCAGAGCGGCCGCGAGAAACCCGAATACGTATTGACGTTCCTTCTTTGTGAGGCCGGGAACCACAAATGCACACAGTTCGTACAGCCACACCGGGGCCGTCACGATGAACCCGATAAAGACAGACACCTTGAGTTTGAGATCGAAAGGTGAGGCGATGCCTGCGAAGTTCAGTTCGGCAGTACGGCCCTGGGACTCTGCAACGTCGTCCAAGGGCCGTTTTAGTAGCACAATGACAGGGTCATATAAGAACCAGCCCACCACGGCTCCAATTAGGAGCGCGATGAGCGCCACGATCATTCGATTGCGTAGTTCTTTAAAATGCCCCATAAGGGGCATGGTTCTGTCAGGGTTTTTCGAACGTTTCACTTATCGGTGTCGCGTACCGACTGCGTCGAATCTACGTGCGAGCGTGTAGCTTTGTCTGTAGCGTCTTCGGAACGGGAGGACTCAAGTTCGGCTGGGGTTTCGTTCGAGTCGTCGTTCATCGACTTGACTTCGTCGCGGAAGATTTTGGCCGACTTCCCCAGGTTCCGCGCCAACGATGGCAGTTTGGAAGCTCCAAACAGCAGGATAATGATGACCAAAAGTATGATGATGTGGGACGGCTCCGGGCGCATAAAGCATTCTCCTTATTTTCGATCCACACTATTCTAAACGCTCAAGCGCGGCACGTGCATACTCCCCCGGCTCAATAGCCAACACGTGTCGCCCGTGCATCATGAGCAGTTGCACGATCCAGTCTGCGGAGAACACGGTCAACTCAAGTGTGACCGTACCGGGTCCGTGCGTGTCAAAGCTCACAGCCCGAGGTGTCAGTTCGTCAACGAGCCACGCACCTTCGCGTGCAAAGCTGATGCGGCAGGTCTCCCCGTAGTTGTTTTCGTCGCTGCCCTTTTGTGCCGGTTCCGAGGTGGTTTCCCAGTTGCGAATGTAGTCGACGCGAAAGGATCGATGTGCTTGTTTGTCGTGACAGTAGGCGTCTAAATACCACTGGCCGTCAAGGTTGAACTCGATGGGAGAAATAGTGCGGGTGGTGATTTCGTCCCGGCTGCGAACGTAATAGTCGATTGTGAGCGCAGTGCCCGTCTTCAGCGCGTGAGTGACGGCTGAGCGCAACTCAGGGGACACCTCGGCGGGTTCGAAACTCACCGCATCCGACTCCCACTCCCCCACGGCGTTACGTAACTTCTCAATGACAGACTGGGCGACCTCGGGGGTTTCTGATCCTGCGGACTCTAACGCCATGAGCAAGAGGTGCGCTTCTAGACTGGACAGACGAACCGGAACGTCAACGCCTTCCGTGTTGCTCAATGACACGATCCCGTCGTTTTCCCACACGTCGATTTTTGCGCCGTAGTCGCCGGGCATGCCGCTGACCAGCAGAACGTCGAGGTAGTCGCGTACCGTACTTTCCTTGAGACCAAAAACCGCGGCGAGTTCAGCGATGGGCACTTCTTCTTTTTTGGTGATGTACGCAACCAGGCTGATCAGCGTTGTCACCACTTGTGGCGTGCTACTCACCGGCGAGCTCCTTCAGGCATTCAACCGTTTGGCGGTACCCGTCTTGATATGCCTGAACGACCTCGGACGGCTCCAACGGTTTCACAAATGACCCCAGACCCAGCATTTCAGATATGAATGCGTGCGTGTCTGTCACGTCCACGGTGAGGCGGTCCCAGTCATCATCAATATGCGTGACGTTCTGAGCTCGCGCCCTCAAGTCTTCACCGCGCCCCCGAGCAACAGCTACTGTCGCACTCACGGTGGGATCGGACCGCACATAATCACGTGCCGAAAAATCCTGTGGAATGTCGTACGCGCCTGCACGGTACTTGGGGTGATGCTTGACTTTTCCTACGATCCGACTGAGCCTAAACACCCTGATCCCTTGCCGGTTCACGTCATAGCCCACAACATAAACTCGCGGGCCCCGGCTTAGAACCCCGTATGGGAAAAACGTGCGTACTTCTGGCTGTCCACCCGCCTTACGGTATGTGAACGTTTGGGGCCTGCGCTCTTCAACTGCGTCGATAAACCGGCCGGTGAGTTGAGTGTTGGTAGCAGCAGCCGGAACAGGGACGTCGCGTTGCGTGAGGTCTTCACCTAGACCCGTGAGCTTAGTGATAGCGCGCGCCGCTGGCCCGGTTTGTGGAAGCCACACGGACGCTGCCCGGAGCACCTCCACCTGAGCGGGTGTAAAGGATATTTCGTCCAAGGCATAGTCGGCATCAGTAATGCGATAGCCGTACACCACGTCTTCATTGGGGCGGTTGTTCCAGCCGGTGCTGGAGATGTTGATCCCCATGCCTCGCAGTGTTGCTTTATCACGTTCAAACATACGGTTGAACGCGTCATCGCTCAGGTTTTCGTACCCTTCAACATGTTCGCGGATTTGCGCTTTGCTCATCCATATTCGCGTATTGCGCAGCGCGAAGAGCAGGTTGAGAAGCCTTTCATACTGCTTGCGAACCGGAGCCGCAACCATTAGCCCACAGCAGCCAAGATGTCGACGACGAACACCAGCGTGGCGCCTCCTGGGATGTTGGGCGGTGACCCAGCGTCACCGTAACCCTTATCGGCGGGAACGACCAGCAGAATCTGCGAACCGACCTTTTGACCCGTCACGCCTTCTTCCCATCCGGCGATGACTTCACCGGCACCAGGGGTAAAGGAAAACGGTTGTCCACGATCCCAACTTGAGTCAAACGGTTTGCTCGTGTCATCCCACAGCCAACCCGTGTAGTGGACACTGACCTTTTGACCTTCTTTGACCACTGGCCCGTCACCCTCAATTGCCGGCTTAACCGTCAGCTCTTTCGGTGCGTCACCCTTTGGTTGAGAAATGGATGGTTTTCCATCCTTGTCCCGTGTCACTTGTGGCAGGTCGCCGGGAATCTCTTTCTCTGTTCCTTCAGCCTTCGACAGGATTTCCGGCGTCTTGTCGACCTTCACAATGTCCCACACGTAGATGAGAGTCTGGTTTGGCTGGTTTCCGCCCGGGCTGGCGTTCTCCACCATAAGAACACGGCCACCTTCTTGAACACCCACAATGGCGTCAAAGAGGCGCTTGCTAATCTGCTGGTCATCCACGGGGAAACCAGATGGCTTCGAGTCATATGACGATTCGACTACTTTGCCGGACTCACCAGAAACCACTGTGTAGTGAGCAGTGACCTGAAGGCCTTTGTCTGCCTTCTTCCCCGATCCCTGTTCCAGAGTCTTGTGTGCGTTTTCAGCCGCAAAAGGGGTTTTGACTTCGACTTCTGGCTTCTTGTTGGTTTCGCCAGAAACCTTGATGTCGTCAATTGACCCGTTCTGTTTCTGTTCTTGTTGATCGGTTGACGTGGGTTCGTCTTCTTTGCCACCGCAGCCGGTCAGGACTAGAGCTGAAACGGCGACCGCGCACACAAGTTTTTTCACTGGCTTCCTCTCTATTGCCCTAGTTATGCTAACTCAGAACCATTCAGACACGCGATGAGTTCATCTGCGTGTTCGCTGGTAGACACAAAGGGATCGCGAAGCGTCACGGCACGTTGTGCGTGTGCGTTAAGACGCAAGTGCACCCAATCAACCGTGAAGTCGGCACGGTGGTCCACGGCTGCTTGAACAAACGCGCCACGAATCTTTGCCCGCGTGGTCTGGGGTGGCACGTCCTTGGCAGTTGCGATGTCGGTGTCACTCACGGTTTGCGCAATCAACCCGCCTGCTTGCATTTTTTCGACCAGCCCCACTCCTGGGGTCACGTCGTGATAGGCAAGTTCAAGCCGACGAATCCGCGGGTCGCTCAGTTCAACGTCTGAACGGTCCATGTAGCGATCAAGGATCTTCTTCTTAATTACCCAGTCAATTTCGGTGTCGACTGCTGAGAAGTCCTGTGAGCGAACCGCCTCACACATGCGTCCCCACAGATCGAGCACGTCACGCGCGGTCTGGTCATCGCCCACGCTGTGGTCCCCGCGGTCCACAATCTTGGTGGCCGCTTCCAGGTAGATTTCGAGAAGCTCCAGTGGTGTAAGTGTTCCCCCGGCCTTCAGCTCCAGTGGGGTTGTACCCGTCAGGTCACGGGCAATCACGCGGATGTCGCGAATGGGGTCCGACAGCGTCAAGTCCCGGAGTGGCACACCGGTTTCGATCATGTCCAGGATCAGAGCCGCCGATCCGACCTTGAGTTGCGTGGTGGGTTGCGCCATGGACGAGTCCCCCACGATCACGTGCAACCTGCGGTACTTTTCAGCGTCCGCGTGGGGTTCGTCGCGTGCGTTGATGATGGGACGCGAACGTGTGGTCGCACTGGACACTCCCTCCCACATGACATCGGATCGGCCGGAAAGTCCAAAGACCACGTCCGAGGTGGGAGTGGCTACGGTCTGTGCAGCATGGGGGTTGGCGCGGTTAGTCTGCACGGCTGGCATCGCCGTGGTGACTTGGCGTGGAATGATGGCGCCGGCCCCCACCATGAGCTGCCGTACCACGAGGAAAGGTAAGAGCGTGCTGGTTAAGTGGGCGAAATCCATGTTCCTGCGGATGAGGAAGTTTTCGTGGCTTCCGTACGAGTTGCCCGCGGAGTCAGAATTGTTCTTAAACAGGTGCGGCGTGCCGTCATAGCCATCATCGTTGAGGGCTTGGTTTGCCCGGTTCAAGAGGTCCTGCATGATGACGGTTCCAGCACTGTCTTGTGCGATCAGGTCATCGAGACGGTCGCATTCGGCGGTGGCGTATTCCGGGTGTGAACCTACGTCCAAGTACAGACGGGAACCGTTGGGCAGAAACACGTTTGAGGACCTGCCCCATGCCACCACCGGCTTGAACAGGTAGCGGGCAACCTCTTCTGGGCCCAGACGGCGACCGCCTGATGGAGCGTAAGCAATCCCGAATTCTGTCTCTAAACCGAAAATGCGTTTCATTCGCCGGTCTCTTCCTCAGGTGTTTCGTCTGTTTGCTTGCTGTCCTGCCCCGCCCGTTCGAGCGCCTGGCGAACCTGATCTTCTGTGAGTCGAACAAATGTTCTGCGCGCTTGAGTATTGCGGTCCAAAACAGCAGCCTCAACATGAGCTGCGACAGGATCCTCGTCTCCGAAAAGCGCACGGACCGCAGTGTTGATTGTGGAATCTAGATCCTTAAGACCCGGTGTGAGGTGCATGCGTTGCGCGGTGACTTCGGCGTTCCCGCCAATGACCACGCAGTCGTTTTCGTCGGCGACCGATCCGTCGTAAGACAGTCGGTAGAGGCGGTCCTGAGCGGGAGTTTCGCCCAGTTCTGCTACCACAAGCTCCACCTCGAAGGGCTTGGATTCGGTGGTGAATACGCTTGCCAGGGTCTGTGCATACGCGTTGGTGAGTCCACGGGCCGTGACATCGGCGCGGTCGTATGAGAACCCGCGAAGGTCGGCGTACCGCACACCGGCCTGTCGAAGAGTTTCGAACTCGTTGTACTTACCCACCGCCGCGAAAGCGATGCGGTCGTAGATTTCCGCGACCTTGTGCAACGTGGACGACGGGTTGTGCGCAACCAACGCAATTCCGGAGTCGTACCGGCACACAATGACCGAACGACCTCGGGCAATTCCCTTCCGCGCGAACTCCGCGCGGTCTTTCATCAGCTGTTCTGGTGATACGTAAAACGGTGCGGTCATGAGTTGTTCCGTCCAGTCACAATTGAGCGAGCAATCTCAAGCACCTGGTCAGCTGGCACTTCTTTCACCCCGTCGCCATCGACGGTCATGACCTGCGGTGCGATGTTGCGCACCAGGTCTGGGCCACCTGTGGCGGAGTCGTCGTCGGCTGCGTCGTAGAGGGTTTGTACGGCGACGCGGACCGCTTCGTCGTCATCCAGTTGCGGTTTCCACAGTTTTTTCAGAGCGCCGCGTGCAAACCCTGCGCCGGAACCGATCGAGTGGAAGTCGAGCTCCTGGTATTTCCCGCCTGTGACGTCAAAGGAATAGAGAGCGCCCGAGGTGGTTCCCGGCACAGTGCCGGCAAAGAGTGGGACTACCGCGAGGCCCTGCAGGGCGAGGCCTAAGTTGCCTCGGAGCATGGAGGCCAGCCGGTTGGCTTTACCTTCGAGCGAAAGGGGCGTGCCTTCGATTTTTTCGTAGTGCTCAAGCTCGAGTTGGAAGAGCCTAATCAGTTCGAGCGCAAGCCCTGCGGTGCCCGCGATTCCAATCACTGAGGCAGAGTCAGCTGCGTGCACCTTCTGAATAGTGTGGCTTGCGATGAGGTTGCCCATTGTGGCGCGGCGGTCACCTGCCATGAGCACTCCACGTTCCGTTTTGAACGCGACGATCGTTGTACCTACCGGAGCGTCGAGTTGCTGCGACATCACCCGCGACGGTACCTGTGGGAGCACGTGCGGGCGCACGCGTGAGGCGAACTCAACAAACGAGTTGGTGGTCGCATCCAAAAAGTGCTTGTCGAAACCTGAGTTCACTGGCCACCCTTTTGCACGAAGTTCTTTACGAAGTCTTCGGCGTTCGTTTCCAGCATGGAGTCAATGTCGTCCAAAATGTCGTCGACACCCTGCGTGTTGATCTGGGCCTGGCCTGCTTCGACGAATTCGTCCGATTCGTCGTTGTTCCCTTTTCCGCCACCGGCGTGTTGCTGAAATTGGCTCATCTCATTCCCTTTCGTTGTCTGACAGTTTAATAAGTGACAGTGCTTTGAACAGCGACTGGGCATCAGTCACGTCTGCCAAAGCCTCTTCTGCGAGCTCCCGTGTTCCAAATTCTGGATAGCGCATAGGAATACGCACGTATTCATTTCCGAGGTTGAGAACAATGGTGTCCCAGCTTGCGGATTCGACGAATTCCCCAAAACGCGAAACCAAGGTTCCACGCAACCACGCGCGAGTGTCTGCTTGCGGGTTTTCGACTGCGTGTTCAACGGCTTCGGGTGTTGTCAGTCGGCGAATTCTGCCCGAAGCTTCGAGCTTGTAGAACAAGCCTTTTTCCGGGCGCACGTCGTGGTACTGCACGTCGATGAGCTGCAGTTTAGGGTGATTCCATGGCAGATTCTGATTGCGTACATAGCCCTGAAGCAGTTGGTACTTGGCAACCCAGTCGATCGAATCAGCCAAGGACAGCGGATCGGACGCAAGTCCCTCAAGGAAACGCTCCCACTCTGCAACGACCTCGGCGGTGGCCTCACAGTCAGGATCCATGTGTGTCTCTACCGCTTCCAGGTACGCCCGCTGGATCTCAAGTGCAGTCGTCTCTCCCCCGCCTTCCAGCGGAAGGCTCGCAGACAGCCCGAGGTCGTGGGACACGGTGTACAGAGCCTCTACTGGGTCCTTGAGAAGGATCCGAGGCGCCAGGCCCTGTTCGATGAGCGCTAGCACGAGCGAGGTGGAACCAAAGCGCACCAGGGTAGCCGGTTCAGCTAGGGTTGCGTCGCCGATAATCACGTGCAAGCGGCGGTACAGCGACGGTTCGGCGTGGGGTTCGTCGCGCGTGTTGATGATGGGCCTGCGCAAAGTGGTTTCCAGGCCCACGCATTCTTCAAAGAAGTCTGCGCGGGAGGAAATCTGGAAGCCGGGAACTGAGGCTTCCTGTCCGATGCCTACCCGCCCGGACCCGCACAGAATCTGGCGGGTGACGAAGAACGGTGTGAGCCCTTCAACGATGTGGTCGAATTCGACTGCCCGGTCCACCAGATAGTTCTCGTGGGTCCCATATGAGGCGCCCTTGGAGTCGGTGTTGTTCTTGTACAGGTTGACCGGCTGATCTGTGTTCGCAAGGTTGCGCACCGCCTCGAGTGCCACGAGGTCACCCGCACGGTCGTAGAGCACAACGTCACGCGGGTACAGGCTTTCGGGGCTGGAATACTCCGGGTGAGCGTGGTCAACGTAGAGACGCGCACCGTTTTCCGTCACCACATTGGCCAGGTACTGTGCTTCTGGTTGAGACTCCGGAAGGTGCGTGAGCTGCGAAATGTGCGCGTCGTCCACGCTCATGAGGAAACCGCGGGCATCGGCCAGGGGGCTTTCGGCAGAAAAGTCCCAAAAGTTCTGGCTTGATTTCAATCCCCGAGGTTGTGCGTAGGCATCGACAACCCGCGCCGAATCGCGCATGGGGTTGGCTTTGGGGTTGCCCGGTTGCCATACGCCGAACTCGGTTTCGGCACCCATTACACGCCGAACACTAATCACGTGAACCTCCCTGGCTCGCATCTACACTATGAGCGTGTCACGAAAATCAACGTCTCATCTTCTTATCACCCTAGTCACCGACGCCGTCCTCGTGTGTCTTTTTGCCGTTGTGGGTTATTACACCCACGCTCAGAACCTTGAGTTCTCTGGAATTGTGCGCACCGCTTGGCCGTTTATGGCGGCACTCGCGATCGCGTGGCTGGCCAACGCGGTATGGACCGCGCCTTTAGCTCCGCTTCGCACCGGTGTGGGCATCTGGGCGACAACGGTCTTGGTGGGAATGATCATTCGAATCATTCTGGGCGAAGGCACCGCCGGCCCGTTCATTCTGGTTGCTTCGGGTGTCAACCTGTTCACCCTGGTTGGCTGGCGCGTACTGGCCAGCCAACTCGCAGGAAAAGGCGCCCGCTAAGCCTAAAGACTTCGCGCCTTGTGACCGCACGTGTCAGAACATTGACATGTGGGTGATGCGTTCACCCTTCTTACCAGAAACCCGTGCCCACTCGTCGGGGTTCGACGTGTTGGGCAGGTCTTCGTGTTCCCGGAACTCTTCGCGAATCGCGGTGTGAAGGTGCTCCCACGTGATGCCACGTTCACCCGTTGACAGCAAGGACTTGATCGCATGTTTCTTGGCGCGGTCCACCACGTTAGAAATCATGGCACCAGAGATGAAGTCGCCAAAGAACAGCGTTTCCTTCTTTCCAGAGACATAGGTGACTTCGACGAACCGGTTTTCATCAGTTCGCGCATACATGGTTTCCACGCACCGGTCGATCAGGTCTTTTACCGCTTCTTCGACTGTGGTTTCGACCGTGTGGATCGGCAGTTCAGGCGTGAGGTACTTGCTGAAAATATCGCGCGCGCCGTTTTCGTCTGGCCGTTCAATGCGGATCTTGACGTCCAAGCGGCCGGGGCGCAAAATCGCAGGGTCGATAAGGTCTTCGCGGTTTGACGCACCCACCACAATGACGTTTTCAAGTTTCTCCACACCGTCAATTTCCGCTAAGAGCTGCGGAACAACAGTGGTTTCGACGTCAGACGATTTACCGGTTCCACGGGTTCGGAAAAGTGATTCCATTTCGTCGAAGAACACCACAACTGGCGATCCGGCTGTAGCCTTTTCCCTAGCGCGAGCAAAAATCTGGCGCAACTGCCGTTCGGTTTCACCCACATACTTGTCCAAAAGCTCTGGACCTTTGATGTTTAAGAAATACGAACGCGTGGACGTGTCTTTCCGCCTCTTGGCCAAAGAGTTGGCCACCGCTTTTGCGATGAGGGTCTTACCACATCCGGGAGGGCCGTACAGCAGAATTCCCTTTGGTGGTTTGAGTCCGTGTTCTGTATACAGTTCCGGGTGTTCAAACGGCAGTTCGACAGCGTCCTGGATCTCCTCAATCTGGTGGTCCAGTCCCCCAATGTCGCTATACGAAATATCAGGAACAGTTTCGAGAAGCAACTGGTTCGATTCGGGCTTTTCAACGTATTCGAGCGCAAACTGCGTTTTTGAATCCACTAACAGGTGGTCCCCGGGACGAATCGTGATCTCCTGCAAAGGCGCGGCCAGCGAGTAGATCTGTTCTTCGTCATTCACGCCACCCACAAGCACGCGGTCACCCAGTACTTCGCGCACAGCGACAACAGTGCCTGCAGCATGGAAGTCCAGCGCTTTCAGAACCACCAGGCCCTCGGACAGCAACACGGTTCGGCCTGCTTGCAGGTCGCTCGCTTCCACCTCGGGCGCGACCGCCACCCGCATTTTGCGGCCCGCGTAGTGAACGTCACATCGCAGGTTTTCACCTGGCACGGCTTGCACCACCGTCGCGTACGAGTTGGGCGGTTCGGTGAGAGCGTTAGCTTCTGCGCGAATACGCTCAAGTTCGTCACGCGCTTGACGCAGGGTTTTTGTCAGGGCTTCATTGCGTTTCGAAGCGTTAAACAGCTGCTGGCGCAGGCCAGCAAGTTCCTGACGCACCTTGGGCAACTCAGCTTCTGTCATGATTCCTCCTGACCAATGATCTGGGCTCGCTTTCCTGCTTCTCGAGCAGCTCTGCGGAGCTTCTTACCTGTTGTGTTGGGGATTCCCAACGCCTCGTCTGTCACTTCGCCAGACTGCCATGCATCAATGTCTTCTTGTGAGGGCTGTTGGCCCTGCGGACGTTTCTTTTTCTCAAGTGGCGTTGCGCCGGGTGCCAGGCGCCTCGCGAAAACCAAGAAACCCGTGTGGCCGATCATACGGTGTTCTGGGCGAACGGCCAGCCCTTCGACGTGCCAGTCACGCACTGTGCTTTCAAGTGCGCGCGGTTCGGTGTAGAGACCACTTGCCTTGAGCGCATCAACCGTGCGAGACATCTGTGGCACCGTGGCCACGTAGCACACGACAACGCCACCGGGACACAATGCGTGCGAAACAGCTTCAATACATTCCCACGGTGCGAGCATATCGAGAACAACCCGGTCGACTTCGCCAGCCTGGTACGCATTCGGAAGTTCGTGGGCGAGGTCGCCAATGCTGAGCTTCCAGGCTGGGTGAGGCCTGGCGAAGAAATCTTCAATATTGCCCTGGGCGATCTGAGCGAATTCCTCGCGTCGCTCAAAACTGTGGACGACACCCGAGTCTCCCACGGCGCGCAAAAGAGCAAGTGTGAGCGCACCGGATCCAACGCCTGCCTCGACGACGGTGGCACCTGGGAAAATATCACCCAAGGTGACGATTAGCGCAGCATCCTTGGGGTAGATGACCGCAGCACCTCGAGGCATGGACAGCACGAAATCTTCGTACAGGGGGCGCACCACCTGATAGTCAACGCCTGCCGTGTTGGCAATCACCGTGCCTTCAGGCTGGCCGATCAGATCGTCGTGAAAAAGCTGGCCCTTGTGGGTGTGGAATACGTGGCCCGGTTGCAACATGATCGTGTGGAGCCGACCTTTAGGGTCGGTCAATTGCACTTTGTCGCCGACACGAAAGTGCCCGCGACGATCCTGGGCTCCTGTTGCGTGTTGTGAAGTCACCCCATCAACTCTAGCGTGTCCTGACAACGGACAGCGGAGCTGTTCTATACGTGGAGCAATTCGTCAAAGAATTCTTGCAGGTCGATGACCCCGGTGAGCGTGCTGTCGTGCATGACAAGGCAGAACTGTGCCTTGGGGCGGTGCGTGAGGGATTCCAGAAGGTGTGGCGCACTGATGTCTTCCGGGACACCAATCCAACCTCCCAACGGGTTCGCGTAACTGTGCACCAAATCATCTGCCGCGTTAGTGTTCACGATCGCTTGGGTTGCCGCGTGACGGTCCAAGAGCCCGTACGGTAGGCCTCGTTCGTTGAGGATCACGACGATTGTGGACGGACCAGCAACTGAATCGGCATACTCCAGTGTCGCGTCAATGCTTGCGTTCCACGACGCTGCGATTGCCGGTTGGATGACCTTCTTGAGGTCGTAAGTTTCCATTCGCCGGGCTCGCTGGGCGTGTTTGGCTGCATCGGCTGCCGAGAACCACAGCATGCTGGCGATCGCCGAGGTCCAAATCAGTGTGATGATGTCCGGTTTCCGACCAGCGATAAGAGGCCCAACAATCGCACCCACGATGAACAAGACTGCGATGATGCGGCCAATGAGAGCCGCCATGATGGTTCCAGTGAACTGGGAGCGGGTCACACGCCAGATGAGTGCCTGAAGTGCCCACCCACCGTCCAGTGGGATACCGGGCAGAAGGTTGATGAAACCGAGCGCAGCGTTAGCAAAAGTAAATGCTAGAAGAAGCAGCCATGTGACCGAGCCCTGTTGGGTGGAGGACATACCCCACCATCCCAAGGCTCCCAGTCCAATGTTCACAAACGGACCAACGATCGAAATGATGAAACTGTGAGTGGCAGCTCGAGCTGAGTTGTCGTCCGTGCGAGGTTCAAAACGGGTGAAGCCACCCCAAATGTTGAGTTCGATCGCTGCAACCTTTTGCCCTGTCAGCGTTCCCGCGATCGCATGCGCAAGCTCGTGTAAGAACACCGAACTAAACAGCAACAATGCGTACGTAAATGCGACAAACCACGCACCGATCCCTAAGTCTGGGCTGAAGTGTCGCACCCACGGGGTAAACAGCATCGTAATGACCGCGGCGGCAACGAACCACGACCACGCCAAAATAATTGGGGTGCCCAAAAAACGGCCAATGATCAGGCCGTTTGATGCTCCCTGTTGTTTGGCGTGTGGCATGGCTTTATCCTATCGGCCCAACGGTCCCTGGGCGTGCTATTTGGTCCCTGCGTGGCTCGATGTCGCTATTGTTGTTCTATGGCTGAACTCATCGCACTTTCCCCGTCGCGGGCAAATGACTTTGTTTCGTGCCCTCTTAAGTTCCGTTTCAGAAGCGTGGACAAAATCCCTGAACCGCCGTCGGCGGCTGCGTTTAAAGGAACCCTTGTTCACGCGGTTCTTGAACAGCTCTTTGACGTACCTTCCCGTGAACGCACGCTCGACCACGCTACCACCCTTATCAAACCCACTTATGCGTCACTCGCACAAGAAAATTCTGATGTTCCAGATCTTTTTCCAGAACAGACTGACAGGGACAGGCTCTTTTCGGAATCGCAGGCTCTTGTTCGCGCGTACTTTGCTCTGGAGCTTCCCCAGAACTTAGAGCCTGATGCCCGTGAAAAGTTTGTGCAAACGGTACTTCCTGGCGGCTTGAAGCTCCGTGGTTTTATCGACCGGGTCGACCGTGCACCCGGCGGTGAAGTGCGTTTGGTGGATTACAAGACTGGGAAAGCGCCCAAGCCTCAGTATTCTGGTGACGCAGATTTTCAGATGCGGTTCTACGCGCTCGTCCACTATTTGCTCACCGGTGAAACTGTGCACACGTTGCAACTGATGTATTTGGGATCTGGGAATGTGAAAGAGCTCCAGCCCACCATGCAGGACATTCAACGCACGTTTTTCCAGGTTGCTGACGTGTGGAACGACATCACTGGATGCGCTGAATCTGGTAACTGGAGGCCCAAGAAATCGCCACTGTGCAACTGGTGTTACTTCAAAAACTTATGCCCTGCGTGGGGCAATGAAGCCCCAGAAGCTCCAGAGATTACGAACCTTGCAGAGGTCGAACCAGATTTCCCAGAGATTCAGCGTTAAGCCCGTCCAAGGTTTCAATCAGAATCGCACCAGGCTGTTCTTCCAAAGGGACGTGGTTAGGGATTCCCACGGTCAACGTGCCTGCGGCAATTGCGCTTGCCATTCCGGGAACCGAGTTTTCCAACGCGATACAAGCGGCGGGATCGACACTCAAGGACGCTGCCCCTGTGAGATATGGTTCGGGGTCAGGCTTTCCGCGAGATACTTCGTCCCCTGTAATCAACGTGCGAAAGGTGCCTTCCGGAAGCCCGTCGACCACCGCTTGAGCAAGCGACCGGTACGACATTGTGACAAGTGCCATGGGCACGTCAGCCGCCTGCAACGACGCGATCAGTTCCTGGGCCCCTGCTCTAAACGGAATACGCTCGTGGACCCGTGCGATGACACCACGCAATAGGGTTTGGACCACTTCGTCGGTGGCCAGCGGCAGACCGAAGGATCGCATGATATCTGCTGACTTAGTCAGCGTGTTACCCACCATGAGCATTGCTTGTTCGTGCGTCCACTCAAGCCCGTGAGCCGCCATGAGTTCGGTTTCAGCTGCCATCCAGTACGGCTCTGTGTCGACGAGAGTTCCGTCCATGTCCCACAGCACGGCGTCGTAATTGAGGCTCATGCCAGCTGAATCCCCAGCAACGCGTCAACGGCTTTGACAACTGCTTCCGATTCACTCTCAGAAGTGTTTTGATCGCGTGCGGCAGCCCAGTCGTCAATAAGAGAAAGTGCGGTTGGTGTGTCGAGGTCGTCAGCCAAGCATTCCCGCAGTTCCCGGACAACGTCCTTTGAGACGTAGTGGCTTCCACATTGTGCGGCACGCCTCCACTGTTCTAAACGTTCCGTGGCTTTAGCCAACGCACCGTCGTCGTACATCCAGTCAGACCGGTAGTGGTGGTCAAGAATTGTGAGACGAATGGCCATGGGGTCCACGCCTTGTTCACGCAACTGTGAAACCAACACCAAATTGCCTAAAGACTTGCTCATCTTTTCGCCTTCGTAGCCCACCATTCCGGTGTGCATATACGACTGCGCCAGCGGAGTATCGAGCCACGCGGCTGCGTGGGCTGCACCCATTTCGTGGTGCGGAAACGCCAGGTCGTTGCCACCTCCCTGAACATGCAAAGGCAGTCCAGCGTATTCCTGGGCAATAGCGGTACATTCGATGTGCCACCCAGGACGTCCTGCAGGTAGCCCGTCAGGGTCCCACGACGGTTCGCCTTCTCGCTTGGCACGCCACAGAAGTGGGTCGAGTGGGTTCTCTTTTCCGGCAACGTCCGGGTCTCCCCCGCGCTCAGCGAAGAGCTTGGCCATGGTATCCGCGTCGTAGTGAGACACTGAGCCAAAAGGCGGTTTGTACGACGAGTCGATCTTGAAGTAGACGTCTCCGTTATCTAGGCTGTATGCGAATCCCTTGTCTAAGAGTTCAACCACGCTGCGAGCCACAATATCCATGGCTTCAACTGCCCCGATATAGTGCGTTGGCGGGATGACCCGCAGAGCTTCCATGTCGGAACGGAAAAGGTCGATTTGTTCGCGCGCAAGTTCTTGCCAGTCAACGCCTGTCGCCTGAGCACGTTCGAGGAGTGGGTCGTCGACGTCGGTGATGTTTTGCACGTACGTGACCGAATAGCCTGCGTCGATCCACAGACGATGAAGAACATCAAAGGCAACGTATGTGGATGCGTGACCCAAGTGCGTGGCATCATACGGCGTGATACCGCACACATACAGTTTAGCTTCGTCTCCACGTACCAGTTTGCGTAGCGGCCCACGTGCACGTGTGCAGTACACGGTGGGGGGTTCGCTTGATCGTACAAGCGCAGGAACATGTGGTGGTGTCCAAGGTTTCACACAGCCAGCATAACGTTCGTACGCGTTCTGCGCTCGTTTGTGCGCGTTGTGGAGCGTTTACAGGGGCGGCCAGGGAATCGGAGTGCGGTTGACAGGCGGATACGGGAACTGTCCAGAGCTAAGCAAAGCGCGTGTACGCGCGTGTAAAGCGTGAGTTTCCTCCTGGGTTGTTCCCAGGTCGTCGGCAGTGAGGGCCAGCGTGCGTTCGCACGCGTGAAAATGCCGAGGTGCCAGCGGGGTTCCTGCAAACCCCCACAGCACTGTGCGAAGTTTGAGTTCGGGGTGGAAACTCAGACCGTTGTCGATCGCCCAAATAGACCCTGATTTCTCGCCAGGCAGCTGCCCGTTGATGAGATGACTCCCTTTTCGGTCAGCGTTGTTGGCTACGACGTCGAACATTGCGATATCGGCAAGCCGCTCGCTCAAACCATGCCCAACAACGACCTCGGCCCCGTCACTGTTATAATCCCGGAACACAGGGACAATATCTTCCGGAACGTACTCGCTGAGCCACGCGTCGACGACCGGATCGTCACCTGCCGAATCCACAAACAACTGAACTGAACCGGGACCGTGAGGCAGATCCGAGCGCATGATGGTTTCGGGAACACAGTTGAGACCGCTCAGGTAGCTCAACCGGTAGGCGGCGACTTCGCGTCGGGCGAGCTCAGAAAAATCCTGCAAGAACGCCTCACCCTGGCTGGGTTTATAGACCGCTTTCAGTGCCGCTCCCGTGGGCGGGGTGAGCACGATGAGGTACGTGTCGTTACTCGCCTCGGGTATGAGACCCAGAACCGTGGCCGGGCACGTGGCGATGTCGTGTTGGTGGCTCACTCAGCGAGCGACCCCGTTTGCGCGCGGACACACGTGGCCCTCGGGATCCAATGGAAGTGAACAGAACGGGCAGTCGGCCCGGCCGGCATTCACAACGAGTTCGGCGTGCCGGGCAAACTCACGAGCCTGGACAGCATCCAAGGTGACACGCAGAACGTCCCGCTCGGTGTCTTCGTGAGGTTCCGCGCTAATCCCTGCTTCGCGGTCTGCTTCCGAAAGTTCAAAGCATTCGACCACCAGACGGTGAATGCGCGTGTCCCATCCCAAGCTCATAGTGCCCACCCGGAACTCCGCGTCAACGGGCATGGTCAACCCCGAGTTGTCCACGTAGTCCGGAAGTGCAGAGACCGGGATGTTACTTTCGCCCACGCTTTTGGAACGCACCGTGTCAAGAAGTTCGTTGATGCGCTCCCCGAGCATCTCCACCTGTTCTTTTTCAAGCAAGACCGAGGTGATGGTGGTGTCGGAAACCGCTTGGAGATAGAACGTACGACCCCCAGGCATGCCCACTGTGCCGGGAATGAAACGGTCGGGAGAATCGTGCTCAAATACGTGGCCGGACATATTCCTAGCCTACCGTTTTCGCGTATAAGATGGAGCCATGAGCCTCGAACCGGAAGTTGCATTAGAAGAGTTCCTCTCAGCAGTCCGCGCACACTTCTCTGCCGCAGCGCACCGCACCTCTGACACCGACGCCCGCGTCGAGGCCACGTACATGGCACTCGCCGACGCTTTTGAAGTGTACGAAGACGCCCTGTACAACGCATTCGACGAAGTCACTCCACTTGAACTGTTCGACGACATAGAAGACGCAATCGCCGATGACGACAACGCGTATGACATGGACGACTTCGATGACGACCTCGACGATGATGACGACGACTACGACGAAGACGATGAGGATGACGACGAGGACGACCGCCGCTGACCTGTAGTCGCTCGGCGGTAGTCGCTTAGCTCGAAATCTGCGAAAGCGCGTCCCGAATTTCTGGTTCCAGAACTAGATCGGACTCCAGTAGCTCCGTTAACTGTCGAACCGTCCGTGGGGCCACGATCGAGCTGGACACGCCCAGTCCACGGTTCCACGCCAACGCAATATCGACGGGCCGCACGCCCAGCGCCTCGGCCGCTTTGCTCACCCCTTTGAGAATCGGCTCGTAATCCGGTCCCAGGTATGCGCCAACGTACTGTCGCAGATCGTGGGCTGCACGGGAATCTGCGGGCGTTCCCGTTGCGTACCGGCCCGTGAGAACACCGCGCCCCAGGGCAGCCCCGGCGATAACGCCCATACCCATGTAGTCACACGCCGGCACAATGTCGTCTTCAGCCGAACGGTTCACCAACGAAAGTTCCGTAAACGCGCACACAACATCCACCTCGGCGCGCATGAGCGCGACCTGCCACGCTGTGTGGTGAGCAACAGCAACATAGCCGATCTCACCTCGGGCCTGTAGGTCACGCAAGGTCAGCGCGGTTTCAGTCAGCGGTGTGTGCGGATCGAAGGCGTCTACGATCACCAGGTCCACGCAGTCACGCCCCAGCGTCTGGCGCAGCCGTGCGACCTGCTCCGTGATGACGGCGCGGGAGTTGCTGATCTGCAGTTCGCCACCGATTGACTCGATCCCGACACGAGCAGCCACACGCAACGTGGAGGGAACTTTCATGGAACCGACAAGAGCGTGGGCGCTCGACGTACACGCAGACAGTTCAAGCAGCGTCCCACCAGCATCAACGTAGGCTGACATGAGCTCAAATGCCGTTTCCCGATTGACCCTGCTCCCCCACTCAAACGTCCCAAGAGTGAGGTCCGAAACAGTGAAACCAGACTGACCAACACGGTTGTGCAACATAAGTGTTGAGGTTACCGGAATTTTCGGAGTAGTGTAACGCCTGGTCGTGTAAGAAAAGGGGTGTTCATGGACTGGCTCGTCGCCATCATTATGGGAATCGTGCAGGGACTCACGGAGTTCCTACCCATCTCCTCGTCCGCGCACTTGCGTATTGTGGGCGAGTTCCTCATGCCGGGTCGCGAACCGGGTGCCTTCTTCACCGCGATCATCCAGATCGGTACCGAAACCGCTGTTCTGGTGTACTTCTGGAAAGACATCGTTCGGATCATTTCCAAGTGGTTCAAAGCCCTGGTTGGCAAGCACGACCGACGTGACCCCGACGTTCGCCTGGGCTGGCTCGTCATCATCGGGTCGATCCCAATTGGCGTGCTGGGCCTTCTGTTCCAGGACATGATCGAGACGACGTTCCGAAGCCTGTGGATCGTGGGCAGTATGCTCATCATCTTTGGTCTGCTGTTGGGCCTTGCCGACCGCGTGGGTCGCAAGGAGTACACGCTCGACAAAATGTCCTGGGGACAGGGTTTGCTCTACGGTGGCGCCCAAGCGTTGGCGCTCATTCCCGGCGTGTCGCGTTCGGGTGGAACGATCATGGCCGGGCGTTTCATGGGCTTTACGCGTGAAGCTGCCGCTCGCTATTCGTTCTTGCTTGCGATCCCAGCAGTGATGGCCTCCGGTCTGTACTCGCTGGCCAAGGCTGCCAACGAACCGCTCACCTTGGGATGGGGCCCCACGGCCGTTGCGACGATCGTGAGCTTTGGTGTGGGTTACGCGGTGATCGTTGGATTCCTCAAGTTCATTCAGACCAAGTCGTTCGCAGTGTTCGTGTGGTACCGCGTGGCCTTGGGTATCCTGATCTTCGTCCTGTTGGGCACAGGAGTTCTGAGCGCTTAAACGCGCGTGCTTTTAGCACTCGCCACCCAAAGTGGTGCCAGATATTCTGCTTCCGCCCAGGCTCAGCGTCATCGTCTGTCCCTGTACATGAAGCACGCAAAACTGGGCAGGCTGCACCCCAAAGCGTTGAAAGTTACTCAGTCCCGCGCCAACCGCATGAGCGACCATCGCTTTTATGACGTCGCCGTGGGACACGATGAGTCCAGTTTGTCCCGGCCCGAGGTCGTTGATGAGTGACGTGAGTCCGTCCACTGCCCGGTTAAAGACGTGGGTCATCGCTTCACCGCCAGGGAACTCGAATGTGTGAGGTGACTGCTGGACCCGCTCCCAGTGTGCGCGTGTGCGCAGATCATCGAGGGCTAGACCGGACCATTCGCCGTAGTCGACTTCGTCGAACCGGCTGTCTGCTTCAATAGTGACGTCACTGCTCTGGGCGATTATTCGGTTTGAAGCAACAATGCGCGCAGTGTCCACGCACCGGTCGATCGTAGAGTGCCGGATCGCATCGATGCTCGGGAGCTCTTGAGCTACCTTGGCCACCTGCTCACGACCTCGGTCAGTGAGCTCAACACCCGCAAGGCGACCAGCAAGAACGCGTTGCACGTTCGCTGTGCTTTCACCGTGGCGCAACAGTATGATCGTCACCATGGCTTAAGACTACGGAGGTTACACAGTGAGGGGCAACAGTTGGTTGGCTGTGAGCGGCGCGTTCATGGTCGGTGCAACGATCGCTGTGCAGGGCTTAGTCAACGGTGCTTTGGCCTCGAAAGTGGGAATCGGCGTTCTGGCCGCTACGGCGTCGTTCTCGATCGGCTTGGTTCTGATCTCGATCATTACTGCAAGTAGTCGTACTGCCCGCCGAGGTGTCGTCACCGTTCTGAGTTACCTGTTCTCGGGTTTGATTCCCTTTTGGTTGTTCTTGGGTGGTGTCGCAGGTGGCACCGTGGTCATCTCGCAAGCAGTCTCGGTCCCTGTCATTGGGGTGACGATTTTTACGACTTCCATCACTGCTGGTCAGTTGGTGGGTGGTCTGCTGGTCGATGCCACCCGGGTTCCCCCTGGCGGGAAGAAGAAGATTACCGTCCAACGAGTTGCAGGCGTACTCATTGTCATGGCCGGAGTCACGGCCTCGGCGACCGGTTCCGCATCGTTGGGATTCGCGTGGTGGTGGCCCCTCTTTCCCTTTGGAGTGGGCACCCTGGTTGCGCTTCAGCAGGCCGTCAACGGGCGCATCCGAGTCATTAGTGGATCCACCCTGGCGGCGACGTTTATTAACTTCGCGGTGGGTACGTCGTACTTGGGTCTGTTTTCAATCGCGCTAGTGTCGATTGGTTATTCGTGGACTGCTCTGCCGCAGACGCACGAAATGTGGATGCTCACCGGCGGGATCCTGGGTGTTTTTGTGATCGGGATGTCGGCGTTTGTGGTCCAGGGTTTAGGTGTGCTCACCATGACCATCATTACCCTTCTTGGGAATATGACGGCATCGGTGGTCATCGATATTGCGACGGGACACGCCCAAACTGCCTTAAGCCCGCTTACCCTGCTGTCGCTGGGTTTGGTGACTACCGGCAGTCTGGTCGTGTCTACTGCACGGACTAAGCCGAAACCATAAACCTCACAAGAGTACGTGCGCCGAAGTCCAAGGCTTCCAGGGGAACGCGCTCGTCGACACCGTGGAACATGGCTGGGAAGTCCAAGTCGCCTGTCAGTTTGAGCGGAGCAAAGCCATAGCCCGTAATGCCAAGTTCGGACAATGCCTTGTTGTCGGTTCCACCAGACAGCGTGTACGGCAAAACCGTGGCGCCAGGATCTTCGGCTTCAATCGCCTCTTTCATCCGATCGACCAAGTCACCCTCAAACGGCGTTTCAAGCGACACACCCGAAATGACTTGCTCGACCACAACATCGGGTCCAGCCAGTTC
Organism: Brevibacterium mcbrellneri ATCC 49030; assembly: GCF_000178455.1. Lineage (GTDB taxonomy): Bacteria > Actinomycetota > Actinomycetes > Actinomycetales > Brevibacteriaceae > Brevibacterium > Brevibacterium mcbrellneri. The sequence continues at coordinate 15,078 of NZ_ADNU01000046.1, read as the reverse complement.
CTTCAAGGTCAAAAGTGCGTCTTCATTGCGCCCGGGCAAAGGACGGCAGTCGATAAGTGCCGATGCCTGACCAGGAATCACGTTGTGCTTGTACCCAGCGTCAAGCGCAGTAGGGTTTGCTGTGGTCTGAAAGGTCGCCCCAACGAACTTCAAAGCTGATCCCAGCTCTGCAAGAAGCTTGTCGCGGTTAGCTTCCGTGTTCTCAATGCCTGTCAGTTCGGATACACCAGCAAGAAGTTCACGGGTTGCGGCAGGGGGTTCGGTAGGCCACTCGTGCTCACCGATACGGGCAACCGCGGCCGCCAACTTCACCACCGGGTTGTCGTTGTTAATCTGCGAACCGTGCCCCGCATTACCGTGGGCCGTCAGGCGGACCCACTCCATTCCCTTCTCGGCAGTTTGTACTAAGTACGCACGCTGCCCGCGAATATCAACCGAGTATCCACCCACCTCGGAGATGGCTTCAGAGGCACCTTCAAACACCTCGGGGTGGTTCTTCACAACCCAGTGCGAACCGTAAGTGGAACCAGCTTCTTCATCAGCGAAGAACGCGATGATCAGATCGCGGTCCGGCTGAACGTTGTTACGCACCAGAGCGCGAACACCGGCAACGATCATGGCGTCCATATCCTTCATGTCAACCGCACCGCGACCCCACACGCACCCGTCTTTAATGACCGCTTCGAACGGGTCGACGCTCCATTCGGACGCGTCAGCAGGAACAACGTCTGTGTGGCCGTGGACAACCAACGCCGGGCGGTCCGGGTTCTTCCCCGGGATCCTCGCAAACAGGTTGGCCCGCCCAGGAGCGGACTCGAAAATCTGGGACTCGACGCCCACCTCGGCGAGCTTTTCGGCAATATAGTCCGCGGCAATGCGTTCAGGGTTCGCCTTTCCTTCGCCCCAGTTCTGGGTGTCAAAACGGATCAGGTCCTGGCACAGCTGCACGACCTCTGACGCCGCCTCATCGCACACTTTGTCTAACGCGCTCATAAAAACTCCTTTCCCCAAATCAGTGTAGGAGCGTAACGCCAAACACGTTGATGTGTTCGTGGTTTGAACAAACTTCATGTTCTCTTCACCCCAGTTCACCTGTCACCAGCGATGACACAAGCGCGCAAACGCTAAGCTGAAAGAACGCGTATTTTGCCAAAGGAGAATCCGAGTGAAGATTATCGTTTTCGGTGGAGACGGCTTCTGTGGCTGGCCCACCGTTTTGCACCTGTCTCAGCGTGGCCACGACGTCATGATTGTCGACAATCTGTCTCGTCGCAGAATTGACGATGAACTCGGAGCACAGTCCCTCACCCCTATTGCTTCGATTGACGAACGCATCGACGCGTGGGAAGAAATCTCTGGCAACAAGCTTCAGTTCCGCAACTTCAACATGGCAACCCAGCCGGATCAGCTGCTGGAGACGCTGGTTGAGTTTGCGCCGGACACGGTCATTCACTTTGCACAACAGCGGTCCGCTCCTTATTCCATGAAGCGGCCTGAAAACAAGCGTTACACGGTGGACAACAACGTGAACGCCACCAACAATTTGCTCACCGCGATTGTCGAATCGGGTCTGGACATCCACCTGGTACACCTGGGAACCATGGGCGTGTACGGTTACGGAACCGCCGGCATGAAGATCCCGGAAGGTTACCTCGACGTGGAGGTACCCAACGAAGAAACCGGTGAGAACGTTCACCAGCAGATCCTCTACCCCACGAACCCTGGCTCCATCTACCACATGACCAAGGTTCTGGATCAGCACTTGTTCGCGTACTACGCCAAGAACGACGCGCTGCGTATCACCGACCTCCACCAGGGAATTGTGTGGGGCACCAATACGGAAGAAACGCGTAGCGACGAACGTCTCATCAACCGGTTCGACTACGACGGAGACTACGGAACCGTCCTCAACCGGTTCCTCATGCAAGCGGCCGTCGGCTACCCGCTCACGGTCCACGGAACCGGGGGCCAGACGCGCGCGTTCATCCACATCCAAGACACCGTGCGTTGCATTGAAATCGCAGTCAACAACCCACCGGCATCTGGCGATCGCGTCAAGATCTTCAACCAGATGACCGAAACGCACCGCGTCCGCGACCTCGCCAAGCTCATTTGCTCGATCACCGACGCCCGCATGGAGCTCGTGAACAACCCGCGCCACGAGTCCGCCGAGAACGACTTGCACGTCAAGAACGACACGTTCTTAGACCTCGGTCTGGAGCCCACCACGTTGTCAGAAGGCCTTCTGCTGGAGGTTGAAGAAACCGCCAAGCGTTACGCAGACCGCGCTGATATGTCGAAGATTCCAGCCCGGTCGCTGTGGACCAAGAATCAGTCCGCCGGAGTGCCCACCGACGCTCCTGTAGTCGGCTAACTGTCACGGGTCATGCGGATCGCAATATTCACCGAGGTTTTTCTTCCAAAAATCGACGGTGTAGTCACGCGGTTGCTGGGCACTTTGGACCAGCTTCACGACATGGGGCACGAGGCGGTCGTGTTCGCTCCGGGACACCCGCCTGCACGTTATGCGGGGTTCCGGGTAGAACCCGTCCGGTCGATTTCGTTTAAGCCGTGGTATCCCGAGCTTAAGCTCGGATTGCCCACCGAGCGGATCGCAACCACTATGGAACGGTTCGAACCGCACGTGGTTCACGCGGTGAATCCGGTGTGGCTGGCCGCGTGGGGAACCATGGCGGCCACACGACGCAATCTGCCACTGCTCGCGTCGTTCCACACTGATGTTCCAGAGTACGCCACCCGCTTGGGGCTCGAATGGATCACCGACACGTCTACGCGCTGGGTGCGGTACATGCACAACCGTGCCGAGGTGAACCTATGTACGTCCGGCCCCATGGTGAAGCGCGCACAAGAGGCGGGCATTCGCAACGTTGGGTTGTGGCCGCGGGCGGTCGACACGCAGACGTACTCGCCTGAGAATTATTCGCAGAGCATGCGTGAGCGGCTCACGGGTGGCAACCCTGACGACCCGCTGGTGTTGTATGTGGGAAGACTGTCCAAGGAGAAGGACCTCGACGTGTGCCGTGGCATGCTGGAACACCTGCCGGCGAACACGCGACTAGCTATGGTGGGGTCAGGGCCGCACAAGGCGCAGTTGGAGGCGATGTTCGCAGGGTCGAACACGGTTTTCACTGGCTACATGTCGGGCCAGGATCTGGCGGCGGCGTACGCGAGTGCGGATGCGTTTGTGTTCCCGTCGACAACCGAGACGTTGGGGCTCGTGGCACTTGAGTCGTTGGCGTCCGGTGTGCCGGTGGTGGGGGCACGTGCCGGGGGAATTCCGTACGCAGTTGCTGACGAGCGTACGGGCTTTCTGTTTGAGCCGGGGAATTCCGCCGAGGCGGCCCACAAGATTTCGTTGCTGTTGGACAACCGCTCACTTCGGGAGAAGATGGCGCGTGCTGGTCGCGAGCAGGCTCAGGAGTGGGGTTGGCGAACTGCAACCGAGGCCTTAGTGGGCTTTTATGAATCCGCGATTGATTTGCACCGGTATGCGCCCAAGTCGCTGGTGGGCCGATTGCGGTCGTAGGTTCATTCCGCGGCCAGGCGCATGGCTTCGCTCCACGTGCCGAACGTGTTGCGCACTGTAGCTCCTGCAGGGCGTTCCCGCCCTTGGGCTCGCTCTGCTTTGACCCATTCTTCGTATGCCTTATACGAACGGTTGTCACTGGCTTTGCTGAAGTCGGTCATGGCCTTGCGGAAGTCGTCGTGACTAAACCTGCTACTTCCCCGAGCTCGCCCGGTTTTTGCGGTAGGGATCCCAACGGCGTCGAGTGCGTCGTTCCATGCGCCCCCGCCCAGGTGAGCGCGCACGGTTTGGCTGGTGGGTGGCCACAGGCGCACGCCTGCGTTTCCGCTTCGAGGCATGCAGGCGACGATCTGCGACCGAGCCTTGTCGTAGGCAGCAGCGCTGAGTGTTTTTGCTCCTGGGGCGGCCACAATCACTCTCGCCGCGGTGGCCAGTTGCAGGATGGATGTCGCATCAAGGTCGTACGCCTTTTGCGTTGTGAGGACGTCAGTTATTCGTGCGTGGAGGTCCGCGTCAACGTCAGCGTCAGTAACGGCATCAAGGTCGTGCACCAGGGCATATATGTAAAGGGCGGCTACTTCTGTCAGCTGATGCTCGTTATGCGACATGCGTCCTCCGTGTTTACGGTGCGTTTTCCGGGTCTGATCATCTCATATCGAACGGTTGTGGCCCTGCGCTTTGACCTGCAACGGCATCGAGAATGACATTAAGATAGAGCGACTGAGTGATACCAGTCACATAGTCTATGTGATGACTCCCGCGCAGGAAGGTGAACCGATGTTAAAGCCGTCATTCCGTCAGATCCTTGACAACTCAACGCGTCCGTGCGTTGGCTTGTGGAACTCTTCGGCAAGCCCGGTGTCCATGGAAATTCTGGCCATGTCCGGCACGGATTTTATTGTGATCGACGGCGAGCACGGGCCCATCGAATTGCGTGAGATTTTGGCTCTTCTGCAGGCGTGCGAGCCATATCCGGCGACGGCTGTTGTCCGTGTTCCGTGGAATGACGAAGTGAGGATCAAACAGGTTCTCGACCTCGGTGCGCAGAACCTCGTGGTTCCTATGGTGTCAAGTGCCAACGAAGCGCAGCGAGCGGTGGAAGCGACCCGGTATCCCGCGCCTCACCGTCCGGGAAGACGAGGCATGGGTGCGATGTTAGCGCGGTCCGCACGGTGGGGTGCGGTTACCGACTACAGCGAGTCCGCAGACTCAACAGTCAGCCTGACTGTGCAGGTTGAAACGGCCCGGGGTGTAAGCAATGTGGAGGAAATCATTGCGACCGAAGGGGTCGACGCTCTGTTTGTTGGTCCGGCAGACTTGGCTGCTCACATGGGGCACGTGGGTGATTCTTCCCACGCCGAGGTCGTCGCAGCTGTCGATCATGTGGTGAGGGTCGCTGTGTCGGCTGGAATTCCCGTGGGCGTGAACGCATTTTCGCCACGTGACGCGGACCGGGTTTTGGATGCGGGTGCTGACTTCGTTGTTACCAGCGCCGATGTCCTGCTCATTGCTCAGGGCGCACAAGAGCAGGTGGTCCGAATCCGCGCACGAGACTCACGTTCATAAGCTCAGTTACGCGATTAGCCCACCTTGGACAGCCAGCGAACTGGTGCGCCCTCGCCTGCGTGGCGGAATGGTTCCAGTTCGTTGTCCCAGTCCTGGCCCAGGAGTGCGTCCATGCGTTCCGCGAACAGGTCGGGGCGACCGGAAGCAATTTCCATGACTGAACGGATGCGGTCTTCGGGGACGACGATGTTGCCGAAAGCATCGGTGATGGCGTGGTAGATGCCCAGTTCGGGCGTATGGCTCCACCGACCACCGTCGTGGCCTTCTGACGGTTCTTCGGTGACTTCGTAGCGAACGTTATCCCAACCACGAAGCGCAGATGCGATCTTGGCACCTGAACCAGCTGGGCCACGCCAGCAGATTTCGGCACGCAGGAGTCCTGGTGCCGCCGGTTGGTCGGACCAGTCAAACTTAGCTTGAGCGCCAAGAGCACCGCCTGCTGCCCATTCGATGTGCGGGCACAGTGCACGCGGTGCAGAGTGGACGAACAGTACGCCCTGAGTATTCATTGTTTCCTCCTTTGTGAATACGTCTTCCCCTACGATCCACAACGGAGGTCAGTTCATAGTTTACGGCACGACTCGCACGAACAAAAACAGGCTGAGCCGTAAGCTTTGCTAATCTTGTCTTTGCGCCCCTGTAGCTCAGCTGGTTAGAGCAGAGGACTCATAATCCTTTGGTCGTCGGTTCAAGTCCGACCGGGGGCACTTTTGATACCTAAACGTTTCTGCGTGAAGCAAGCCGGCTCAGAACGGCACGGGCACCGTCCACGCATGCAAAACGGTCGGTGGTGAAGTACGTTTCAAAGTCGGTGCGCCGTTCTGCCCCAGGCCGTGCAAGCCGGTGCGCAGTAATCATGGCAGACCAATCTGAGCTCACCACGACCACTCCGTATTCGTTGCGTAACGGATCCGATGAGTCTAACGGCCCAGTCATGATGTTCGGCAGGGTGGTCGCGACCGACTCCCCTGACACGGACGCCAGGACTCCCACCTCGGGAGCGATACTGCGGACGAGGTCACCAATGGTAGGATCCAGGCACTCGTCAGAGGAGTGAACTACCACGACAACCGCGGACGGTCCTGCGTGTTTAGCTCGCTCAAGCAGAGACCGGATCTCTTCGAGCAGAAGGTCTTGGGCGGTAATCAGTGGGTCGCGCCCCAACGACTGGCTGATCGAGTACGGAGTTCCTTGCACTTGCTTGTTGCGCGTGTAGTGGTCTGCCAGGTAGTCTTCGGCGGCCATTTCGAGAGGTTCGGGAGTTTCGGTTCCCGGTCCGAAGAATGGTCCGCTGATGAGGCGGACTCCCATTTGCTCGGCAAGGTCCACGTCGCGTTCGTCGCGGACGCCGCGTGCAAAGATCACGCCCGAGGTGCGTTCGATGTGGGATTGAAGGAGCCACGTGAGTTTGGAGAGGTATGCGCGGTCTTCGATGCGCAAGACATCCGGGTGAAGGCCCACAATCGACGGGTTGATGAGCGGGATGAAGGAAAGCGACTCCAGGTCCAGACCCACGTTGCGAATTCCAATCCCCCACCCCATCTGACGGGCCGAGCGGATTGAGCGCAACACGGCAGCCGGATTGTCGCGCACACTTGTGTGATCGAGTTTCAGGATCATGGAGCGCGCTTGCGAGTCGGGGCGTTCTTCTAGCGTGACGAGGGATTCTGGTTCGGCTGAGAAGAAGAGGCGCGTGTTTTGTGTAATGCCCGCGTTTTCAGCATCACGCAACGCGATGCCACGGATTGATGAGTCGTAGTCACCTGTGTGATCAGACTGCTGGATCGATTCACGTAAGCGATCGCTGTCACAATCGTCGATATCGCGACGGAACGGAGTGACCACATAGCCTGCAGGAGACCCCGTGACGTTGTCGTGGACGGGTTCAAATTTGGTGCCAATGAGCCCGTGCCGGATCACATGTTCGAGGTCGTCAGAATCCACCGAACGTCTCCTCACAGTATTGCTTAAGTGTGTAGGACTTGCGCAGGTTGTGGCGCAGGGCTCCCAAAGAATCTTTCCATAGGAACCGTTCTTATTCTTCCACAGCTTAGTTGCTAACGCGCGCGACGTCCCTTGACCATGTCATAAACGCCCACACACCCGGCCAATGCAACAATGACCGAAATGATGGAAAAGGACAGCGCAAAGGTTCCATCCCACCCAAGCGCTTGTTCAAACCCAAAGAAGACGCCGGTGATACTGGCAATGCCAACTGCGGTTCCCAAACGTTGACCCGCCTGGATGACACCTCCCGCTGAACCCGCGTACGCCACGGGCACGTCGTTTAAGGAAAGTGTTTGATTGGGGCTAATCACGACGCCTTGAGCGCCACCGACAAGTGTCAGCGGAATCATCATCCACCACACGCTCACATCAAACGACCGGTTGAGCAGTGCGACGCTAGCCGTGCCAATCAGTCCCACAAGCACCACCACGATACCCATGACGACCAGTTTGCGACCGTACGTAAAAACCCGTGAGCCCGACCAGCGAGAGGTAAAAATTGACAACACGGCGGCAGGGAGTCCGATCATGCCTGCTTCAAAGGCAGTGAAGTCGTGCCCCTGCTGAAGGAATACTGCAACGATCACCCATACGCTCGTCACTCCAGTGAACTGTAGCGTGATGAGTAAGGTTCCGTTCGCGAAACTCGGAGTACGGAAAAGCGCCAAATCTACCATGGGTTGGCGACCTCGTTTGGTGTAGTGGCGTTCCCACAAGGCCCAGGCAGCAAACATCATGAGTCCCACTGGCAAGAGCAGATACACCAGCCCGCTTTCGTGCTGAAGGAATGGCAACATGACAAGCAGAATTGCCAGGGTAAAGATCATTGTTCCCACGGGGTCGATGTCAGGTACGCCGGACTTGAGCGCCCGCCACGCACCTTGTGGGAACCATAGGAATGCCAAGATGATCGCGAACACCACGATGGGTACGTTGACTAAGAACGAGGATCGCCAGCCCCACTCAGGGCCCAACAATGCGATCAAAACACCGCCCAGAACCGGGCCAATGGCAACCGAAACACCTACTGTTGCACCAAACAAACCGAAAGCAACGCCACGTTGCTTACCGGTGAAAAACTGTTGGATCAGCCCCACTGTTTGGGGGTTCAGAAGGCCGGAGCCCAGCCCCATGCCCACACGCGCGAGATTCAATATCAACGTATTTGGGGCGAGCCCTGCGACCAACGAACCCGCACCAAACAGGACCAGACCGGCGATAAATAAACGACCTCGGCCGTAAACGTCCCCTGCGCGACCGGCCGGCACCAGAACGACACCGAACGACAGCGTGTACCCCGCAAGCACCCACTGGAGACCAGAGTTGGAGGCACCAATCGTCGACTGCACGGACGGCAGAACCACGTTGACGATCGAAACGCTGAGCAACGCCGAAAGCAACGGGACGAGCGCGACTCCTAGGAGTCTGCGCTGCTCAAGTGTCATCTCACCTGAGCTCATGACTTCTGTGCGATGACGGCCCGGTATATGTCTTCGAATGTGCTCACGGTGTGGCTGATGTCGTGTTGGCGGGCAATCGTCTGGGAGACTTCGCTCATGCGGCCGAGGTCGTCCTCCTCTGCCGTAGCGAGGCGGGTAAACGCGGTTGCGAGTTCGTCTACGTTGCGAGGTTCGAAGAGGTAGCCGTTCTCGCCGTGACGGACCAGGTGAGGAAGGGCAACGGCGTCGGCGAGGACAACGGGCTTGCCGGATGCCAACGCTTCAAGTGTGGCGATCGACTGCAGTTCCGCGGTGGACGGCATGCAGAAGAAGGTGGCGTCTTTGTACGCCTGCACAAGTTGTTCTTGGCTGACTTTGCCGGGAATGTTGACGCGGTCCGCAATGCCGAGGTCCTGCGCCTGTTGTTTCAGTGCCTGAAGTTGTTCGCCTGCCCCGATGATCGTGGCGTGGAGGTTCAGTTCTGGTGAGGTGCGTGCAACTGCTGCCAGCAGGTCCTCGATGTGTTTTTCACTTGAGAGGCGACCTACGAACAGGACTGAAGGTGGCTTGTCCCCCGCGGGTTCGTCGCTGGGCGAGAATTCCGACAGGTCGATTCCGCACGACACTGGGCGGACGTGGCGTGTGAAGCCGTTTTCGGTAAGGAGATCGGCGGCGAGCTGGGTGGGAACGGTGAGATAGTCCGCTTGTTCGAACTGGTTCTTCAGATCCCGCCAAGCCATGCGGGTTCCGACCGAACGGACCGGGCCAGGGGCAAGGATGTAGGGTTCCACGTTGTTGGGCATGAAGTGGTTAGTGGCCACCAGCGGGATGTTCCGGGCGGTTGCTTCAGCGATCGCATACCGGCCAATCACAAAGTGAGCTTGCGTGTGAATAACGTCCGGCTTAATCGTGTCAATCAGGTTCTTGACCGCAGGTTTGACCCACCACGGCATGCAGATCATCCATGTGGGGTGCCACGGCCAGTGCCAGGACCTGATGTAGTGAACCCACACATCGCCTGCGCGTTCACTGCGTTCGTACCCCGAAGGTGACGGACAAATGACGTGAACCGAGTGCCCTCTGCTCGCTAAACCGTGGGCGAGTCGCTCCGCAAAAACTGCTGCGCCATTCACTTCGGGCGCGTAGGTTTCGGCGGCCAAACAAATCGTCAAGGGCTCTGAAGCGGCGTGGTGCTCTTTCAGTGTTACTCCCAGTTCGGTCGTCATGGTCGGATTTCAATCTACCGCACTTGGGTCGAGGTTCGTCCAATGTACGTGTCAGACGTGTCGTTACGCACGTGTTCTTACGTGCTGGTTTGTGCTTTGAGTTCGGCTCTGCGCAGTACGTCTGGATGGTACTTGGACAGAATAAAGACTGCGCCGCATGCGCTCAAACCGATAAGGCTCATCACGATCACAACCCACACGGGAGCGTCTGTTGCTTCTCCCAGGATCACGGCACCAAGAAACACAGCGACGATAGGGTCGATCACGGTTAGTCCTGCGATGACGAGTTCTGGCGGACCGGACGCATAGGCGGACTGAACAAAAATGGATCCGGCTAGTCCGGCCAACACGATGGCGGCGACGTTCAGCCACGTGATGCCACCAAGTCCGTAGGTCAGAAACTGCACGGAAACCACGTGGGTGTTGGTGGCAACGCACGCGAACAAGATTCCGCCTGCAATGACGTATACCAACTGTGGTGGGGCTTTTATGATCAGCTTCACTAACGTGAAAACGGCGATAGATACGCCGGTGGCCCACACAAGGGGCAGCGTCTCGGCACCCTGCTGAACTTGAGGTTTCGCCACCATGGCCGACATAAACACGAAAAGCCCCACACCCACGGTGCACCACGCGACAGAGGCGATGATGCGTTTTGTGAGTTTGAGGTTTCGAGTTCGTTGGGCGATGAGGACTGAAATGACGAGTGAGATCGCACCTACTGGCTGTACAACCATCACGGCTGCAAGAGCCAGGGACAGCGTGCCGCAGATAACCCCGACAACGGTGATCGACATTCCCAGTACCCACGTGCGGTTTGAGAACATCCCTAGGAAAGACTTCACACCGAACTTGGTGCCGGTGGCATGGGACTCATTGACACCTCGGTGTTGGAATACCGCCCCGAACGCCAAAGCCACGGCCGATACGACGGCGAGGCATAGTGCGATAGGAGTAGTATTCACAACGATTATCTTAAAGGGGAGATTCTGAACGTTTGGTGACTGCCACGGGGGCGTGGGCCACTATTTGATGCCCATCACGCCACATAGGGGCACGGACCAGTCCAGTTGCTGGGCCTTTTCAAACAGTGGGAGGGCTTTTTCGCGTACGTGGGCGGGGATTTCGACGGCTTTGCGTGCGTCCATGTCCACGTGAAGTAGCACGGTTTCGAAAATCATTGCGAGCTGGTCGCGTTCGCGGTCCAGGACGAGCACTACGAGGTGGACACCTTTTGAACCGAGCTTCACCGGGTACACGTGTCCCGTGAGGCGTTCACCGAGTGTCATTTCCGCCAGGTAGCGCAGGTGATGTTCGACTGTGAATAGCGAGAGGCGGTGTTCGTCACGGTATGTGCTGTCGAAACCGGCTTCCTCCATGAGGGTCAGGGAGGCCAGTGACGCCACGTCGATGTAGTGGCGAATGTTCATGTGTTCGTTGTGGTCGATCCACTCTGGTGGCACGCGTAGGTCTGCGTGAGCGGGAAGTTCCATGACTTGGTCGAAAGTGGGGAGCGTCATTACTTTTCCTTTCGAGGTCCGAGGTTCTTGAACGAGAATAACCTACGGGCGGATTCCACGGATATACGCGTCGATGAGCCATTCGTGGAGATCTGGGATTTGTTGCTCTACAAACGCTGGAAGAGGACGGGTGGCGGCAGCGACTCCGACGATGAGTCGCATGGCGTCAATGTCACCGATCAGGCCCGCTTCACGGGCTCGGACGAGGATGGGGTCGAAACGCGCAAGGCGGTCTGCGCGGGCGGACGACACTCTTTCCGAGGTCGCGAATTCTGGATCCTCTTCAGCCACTGCAACGAGCTGGGCGCTCAAATGCGTCTGGGCGAACTCGATGATGAAAGTGCGCCAGGCCGCCTCCGGGCCAGCGTCCCACTGCTCTAAAGCGCGGTCCATGGCGGCGAGTCCCTCGGAGCTCATCTGCATAACCAGGGCGAGGAAGAGATCGCCACGTGTAGGGAAGTGCCGATAAAGTGTCGCAATTCCAACACCGGCCTCCGCTGCAATGGCCCGCAACGAAACACCCGCGCCTTGTTCTGCGATCAAGGTGCGGGCAACGCTTAGTAGTGCCTCTCGGTTCTGTTGAGCATCTGACCTCATGTGACCTCCCGTGTTTGCACCCCATGTTTGCACCAGTATAACCGGAGCGCTATGCTTCTTTTATATCCGGAGCGCCGTGTTCCGTTTAGTGAGGAGTTGTCATGTCAGAAACCGCACAAAAGACAAAAGAGACATCGGAGACGAGGAAGCGTCGCCAACTTGGTCCGGTCGCCATCACCGGGCTTGTAAGTGTCATCATCGCCCTTATGTTGCTGGCCTTCCTTACGCCAGCTATTCACTCAGGCGCGCACGACATTCCTTTGGCCGTGTCAGCACCGGAACCTGCCAAGGCCGCATTGACGCAAAAGATCGAGGCATCTGGCGCATTCAAGGTTGTTGACGCTTCTGGCCCAGAGGACGCCGTAGAGAAGGTGAAGAACCGCGAGACGGTTGGCGCAATCTCTGCCACCCCGACTGGGACTGAGGTCACCATCGCCAGCGGCGCTGGAGCACCATATGTGGCGGCGCTGAAAGGCGTTGCGTCACAGATGAAAGCCGGCGGGCAGGAAGTCACTGTCAACGATGTTGCGCCTATGACGGAGCAAGATCCGCAGGGCATGGGCTTGGCTTCAGCGCTGTTGCCACTGATCTTCGGAGGTATGGCTTCGTCGGTGTTGCTCGCTACGCAGCTGAAGTCCGCAAGCAAAAGGACTCTAGGCGCTGTTGGCGTGGCAGTGCTAGGTGGACTCGTCGCCGCCGCGATTTTGCAGCCGTGGTTTAACGCCGTAGCTGGTAGCTTCTGGTTGCTTTGGGCTGGGCTGTCGCTTGGAATTCTTGCGATCTCGAGCACCGTGCTGGGCTTGTTTTCGGTCATGGGATTCGGAGGAGTTGGCATTGGTGCTGTTCTCATGCTGTTTGTCTCCAATCCGCTGTCAGGCTTTACTGCTGGCCCCCACTGGCTCCCTGCTGGTTGGGGTGCGTTGGGGCAGTGGATGCCAGTCGGCGCGGCCGGCACTTTCCTTCGTTCGGCTGCCTATTTCGACGGTCGCGGCTTAGGTGCCTCTCCTTGGGTGCTCGTAGCCTGGATTGTCGCTGGCTTGTTCCTGATCGCGATCGGAGCTCGCCGACGGAAGGACTGAGCTAGAACGGCTCTGGTTAGAACGACCTCGATTAAAGGGTGACAGCCAGCACTGCCGCTCGACTAAGCCACCACCGGCCGGGTTTGCCAGATCAGCTTCAATCAGAAAGGTGGTGGCGAATCAGAATGGTGGTGGTTCTTTGCTGGGTTCCCATGGTCGGGCGTCGCCGTTAAACACCTCCCCTGCGTTTGCGTACTCGTCAGCGACCGCGCGGTCATACCCGCTCACCGCCCCGTCAGTTCGCCCGTCAGCCTGGCCGACAGTTCTTCCGTCATCTGACCCGGCAGTTTGCCCACCAGTGCCCCTGTCCGTTTGTACGGGTGTTCTCCGGCTGGGCGCCTGGCTATGAGCGCTTGTTTGTTCTGTTGCTAGGTAGTTGTTGATGGTGTGGCTGATGTCTTGGTCACCGGTATCGAAGTACTCGATTAACCGCTCATAGTGAAGTTGGTTGATCCTCGATTCTGGTGGGTAGACCAGCATGGCACCAATCCTGGGCAGCACCCACGCCAGGGAACCGTCATCCATCTTGTCGACGCGGAGTCGTTTCTGGGTTTTCTCTTGATGATGCCGTTTACACAACGGGTGCAAATTCTCCATCACAGTCAACCCACCATTCTCGGGGTCCTGATGGTTGAACGGTTCGATATGGTCCTTCTCACACACCCTGGCAGGGACCGCGCACCACGGGACACTGCAATCAGGGTGCCTAGCTTCGACCATGCGTTTCAAAGCTGCTGGTATGTAGTACTTCGTCGGCGTAGACTCCAGGACTACCCCGGTTTGCGGGTCGGTGAACATCCGGTACACCCACTTCGCCTGAGCAATCACCTCATCAGCAGTCTTAGCATCTAACGGCACCCGACCATTCATCATCACCGGAACCCGCACATCTGGGTCCACATTGACCGGTAGCCCAAAATCAAGCTCACTGCCCGCAGCACTATCAGCACCTGGCGAGCCTCCGGCACCCGGTGGCACATCAGTCCCTAGTGGCGCACTACTCCCCTGGTTCTGGGATGTTTGTTCTTTGGTTTCGTGTCTTCCAGAATCTTGTTGTTCGGGTCTGTGTTCACCTGGCCCGGGGTCTTTTCCGGATCTTTGTCTTTTCGGTCTGCGTTTCTCGAATCGGTGCTTTTCGTTTTCGTATTCTCTTGGTCTGTGTTCTTCGTTTCCGTCGGGACTTCGCTCTTGTCCAATGTTTGGTGGTGGGTTGTTCATGAGGAAGTGCAGTACCGGGACTGTGAGAGTAATGCTGGCTTGGGATTTCAACCATTCTTCTTTTTCAGGCATCGACACGCACAACTCAAGCTCACAAACCTGCTCAGCCTGCTTAGCTTCACACCTGTCAGCCCACACAGAACCGTCCGCATCGCCCGGACCGGGCCCATCAGCACCAGGCCCGTCAGTTGCGGAACCGCCGTTTGCATCAGCACCGTTAGCGTCAGCAGCGGGAATCCCCGCCTCGAAAGCACTGTTTGTACCCTTGGCAGTAGCGTTCCCGCCCTGAGCTTGTGTGCCGTTTTGGAGGATCACTTCAGCCCCATCCGTACTCGGGCTATCTGGCCCGGTGTAGGTGACTCTGATCGGTGCTTGTTTACCTGTCCGGGTCACTCGGACACGCAGCGTGGTTGAGGGTTTAGCCCCTGTGATCAAGTCCAGGGTGAGTTGGTCCATGAGCCGGTCATCATCAACCTCAACCCGACCTAGATCACCAACCCGCACTTCAGAAACTTCACCGTTGTCTTCGGTGACGAAAAGGGCTTGTTGTTCATCCGTCAACGTGGCAGTGAAAGGTTCTACGTGGTTCGCCATGATTGCCCTGGCAGTCCCGCGTACACGCTGATAAAACGCTTCCATCTCCAACACCGGTCCAGTCAGACTCAACGTGGCTGTACCGTCATCATTGACCCAGTACGACACTGACCGGTTACGTTTCGCGTTCTCCGCCCGGGTTTCTGGGGTCGTGAGCATGGCAAGCACTTCAGTGACATGCCGTTTAAAGGTTTTCCATGACACGTCCACCCGTTTACTGGTGAGCATGTCATCAAACACGGGGATACACACCCCAGCACGACCAACCCTGCCAGCGGTATACAA
>NZ_ADNU01000047.1 GCF_000178455.1 Brevibacterium mcbrellneri ATCC 49030 | reverse complement strand
ACCCCACCACGTCCACGCACATGCTCAACAACCTGTCCCCCGGCTCAGACAGGCGCATAACATCGGCCATCGCCAAAACCACATCATCCACAGCGCTCACCCTTCCCTGGTCCGTAACGTGTACGCGTGCGCTAGATCGTCACCCGTTGGGCGTTCCCGGCCACCCAAGTCCGCCACTGTCGTTGCGATCCGCACGATTCGGTCATAACCCCGCATGGTCAGATCACCTCGGTCCATCGCCGCATCCAACGGCGCGGTCTCCTGTGGCGTAAACGCGAACAAGGCACGTAACCAGCTACCGGGCGCCCGCGCATTCGTCGACCACACCTGCCCTGCATACCTACTGGCCTGAATGCGCCTAGCCTCAGCCACCCGAACAGCCACATCCGCCGTAGACTCCCGCACCTCACGCGCATGAACATGCGCAGCAGACAACGGCAACATGTCCATCTGAATATCGATCCGGTCCAACAGCGGCCCCGACAACCGATCCCGGTATCGCCTCTTGGCAATCGGCGTACACCGGCATGCCTTCCCATCGCCCACCGCCGAACCACACGGACACGGGTTCGCCGCCAGCACCAACTGGAACTCCGCCGGCAACGTCACCGTCCCCCACGCCCGGCCAATCTCACACCGGCTGTTCTCCAGCGGCTGCCGCAACGCTTCAAGCACGTCGCGGTGAAACTCCGGGGCCTCGTCCATGAAAAGCACGCCCCGGTGAGCACGGGAAAACACGCCTATCGAAGTGGGTTTGGAACCGCCCACCATGGCCGCCGAGGTCGTTGAGTGGTGCGGAGCTTCAAACGGTGGGGTTGTGTCCAGTCCGTGTTCCGGGTTTAACGTCCCGTCGATGGAACGCAGTGAGAAAGTTTCGATGGCCTGCTCTTCACTGAGCGCTGGCAAAAGCCCCGGCAAGCAGCCTGCAAGCATGGTTTTGCCCGCACCCGGCGACCCGATCATGAGAATGTGGTGGCCGCCTGCGGCCGCGACTTCGAGCGCGTACCGCGCTTCATCCTGCCCCTGCACCTCGGATAAGTCGTTTACGGACAGCGGTTTTCGTCCCTTAGTCGCGTGCCGCTCCACTGGAGGCAGTTGCGGGACCTGGACGTCCCCGCCAAAGTGGTTCACCACTTCACCCAGCGAGTTAGCGGCGATCACGTTAAGACCCGTCAACATCCGCGCCTCTTTTTCATTCGCTTGGGACACCACCACGGTGGTGAGTCCGGCTTGTTTAGCTGCGATGAGCGTGGGCACGACACCGTTGACGGGGTGGAGCCGTGAGTCCAAGCCCAGCTCAGCGCAAAACACCACCCGGTCTGTTTCTTGCGGGATTCTGCGTTCTGCTTGGAGGATCGCCACTGCGATTCCTAAGTCAAAGTTGGTCCCGTACTTCTTCACACTGGCTGGTGAAAGGTTCACGGTGATGCGTTGAGCACTCATCGCAAATCCCAGGTTCGCCACCGAGGCGCGCACGCGCTTCTTTGCCTCATTCACAGACGTATCTGGCAACCCCACCACGTCAATTCCAGGCAGACCACTGTTAATGCTGGCTTCAATGGCAATCGGGGTACCTTGTGTTCCCCACAACGCGACCGCGGTTGATCGTCCTACGTGCAAACTCATTGGGCATTCCTCACGTGGGTGAGAACAGGCTGGCCGGAGTTCCATACAATGCCGATCACATCGACACGGAACTCAGGCACCCATTCGGGTTGAGCAGATAGCCACGCAATCGCCAGCCCACGCAACGTGCGCATCTTGAAGTAACTGACGTGCTCAAGCGGGTGGCCAGCACGCACAGTGTTGCGGGTTTTGACTTCGACAAAAACAACGGAGGTGCCATCACGGGCAATGATGTCGATCTCACCCCGCCGACACCGCCAATTGCGGTCCAGGATGTGCCACCCCAGACCTTTTAAATGGTCCGTTGCGAACTGTTCACCCAGCGCGCCAAGAGTTTGATTGCGTTTCATGGTTCAACACTGAACGCACAACGCACTCACGCCTAGACATACTCAGCTACCTGTGGAAACACCTCGGGCATCCACAGGGACCGCGCCACCTCAACGCGGGCCCGCCACCAGGGAAAACTCACTATCCACAGGAAAACGTCCCCTGGTTCAGGCGCTTTCCCCAAGGTCAGCGCCGTCAGACGCCTGAGCTTCTTTCTTCATCCAGTCTTTGCCGTCAACCACACGGGCAACCATCATCGACGACACGGTGTCACCGGCAGCGTTGATGGTGGTGGCTGGCGGGTCAACCACGGTGCCGATCACCGAAATAATGGGCAGGGCCGCCGGTGGGAAGCCGTACATGGACACGATCATGAGCTCGCCAAGGAACCCACCGGACGGAATCCCTGACATCACCATTCCCGAAAGCAACGCAATCAACACCGCAATTGCCAGCGCTTGCGGAGTGAAAATATCGCGCTCGAAAACAGCGAACAGAAACGCGATCTTCAAAATCGCAGACAGGCAGGAGCCTTCCATGTGGATGGTCGCACCAATCGGAATGATCGTTTCGCGAATGTCATCCGGAACGCCAATGCGCTTAGCGGCACGCAGGTTGCTGGGAATTGTCGCGACGGAGCTTCCCGTTCCCAAGGACACGGCAGCCGGTGCAAGGATGTTCGCCCACATGCGACGCATACCTCCCACACCACCTGCGAGCCACGAATACAGCGTGAACGCCGCAAAGAAATACACGATCGCCACTGGGTAGTACACGGCGAAGGCACGCACGTAACCGCCAACCAGCTGGCTACCCAACTCCCCGATCAACGCCGCAAAGTACGCGCCCAAACCGATGGGCGCGTAGTACATGACCAGTCCGGTCATTTTCATGAACACTTCATTACCGGAGTCAAGGAAACTGCGGAACACCGCACCTTTTTCCTTGACCAGATTGGCTGACAGTCCAATCAGAACAGCGAATACGATCAGTGGCAACATGTGCTCCGTGGAGATCACGTCGCTGAAATCCTCCACTGTGAAGGCACCTACGATCTGGTCGCCAATAGACAGTTCTTCCTGCTCTTCAGGCAGTTCGTCCATGTTGACCTGTACGTTGTCGAGCGGTCGGAAAATCCCCAACGCCAGTAGCATGACGCTCGAAGCGACAATCCCTGTTGCAATGAACACCGCCATCATCGACCCCATGATGCGCCCTAAGCGGGTAGCAGAGTTCATGTTCGCAACAGCAGACGCAATTGAGAAGAACACCATGGGCACGACCAGGGTGAACATCATGTTGATGAACACCGTCCCAAAGGGCTTCAAAACAGTGGCGCTTTCGCCCAAGATGAGTCCCACGATCGCACCAACGACCACGCCGGTGAGGATCAAGATTGGGAACCGGTAATTCTTCCATCCACCTGATTGCGCAGTCATATGTGGTGCTCCTTGCGACTGGGGTTCATTTCATCAACACACAAGTGTGCCTATAAAAATAACTGCGGTTGCATTACTTGCGCCAGTGACGCGCCCTGGGCCCGCCTACAGTTGCCCGGTTACCTACCGGGTTCCTACTGGACTGTTACCGGATTCCGCGGGGTGGTTCAAAGTCGGATTTGGCGATCTCTTCAATGTTGACGTCCTTGAACGTCAAAACATGAACGGTCTTGACGAACCGGGCGGACCTCCACGTGTCCCACACCCACGCGTCGCGCAACGTCAGTTCAAAGTAGACTTCGCCATCACTCTGATGAGCCTTGAGATCCACCTGATTGGCCAAATAGAAACGCCGTTCGGTCTCCACCACGTATGTGAAGAGCCCAACAACGTCTCTGTACTCCCGGTAGAGTGCCAGTTCGAGTTCGGCTTCGTACTCTTCGAGGTCCTCCGTGCTCATGCCTTCAGCTTACCCATTGCGTCAGCGAATTGGCCGTCCGCAAGCTACTTCCCCAAGCGAAACGACTTGCGGTGCCACGGGGTCACGCCCAGGTCCGCAATCGCTTGTTTGTGCGCAGGCGACGGGTACCCCACATTGCTCGCCCATCCGTAACCGTGGTGCTCACGATCCAGCGAACTCATCACAGCGTCCCTATCGACTTTGGCGATCAGGCTGGCCGCTGCGATGGGAATCCGTTGGTCATCCCCACCCACATACATGCGCACCGGGGGCACTTCCACGTGGCTCACGTCGCCACCTAGCAGGCCCGGGTCGGTGCCCAACCAGTTGAATTTCCCGTCCAACATCACCAGATCAGCCGCCGGCAACTGGGCGAGCGCCCGCCGTCCCGCCAGGCTCAACGCGGCCGAAATCCCCATCGCGTCGATCTCCTGCGGGCTCGCGTATGCAACCACCGCATGCTCCCAGGTGGCACGGACACGCTCAGCTGCTAACGACCTCGGCCGTGGGGTTAACTTCTTCGAATCCCGCAACCCGGCTGGGAACCCGCCGGCGCACAGCGCTTCCAGGTCGCACCACACGGCGCCCACGCCCACAGGCCCGGCAACGCAACCGCGGCCCACTTCGTCCATGCCCACGACGCTGGTAACCCCGGCGTCTAACAGCGCGCGTTCGTCGCTGACATCAGAAAGCCCTTGCCGAGGTGTCCCCCGGCCCCGAGGTGCTGGCGAGTTGGTCACGATGGGTCGGGGACCTTGTCGAAAGTGTCAGGAGCTGTCACCCACGAGAATCGGTTGGTGGGCCACGAAATTACAAACACTGTGCCAACAACTTCGTCTTCTGGCACAAACGGGCCGCCTTCGGAGTCGCCGTTGAAGCGTGAGTCAGCGCTGTTGCTTCGGTTGTCGCCCATGACCCAGTAGTGGCCCTGGGGCACGTCGACGGAGAATTCCACTTCCGATGGTGGGGCGCCCGGTTTGATGTACGTTTCGTCGATCGCGACGCCGTTGACCATGATGCGGCCTTGGTCATCGCAACATTCGACGTGGTCACCGCCCACCCCAATGACACGTTTGATCAGTTGCTGGCCCGCGTTTGAAGGTGCCAGGCCAACGAACTCAAGGAACGGGTTGGGCTTGTATTCTTCCGCAGTCCCAGGGGGCAGCCACCCGCCTGGGTCGTTAAACACCACGATGGAACCGCGTTTGGGGTGTGCGAACGGAAGCTGGTTGACCATGATCCGGTCATCGATTTGCAACGTGTCTTCCATGGAGGCCGACGGGATGTAGAACGACCGCACTACCCAGGCTTTCAACGCCGTGGACACGATCAGTGCGATCACCACAATGATCGCGATTTCCCTGAGTGACGCTAGGAACTTTTGGGTCGCCGTGCGTGAGTCCTTCTTGGCCTTCTTGGACTTCTTGGGTTCGTGCTGCTCTTCCGCCGTATCTTCCATCACCGGGAATTCTACCCTTCTTCCGTTCGGTCAATAGACGAGCCGTGCCCAATCACCACGCCCACAGCGTCTGACACCCGGATCATGCCCCCGCCCGGGCGGCTGAGCAGATTACGTGAGTCGGTGGAGTTGGCTCGGTTGTCGCCCATGAGCCACAGCCGGTCCGGTGGCACTTCAACGTCGAAGTCCACGTCCGAGGCGCGGGAGACGTCCGAGGCGCGGGCGGCTTGAGTGCCTCCGTCACCTGGCTCACTTTCAGTGCCTCCCCCGACTGTGCCCGCGAGGTACGGCTCGTCCAACGGTTCGCCGTTGACCAGGAGTTTCCCGTCATCGTTACAGCACTTCACGCGGTCACCGGCCACACCAATGACGCGCTTGACATAAAACACGTCGCGCGGGCCGATCCCAAACCACGATCCCACCTTCTGCCCCAACGACGAATTCTGCCCTGACACGAAAGACCCACGCCCGTCGATAACCACAATGTCACCTCGGCCAATAGAACCTGTTAAAGCGTCAGGCCGCCACACAGCGATCCGCTGATCCACGGAAATCGTGGGCTCCATAGACTCACTGGGAACCGTGAAAGTCTGGACCACCAGCCCGCGCACCAACCCGGCTAGCACCAGCGCGGCCACAACAACTGCGGATAACAAAAACCACGGGCGTCGCCTCAAAGGCACACCCGTGGTTGTTTGTGTCATTCGACCAGAAATTAGCGCTTCTCGCGAATACGAGCAGCCTTACCGCGCAGATCGCGCATGTAGTAGAGCTTCGCACGACGGACAATACCGCGGCTCAGAACTTCAATCTTGTCGACAACAGGTGAGTGGATGGGGAAAACACGTTCTACCGCTACACCAAAGCTAATCTTGCGGACGGTGAAGGTTTCGGAAACGCCGTGGCCCTGGCGTCGGATAACGACACCTTTGAACACCTGGATACGTTCGCGGTTACCTTCAACAACGCGAACGTGAACGTTCACGGTGTCACCGGCGCGGAATTCCGGCAGGTCCGACTTCATTGACTTTGAGTCAAGAGCATCAAGCTTCTGCATTGTTTTTCTCCTACTTGCAGTGCCCCGGATCACTCAAGCACGATCAGTCTAGGTATTGGACCCTAGAGAGATGGAGTCGTCTGCTCACTGGGACTTTCTTGCCCTCCGAGGCAGGCGAAAGTCGGCAAACGCAAGGCACCAGTTTAGTCGCGGGTGGGCGCGGTGGCAAATGCGAGTGGACGCGCTGTTATGCGTCGCGACCGTCGTTCGCCTCGCGCTCCTCCCGTGCTTTCCGCACAACCTCCAGGTCGTGCGCGTCGAGGTCGTCCGGGCTCAACTGTTCGATCAAGTCCGGCCGTACCCGCAAGGTGCGTTCCAGACGCTGATCGCGTCGCCACCGTGCGATCGCCCCGTGGTTGCCTGACAGCAGAATCGGCGGCACCTCGTGCCCGCGCCATTGCGCCGGCTTGGTGTACACGGGGTATTCCAGCAGACCGTCTTCGTAGCTTTCCTCATCGAGTGACCCAGGGTTGCCAATGACTCCGGGAATCAGCCTGGCAATTGCTTCGACCATCACCATTGTGGCGACCTCACCGCCGTTGAGCACATAGTCGCCAATCGAGAACATCTGCACGCGCGCCTGCTCGCCGGCCCAGTCGATCACGCGCTGGTCGATCCCTTCGTACCGTCCGCACGCGAACACCAGGTGATCTTCTTCCGCAAGTGCCCGCGCGTGTGCTTGTGTGAAAGGGGTTCCAGCGGGGCTGGGAACAATGACCGTCGCCGAGGTGTCCCCCACCTGATTCTGTCCCTCGCCTTCGCGTGGTTCAGGGCGAGTGTTTAACACGGAATCGAGCGCTTCACCCCAGGGCTCCGGTTTCATGACCATGCCCGCTCCCCCGCCGTAGGGAGTGTCGTCTACTGTGCGGTGACGGTCGTATGTCCAGTCGCGCAGGTCGTGAACATTGACCTGCAACAGGCCGTCTACCTGCGCTTTGCCAATCAGGGAAAGCTGAAGTGGCGTGAGGTATTCGGGGAAAATCGAGAAAACGTCAATGCGCATGTCACATGTCCAGAAGGCCCGCGGGCGGATCGATCTCCACACGGTTGTTATCCAGATCCACCACAGGCACGATCTCTTCAACGAACGGGATCATCACTTCCCGGCCGGAATCTGCAAGCTCCACGTGGATGAGGTCTTGAGCCGCCCCTGGAGTCACCGCGCTCACAGTGCCAATGACAGATCCACTGTGGACAACCTCGGCGCCCACAAGGTCGTCAATGTACCACGCATCTTCGTCATCAGTTTCGCTCACGTCCACAGTGATCAGGGTGTTGCGGATTTCTTCAGCGCGGTTGCGGTCCGGCACTTCGTCGAACGTCAACATGAGGCGGTCGCGGTGCCAGCGAGCGCGCGTCAGCGTGAGGGTGCCAATGTCGGGGTCGGTGCCAAAGGTCGCGCCTGGCGTGAAGCGTTCGTCGGGGTCGTCGGTGCGGACCTCGACGGTCATCTCACCGCGGATTCCGTGGGGTTTGCCCAAACGGGCGACAACTTGGCTCATGGTCCTCTTTCACGTCCGGGAACAGTTAAAGGGTACTAAACGCCCTGACAGCTCTTTCGAAAGATAAACTAAATACACACAGTTAATTTTAAGAAAGACACGTCATGAGCCGGTTCAGCGCCTTCATGTCCACTTACACAGTAACCAGACGTCGCTATACACACGTGATGACAGCGTTAGCTGTGCCCTGACTGCATGCGCTGAGGGCTCAGGCGACTTTGGGGCATGGAAACTCACGGTAGCGGACAAGGCAAGGTGTGCATCCTCTAAAAGTACACTCGGCACCCGGGCGCCGATAACCAGACTAACCGTCGACTCGCACCCAACAACCCGCTCATCTTGGGGTGGTCATCGACCTTTGACACGGACGGACCATCCGAATGCTTCGGTGTATCGAACGCAGAAAAAGATGAAACTGCCATGAATTTTGGAATCGACCCTGCCACCGGTGAACAGCAGTGGGCGCTCAACGCTACACCAAACCTCTACTCATACAACGGCTATGCACCAGACCCGTTGGGTAGGTATCTATACATGTTCTGGGACCTGCGTGGACGAGCACATGTTTCGCGCATTGACATCACAACAGGTGACATGACAAACGACGCAGCACCTGGGCTGTCGCCCGATTACCTGTGGCCACTCGACTACCCCGCTTTCATCGCCGTGGGAATCAACGAGTTTGTCATCATCAATCAGGACGTGGCCGCGCGCGCACGAACACTAGAGTATGTCGACAATTATGAACGCGGAGAACTCAGGGTCCAGAAAGAGAAATCCCAGAACCCGTGGGGAACTCAGCATCACGCTGACCGGCACCGGAGTTGCGTATAACCTCCAGGAACCTGCAGCACCCGGAGAAGATTATGTTGCCAAGCTCATCGCCAAGCCAGGCGACGGAGAAGACGCGAAATACTCGGAGTGGAAAGCACCAGCACCTGACCTCACTGATAACGACGCAGAGGTCCCGCAACTTGCGTACTTTAAGTAACACCCAATAAGCGGGAAGCAAACAAAGTCCTACTGAAGCCGAAAACCCCATCTTGTAGTTTCAGTCACTACAGTTAGCCGTTTCCACTCGAGATAACTATCTGGTCCAGCAAGCCCGGAAACGCTTTCTCAAGATCAGCTCGACGCAGACGCGTCATACGCCCATTTCCCACGTCGCGCTGCCAGACCAAACCGGCATTACGCAGAACTTTGAAGTGATGCGTTCGCGTCGAAGGCGCCCATGGGGTACCAAATTCTGAACAGAATTGTTCAGTGCCATCCGGCTGTGCAGCCAGTTTTACAATTACTTTACGCCGGTTAGTATCCGACAACGCATGCAAAATCTTAGAGAGGTCAAACTCATCGACACTCGGGTGGCCATCCTGATCAGCCATAAAATCTCCTTTCAGAGCATAAAGCAACTAGTAAAATAGTAGCTGCTCAAAATCTTTCGGAACCATTCCAGGTTATATAAGCCATGCGAGTGAACTAACGAAAGGAAAAAGTTTAATCACAGGTAGCGACACGGGGCGATGCACCATCACTTCCGCATCCCACATGATGTTCTCAAGAGGTATTCTCAGGGATAACGTTGACAGCTGTTCAGTCAGCGCTCCCACCGGCCCGCCAATGACGATCCGCGCCAAGACACCCAGAAGCAGTATTCGCCTTGATGGCGACTGACGCAATCACGTCGGCCATCAAGTCAAAGCTCTCGGAATCATCGATTCGCTCCAGCTAAACACGGAAGATGTCGTGGACTCATGGCGCAAATTCATTCATGGAATTTGAACTACAAGAAGTTGCGACACAACGCTTAAGTCGACCATGAGCTGGG
This sequence comes from Brevibacterium mcbrellneri ATCC 49030, assembly GCF_000178455.1. Classification (GTDB taxonomy): domain Bacteria; phylum Actinomycetota; class Actinomycetes; order Actinomycetales; family Brevibacteriaceae; genus Brevibacterium; species Brevibacterium mcbrellneri. The sequence goes on along the minus strand of NZ_ADNU01000047.1, from coordinate 53,690 downwards.
TGTTCAAGGTTATGAGGCATATCATTGGGCATGCCGCGGGAAGAAAACTCCGCATATCCTCTGCGCTTGTCGCACTTAGAATGAAGGAAGTGTCCATTGGAGATTTATGGACTTCCATGTATGAAGTGGGATGTATGGCGACATACCCGGTCGATAAAATCACCTGACCTAGACGCTCGGTAATTTACTAGGCATGGGTGTAGTCATCAAAATATGCGAGAGACCGGAAACGTCTCGGACATCAAAAGCCTGTTCAAGGGAGTGATTGGTTGTGTTCATTATTACTTACTCCTTCCCATTCTGCTGAGGGCTGGAACTACGCCTTGCGAGCAAGACAGACACAGTGACCAACGAGACAAGAAGCGTCAAAGTGAGCGCGGTTGTGCCGAAAGCGTCGGCATAGACATCTGGATAGCCCGGCTGCCCAGCCGCGGTACTTGTCGCAGCTTCGCCGGAAAGCTGTTGTCGAATTTGCATAGAAAGTATGACCGCGTATCCAGCTACGAACAATGCCTCACTACCCACACGGAAAAAATTGAGCACGCCAGCAGCTGTGCCAGTCCTTTCAGGAGGAACAACCTCCAGTGCGTGTCCATCTACAAGTCCAATGGGTAGGCCGAAGCCCAGTCCAAGCAAGATCATCGGAAAAATGACAAGCCCGGTTGAGCCTTCGGGTGTGAGCAACACAAGACCAAGGTCCCCGACAATAAGGCAGATCAGGCTAGAGTACACCACAAAGCCAACCGTGATCCACGAGACCTTTTCAACCAGTTTGGCCACCAGAACTGGTGCGGCAACAACAGGGATTGTCATCGCAAGCATGATCAGACCAGCTTTTCCCGCACCGATACCTTTAATGCCGCTGAAGGCAGAAGGTAGATATGTCAACATCGTGACGAAACCAATTGAACCCGCAACCGGAACCAGGCACATGGCGAGGAACTCTCTGTTTTTAAGAATGGAAAGATCTAGCAAGGGTGTCTTCGTCCTGTTTGTGACCTGCGTAACGTCGGCAGCTACAGGAAGGATTCTTGTATTCAATGTAACCAACGCAAGAATTGCACCATGAACAGCAAAAACTCCTCGCCATCCAAAGCCCGAAACCAACATTCCTGAGATAGTTGGGCCTAAAGTCAAGCCCAATCCGTTGATGGTTCCAAAGAGGGCGAATGCCCGGCCCCGCGCACTACCTTCATAGGCGTTAGAGAGAATAGAGCTAGCTCCAGTGAGGACGGCCGCCGCTCCAAAACCTGCAATAACTCGCATGAAATCAAGCAAAAGTAGCGACGGGCTAGCAGTGCTTATCAGACTGGACACCGAGAATAGCGCTGATCCGATAGCAAACGTCATGCGATAGCCAATACGGTCACTTACGGGCCCCCAGCCAAGGACACCCAGTGCAAACGCCACGTTGAAACCATTAACGACCCATTGAAGTGCTGTCGTGTTTGACCCAAGATCAGTGGAGATCTGTGGAAGGGCGATACCCGTTCCGGAAATTGACATCGGCGTAATGAACTGCGCCACAAGGACTATAGGCAAAGTCCACCGACTTGGAGAGGTATCCGTCTCTACCCTGCCTTCTGACGTAACTCTTTTCATTCTGCTCCCTCCATTAGTTACTATACATATAGTATCTACCAATACTTTAGTACCTACGCAAGTGGAGGACATCTTTTTATGAGGCGTCAGCAAGATTCATTCGATGTTGCGATTGTTGGCGGTGGCCCTGTCGGCATGCTCATGGCAGCTGAGCTGTCATTACAGGATCTAGAAGTAGTGCTCTTCGAGCCCCGACTAAGCGTAGACCGCCGTCCACGAGCCGGCACGATTCATGTGCGTTCGCTCTCACACCTAGTCCGACGTGGATATATTTCACTCACAGACCCCCGTCTACTTCGAAAACGTTCCGAGCAAAAGAACGTTGCAGGTTTTCAGCTAGCCGGAGGGATCCCACTACAGCTTTCAGCTCCTGCAACGGAACCTTTCCCCTTAGCCAGCATTCCGCAAGCAACCTTAGAATCCGCTTTTGAACAACGAGCACGCCAGCAAGGAGCTGAAGTGCTCAGAGGAACCCGAGTCACCGAACTACGCGGTAATAAGGATTCGATCACTGTAGAGTTTGAGCACAGCAATAAGACTCAGCTAACGATAAACGCTTCTTATGTCGTAGGTGCAGACGGAGCACGAAGCCTCGTGGCAAAGTATGGCGATTTCCCTACGGTAGAGACGCCTCCAACAATGCAAGCAATGTCTGCTCTCGCTCAAACCAATGATCCTCTCATCCCACCAGGCTGGAACCCCACCCAGCACGGCTGGACCATGCATAACCCAGGATTTGAAGCTCCGGGAAGAGTTATCGGAATGGATTTTTCCGGCCCTGTCATGAATCGAACGAGTCCAACTGAGGCAGAATACCGTGATCTCATCAAACGTGTTTTAGGTCGTGAGCCTGAGTTGTCGGACATCTCCCATATCACTCGTTTTAGCGACTTCTCTAGATACCGACTAATGATGCGCAGCAAAAGGCTGATCTTGGTTGGCGATGCCGCACACATCCACTATCCCTTAGGAGGACAGGGCCTGAATACGGGCATTCAGGATGCTTTCACTCTTTCCTGGAGACTGGCTCTAGTCATTAGGGAAGAACTACCCGAAAAAGTTCTCAACGAATGGTCGAAGGCTAGAGCAAAGGTGGCATCAAAGGTCGTCGCTAACACTCAGATTCAATCGAGGCTAATGGATCCCAGGAACAAATCACTACGGGAATCTTTCGCTGAACTCATGGAGCTTCCTAATTTTCACGAGGCCATAAGCAAACTGGTTTCAGGGCAGTTTCAAGATGGTTTTGTTAATGACCGACTTATCCGCCCATTCGACCCCTCGCTCAGAGAAACGAGTCTTTCCATGGAACTAGCGGAAGGGCGAATCGTTGAGCTGCGCACTACACCTATTCCCATAAAAAACGATCGTCCTTCTCTTAAGAAGAAAGTTGTTGCCGGATCCTTCTATCCGCCATTAGAAAGTGATGTTGTACTCATTCAGCCTGATGGTTACGCAGTTCCTCAAACAGATCACGCACTCTACCAATAGACTGTTGCGTGTCGATGTAAAGTTCAACAACGAATTGTCTCCGTTCGCGATTAGTCGCAGGGAGGTCTTACCATCATTGGCCGAAATAGCTTTCAGCCAATGATCTATCAACTTCTGGATACTACTTTGCGATGTACGTGTGTTGTCTTTCGACCCACTCTTCCTCGCGTAATAGTCTAGGTTCGATGGGTGCAAAAGTTAGAGTTGCCTTGCCTCTGAAGACAGCACGCTTTCAAAGTCAAACTAAATGAGAGTATCTCCACTACTCATTGGACCATCGCCCAGGTGTTCGCAGAACGAAAACTCAAGTGAACGTCACCCAGAGTAATATTCTGTGAATCTTGTGAATGCACAAACGATACAATCTCAACCCATACAACCATCACAGTCAAGTCCTGACCGGGCGAGGACTGTCAGAAAATGGCCAATGCTTAATATGTTTGCACCCCGAGCATTTGCCGACTCTATCTGCTGAACAGGCGCCTGACATCACTCGAACTGCTCGAGAGTATGGCCGGACGTACACCCCGCATGACCCGAACGCAGAACGGCACCATCGTGAACGAGAGCTGAATCGCACGGAAGAACATCCAAACACAGATCTGGTCCGTGGCGACGACTTTATTAAGGTCACTGCAGGCAGGTGTTGGTGCCGCATCCTGTGAAAAAGCAACACGCGCAAGAGGTGATTGCACTTTTGGAGTCATTTATAGGTCCTCACCAGAGGATCTGGTTGCTGGTCCTGGTATGGCTGTTTTCCCTTACCGGACGGCGGTGTGGTTGCCTGACTGAACTTAGGAGTGGAAATCCCCAGGCGAAAAGCCTGGCTCACGTCCGTCTTACTCCGCAAACCGGGCCATGTGAATACAAAAGTGCCACCTCATACGAGGTGGCACTTTTATTAGGCTTCGATCAGATCCACGCGAACGCGTTCGCCGTGACCAGCGAGCGCCCCGATGACCGTGCGCAACGCTTTTGCCGTGCGCCCAGAGCGTCCAATGACGCGCCCGAGGTCGTCCGGGTGAACGCGCACCTCCAGAGTCAGGCCCCGGTGAGTGTTGCGCTCACGCACACTGACATCTTCAGGGAAATCAACAATCCCGCGGACCAAGTGTTCCAAAGCCTGCTGCAACACGATTAGGCCTCAGTCTTTTCTTCTGCGTTGTCAGCTGGAGCTTCCTCAGCGGCCGCATCGTCAGCAGACTCTTCAGCTTTGTCTTCGCCACCCTTAGGAGTAATAGCTTCCTTGATGACGGACTTAGCTTCAGGAGCAACAAAAGCTTCCTTTTCAGGCTGTCCCTTAACAGTGTTTTCGGTCGAGCCTTCGCCCTTGAACTTGCCCCAGTCTCCGGTGAGCTTTAGCAGTGCCTTGACCTGGTCAGTGGGCTGTGCACCCACAGACAGCCAGTACTGAGCGCGTTCAGAGTCGATCTTGATAACCGAAGGGTTTTCGGTTGGGTGGTACACGCCGATCTCTTCGATTGCGCGGCCGTCACGACGAGTGCGTGAGTCAGCTACAACAACACGGTAGAACGGCTTACGGATCTTACCCATACGGGTCAGACGAATTTTGACTGCCACGGTGGTGGTGTCTCCTTTTTCACATCAATGTTTCGGAAGTTCTCATTCGTGGGGTTAAATCAGTTCTTCCGAATGAACTTCGGCCGGCTCGAGGTTGAGAGGGTCCTGTTCACCGGTCAAGTACAAGCCAATATTTTGCCAAACTTTTTGCGTTGTTTCCAATTAGAGCGGAAACGAGGTAAGTACCCCGTGCCCCAGCTTTAGCGGCCGAACCCGCCGCCGAACCCCTTAGGCAACTTTGAAAAGTCGATTTCGTCGTCATCGAGGTCGATTCCGCCAAAGGACGCGCCTTGCTTCTTAGGCAACTTGCCTTCGCGCCGCAGTTGCTCGTCGCGTTCTGCCTGCGCGCGCTTCGCCGGGTTACCTGATTTGGCTTTGCCCTTCTTTTTAGCCGGGCCCTTCTTGCGTCGGCTCGAACCTCCAGGCCCGCCACCGCCAGGCATTCCGGGCATGCCAGACATTCCGGGCATACCTCCACCTGGCATCCCAGGCATCCCTGGCATTCCACCGCCAGCACCTCCGCCACCTGGCATTGCGGGCATTCCCGGCATGCGACGCCCACCACCGAACTGCTTCATCATCTTCTGAGCTTGAGCGAAACGGTCCATGAGCTGGTTAATGGTGGTCACAGAGTTACCCGAACCGCGAGCAATACGCGCCCGGCGCGAACCGTTCAGAATCTTGGGGTTAGCGCGCTCTTGGGGAGTCATCGACCGAATGATTGCTTCAACACGGTCAATCTCACGGTCATCAAACGCGTCGATCGCTTCTTTGTACTGTCCCATGCCAGGCATCATGCGCAGCATTTTCTTCAGCGAGCCCATCTTCTTGATGGACTCCATCATGCTGAGGAAGTCGTTGAGGTCAAAGGACTCACCCGACTGCACCTTCTTAGCAAGCTTCTCTGACTGCTTCGCGTCAAAGGTCTTTTCAGCCTGCTCAATGAGGGTGAGAATGTCACCCATATCCAAGATGCGGTCGGCCATACGGTCCGGGTGGAACAGCTCAAAGTCTTTGAGCCCTTCACCCGTGGACGCGAACATGATGGGCTTCCCGGTGACTTCAGCAACCGAAAGCGCAGCACCACCTCGGGAGTCACCGTCAAGTTTCGACAGGACCACACCGGTGAAGTCGACACCTTCGTTGAACGCCTGAGCGGTAGTCACCGCGTCTTGACCAATCATGGCGTCGATGACGAAAAGAACTTCATCCGGGTTCACAGCCGCGCGAATATCGGAAGCCTGTTGCATGAGCTCTTCGTCAATACCCAAACGACCAGCCGTGTCGACGATCACCACGTCATACAGCTTGGACTTCGCAACCTCCATGGAGTCGCGAGCGACCTTAACCGGGTCACCAACACCGTTACCGGGTTCAGGCGCATACACATACGCACCCGCACGCGATCCCACAACCTCCAGCTGGTTCACCGCGTTGGGGCGCTGAAGGTCAGCTGCCACCAGCATGGGGCGGTGCCCGTCACTCTTGAGCCAGTGAGCCAACTTTCCAGCCAGCGTGGTCTTACCGGCACCCTGCAGACCCGCCAACATGATGACGGTAGGTGGCTTCTTCGCAAACTGGATCCGACGGGTCTTCCCACCCAGAATCTGCACCAGTTCGTCATTCACAATCTTGACGACCTGCTGGCCAGGGTTGAGCGCCTCGGACACTTCTGCCGACAACGCGCGCTCACGCACACGACCCGTAAACGCCCGCACAACGGGCAACGCGACGTCAGCGTCAAGAAGCGCCCGGCGGATTTCACGGATGGTTGCGTCCACGTCCGCTTCAGACAGGCGGCCTTTGCCGCGCAGGTTCTTAAAAGTGGACGTCAGCCTGTCAGACAGAGAGTTGAACACGTAGATTTGCTTTCGTCGGTGGTTTCGTCAGTCTCTTAGGATACCAACCAGGCAGACACGCCCGGAAATGCACGACCTCGGCTAGTCCTCAAGGAGCGCATCAACAAAGTCTTCAACAACGAACGGTGCGAGGTCGTCAGCCCCTTCACCCAGGCCAACCAGTTTGACGGGCACGCCCAGTTCGCGTTGCACCGCAACCACAATCCCACCCTTGGCAGTCCCGTCCAACTTGGTGAGAACGATCCCAGAAACATTTACGACCTCGGCGAAAACCTTGGCCTGCTGCATCCCGTTCTGCCCGGTGGTGGCGTCAAGAACCAGGAGCACTTCATCCAGTTCGTGCCCCTCCCCCAGCGGACGGGTGGCCACTTTTTTGACCTTGCCGAGTTCGTCCATGAGGCCCTTTTTGTTCTGCAGACGGCCCGCCGTGTCGATGAGCACGACGTCCACATTGTCCTTCAGGCCGCGTTCCACAGCACTGTAGGCAACGGATGCGGGGTCGGAGCCTTCGGGCCCGCGCACGGTTTCAACGCCCACGCGTTCACCCCACGTGGTGAGCTGTTCGGCGGCGGCAGCGCGGAATGTGTCAGCGGCACCCAGTAACACGGTCCTGTCCGAGGCGACCAGCACACGTGCGATCTTGCCCACCGTGGTGGTCTTACCTGCCCCGTTCACGCCAACAACCAGCACAACAGACGGTTCGTCGCCGCCGGTTTCGGTGCGCAGGGTGCGGTCCATGGTGGGGTCGACGACCTTGATGAGCTCTTCGCGCAGAAGTGCGCGCACGGTGGACAGGTCGCGGGTGCCCAAAACGCGGACGCGCTCACGCAGGTTGTCGACAAGTTCCGTTGCCGTGTCTACGCCTAAGTCCGCGACGATGAGGGTGTCTTCGATTTCTTCCCACGTGGCTTCATCCAGGGTGTCGCGCGAAAGCAGAGCCAGCAGACCACGGCCCATCGCGTTGTTTGATTTGGCGAGCCGGTTGCGCAGTTTGGCTAGGCGCGTTGTGGGTTCGGTGGGAACTTCCCGAGGTGGTTCGTCCTGGGCGGGTTCCTCAGGCGCGGGTGCGCCTTGGGTGCTGCCTGTGGTGTCATCAGGAAGCGTGTGTTCGGGTTTCTTTGGTTTCCGTGGGACCAGGAAAAACAGTCCCAGCGCAACAAGGACTACGAGCCCCAGAATCCCGTAAACAATCTGCGCCTGTAAATCCACAATCAACTCCTATTCGTGCTCACACACCACAATAAACGGTCATGTTGAGGATCAAGAATCAGGCGGCGCGATATAAAGCGTGCGGGCCCCACGCGGATGAGTTAGCGGAACAGCAGGTGGAAGGCGGTGCGCATGCCGGTTCCGGTTGCGGGTATTTTCCAGTGCCGGGTCCGAGGTCGCAGAGTGAAGATCGACGGGGCGGCATGGCGACGAGGTTGAGGGTGCAAAATGTAGGACTCGTCGCGCATCGCGGTGACGGCGGCCTGTTCGCGGGTGGCCAGGTGCGAGTGGTCGTCGTCATGGCCAAAGAACCCGTAAACGGATTTGTCGTGCCCTAAGAACTCCGCGGGTAGGCGAAAGCGTTGCGGTGTGTGTGCCTGTTTGTTTTGTCCAGAAGCGGACATGGCGACAAGGATCACGATGACAAGACCGATTCCAACGGTAATGCCGAGCCCCAAAAGGACGACGATGAAACCACTCATGTACGTCGCACCTGATTTCTCATTTCGAGGCAACCGCTCCCTTCGAATCTCTGACCACTCAAGTTTATAGGTTGACGTCTGTGTCACCTGGTAGGGGCGGTTAACAAATCTGTCACGAACTAACCCGTTTTATTACAACGGCTCAACATTTCGGTGTCGGAACAGCAGTGAGCGCGACCCAGGTCACACTCAGTATCAGTGGGCCGAGGTGGTTTCCCGGCTGAGCTTTTGCGAGATGACTTTCGAGATTCCGTCCCCACTCATGGTCACTCCGTAGAGAGCGTCTGCGATTTCCATGGTGCGCTTTTGGTGAGTGATGACGATGAGCTGCGACGCTTCTTGCAGTTCTTGGAACACGGTAAGGAGGCGCGAAAGGTTGACGTCGTCCAGGGCCGCTTCGACTTCGTCCATGACGTAGAACGGTGAAGGGCGGGCTTTGAAAATTGCTACCAGAATGGCCACGGCCACCAGCGAGCGCTCCCCACCTGAGAGCAGTGAGAGCCGTTTGACGCGTTTTCCAGCAGGCCGAGCAAAGACTTCTACCCCGGTGGTCAGCATGTCGTTCGGGTCGGTCAGAGTGAGTTCGCCTTCACCACCGGGGAACAGGCGTTGGAAGATGCGCTCAAATTCGCGCTTGGTGTCTGCGAAAGCTTCAGCGAAAACATCACGCACGTGCGCGTCAACTTCGTCAACGAGCTTCAGCAGTTCCGCGCGGGATTTCTCAATGTCGTTGATCTGGGCTTCTAAGTAGTCGTGCCGTTCTTTGAGCGCGTTGTATTCTTCAAGCGCCAGCGGGTTGACCGCACCAATTGCCGTGATTTCCTTCTTGGCTTGTTTGGCGATCTTTTGGATGTCCGCCCGCACATATGGCACGGGGTTCTCCCCCTCAACTGGCACGGGCACGTGGGGGCCAAACTGTTCGATGAGGTTCTCCACGCCTAGGCCCACTTCTTCATTGGCCCTGCGGGTGAGTTCTTCAAGTTGCAGCACGTGTCGTTCACGCGCGAGGTTCGCGGCGTGTTGAGCTTCTTTGAGTTGCGCCAGTTTCTCCATGGCTTGTGCGCGTTGCTCATATGCCTGGTCGAGTTCTTCACGGTGTGTGTGCCGTTGGTGTTTGAGCGCCGTGAGCTGTTCAGTGAGTCGTTCTTCCACACCTGAAAAGTGGTCGGCCAGCTGCGTCGCAGTTTCGCCAAGGGTTTTCGCCTCGTGGGCCATGCGTGCGCGCCGTTCCTTTTCTTCTTTGGCTTTTTCGCGCGCTTCACGTTCGCGTTCCGCCTGCCGGTTCAGTGCTTGAGCACGGTCGGTGAGGAACTTGACGCGGTCCCCTGCGGCTCGCACCGAAACTTTCAGTTCCATGACTGTTTCGTTGAGTTCACGGTGTTCAGCCGTAAGCGCCTCAACCACGCTGGTGTCCGGTTCAGTGTCGACGCTTTGCGTGTTGCTGTTGAGTTTTTCAGAAGCGTCGTGTGCCCGCTGGGTTGCGGTCGCGATGTGATCCTTCAGCACTTTCATCCGCGAATCACGGGCATTGATGCGTTCGTGGACGTCGTTAAGTGTCGTGGCCGCTTTTGTCACCTCAGCTTGTGCCGCCATGATTTTTGCATCGGACTCATACAGCGCATCCAGTGCTTCATTCTCAGCGGTTTGTGCCTTTTCGAACTCTGCCTGCGTGGTCTGTTCGTTTTTCTCCAAAGCCGCAACCGCCTCGGTCGCTTCCACCTGCGTGCGTTCTGCTTTCTCAAGCTCCGCTTTTGCTTGCATGCGGGCAGAATCTTCGCCACCTGCTCGCCGAATACGGTGTTGCGAGAACACTTCCCCGCGCGAAGTCACGAACGTACACGCGGGGTGCTCGTGCATCCACGTGTGGGCAGTCGTACTGTCTGGTGCTTCGTAAACTCCTGCAAGCGCATGGTCCAAGAGGTTGTTCATGACCGCGGAGTCAGACGTCACGTATTCCCTCACCGGGTGCTCGCCTGCCGGACCGCGCAGTGAGGTGCCGTCGGGGGCGGGGGTGGGAACGACCTCGGCGTCCTCTCCCAAAACCACCAAGTCAACGTCCCCGTCAAACTGCGTCAGCACCTGCTGGGCCGTGTCCATGGTCGACACCACCACTGCCGTCGCGAGGGACCCCAGCACCGCGGTCACGTGGGGTTCGTGGCCGGGGGTGATGGTGAGCGACTCGGCGACGGGGCCGCCCACTCCGTCGATTCCGCTTTCGCCGATGTCGTGTGACGCGAACGTGGCGGCCAGCGTGAGGGCTTCGATGCGGGCTTGGATTTGGCGCAGGTTGGTGCGGGCTTCGGCGAGGTTTTCGCGCACGTTGGTGAGGTGGTCGCGGGCCTTCTGGGTGGCTGCGCTGGCGGTTTCGTGCTGGGAGTCCAGGTCGGTTTCGCTGTGTTCGAGTTGGCGTGCGCGGGCCTGGGCTTCGGTGAGTGCTTTTTCCTCCGCCGAGGTGTCAGTCTGTTGGTCCTGTAGCGTCGCCAGTTCTTTTTTGGCTTCTTCGAGTGCACGGGTGGCGACGGTGGCTTCGGATTCGAGGCTGGCGCGTTCGCGGAGGTGGGTGCGGATGAGTTCGCGTTGTTGGGCGAGTTCCGCGTTGGCTGTGGCGAGTTCTTGTTCTGCCTGTTGGCACTTTTCAAGTGCGTCTTGGAGTTTCTGTTCGCGTTGCTCTAGGTCTTCGCGTGCGGTGTCGCGTTCGCGGAGGTAGTGGGCGGCGCGGTTTTCAAGTGCGCGTGGGTCTTCGCCGGTCTGGCTGGATGGTTGGACGGACAGGAGGAGTTCGTTGCGGTCTCGGGCACGTTCTGCCAGGGCTTTCGCTTTGCTCACGGCTTTTGTCACGCGTGCCAACATTTTTTCAGTCTGTTCAGTGTGGGCTTCGTGTTGGGACACGCGTGAGGTGAACTGTTCGATGTGGGTTGCCAGGGTGGCAACGGTGTTTTCGAGTTCCTGGCGGATTGTTTCGTCTTCAGTTGTGTGCGTGGCTTCGAGTTTCGCTTGGACGCGCACGATGTCGTCTGCCAGGAGTCGGGCTGTTGCGTCGCGGAGTTGGGCTTGCACCGTGGCTGCGCGTGTGGCGGCTTTGGCCTGGCGGGCTAGTGGCCCTAACTGTTTGGACAGTTCATGCCGCAGGTCCCCTACCCTGTCGAGGTTGGTCTGAAGGCCGGTGAGTTTGCGTAGGGCCTTGTCTTTGCGGCGACGGTGTTTGAGTACACCGGCGGCTTCTTCGATGAAGCCGCGTCGAGTTTCAGGGTCGGCGTGCAGGATTTCGTCGAGGCGTCCTTGCCCCACGATCACGTGCATTTCTTTGCCCAGGCCGGAGTCGTTGAGGAGTTCTTGAATGTCGAGGAGGCGGGCGGGTGCCCCGTTGACGGAGTATTCGCTTCCGCCGCTGCGGAAGAGGGTTCGGCTGATGGTGACTTCTGTGTAGTCGATGGGGATTGCGCCGTCGGTGTTGTCGATGGTGAGGCTGACTTCAGCGCGGCCCAGGCCCTGTTTTTTGGCAGTGCCTGCGAAGATGACGTCGTCCATTTTGCCGCCACGTAGGTTCTTGGCGCCTTGTTCGCCCATCACCCAGGCAAGGGCGTCGACCACATTGGACTTACCGGAACCGTTGGGTCCCACAACGCACGTGATACCGGGTTCGAGTTCAAGGGTCGTCGCATGAGCAAACGACTTAAACCCGCGCATCGTGAGTGTTTTGAGGAACATAGCCTTCTTATTTTATGTTGTGTGCGATCATCGAGGCATGAGGCCCGCGTTTACTGTGGTTCCGTTTCCATATTTGTTTCAAGCATCACCTACTATTTGGCATTCATTTTGCTGGCAGCGGCTTGTGTCATCTTCGTTGTAAAGGTGTCGCGCTTCTTCGGGTGGTTCGGTAGAAAACACGCTTAGATCACGAAAATTGTGTAGTGTGTGTTTCACACGACGAAGTGTTTTCTAGTGGTTTGGAATTGGCTGGTTCATCTGCACACTCCAGATTCGAATTCTCATAACATGCCCGACTACCTGGACGATCTACGTCCAGACCCTGACAAGGGCCGTGAAGTTGATTACAAGTCACCGGGTGAACGCGCAACCGGGATTCCCGCTAAGACGAACGCATTTCGCTGGGCGGGTTTTTCTATTGGACTCGTTATTGCTCTAGCCCTGTGGTTTCTTCTCCCTGAAACTGTGGGTCACAATGCACGTTTGACCGCTGCGATCGCAGGGCTCATGGCTACCTGGTGGATGACGGAAGCAATTCCAATTCCAGCAACTGCGTTGGTGCCACTCGTTGCGTTCCCGCTTTTCGCACAACCCATCGCTTCAGACGGCGCAGAGCCCAAGCCTCTCACGTTCAGCGAGGTTGGTGCCTCGTACGGAAACGCAACGATCTTCCTGTTCATGGGCGGATTCTTCATTGCGCTTGCCATGCAACGGTGGAATCTGCACCGGCGAATCGCGTTGGGTGTTTTGCGGATCATGCCTAACAGTCCCGGCGCGATGATCGCAGGGTTCATGATCGCGACCGCTTTCTTGTCCATGTGGGTGTCGAACACCGCAACGGCGGTCATGATGCTTCCCATCGGAATGTCAGTGCTCACGCTGGTAAATGAGGCCACCGGCAAGTCGTCAACCACCTCGGTGACGGATGTCGTTCAATCTAAATTTGGTACTGCGCTGATGCTCGGTATTGCATATGCCGCGTCGTTGGGATCGCTCGGGACGCTGATCGGCACTCCGCCTAACACGTTCCTAGCTGGATATATGGCGGAGACCCAAGGAGTGTCCATCAGCTTTGTGGGCTGGATGGCTGTCGGTGTTCCCGTTTCTGCTGCTTTCCTTGTCATTACGTGGTTTCTGCTAGTCAAGGTGCTGTTCAAACCAGAAATTTCTGAGATTCCCGGTGGCAACGAGCTTATTCGCAAAGAGCTAGACCGGCTGGGCCCTATTTCTTCTGGTGAAATACGAGTGCTGAGTGTCTTCATCCTGACAGCGCTCGCGTGGATTACCATTCCGCTTGTTTTCGAAAAACCGCCTATTGATGACGCAGGCATTGCTATGGCCAGTGGCCTGTTGCTGTTCTTACTTCCTGCGGGTGCGGCACGAGGCGTGAAGCTCCTTGACTGGCAGAGCGCTAAGGAACTGCCGTGGGATGTGCTGTTGTTGTTCGGTGGTGGACTTGCGTTGTCGAGCATGTTTGAAAAGTCCGGACTCACCAAGGTAATTGGAGACATGGCTACCGGAATGGCTGAGGTGCCACTGATCCTTGTCATTGCGGTGCTTGCGGGTGCAATTTTGTTCCTTACCGAGCTGACGTCAAACACTGCGACCGGGGCTACCTTCATTCCGGTGGCTGCTGGTATTGCGATGGGCATGGATGTCAATGTCTTGTTGTTCGCCGCTCCGGTTGCGTTGGCTGCGACGTGTGCGTTCATGTTGCCTGTGGCCACGCCGCCAAACGCTGTTGCGTATGGTTCTGGTTATGTGACAATCGGGCAAATGGTCCGAGGTGGTATCTGGCTCAACCTGATCGGTATCGTGCTCATTACGCTGGCGTCGATGACCTTGCTGACGTGGGTGTTCGGTTTGTGAGGTGTCTTGCCGAGGTGTCAGCTCCTTGCCTGGCGTGTGGGCTGGGTCTGGACCTCACTTTGGAATATAGATTTTGTGTTGGATTGCCCGGAGTATCAGCTGGCTGACGCTTTGAGCGTGTAGTTTGGTGCGGAGCCGTTCGGCATGTGTGCGAACGGTCGCCACGGAGCAGTGCTCTCTTTTGGCGATGTCTGCGTAGGTCAGTCCGTCGCATAGGAGAAGGAGGATCTCTTCTTCTTTTTGGGTGAGTTTTTCTGTCAGTGGCGCTGAAGGGTCTGGCCGGGTAAGGATCAGGTCTTCGCGCAGGGTGGCTAAGTAGCGGGCTGGTTCATCATGGACGATGTGCGTTAATACATCGACAAAGCGTTCAGGTGGAAGTGATTTGTTCATGACGGCGACTGCGCCGGATTCGAGCATGTGACGTATGCCTGGACCCGAGGCAGTGGTGGTCAGTGCCACCACAGTTTGGTTGGGGTTGTTTGCAAGGATCTGCGCGGTTGCGGTAATTCCGCTGATTCCCGGTGGCATGGAAATGTCCATGAGGACAATGTCCGGGCGCAATTCGCGGGCGAGGGCTACTGCATCCTCACCTTGTCTTGCCGAACCCACCACGGTGAAGCCTTGAGCCTCGCTAAGCACGTGTTCAAGACCTCTCAGCGCCCATGAATCGTCATCACACAGAAGTATGTCTGTCATGGCACGTGTGGTGAAACCGCTAAGGTCCAGTGTTGCCGTGTACGCGCCGTGATCGTGTCAAACCCTGGAACCTCCAATGTCCGAGTCAACGACCCGTCCTTTTTACTAAACGACTTAATCACGGTACCGTCATCACCCTCGTACAAATAATGAATGCCCTCAGGCGAGAAAGCAGCATTACCAACCGCGAAAAACTGTTCCGACTCCTGAATCTGAAACAACTTCTCGGTCACACCCGTATCAATACTCGTCTGCCAAAACGAACCGTTCACTGCAAGCCACCGAAATGATGAACCATCACGAGAACCAAGCTCATAATAGGGGCTCGTAAGAAACTGAAGATCTTCATAAACAAACGGCGAGCCGTCTGCATTCTTCATGGGGACGTCTTTATGTTTACCTGTCTTGGTGTCCCGAATACGCACAAAAGCCTTATACGTGTACCTAGGCTCACCCGACTTGGACTTCTGAACAATTTCAGTGTCCAACAGTTGAACAATTCTGCCGTTCACACACGGCAACGGCTCGCTCGAAGTCTCAGCCTCATGCGTTTGGGACATTTCAACAATCCGCTGTTTCCCATCAGAAGTGCCACTGGCCTGCACAAGAGCTGTCGCGTTATCACGTAGCTCCGGTGGAGCGTGCTTCACTGTTTCTCCAGTCGCATCACCTAGAGCGTAAAGGACCCCATCACACTCCGAACCAGTCAGAAAAATTCCATCAAGATCCGTAGTCGAATACCCCTGCGGAGTGATGGTTTCCGTATATGCGTGATACGACGACCCATCTTCATTCCATCCATGATTCATCAGCGCAAAAACTTCATCGGAAGTTGTACTCGGATACAAATACGTCGTCACTTCCGTCTTCGGATGATCAACCTTGAGCACCTTGTCCGTGACGAAATAGTCAAACTTCCGATCAATAGCAACAAGCGTGTCACCTTGCCACACAGGAACCGCTATCTCCATCGGTTCGATCTTTAACGCTTGAACAGACCCGTCCCTGTCAAACGTCACCAAATAACTCGTGTTAATGCCAGGAACTGTATCCATTTCCCGTGCAATAGGACTCAGCTGCGTAGCAAAAAGAGTATCTTCTGTGATGCGGAATTCGTCCTCACTGACCACCACACCCGAACGGTCAAACCACGAACACCCCGACAAACCAGCAGCAACAAGCCCCACAACACACACAGAGGCGATTAACTTCTTCATCACACAAGACTCCACTTTTACGGGACATTCGGTGAAACCGCTAGACCCCAGTGCTGCCGAGTACGCGCCGTGATCGTGTCAAACCCAGGAACCTCCAACGTCCGAATTAACGACCCATCCTCCTTACTAAACGACTTAATCACCGTGCCCTCTTCAAGCTCAGCAATAATATGAATACCCTCGGGAGAAAAGGCCACGTTACCAACCGCAAAAAACTGTTCCGACTCCTGAATCTGGAACAACTTCTCCGTCACACCCGTATCAACATTCGTCCGAAAAAATGAGCCATCACGATCCAACCAATTAAAGTTGCGCCCGGCAACACCAACCCGATCGTAATACGGACCATCGAACTTATGCTCAAGTTTGTTTCCATCAGGTTGTCGCAACGGTACGTCCTTGTAGGACCCTTCCCTGACATTTCTGACTCGTAAGTATCCAGTAAGTGGTTCAGGCTGACCAAGAGGAGCTTCATCAAGAATCAAGTTCACAATCGAATCGGAAAAACATGGTAAGGGCGATGAACCGCCTTCGTTGAAAAGGCCCTTCGTGTATGAAATGACGTGTTCCTGATGGTTAGCCGTTCCACTTGCCTGCACCAAAGCTGTTACGTGGTCCCCTAGTTCTTTCGACGCCTGCGCGGCAACACGACCTTCCGCATCACCAATGCCATACAAAACGCCGTCACATTCCGATGTCATGAGGTAAGCACCGTCAAGATTTGTTGTCGTATAACCCTGCGGCGTGATCGTTTCTGTCACAGAACGGTAACCGTCTTCAGTAGCACCATCATTCATCAGCGCAAAAACCTCATCCGTAGTGGAACTGGCGACGATATTCGTCATCACTTCTGTTTTTGGATGGTCAATCATGAGCACCTTATCCGTGACGAAATAGTCAAACTTCCTATCCACCGCGACAAGAGTGTCACCCTGCCAAATCGGCACACCAATTGCCATAGGGTGAATCTTCAACGCTTGAACAGAGCCATCCCGATCAAACGTCACCAAATAGCTTGTGTTAATTCCTGGAGCCGTGTCCATTTCCTGATAAATCGGACTCAGCTGCGTTGCAAAAAGAGTATCTTCTGTGATGCGGAATTCGTCCTCACTGACCACCACACCCGAACGGTCAAACCACGAACACCCCGACAAACCAGCAGCAACAAGCCCCACAACACACACAGAGGCGACTAGCTTCTTCATCACACAAGACTCCACTTTTACGGGACATTCGGTGAAACCGCTAGACCCCAGTGCTGCCGAGTACGCGCCGTGATCGTGTCAAACCCAGGAACCTCCAACGTCCGAATTAACGACCCATCCTCCTTACTAAACGACTTAATCACGGTACCGTCATCACCCTCATACAAATAATGAATACCCTCAGGCGAGAAAGCAGCGATACCAACCGCAAAAAACTGCTCCGACTCCTGAATCTGAAACAACTTCTCGGTCACACCCGTATCAATATTCGTCCGCCAGTAGACTCCGTCATTGTTCAGCCAGTTGAAGCTTCGCCCAGATACACTTTTCAAATCGTAGTTCGGCGCCTCAATGTAAGTTTCGTACCTTGTACCGTCGGGGTTGCGCAGAACTACATCGTGGTGGGACCCATCGCGAACGTTTCTCACACGCACAGATCCAGTAAGCGTAACCGGGCGGTCAGGTTCCGATACGTCTAATGCTAGGCTCGCAATCGAATCGGTGAAACACGGTAATGGGGTTGCCGACCCTTCACCTTCATGAGTCCGTTGATATGAAATGACGTGTTCCTGATGGTTAGCCGTTCCACTGGCCTGCACCAAAGCTGTTACGTGGTCCCCTAGTTCTTTCGGAGCCCGCGCGACGACGCGTCCTTCCGCATCACCAATGCCGTACAAAACGCCGTCACATTCCGACGTCATGAGGTAAGCACCGTCGAGTTTCGTGGTCGTGTGGCCTCCTTGAGTCAAAGTTTCGACGCTCGTCTTATACCCATCCTCAGTATCACCATCATTCATCAGCGCAAAAACCTCATCCGTAGTTGAACTGGCGACGATATTCGTCATCACTTCCACCTTCGGATGGTCAATCATGAGCACCTTGTCTGTGACGAAATAGTCAAACTTCCGATCCACCGCGACAAGAGTGTCACCCTGCCAAATCGGCACACCAATTGCCATAGGGTGAATCTTCAACGCTTGAACAGAGCCGTCCCGGTCAAACGTGACTAAATAACTTGTGTTAATTCCTGGAGCTGTGTCCATTTCCTGATAAATCGGACTCAGCTGCGTTGCAAAAAGAGTATCTTCTGTGATGTGGAATTCGTCCTCGCCGACCACCACACCCGAACGGTCAAACCACGAGCACCCCGACAAACCAGCAGCAACAAGCCCCACAACACATACAGAGGCGATCGACCTTTTCATAGTGCTTACTATCTTTCTAAATACGTGAGAACTGTGGCGCCAGAATAGCCATGACGCCACAGCCGGTTCAGAGGTCAGTAAGTTCTCCAAGTCTTGGTCTTAGTAGATTTAACTATGTCTTTAGGATAGACACCGGGACCGCCGTTACCATCAAGATCAACCTTCACACTGTTCTTATAAGCAGCCCAGACCAGTTGCGAGCAGTTCATCCGGTCAGCGTAGGGATCTTTATTTACTGCAAAGTTCTTTCTATATGGCTTTTTCTGAAGTTTATCTCGAGCATACTTTCCGGCACTCCGGCGCCGCGTTTCAGTGATTTTTACATATAGAAGTTGACTGGTCTTATACACTTTCACCGTACTGTGATGGACACGGTGGCTCAGCTTCCCTATGCCAGGCGCTTCGACGATATAATCATTTACCGCGTAAATCCCAACGTGGCCGTGTTGAATACCTACTGTGGATGCCGGGTTATAAAAAATGTCGCCCCCAACGTCCACTCTGGGTAGCTTTCCAACTGCTTTCGCAGCACGGGTTTCTCTATCGAACTCGTACTCTGCTTTATCTTTCTGCCACTGAGCTTCCTCTTCTTCAGCAGCCTGGAGCGCGTCATCAACGACTTGCTCATAGCTTTGACCGTTTTCTTCCGCATACTCGCGAAGCCCGGCACTCATTTCTTCTTCCGTGGTTCCCGGATTCAGTTCAACAAGACGTTCAACTGCTTCTTCTGTACTCATCGACGAGTCTTTTGTCGTTGCATGAGCCGGTCCACTAAAAACACTGCCAACAAGCAACGCGACTATGCTGGTGGACACGAGGAAAGGTGTTTTCTTCATGAGAGCTCCAAAGTGAAGTACTTACGTAACCTCTGAACAGGTCACACTTTGAAAGTACTGATCACGAAATGACTCTCACATCCGTCATTTAACGTATATTTTTTGATCACTTCCGGGGAGATTACATGAGTGCCACGACCCGCGCTTTGTGTGGCCCCAGAGTCATCGACCCCTACATACGTCTGGCGACTCTAATCGTAGGACTCTTCATTGGGGCACCATCTTCGTTCGAGCTTCTCACGGACCTCAACGCTCAGCTTGATATCGCTTTTGGCCTACTCATCATTGCCCTCCCATACTTTCCCCGCACGGTTGCACTCATCATCACCGCAGTTTCAATCACACTGACAGTGGGGCTCACAGCTAACGCAGTGATCAACGACCTAGCGCTATCAGTTGCCGGCGCCGTACTGCTCACCTACAAACGCTGGAAACTAACATCCCTGCCTTTCGCGTCCCTTGTCGCTCTCAACGCGTACCTGCTCATCGGGTCTGAGTACTATTCGTTCTTCCACTGCGCAATCTCAATAGGCACTTTCGTGTTAGCAAGCACCCTTGGCTGGGCTGCAGGAACCACAGAACAACGAATCACCCGGCTCATTGCAGACGCAGCCGCCCAAGCCGCGGAATCCGAACGTCGCGAAGCTGACCTACGCAACCAATTCGCGCTTGACGCACACGACACCGTGTCACACGGGCTCACAAAAGAAAACTTCATGCTCAGAAACGCTCTGAGCAAAACGGAACCAGGAAGCGAACTCAATCAAGACATCACAGAAATCCTGTTAGCCAACAGAACTAACCAACAAAACCTGCGCTCCTTGTTAGCAGGACTACACTCCACCACCACGAACACAGTCGCCCTCAGCCATGCTGTCGAAACCGTGTGCGACGACATCCGTGAAGCGTTCTCAGCGGCTCAACGTCCCATTCGCATCACCAGCGCAGTCACCGACCAGCCTTGCCCACCGCAGCTCACAGCGGGTGTAGGGCTACTGCTGACAGAACTCGCCACCAACATCCTCAAACACGGCGACATCAATGACCAATCGGCAACACTCGACGTCACATGCGACGGCCCCAACCTCCTGATCACGGCACAGAACACGCCCCGCCAGCTAACACCTCGGCCAGAAAAATACACGCCGCCTACCACCACGGCGTTCTCCGTTGAACGCCGCGTGACTATGCTCAACGGCACCGCCGACTTTCACACAACACCAGAGTCGTTCACCGTCACAGCCACCGTGCCGCTCAACACACCTGGGCAGTCGCCCACACCGTCTAACACACCCGCTGCGGTTTCTGACACTTCACACACACGTGCGTCGACCGCCCACCCAGCACAACCCGCGTAATGGGTGTCGAGCAGCGCACACACGGCTGGCCTTCCCGGCCATACACCTGTAGCGACCGCTCAAAATACCCAGACTCGCCGTTGACATTGACATACAGCGCGTCAAAACTGGTGCCACCCACCTCCAAGGCACGCGCCATCACATCACGGGCAGCCTCCAGCACCCGCTCAATCCGCGAAATCCGCAACCGCGAAGCCCGCGCCGCCGGGTGTACGCCCGCTTCGAACAACGCCTCGTCAGCGTAAATATTGCCCACACCACTGACCACGCGCTGGTCCAGCAGAGCCGATTTTATCGCCACATTCTTGCGCGCAATTGCGCGAGCCACCATCGGCACCGAAAAGCCAACCTCAAACGGATCCAGGCCCGCCCCACGCGCCGACTCCGCCACCAAGCGACGCTCACCGGCCGTACCAGTAGCGCCAGGCGTACCGGCAACACCAAGCACCAGACGCTCAACACCCAGGTGACCAAAAATACGCTGATCCACGAACCGTATCTGTCCCACCCCAGCTGGCCCAGCCACGTCAAACACCGCCCGCGTGTGCGGGTGCAACGGATCCTCCGCCTCGTGAATCCTGGCCTGCCCGCTCATCCCCAGGTGCATGGCAAGCGCCCACTCATCCACCTCGGCGGCCTCACCGTCGCGGGCCTCACCGTCACTAACCAGCCCGCCACCTACCAGCCCGCCAACAGCCAACGGCATCCACATGTACTTTCCGCGCCGCTCAACTGACACAATTCGCACGCCCTCCAGCGCGCGTTCAAAACTCGCCACCCGCTCTATGGGCACATTCCTAGCCGAGGTGGTCCCCAGTATCCGCGCGTCGAGCACCTGGGCACGGGTGATGGTGGCGTCTGTGAGCCAGACAGAAAGACCTTGGCGCACGGACTCTACTTCAGGAAGTTCAGGCATTCAGGCCCCGCTCCTTTGCGTGCCCAGCCACTAGTTCCGGTGCCACCCGGGGTACTTTTCGAGAATCTTTTTCACCGCAATTTCCGCGGCCACAAGTTCAGCGTTTTTCTTCGACGTGCCTTCACCGGAAGCCCACCGCGTTTCACCTAAATACGCCACAGCGGTGAACACTCGCGCGTGATCCGGGCCCTCACCGGTGACGTCGTAATGCACGGCACCCAGGCTCAGGTCCGCTGCAGCTTCCTGCAACGTGGTCTTGTAGTCCATGCCCGCGCCCAGGTTCACGGCGTCTTCAAGAAGCGGCCCAACCAGGCGCTCAACTAAAGCGTTCGCGGCATCAGGACCCTGTGACACATAGCAGGCACCAATGATGGCCTCAACGGTGTCGGCCAGGATCGAGTCCTTGTCGCGGCCACCGGTGCGTTCTTCACCGTTTCCCAAGAGCAGGAACTCGCCGATCCCATACGTGCGCGCAACCCCAGCTAAGGCACGCGAGTTCACAACCGCGGAACGCATCTTAGCCAACCGACCTTCAGAGGCCTCCGTGTTGTGGTCAAACAACCATTTGGTGGTCTTGAGCTGCAGAACCGCATCCCCTAAGAACTCAAGCCGCTCATTGGTGGGGATACCACCGTTTTCAAACGCATATGAACGGTGGGTCAGAGAAAGACGAAGCGTCTCGGGGTCAATGTCGACCCCGAGACGCTTGTTAAGTTCGCTCATAGGTAGTCGCTCAGGCGTCAGCTACCTTGCGTCCCTTGTACTCAAGGAACAGCGGGGTACCTGCGGAGTCTTCAACTACGCGGGCCTGGTGTGGGCGCGAGTACACAACGCGACCGTTCTCCACAGTCTTAACAAGGGCAGGTGCCTTTGCCTTCCACTGCGAACGACGGTGGCGGGTGTTGCTGCGCGACATCTTTCGCTTTGGAACAGCCACGTCTAGCTCTCTTTCTCTTCAGTCAACAAACTCTTTAGTGTAGACCATCGCGGATCGGTATCATCAACCGGTTCCTCCACGTCACCCACGGTGTAGTGAAACTCACCCTCTTCTCCAGACTTCAGTGGCCTGAAGGGCAAGCTCATCACCAGAGCATCGCGGACTGCCGGTTCAAGATCGAGCATTCCATTCTCAATCTCGTACGAGTCTTCGTCCTCTTGGGGCCGGTCGTACACGAAGAGTTCGGTTATATCCACGTTCAGTGGCAACGTCATGTCTTCGAGCGTCCGAGCGTCCTGTCCTTTGGCTGTTGCGCTCACGGTGCCGGTGACATAAATGCCTTCGTCGACACTTTCGAGTTGCAACTCAATGTCCAGGGGGTCACCCGTGGGGACTCCGATCATTTCGTTCCGCAGGTCTTCCGGGGCGCCTACCGTCATGGTGTGCTTGATCCACTCACCAGGTTTCTTGAAGAGCCCAAGCGAGCGAAGATCTAATACAAGCTCTTTCACGCCTCACCCTCCTGACGGAAGCGGTCCCGACTGACACGCGATTGACCAGTTTACCGAACGCATCCCTGCATATTCAACTTGGCTTACTTCTTTGCCCGTTCGTTGAGCGCTTCAAGCACAGCGGCGGGAACCAGGCCTTCAATGTCACCACCTAGCGAGTGAACTTCGCGCACGAGTGAACTGGAAATGTGTTCGTACAGAGGGTCACCAGGAATGAAGATGGTTTCGATGTTCTTCAAGTGCCGGTTCATGTGCGCCATGGGAAGTTCGTACGCGTAGTCGGTTCCTGACCGGATTCCCTTCACCACACCTACTGCCCCAATGGAATCGCAGTAGTCCACAAGAAGTCCGCCGGGGACGTCGTCAAATTCAATGTTGCCCGCCGAGGTGGTCCTCGGGTCTTCCTGTAACCCGGCTTTGACGAGTTCGAGCCTTTCGCTCACGCTGAACGTCCCGTTTTTGTTGGGGTTGTGAACGACAGCGATCACGACCTGGTCGAACAGGCGGGCCGCCCGCGCCACAATGTCGATGTGTCCGCGAGTAACAGGGTCATATGATCCAGGGCACACTACCTTCATGCCCTAAATCCTAGCCCGCTCGTACATCCAGATGGCAGTTTCCCCGTATGTTTTTGATTTATACAGGTTCAGAGTCTCCGGTGGTTCTGGTTGGGGCGAGCGCGCGGACCGTTCCACCACGATGAGCGACGAGTCGTCCTTGAGGAGCGCTTCTGCCCGTGTGAGCATCCGCGTAATAGCAGTTTCGTCCATGGGGTATGGAGGGTCAGCCAGGATCAGGTCAAACTCCCCGGCCACCGCAGGCGCGGTCGCATCCCCCTGCACAACCAGGCGCTTCTCCCCTATCGCTGCCAAGTTTTTCTTCACGGTGACCACAGCGCGGTGAGCCTTCTCAACAAACACAACGTCGCTGGCACCTCGGGAAAGCGCTTCTATTCCCAACGCACCGGACCCGGCAAACAAGTCCAGGACCAGTGCCCCGTCGATCATGCCCAGCATGTCCAGGGTTGCGAAGAGGGATTCGCGTACCCGGTCCGAGGTGGGTCGAGTGTCCGCTCCCTGCGGCGCGGTGAGTGCGTGGCTCTTATATTTTCCGGCTATGACGCGCAATTATTCCTCGATCTGCATAATGTCGGTGAGGTACAGCGCGAGCGCTGACCTTTGGGCGAGTTGCGGATCATCCTGAAGAGCACCTTGGGCTGCGTTTCGGGCGGTCATAATGAGGTTTTCGTCTTTGATGGACACAAAACGCAGGCGGGCCGCACCCCACTGGCTGGTGCCCAGAACGTCGCCCTCTTTGCGGGTTTTGAGGTCGTATTCTGCCAACGCGAATCCGTCCGTTGTCGAGGCGACGTATTCCAGCCGTTCTCTCGATTCGGAGTCTTCACGGTTCTGGGTGACAAAAAAGCACATGGCCGGTTTGCCGTCACGCCCTACACGCCCGCGGAGCTGGTGGAGCTGTGCCACCCCGAACCGGTCTGCGTCGAACACCACCATGACGCGGGCGTTGTGGACGTCTACTCCCACTTCGATCACCGTGGTGGCCACCAGCACGTCGAACTCGTGATCTTTGAACCGCTGCATGGCGGTTTCTTTCACGTCTTGTTCGGACTTCCCGTGCAGGGTTTCGATGCGCACGTCTTTTAACTCCGGGAGGGAACGCAGCTTGTCTGCAAGTTCTTCTACCCCTAAGAGCCGAGGTCGCCCTGGGTCCGAGCCCCCAGTCTCCCCAGCAACCCCGCCGTGCGCCCCTGATGACCTGCCTTCGTCCGTAGCATCTGGGTCTTCTTCGGAGTCGATCCGGCTGGTGACAACGAACGTTTGGTGCCCGCTTTGCACCTGTTCAGACACCACTTCCCACACGCGGTTAAACCACCGGGGCTTTTCGTACATCGGAACCACGTGGGTACTCACCTGTTTGGGGCCACCGGGCAGCTCCCGCAGGGTGCTCACGTCCAAGTCCGAATACACCGTCAACGCCACGGTGCGCGGAATGGGGGTTGCGGTCATGACCAGCGTGTGTGGAACCTTCCCGCCGCCTTTTTCTCGTAGCTGCTCGCGCTGTTCAACACCGAACCGGTGTTGCTCATCGATCACGACGAGCCCGAGTTTGTCGAAGATGGTGGTGTCGGACAGGAGCGTGTGTGTTCCCACGACAATGTCCACGATTCCCGCGGCGAGTTCGGTGGCCACGCGCTTGCGTTCGCGCCCGGACATGGAACCGGTGAGAAGTTCAATTCGCACTCCGTCGGTAAACCCGTCCGAGGCGAGCTCCCCTAAGAGCGAGCGCAGGCTTCCCACGTGTTGAGTGGCCAGAATTTCAGTAGGAGCTAAAAGGGCCGCTTGGTACCCAGAGTCCACCGCCTGCAACATGGCTCGCAGAGCCACGAGTGTTTTTCCGGAACCCACGTCACCGTGTAAAAGCCGGTTCATGGGCGTTGAGCGCACCAGGTCACGGGAGATCTCTGTGCCCGCTTGTTTTTGTGACCGGGTGAGTTCAAAAGTCTGGTGTTGGTCGAACTGATCCAGCTTGCCCATGGCCGCCCCGGCTAGCACGGGGGCGGCTTCCTTTTCATGAACCTGCTTGTTGCTGAGCATGTAGCTTTGGAGCGCGAATGCTTCTTCAAATGCGAACCATTCGCGGGCCTGCTGCAGCTGGGCTTTGTCGCGTGGCCGGTGGATACCTTCCAGTGCTTCTTTGTACGAGTACAGCCCCATCTCACTCCGCACGTGTTGCGGCATGGTGTCTTCAAACGCTTCTAAGGGCAAGCGGTCGAGCATCCGGTGGATCACACGTGTGACCGTAGACAGTTTGGCTTTTCCTTTGACGGAGTAGATGGGCATGGGTTTGGTCATCTGCATTTCCTGGTGCATGCTCACCGAGCCCTTGCCCCACTCACCGTCGTCTAACTCAAGGTTGCTGTCCAGGATTCTGGGTTGGTTAATTTGGCGCCCGTACTGGGTGTCAACGACTTTTCCGGAAACCGCGAGGTTCTGTCCGAGTTCCAGGTTCTTCGCCAACCACGGCATGTTGAAGAATGTCAGATGAACCGCCGTGTATCGACCCCCAAGCTTCACCTTGGTCAGCGAGCGTTTGCGATCCCTCAGCCTGATCAGGTCTACGGAGAGTACCTTGCCCAGAACGACAGCTGTAGTGTCCGGTTCGAGTTCTTCCATGGGGGTGAGCTCACCGGGGAACAGGTAGGTTCGGGGAACGTGCCTCAGCACCTGGTCGACTGTGCTCAGCCCCAGGTTTGAAAACGCAGTTTTCTGCTCACGTGTGTGAACGAAGTGGTCGAACAGGGTGTCTGCTGGTCCAGGCATCGTTATTCGCACCCAACAGCGACGATGCATTCGGGCACGTCACCTTCAATGACGTCAACCCGCACCCCGGGGTATTGCGTCTTCAATTGGGCGACCGTGGCCACCAACCCGGTGGCCTGAACGTCCCGGCCGGTCACAATCGTGATGATTTCCGCTTGCTGGCCGTGGTTTAAAGACTCCACGAGCGAAAGAACCGTTTCAGACAACGAATCAGAAGCGGCTCGCGTTTCACCATCCTCGGACAAGAAAGGTCCTTCTGGGCGTGGGCGGGTGATCACACCTTCCCGGGTTCCCTCGATCGCCTCCCGCATGTCGTCCCTACAGTCTTGAGCCTCCACCTCGGGGTCGAAAACGGCCATCGCCGCAAGCAAAGAGACCGGTCCCGGTGCAGTGAGAACAGTATCAACCGGTGCGGCTGTCAAAAGCTCATGAGTCACTGAAGGCACTCCACTGACAATGGTGTGGGCGCCGTCTTCGGTCAGTTCATCCACGTGATCCGCCCACCCAGGCACATTCGCGTTCACAGCGACCGCCTGGGTGAGGGCCGTCTGCATGAGAACACCCATTCCGCTGGCCAGCCCAACCACGTTGATGCGTGAACCGCCTTCTTCACTCAGATCTTCCATGCGTAACTGCACGATTCCTAACGGTTCGCACGCCGCCAAAACAGAACGGGCCGTTTCGTCATCAGCCACATGCACGTGAATCTTGGGCCATGACACCACAATGGACGTGCCCCCGAGCTTCGTAAGCGCACGCGTGACTTCCCGTGTTTTGTCTTTTTGCTCAGCACACCAAAACACCAGTTCAAGGCCAACCTCTGTACGCATTTCAATACCCTGAGCAGGCGCATACCGAATGCCATCAGAAGACGGCGCTCCCCCCGCCACAGTCAGGTAAAGCAGGTCAAACATTTCCACGATTCCGGTGGAGCCTGCGTCTACAACGTGCGCATCGGAAAGGACCGCAAGCTGCCCAGTGGTTTCCCCTAAGGCTTCGCGTGAACGTTTGCGGACCGCTTCTAGCTGGGTCAGCAGATCCGAACCCGCGTCAGCTTCTTCACGCGCTTTCTGGGCCATTTCGTGAAGCACGGTCACCATGGTTCCGTGAACAGGGGTTGCGATCGCTTGTTCAGCCCTAGACGCTGCGAGTTCCATCGCCCCGGCGAACGTATGTGCGTCGAGTTCAGCCACACCGTCTAGGGCGTCTGCCACCCCGCGCAAGGCCACAGACAGGATTAGCCCGGAATTACCTCGGGCGCCTCTCAGCGCTCCTGTCGCCATGGCGTCAACCACGCGGTGCATGGTGACGGTGCCCGTGAGTTCTTCGACCGCCCGGTACGCGGAACGGACCGTGTCATACATGTTGGTGCCGGTGTCACCGTCAGGAACTGGAAACACGTTGATTTCGTCGATGTCGTGACGGCGCCGTTTCATGCGTTCAACCGCGCGCCTGGCCCACCGTGCTGCGAGCCTCGCGTTGACGCGAGCCGAATCCTTCACTGTGCCTCCGAAAAGTGGGTGAACGCTCCGGGCTGAATATCTGTTCCGTCGAGCGTGAGTTTTCCCGTCCCGGTCACGCATGTTCCGATCCGGGTTAAGCCTACCGGAGCCATGTCCGCTGGCCCGGTAACCAGGTAGCCGTGGTCTTCGCCGCCGTGGAGCACCCATGTGAGCGCCAGGTCTGGATCCCCAAGGATGCGGGCGGCCGGGAGCACTTGTTGAGCTAGCCCCGCGATTGCCTCCGGGTCCAGTTCAATGTCTACGCCTGACTTCCGCGCGACCTTGCCCAAGTCACCACTGAGTCCGTCGCTGGCATCAATTCCAGCGTGCGCCCACCCTGGCAGCCGGGTTGCTGTGGTGTAATCCGGCCGAGGTGCCAGCTGGGTTTCGATGAAAGTGTCGGTGTCGCTGTTTCCGAGTCGGTGTCCAGCAAACAGCAGATCGAGTCCAGCTGCGGCGTGGCCTACCGTGCCAGCCAGGAACACCCCGTCGTTGGGGCGGGCGCCGGAACGCAGGATCGGTTCTGTGCGCAAGTACCCAACGGCAGTGATCGCTATTGTGATGAGGCCCCCGGTTGACAGGTCTCCCCCAATGATTGCGGCACCGGCCCGTTGGGCTTCGTCGTTGAGCCCGCGCGTGAACTCTTCGATCACGTCGATGTGGGTGTCGCTGGGGGCTGACAGTGACATAAGGAGCCCGTGGGGTGTGGCACCCATTGCGTAAATGTCGGAGATGTTTTGTGCTGCTGCTTTGATCCCTAACCTGTATGGGTCGAGCCACTCGCGTAGAAAGTCGCTTTCTTCTACCAGCATGTCGGTGGTGGTGACGGTGGGACCGGGCAGGGTGGAAACAGCTGCGTCATCACCGGGACCCACAGACACGTGATCGCCAGGGTCTATGTGTGACAGGATGCGTTCTAGGACGCGGTCTTCTCCCAGGGATCCTAACGTCTGTTGCATAGCCACCAGCTTACGCATTTTCAGAACGGCTATCCTGGGTCATATGCGTCGTGTTCTGTCGATCTGTTTTGTTGGCCTCACTCTTGCGGGTATCAGTGCGTGCACCCCAACTGTTGTGGTGGAACCGGCACCACAGGCGACTTCTGCCGCATGTGCCGATGTCATGCTACGACTCCCTGATGCGATCGGCGAATATCAGAACCGCAAAACATCCTCGCAAGCCACCGACGCGTGGGGAGACCCTACCGCGGTCATTCTTCGGTGTGGCATGGAACCGCCAGCGCCTACCACTGACCCATGCGTCCACGTGGATGGAGTGGACTGGATTTCGGTGGAAGAAAAAGACGACTCGTGGCGTTTCGTCGCTTATGGCCGCACGCCTTCAGTTGAGCTGCTTGTGGACCCCAAAAAGGTGTCCGGTGCGGATGTCCTCACGGCTGTTTCTGGAGCCGTGTCCACGCTGGAAAAAACTGGTGAGTGCGTGAGCGGAAAAGACGCCACGGTGGTTGATGAAAACAACAACCCGATCGCAACGGACTCCCCCACACCGTAAACACGCTACGGCTCCACGTTCTTACTCAGTCGCTGAACGTTTGTGGTCCTCGACGGCGATCTTCAGCAGTTCGGTAATGAGGTCCTTATACGGCAAGCCACTTTGTTCCCACATGAACGGGTACCCAGATGTCGGGGTAAACCCTGGGGACGTGTTAATTTCATTGACCAACACTTCACCGTTTGGCCTCACAAACGTGTCCACGCGAGTGAGCCCTGTGCAATCGAATGCTCGGAACGTTTGGCAAGCGATGTCGCGAACCCGTTCAGCCACGTCTGGTTCGACATCGGCTGGGCACGTAAGCGTGGTCGCGTCCAGGTCCAGGTATTTGGCGTCGAAGTCATAAAATTCGTGGTCGCCAGACACAATGATTTCGCCTGGCGAAGACGCTTTGAGTTCACGGTCGTTGACGGACCCCAGCACGGCACATTCGATTTCGCGGCCGTCAACAAAGGGCTCCACGATCACTTTGGTGTCGTGTGCAAAGGCATCGTCAAGCGCTGCTTTAAAGCCCGAGGTGTCACTCACCTTGCTAATGCCCACGGAGGACCCAGCGCGGGAGGGTTTCACAAAGGCGGGTAGCCCCAGTTCCTGCAGGGAATCGATGGTGGCTTGGGGGTCAGCCTGGTATTGGGTGAGCGAAACAGTTTTCCAATCCGCTGTTGGAATGCCTGCTGCACGTAGCACCATTTTAGTGAAGTGCTTGTCCATCCCGGCGGATGAGGAAAACACTCCGGGGCCCACGAACGGCACGTCCATGAGCGACAAAAGACCCTGCATGGTTCCGTCTTCCCCGTACTGTCCGTGAAGGAGCGGGAACACGATGTCCGGCGACCCTAAATCCGCAAACGCCCCCTGTGCGTCGCGCTCAATGAGGGAACCGTTTTTCGACGGTGACACGAACACTTCAGTCTGGTTGTCTTCGATGCGTGGCATGTTGTCTCGGTCAAAAGAAAACGATTTCCAGTCGTGGACAACCCGCCACTTTCCTTCTGGGGTAATTCCAATGGGAAGGAGACGAAAAGCGTTCGGATCGATTTCGTTCATCACTCCGGCTGCCGTCACGCAGCTGACTGAGTGTTCAGGGCTACGACCGCCAAAGAGCACGGCGACGAGGAGGCGTTGCGTCATTATCACTTCACTTCATATGTAGCTTGGATCCATGCGCGGCCAATCGAGGCGAAAAACATGTTGAATCCAACAAAGGCAGGGCTTGCGTCTGGTTCAAGACCAAGAGGCTTGGACAGGGCGTGAACAATGAAGTAGTACCGGTGTGGCCCGTGGCCTTCCGGTGGAGCAGCGCCCACGAAACGTGCAGAACCTGCGTCGTTACGCATCATGACCGCACCTTCTGGAAGCAGTCCAGCATCAGGGTCACCCGCGTTGGCTTCCAGGGATGTCACGTCTGCCGGGATGTCGGTGAGCACCCAGTGCCAGAACCCGGAACCAGTGGGCGCATCGGGGTCGAAGCATGTCACTGCATACGCCTGGGTACCTTCTGGGGCACCACTCCAAGACAGAGCAGGCGAACGGTCCTGTCCACCGTCGATCCCCATGATGCCCGAGGCCTGGGCAACTGCCAATGGTTGACCTTCAGTAATGTCAGGGCTGGTGAGATCGAAGCGAGGAACTTCGTTCATACGTGCAAACGGTGAGTTCAGATAGTCGGTTGATGTGGACATGTCTTCCTCCTCCTTTTGTGGTTCTTTCACACTAGCGAACTGGAGCTTCATCCTTACGTTTACGCGCCAAAAGAACACCAGAGAGATCTGAAACCGCTAATGATCCGTCCAAAGCAGCCGCCACGGCTTGAGTGATCGGCAACTCAACTCCATACGCGTCACCCAACGCCAAAACGGCGGGGGCAGTTTTCACACCTTCTGCAGTTTGCGTCATCTGGGCGGCAACTTCGTCAACCGTGTTGCCTTCTCCCAACAGACGACCAAAAGTGCGGTTACGCGACAGCGGGGACGCGCACGTGGCTACCAGGTCACCCAAACCAGCCAAGCCTGACAGCGTGTGCTGCTGGGCGCCCATGGCGACAGCTAGACGTGTCGTCTCTGCGAGACCTCGGGTAATGATCGAAGCTTTAGAGTTGTCTCCCAAACCTTGACCGTCTGCAATCCCCACTGCGAGCGCAATCACGTTCTTAATGGCACCGCCCAGCTCGATCCCCACCACGTCAGCGTTGGTGTAGGGACGGAAGTAGCTGTTGGCACACAAGTCGGAAAGCGCCTCGGCCGTGGTTGCCGACTCGCACCCAATCACCGTGGCCGTTGGCTGGGACTCCGCGATCTCCTTTGCCAAATTCGGCCCTGACACCACAGCTACGCGGGACAGTGGAACTTCTGCGACCTCGGCGATCACTTCAGTCATCCGCTTACCGGACGTACCTTCGATCCCCTTCATGAGACTCACCAGAACACAGTCTGCCTTCAGGTGGTCCTTCCACTGCGACAGGTTGGTGCGCATGCTCTGCGCGGGAATCGCCAGCACCACAACGTCTGCCTCAGAAACTGCCTGAACCGGGTCAGATGTACTGGTGATGAGGTCACTGAGCACAATGTCACCCAAGTATCGGGAGTTGGTGTGCTGCGTGTTGATTTCGTGGGCGACTTCTTCTTTGCGCGCCCACACCGTTACGGGGTTACCCGAATCAGCAATCACTTTGGCAAAGGTCGTTCCCCACGACCCGGCCCCCATGACCGCGATTTTCATAAGGACAGCTCCAATGCGTGTGTGTAGCGTTCGGGAAGTGGTTTGCCACTGAGCCGTGCGACATCGCGTGCGATCACGGCTTCAATGTGGCTGGTGACGGCGCGTAGGTTTTCGCGAGTAGGTTCAATACCTGTGACGTCAATTGGTTCACCGTAGGAGATGCGCACGATGTTGCCGGGTTTGAAGGCTGGTTTTTTAGCTCCCGGTGGCATGAGTGCGCTGGTCCCCCAGTGCGCGACTGGCACGATGGGCACTCCGCTTTCTAGTGCGATGCGGGCTGCCCCAGTTTTGAAGTTCTCAGGCCAGAGTTCGGGGTTCTTGGTCAGGGTTCCTTGCGGGTAGATAACCACGCATTCGCCTGCGTCGAGTGCCTTGCGTGCGTACTTCAAGGCGTCCGAGGCGGTCGCTGAGTCGCGGAGAACAGGGATCTGTCCCAGCGCGCGCATAGGGCGACCAATGATGCCGGTGAACAGTGAAGACTTGGCCATAAACCGAGGCAATCGCCCGTTCGACCACAGTGATAGTGCAACGAACACTGGGTCGAGCAGGCTCGCGTGGTACACCGCAAGGATCGCAGGGCCGTCTTTGGGGATGTTGTGTGGGTTTTCGTCTACCCAGCGGCCAAACACCCGGTATGAAGCTTTCAACGTGGGCGCAACCAGTCGGGCCAGTCGCTTAGTGCGCTTCTGATCTTCAGGCGTGAATGTCACGTCAGAGAGGCTCTGGGTCATGGAATCTCCATTCGCGCACCTAGCGACTCGAGTTTGTGGGTGAAGTCTTCGTACCCACGGTTCAGAAGCTGAAACCCCCGCACGTTGCTGGTGCCTTCAGCCGCCAACGCTGCGATGACGTGGGAGAAACCTCCACGCAGGTCCGGGATCTCGATGTCTTTTCCAGTGAGCGCGGTGGGCCCGGAGATCACAGCAGAATGGTTGAAGTTCATGCGACCGAATCGACATGGCGTACCACCCAGGCACTCACGGTAGAGCTGGATATTCGCCCCCATGCGCACAAGCGCATCCGTGAATCCGAACCGATTTTCATACACGGTTTCGTGGATGATGGACAGCCCTTTCGCCTGCGTGAGTGCTACCACCAGCGGCTGTTGCCAGTCGGTCATGAAGCCTGGGTGCACATCGGTTTCGAGGGCTACCGACTGCAGCTCGGTTCCTGGGTGAGCGAACAGGATGCCGTCTTCGCGGATATCGAACTCTCCCCCAATTTTTCTGAACACGTTGAGGAACGTGATCATGGGCTCTTGCTGAGCCCCTTCGACTAAAATCTTGCCACCCGTGGCCAGCGCTGCCGAGGCCCAAGATCCGGCTTCGATCCGGTCGGGAAGAGCACGGTGAGTGTAGCCGCGCAAGGAGTCAACTCCTTCAATGCGAATCACACGGTCAGTGTCGACAGAAATGATGGCGCCCATCTTTTGGAGTACAGCTACAAGGTCCATAATTTCCGGTTCAACAGCAGCGTTTTTCAGCTCCGTTGTTCCTTCTGCGCGGACTGCGGTGAGAAGGACCTGTTCGGTAGCTCCCACAGACGGGTAAGGCAGTTCAACTTTGGTGCCGGTGAGTCGCTGCGGTGCTTCAAGCTTGATACCGCCCGGCGTCTTATCGACGGTTGCGCCAAACTGGCGCAGAACGTCCAAGTGGAAGTTGATAGGACGGTCCCCGATCCGGCACCCACCAAGATCTGGGATAAATGCTTGACCCAGGCGGTGCAAAAGTGGACCACAGAAGAGGATCGGTACGCGCGAAGACCCCGCGTGTGCATCGATGTCAGGGATCGAACCGGACTCGATGTTGCTTGGGTCCATGTGAATTTCGCCGTCTGGCTGGTCACCGTCTGGCGCTGTATGGGTGCGAACACCGTGAAGTTCCAGAAGACCGGTCACGATCTCAACATCGCGAATACGCGGAACGCTCCGCAGAACCGACGGAGTCTCGCCCAACAGCGAGGCCACCATCGCTTTAGAGACCAAGTTTTTGGCTCCGCGTACGCGGACAGTGCCGGCCAGAGGTGTACCTCCGTGCACGATCAGCATCGGAATCCTTTCTTTTGGGCAACTAGAGCAATGCTAGCCCAGGCAGGGTTCCAAAGTTTTCAGTTTGCTCACTCTGGGATTGGAAGCGTGGTGGGTTTGAAGCCTGGTCGCTGAGCTTCATACGTGTCGATATCGCCTTCGTGCTGGAGTGTCAGGCTAATGTCGTCCAGACCCTCCATGAGGCGGTAGCGCGTGAAGTCGTCAATGTCGAACGGCAGGGTTAGATCGTCACATTGGACCGTGCGTGTCTCCAGGTCGACCGTGACTTCGATTCCAGGCTGGTTTTCAATCCGCTTGAGAAGGAGATCAATGTCACCTTGTTCAAGCTGGGCGACAACAAGGCCGTTCTTGCCGGCGTTCCCACGGAAAATGTCGGCAAAGCGGGATGACAGAACGGCTTTGAATCCGTAGTCGCGAAGTGCCCACACTGCGTGTTCACGCGAAGAGCCTGTCCCAAAGTCTGGCCCAGCAACCAGCACGGACCCGTTTGCATACGGTTCGCGGTTGAGAACAAACTCAGGGTCTTTGCGCCAGCGCGCAAACAACGCGTCGTCAAAACCGGTCTTGGTTACGCGTTTGAGGTACACAGCCGGAATGATCTGGTCAGTGTCAACGGCTGAACGGTTCAATGGGACACCCACGCCGGTGTGTGAAGTGAACTTTTCCACGATGACTCCTATGTGCTCTTCGCTTCGAGGCTTTATGCCAGGTCTGCTGGGGTTGACAGGGTTCCATTCACTGCCGTGGCCGCTGCCACCACGGGGCTCACCAAGTGGGTGCGCCCACCTTTTCCTTGACGCCCTTCGAAGTTTCGGTTCGAGGTGGATGCGCACCGTTCGCCTTCAGAAAGCTGGTCTGGGTTCATTCCCAGGCACATGGAGCATCCGGCAAAACGCCATTCGGCACCGAAGTCCGTGAAGACCTTGTCAAGACCCTCTTCTTCAGCCTGCAGGCGCACTTTAGCCGACCCAGGGACAACCAGCATGCGTACATTGGGAGCCTTTAAACGACCTCGGAGAACGCTTGCTGCGCTACGCAGGTCCTCGATTCTGGCGTTCGTGCACGAACCTAAAAACACGGTATCCACCGCGATGCCTTTTAGTGGGGTGCCGGGGGTTAAGCCCATATACGCCAGGGCATTTTCTGCCGCGATTCGTTCGTTCTCATCAACAATCTTGGCGGGGTCAGGAACCGACTGCGAAAGTGGCAAACCTTGACCAGGGTTGGTCCCCCACGTGACATAAGGTTCGATGTCCGCGGCATCCAGAACGACCTCGGCGTCGAATTCCGCGTTCTCATCCGTACGCAAGGTCTTCCAGTACGCAACCGCTTGGTCCCATGCGTCGCCCGTGGGCGCGTGAGGGCGACCCCGCAAGTACTCGAAGGTGATGTCGTCGGGTGCGACCATGCCGGCGCGGGCACCTGCTTCAATCGACATGTTGCACAGGGTCATGCGTGCTTCCATGGACAGGTTGCGGATCGCGTCACCGCGGAACTCAAGCACGTGGCCGGAACCCCCGTTGGTGCCGATTTTTGCGATGACAGCCAGGATGATGTCCTTAGCCGAAGAGTGCTCAGGCAGGGTTCCGTTGACCGTAATGGCCATGGTCTTAAACGGCTTGAGAGAAAGCGTTTGGGTGGCCAGCACGTGTTCGACTTCGCTGGTGCCGATCCCGAACGCGAGCGCACCGAACGCGCCGTGGGTCGAAGTGTGGGAGTCACCACACACCACAGTGGTTCCCGGCTGCGTCAGGCCCAGCTGAGGGCCCACCACGTGTACGATTCCCTGTTCCACATCACCCAGCGAGTGCAAACGGATGCCGAACTCTTTCGCGTTCTTACGCAGAGTGTCGATCTGAGTGCGGCTGGTGAGATCGGCAATAGGCTTGTCGATATCAAGCGTGGGAGTGTTGTGGTCCTCCGTTGCGATTGTGAGGTCCGGGCGGCGGACTTTGCGGCCCGCGAGACGTAGACCTTCGAATGCCTGAGGGCTGGTCACTTCGTGGACGAGGTGGAGGTCAATGTAGATGAGGTCAGGTTCGTTGTTTTGACCGGCTGTGACAACATGGTCAGCCCAGACCTTCTCTGCAAGTGTGGTTCCCACGGTAGATCTCCTTCGTGACGCGCAACCTGCGCCTGTTATTAGGCACGGGCACTCTCACTGCGATTTTTCGAGACTCACACTAGCCAGATGTACCACCATCCGAACTTGCATCTTAGATGGTGAGACCTACAATTGAGGGTATGAGCAACCAAAATGGAAGCGGCGTTGGAGTTATCGACAAAGCCGCACTCGTCTTATCCGCACTTGAAGCCGGACCTGCTTCGCTGGCTGAACTTGTGAGCCTCACCGGCCTGGCTCGCCCCACCGCACACCGCTTGGCGGTTGCTCTTGAGTATCACCGGTTGGTTGGGCGCGACATTCAAGGGCGCTTCGTATTAGGCCCACGCCTGTCCGAACTTTCCTCCGCAGCCGGAGAAGACCGCCTTCTGGCAGCCGCTGGCCCTGTTTTGAACCAGTTGCGTGATCGCACAGGCGAGTCCGCTCAGCTGTTCCGTCGCCAGGGTGACCTGCGCTTGTGCGTCGCCGCCGCTGAACGGCCCGTGGGTCTGCGTGACTCCGTTCCTATTGGCGCCACTTTGAGTATGCGCGCGGGTTCCGCTGCGCAGGTGTTGCTCGCATGGGAGGAGCCAGACCGCATGCACACGGGTCTGCGTGGCGCACGCTTTTCTGCCACGATTCTTTCTGGTGTCCGCCGCCGAGGTTGGGCACAGTCGATCGCGGAACGCGAACGTGGCGTGGCGTCAGTTTCCGCTCCCGTCCGTGGCCCGAGTTCGCGGGTTGTTGCGGCCGTGTCGATTTCCGGTCCGGTGGAGCGTCTGACTCGGCAGCCTGGCCGTTTGCACGCACAGTCGGTTCTTGAGGCTGCGAAAGCTCTTACGGATGCGCTGAACCGGGCCTGAGGTTCGCGGAAGTGCCGGGCCCTGTCTGGCAGGAGTTACTCTGCCGTCTAGGCAAATAAACGAGGGAGTCTGCGCGGTGGATTCAAGTGGTGGTTGCAACACCTTTGTGTTGTCTTAGTTGTGAAGCATCCTGGGTTTAGCGCCGAGTCTCAGTAAGGTCGAGCTGGCGACAATGAGCTGGGTCCACTGGTGGAACACCACCCGACTCCACGAAGCGCTCGACTACCGCACCCCAGCAGCAGTCGAAGTGGCCTACACTCACACCATGACGACCGCGCCCGTGGCCGTCTAACCACGGAACAAAAACCCAAGCGCGCTTCAGGTATTCGTCTCATGAGGCAACGAAACCGTTTCGCAGCATTTCTTGTGAGTCAACGCCCCCCGCGACGAGCACACTTGCAGCAACAGCGCCCCGCCACGATCAGGAGAACCATGCCGTACACCAACTACGAGACTAAAGTTGAGAATCCCAGACACCAGCACAACATCATGGCCATTGTCGGCAATGGATTTGACATACAAGCACTCAGCGACCTCGGCGTCCGCGGCGACACCAAGTACACGTCGTTCTACTACTTTCTCAAATCTCGAAGCTTCAAAACCGACAACCTCATCTTCGAGCAGATGAGCGAACTTGAAACAAACGGAGCCGAAAACTGGAGCGACGTCGAAGGCGCCATCGACCGGCTATACAGGGCAGGAACAGCCGTAGCGGAGATAAGCGACGCCATGCATGAGATCCAAGGCGAGTTCGCCACTTTCCTTGACCAACTCGTAAACCCATCCACTCTCACGAAACTCAACGAGCAAACTGTCACCCACAGAATGACCCTCGCTAGCCTCATGGAGTTCCTCGGCGACCTCAGCGACCCAGACGAGTACTCAAGAATGTCCTTCCCAGCAACTACCGATATTGGGGATATCTACAACTTCCTCTTCATTAACTTCAACTACACCAGCCTGCTCGACAACTACCTCTACCTCGACAAAACTCAATTTGAGCCACACCCCTTTATCAGCTCAGACCGCCAGACTTACTTCCACCCCAACCCCCGCGGGCACAATGTCCTCCTTCCGGGACCGCGAAAGAGCTGCGAGCGTCAGGAGTTCTCCGCGGCCACCTACCTAGCCACAGATATCATTCACCCCCACGGCACACAGTCCACCCCACGTTCCCTCCTCTTCGGCATCGATCCGCACGAAGGAGATGAGGTTGGGCGCGTGCTATCCAAGCCATACTGGGCACAGAACGAACGCGAGTACGCCGATCTGTTCCCCAATACCAACCTCTTCATTATCTTCGGTACATCTCTCGGCAGCACCGACCGCTGGTGGTGGCACAACATCCTCGCTACCCTTCAACGCCAAGACGCACAGCGACCTGACATCCTCATTTACTGGTATGACGACATCGGGGAAGCCACCCCAGATTCCGTCAAAGCCCGGCTCGTCGAAGCCAGCGGCCTCGCAGTCACCGACGAGCTCCGCCAAGCCGTCAACGCCCACACCCGTGTAATCCTGTACGACAACACCACGCCCCGCGCCTTCCTCAACACCAACCCCGACCACATCCCCCTCTGGATCCACCGAAACAATCAAGCGATGCCATGATTTCTTACTACCTGGGTCGACACGAACGCGCATACCGGCCCAAGCACCTTCGTAATCACTGAGATCAAGCCACACGCATGGCAAGCAGCACCAGCATTTCCGTGTCCCGCGTCAAGTAGTTGGCAGAATCTCCGTGGGTTGAAATGTCGGGACGGTGGGGCCGACTAGTCCCAGGTGTACCTCCTTTGGCCCGTTCCATGAGATGACCTCAAGAGGGCGGATCTCTTTGTACCCGATCTAGTAATCCTCGGCCCGCTCGGCCGCCGTCGATGTCGGCATAGCCCAAGTATTCGTTACGCCACTGGTTCGGTGTCTGGGCGAGACGCTTGATGTCCGGGATCGGGCAGGTCGGGAAGGACGGGAGAATCTTGTCGGCGATCGCTCTGCCGGCGGAGGGTGCGTCCTTGTGGTAGACGTCGCGCCCCTGCTGGGCACGGCGGCGAACGTCGTCGATGACGGCGGTAGCGAACGTGACGACGTGGACGTCGTCCAGGGCCGGGCGGGGCGTCCTCGAGCAAGTCATCGATGGCGTTCATGCACCCATGGAACGGGTCCAGCGGTGCCACCGAGCCGCCCACGCCGTGAGCTTCGCGCGAGGCACCGCGACATACTAGTCTTGCTCGACGAACGACTCGACAGTACAGCCTGCATCCGTGCACAGCCAGAGGCGCTTACGCCCGAGGATCCGCACCGTCCGACCGAACGTCGGCACTTCGGCGCGTCGCACGCCCCCACACTCGACAGCAAAGATCCATCAAATCTCGCACGGGGTTCTGTCTTCATCGTGAGCGCACCAAGGTGGATTGTGCCGAGAACATCCCTCAGCGAAAATTTTATCCCCTGGAGCGATGCGCCTTATCAGTGATTTCAAGGACCGCGGACACCAGATCTGTGATGCCGGGTTCCTCGATGGGGAAGTGCCCGCACTCGCGAAGCATAATCACCTTATCGGGTGAAGCGAGACGACGGAAAACACGCATGCTCAATTCGACGGGAGTCCACGCGTCCCTGCTGGGATGAAGAAGCGCGATCGGGGTCGTCACCTGCTCAGGCGAGGTATGACGGTATCGCATGTATGAGGCCAGGAACCCGAGAGGAACTTTCGCGCCACCACCACGAGGGTCGGTCGCACACAGGTTAGAGAGCCCTGGATTTCGGCTCATCTTCGAGAGATTCGCCACCCAGCGCATCGAGATCATCGCCGATGCGACCCGGCCACGCGCCAAAGCAGACAGCACCCCGCCCAAGGCACCCAGCGGCCCGAAACGGGTCATATGGGTCCGGGAGCGCCAATCCCGGGGATCGAGGAGGCAGGTAGCCGCGACGGTCGTCACGAGGGAAGTCTGCGCGGCGACTTCGTAGGCGAGCATGCCCCCGATGCTGGCGCCGAGCAGGGTCAGGGGCCGCCCATCATGTTCTGCCTCAACAAGA
The DNA here is from genome assembly GCF_000178455.1 of Brevibacterium mcbrellneri ATCC 49030. GTDB lineage: Bacteria > Actinomycetota > Actinomycetes > Actinomycetales > Brevibacteriaceae > Brevibacterium > Brevibacterium mcbrellneri. The sequence goes on along the minus strand of NZ_ADNU01000047.1, from coordinate 13,881 downwards.
TTAATCAGGAGCTGCACCCAGTCTTCGTAGCGCACCGTCTCGGGGTTGGGCGAGACTGTGCGGCCGTACAGTGGCAGATCGACAGCAGCTATATCCAGGCCGCGTTCAGCCAGCTGTGCGGCCAGCGGCCACAGGGCAGCGCTATTACCTCCCGCGCCATGGATCACCAGTATGCGTGCCGGAGCGTCAGAACGGCGCGCTCGTGCAATGTGAATGCTGTGACCACGCCAAGCCCACCAGGTCTCTTCTGGTTCCCGTTTGCCAGCAGCTCTCCTTCCGGCTGGCAAAAACGCTGCGTAAGGATAGAGGGCCATTCCCCGAGGATATCGAACGAGTCTGCGATACTCGTTATTTCGAACTTTGCTGTTGAGTGCAGGGCGCGCTTTTCGGCCACGATTCTTTCTGGTGTCCGCCGCCGAGGTTGGGCACAGTCGATCGCAGAACGCGAACGCGGCGTGGCGTGGCGTCAGTTTCCGCTCCCGTCCGTGGCCCCAGTTCGCGGGTTGTTGCGGCCGTGTCGATTTCCGGACCGGTTGAGCATTTGACCCGGCAGTCTGGCCGTTTGCACGCACAGTCGGTTCTTGAGGCTGCGAAAGCTCTTACGGATGCACTGAACCGCGCATAAGACCTGAGCGCAGGCCGGGGCTGCCCTTTCTTGAGTGACCCCAGTTTTTATGTGCGAATTGCGTAACATATTTGATGTAGCACCATGAACAAAGGCGTCCAGAATGACTGACAACTACCCTTCAAGCGGCGCACCCAACAGCTCAACGCCACCTTCTAACGTTCCCAACTCCTCTAACGCTTACGGCTCGGGCCCATACGGATCCGGCCTTCAGGTAGCGGCGGGAAGTGCCCCGCAGGGGTCTGCCCAAACCGGCCCTGTTGCACCGCAACAGCAGTATGCTTCAGCCACTGTTCAACCTACTGCCGGGCAACCTGTTGCAAGCCAGCCTGCCGCTGGGCAGCCGTATCCAGCTGCCAACTACAACACCGGTGAGGTTTCCCAGACAACTGGCCAGCTTCAAGCGCAGGCTCCTAAAGGAAACGGGTTTACGCGCTTCTTCAAGGCATTGTTTGATCTGAAGTTCGAAAACTTTGTGACGATCAACTTTGCAAGTGTTTTGTACACGCTTTCGATCGTCACTGCGGTGGGAACGTGGCTTCTGTGGATCGTCATCACTGCGCTTGCTTCTGCAGCCGCTAGCGGTCTCAGCTACGCCCTGTCTGGCTCAGGCGGTGGGATGTTGGGCATGATGTTCCTGCCCACTATTTTCCTGGGGTGGATTCCTGCTCTTGCGCAGATCATTTTGTCGCGTATTGCGCTCGAATTCATGGTTGCCAGTATCCGTACGGCGCAAAACACCACGGAAATGCGGAGGGCTCTGACCGACTAATCTCCGGGCTCGCAACCGGAACCGCACGCATGAGGGGCGCATCTAAGACAGATGCGCCCCTCATGTGTATGAAGTTTTGGAATGTGTACCCCCGAGCAGGTTCGAACTGCCGTTTCCGCCTTGAGAGGGCGGCGTCCTAGGCCACTAGACGACGGGGGCTTGTGCTGAAATAGCGCTGGGGTACCAGGACTCGAACCTAGACTAAATGAACCAGAATCACTCGTGCTGCCAATTACACCATACCCCAATGCAAGACTCGGGCTTGAAGCCCGCGTCGGCAACGAAAGACTACTTTACATACCTCGGCGCTCTTGTGCAAAACCGGCACGAATTTGTGTTGCCCATCAGAGGGGGCGCTATCATCAAACGAACTCATTGGTTGTTTCACAGGAGGCGAAAATGCTCCTACCAACTGTGGTCTTTTCTTCGACGCTGGCGACCGGCCCGCAGGTTCCGTTTTATGCCGACGCCGGTGTTGTGGCCATGATGTTCGTGGCTCCTGTTTCGCTCATTTTGCTGGTCACTGCGATAGTCCTGGTGGTTTTCGCTCGGCTCCAACCGTTACACACGACACTGCTGATTCTGTTAGCAGTATTCGTGCCCATTCTGGGTTCGATCATCGCGATCATCATCGCTACCGTGCTCAAACGGCGGAACTAAGCTGTGAGCTAACAGCCCCACGCGCCATCACACTTCGCCGCGGGTCATGGCCAGCAGGCGGTCCAGTACCCGCTCCCCTGACGCACGCAGTCCGTTGTGCTCATATTCGTTAGTCACCCACGGTTCAACCCCCGCGAGCTTCGCAGTAGCCAAGGAATGTTTGCACGGCACATACGCATCGTCGAAGTACACCGCAGCCGCCGCAGGAACCTTGCCTCGCACCTGAGCAAGTTTGTCCGCGTCCCACATGACCGGCCATTCGTGGTCGGCTAGCACATGCGCCACGTCCTTCCACGCTTCCAGAGGCCCGGACTCAAAGTGGTCCTGCGTCACGTGCTCACCCGCCAGGGCGAACGGCGACTGCCCTTCTGGGCGGGCACGTTCGGCAGCCCAACGTGTAGCGGTGCTAGAAGCCCAGCAACTTTCGTGCAACACCGCATAGATGGGGTTGCGCGCGCCAAAGGTCAAAGCGTCCTGCAGGTCGTGACGCCCGGCCATCGAGTCACCCAGCGCCAACAGGTAGTTCAGGCGTTCCGCTCCCCCGCTGGCCCCCAGGAACTGCCCTAAGCCACGCACGTGCGCCTGCGTGGCCACGGTGCCATCCGGTAGCTCAATCCCATCGGCCGCACGCTCAAACAGACGCTCATACGCTTCGCGCGTGTGCGGGTAGCGCTTGAAGAACCGATCCGACTTCCCCGCCATGATTTCCCACGTATCGCGGTACACAATGGCCGGATCAGCGTCAGCCTCACCGCCGTCCGCACCTGGCACCCGTGGCAGCCCGCCGGTGAACATGACGCGCTCCAAGGACACCGGGTGTTCTGCCAAGTACCGCAACGCGGTGAACCCGCCGAACGACTGCCCCAACACCGCCCAGGTGGAAGCACCCAGGGACTCGCGAACGACCTCGGCGTCCTCCACAATGGCATCCGCCCGGAAATGCGTCAGATAGTCCGCCACTGCGGTCGGCGTCTGGTTCTCGCCCGTGCCCACGAAGTGCCCGTCAACAAATCCAACGGGACTGGACTGCCCGGTGCCCCGCTGGTCCAACATGACCACGTTGTATTCGCGAAGTGCGCGCCCAACCCACCCCGACGGCTCGGTCACTCGCTGGGCTTCAAAGCCCGGCCCACCCTGCAGGTACACCAGGTACGGCTTCTCCGTAGAACCCGGCAGGGAGTACACGCGCGCAAACACCTCGAGCTCCCCTGGGGTATCCCCAAAGTGATCGAGCGGCACCGTGACGGTGTGTTCGTCAACAGTGAGTCCGGGAATCGTGTACGTGCGGGTGAGCATGGGTCTCCTTGTCGTTGTTCGCCGAGGTGGTTGCCGGGTTTTCGCCGGTCAGGCGGGTTTCCCCGCCCAGGGCGGGCTGGCGGGTTACTCAGCCAGGTGTTCGCGCAGTTTGTTGAGGCGGAACATGGACGATTCCTTGCCCAGAATCTCCATGGACTCGAACAGAGGTGGCGAAATACGGCGCCCAGAAACTGCCACGCGAAGCGGTCCGAACGCCAGGCGCGGCTTGATTCCGGCCTTGTCCACCAGGGTTTCTTGTAGTGCCGTGTGGAGCGTGTCGGTGGTCCAGTCGGTGATGGGTTCCAGCGTTGCAATTGCCTGGTCCAGCACCTCAGGGGCAGTGTCTTTCAGAGTCTTCAGGCCGTCTTCGTAGAACTCAAAGTTGTCATCTGACACGAAGAGGAAACGCAGAAGGTCAGGGGCTTCGCTGAGCAGGTTCATACGAGTCTGCACAAGCGGAGCCGCTTCCTTCAACACTGCCAACTGTGCGTCGCTCGGTTCCTGGGGCAACACCTCGGCCGTCTGCAGGTACGGCACCAGACGCTGCGCAAAGTCCTCAACGTCCAACATGCGAATGTGGTCAGCGTTGATAGCGGTGGCCTTCTTCACGTCGAAACGCGCCGGGTTAGGCAACACGTCGTGGATATCGAATGCCTCGATGAGTTCATCAACGGTGAAAATGTCGCGGTCAGCAGCGATCGACCAGCCCAGGAGGGCAAGGTAGTTGATGAAACCTTCGGGGATGAACCCGTTGTCGCGGTGGTGGAACAGGTTCGATTCGGGGTCACGCTTGGACAGCTTCTTGTTGCCTTCACCCATCACATAGGGCAGGTGACCAAACTCTGGGGTGCGCTCAGCAACACCGATCGCCTTGAGGTGTTCGTACAGAACAATCTGGCGTGGGGTTGAACTCAACAGGTCTTCACCACGCAGCACGTGGGTGATCCCCATGAGCGCGTCATCAACCGGGTTGACCAGCGTGTATAGCGGCTGGCCGTTTGCACGCACAACCACGAAGTCGGGAACGGAACCGGCCTTGAACGTGATGTCGCCACGCACCATGTCTGTGAACGTGATGTCTTCATCCGGCATGCGCACACGCCACACAGGTTCACGGCCCTGTGCCTTGAACTCTGCGATCTGTTCCTGGGTCAGGTCACGGTCGAACCCGTCGTAGCCCAATTTGGGGTCACGGCCTGCAGCCCGGTGACGGGCTTCGATTTCTTCTGCGTTGGAGTACGACTCGTAAATGTGGCCGCCGGCCTTGAGCTTCTCAATGATCTCAGCGTAGATGTCGCCGCGCTGTGACTGGCGGTAAGGGCCGTGTGGTCCGCCCACATCGATACCTTCGTCCCAGTCCAACCCCAGCCACTTCATCGCTTCGATGATTTGGCCGTAGGACTCTTCTGAGTCACGGGCGGCGTCGGTGTCTTCGATACGGAAAACAAAGGTTCCGCCGGTGTGCTTGGCGTACGCCCAGTTGAACAGGGCGGTACGTACCATTCCCACGTGCGGGGTTCCGGTTGGTGACGGGCAAAAGCGGACTCGTACAGTCACGGTGTTCCTTCTTTGTATAGGTGTTCGTGTGTGTAAGTGTGTTCGTGCAACGACGCCAGACGCTAAACGCTAGACGTCCATGACAGGGTTGGACAGAATTCCCAGCCCGTCAATCGCAATGTCAACGCGGTTACCCGCCTCAATGCGACCCACTCCCGCAGGTGTTCCCGTCAAGATGACGTCACCTGGGAGTAGGGTCATGACTTCGGTGAGGTGGGCAATGACGGTGGGAATGTCGAAGATGAAGTCTTCAGTGTTCCCGTCTTGTTTGAGTTCGCCGTCAACCCACGACCGAATACGCACATTTTCTGGGTCGTATTCGGTTTCGATCCACGGCCCCAGAGGACAGCTGGAGTCGAAGCCTTTGGCTCGCGACCATTGTTTGTCGATCCGCTGGATGTCGCGCAGTGTCACGTCGTTTGCCGCGGTATATCCCAAAACATAGGAGTACGCGTTTTCTGGCGTAACGTTCTTGGCGATCTTGGAAATGACCACGGCCAGTTCAGCTTCGTAAGACACTTCTTCACTGATGGCGGGGAGGCGAATAGGCTCACCTGGCCCCACCACCGAGGTGTTGGGTTTGAAGAAGGTCAGCGGGCTGACCGGAACGTCGTTTCCGAGTTCGCGGGCGTGGTCGGCAAAGTTCCGACCCACCCCAATGACTTTTGAGCGGGGCAGGATCGGGGCCAACATCCGCACTTCGTCATAGGGCAGGCGTTCGCCGGTCGATTGCGCAGGGCTAAAGAATGGGTCAGAACTTAAGACCGCCACCTCCAGTTCCGAGGTGTCAAGAGTTCCGTCGTCGCTAACTTCAGGGAGATTTCCTTCAACTACGCCGTAATGTGGCGCGTCGTTGTGAACAAAACGAACGATTCGCATGGGCACTAGTCTAGTAGCCATGGAAACCCTCGCTTCGAATCCTGCGTATTCCCCTGTCACCGAATACTTGCAATCGATCCATGAAACCGGTTTGAGGAAAACCGGTGGAGCGTTGGCAGATTACATTCCCGAACTCGCCAATCAGGACCCCACTCTGTTTGGGCTGTCCCTGTGCACCCCGGAAGGAATAGTCTATTCCGTGGGAGACTCCGACACACAGTTTTCTATCCAGTCGGTATCGAAGCCGTTCGTGTATGCAATGGCGCTTGCCGACCGCGGCCTAGAACGTGTCAACCAGTCTGTTGGTGAGGAACCGTCTGGCGACCCGTTTAACTCGATCAGCTTGGATGAAGAGACCGGACGGCCAGACAACCCCATGATCAACATTGGTGCGGTCACTACCCACGCCTTGGTGCATTCAAAAGGAGCCAGCAGGGAAGTACGCGAAAATCGGATTCTCGCCGGAATGAGCGCTTTTGCTGGACGGGAGTTGTCCTATGACGACGCCGTGTACGAGTCTGAGATCGACAAGGCGTGGCGTAATCTAGCACTGGCTGCGCTGGTGCGTGCGAATGACCTCATCATCAGTGATCCCGCCGAGGTGGTGCGCGGCTACACGCGTCAGTGTTCCGCTTTGGTGACCACCAAGGACCTGGCAGTCATGGGGATGACGTTGGCCTCCGGTGGAGTGAACCCCCAGACAGGCGAGCGCGTGGTTCCCGAATGGGTGGCCCAGCAGGTGTTGTCCGTGATGACTACGTGCGGCATGTATGACGCGGCTGGTGACTGGCTCACCAATGTGGGGATCCCTGCCAAGTCCGGGGTCTCTGGTGGCATCATGGGCTCGCTGCCCGGCCAGATGGGGGCGGCCGCGTTTTCGCCTCCGATTGATAAGTTCGGCAACTCGGTACGCGGCGTGGACGCGTTTGAACGCATGAGCGAAGACTTGGGCCTTCACATGATGAAGCCACCCAGCCCGATCCTGTCGTCTGTTCTGGAAAAAGAAACGGACAGCTCGGGTCGCCTGCACATTCACATTCAGGGAAGTATGGACTTCTCGCTGGCTGAAAAAGCCTTGCGGTCCATTCTCGAGACCCCGCAAAACAGCCAGCCCATCGTTATCGACTTCAGGAGTGTGCCGTCGGTGTCCCTGGTGGGGTACAAGCTGCTTCACGCTGGAATCTTTGAGCTTAAGCGCCGTGGCCACACGGTCACCATCCTCGATCCCAATGAGCACTTTGCGGACCTACGCGAAGAGGTCTACACGTCGCTGTCTGACATCGAACCGACCGAAGAACCCGTCGATTCGAGCTGGTTCGCTAAGTGATGTTCGACCTCGGCCGGATTTCTGCCAACCTGCCTGCAGCCTCGCTGGTGGCCCAGATTGCGGATCAACGACCTCGGGTAGCTGTTATCCAGGCACCCCCGGGTTCCGGTAAGACCACTGTGGTCCCTCCCGCGGTTGCCAATCTGGGTTCAGGGCGCGTGGTGGTCACGCAGCCTCGCCGCATTGCCGCTCAGGCGGCGGCTGCCCGGTTGCGGGAACTGTCCGGGGTGCCGGTGGGGTACACCGTCCGAGGTGACCGTGACGTCCCAGCGGATGCGAAGGTTGAGTTCGTGACGACTGGGGTGTTGATCCGCCGGTTGTTGCGGGACCCGGAGTTGGCCGGGGTTTCGGCCGTCATTTTGGACGAGGTCCATGAGCGGTCGATCGATTCGGACCTGGCGTGTGCGTTCGTGGCGCAGGTCGCGGCGATGCGGGATGACCTGCGGGTGTATGCGATGTCGGCCACGTTGGAAAGTGACATGTGGATGGGCCTTCTCACGCAAGCCACGAGCGAAGAGGCGACGCTGTTGTCCGCTCACGTGCCCACGTTTGAGTGTGAGACCGTGTGGGAGCCCGGACTGCGTCCGCTCACTGAACGTGGCGTGGACTGGGGCTTCTTGGACCACGTGGCAAGTGTCGCTGCCTGCGAGGCTCAGCACCGCAGCGAGCGCGGTGGCGACGTCTTGGTGTTTGTGCCCGGTGCGCGCGAAATTGAGCGCGTGGCAGCCAGTGTGCGCCGTGACTTCCCCACCGAGGAGCTGTCCGGCCGGCTTAGTGTTGCGGCCCAGCAGCAGATTGTGCGCGGTCACGTACCTGGGAGCACTCGGGTGATTGTGGCGACCAACATCGCCGAATCGGCGATCACGGTTCCAGGGGTGCGCTCTGTAGTCGATGCTGGACTGGATCGTCAGGCGCGTTTTGATTCCGTGCGCGGGATGTCCGGCCTGGTCACCGTGGGCGCGTCAAAAGCGGCCATGGTGCAGCGTGCGGGCCGTGCGCACCGTGAAGCCCCGGGCCGGGTCATCAGGTGTATGAGCCAAGCGGATTTCGCGTCCCGGCCGGCCCACACTCCCCCAGAGATCACAACGTCAGACCTTACGTCTACTGTGCTTGATTTAGCGGTGTGGGGAACCCCGCTGGGAGTCGGGCTGGACATGCCAACGGAGCTGCCGCCTCGGGCAACGGAGCGAGCGGTGCAGGCACTCACTGCACTGGGAGCGTTGGACCAGGACGGGGAGGCGACCCCGGTTGGGCACAGGCTTGCGAGCGTCCCGGCCGATCCGCATGTGGCTCGCGCGCTGTTTGACGGGGTGGAAAAGGTGGGGCCTCAGGCGGTGCGAGTCGCGTGCGCGCTGGCCACTGATGAGCGGGCGCGTGATGTGCCGGAGTTGGTGTCGAAGCTTTCGGGCACGGCGACGTTTGAGCGCGAGGTGGCCCGGCTTTCCCGGATTGCTGGCGTGGATGCGCCCCAGGGTTCCGTGCCACGTTCTGTTGTGGGGTTGGTGACTGCGTTGGCGCGCCCGGAGTGGATTGCCCGCCGCCGAGGTGACACCTACCTGACCGCGTCCGGGACCGGTGTGCGTGCGGATGGGTTCGATGACTGGATCGCGATTGCAAGCATGGCACGGGCGGGAAGTAAGGCGCGTGCGCAGCTGGCCGTGTCGATCGATGAAGCGACTGCGCTAGAGGCCGCCGGTGCGTTACACCGCACGGTTGAGCGTGCTGAGTTTACAGACGGCAAAGTGCGGGCCCGGAAGGTGGAGGAACTGGGTGCGATTGAGCTCGCATCCACCCCGGTGCAGCCGTCAGCTCAGGCGGTTGTGGACGCTGCGCGGGCTGCGTGTGAGACACGTGGATTGCACGCCGTGGTGCCGGGGATTTCCGAACAGCCGGGTGAGGGCGATCCCGCATTTGAGGCCTTGCGCGCAAGGTTGGGTTATGTGCGCGCCGTCGTAGGTGACCCGTGGCCCAATGTCACCCTGGATGCCCTGCAGGACCTCACGTGGCTCGAACCTGATCTGGAGGCACTGGGCCGCGGGCACAAGATTGACCTGGTTGCGGCCTTGCAGCGCGTACTGCCGTGGCCGGAAGCGGCCCGGCTCAACGAGCTGGTTCCTGAACGGCTCGAGGTTCCCAGCGGTGCCAAAATCCGGGTCACCTACCCCACGCCTGAGTCTCACGGGGATCAGCCGGAAGCGCCCGTGTTAGCGGTGAAACTCCAAGAGTGCTTTGGTCTGGCCGACACACCTTCAATTCTGGGCCGCCCAGTCCTCATGCACTTGTTGTCACCAGCCCGCAGGCCCTTGGCGGTCACGGATGATCTGCGCAGTTTTTGGAATGGGGCGTATGCGCACGTGCGGGCCGAAAACCGGGGCAAGTACTCCAAGCACCCGTGGCCCGAAGACCCGTGGAACGCGGTACCCACGGCGCGCACTAACCGGTCAGCACCTCGGTGAACTACCCGCACCTGGCCGATAGAATAATTCCAGACTTCAGAAAGGGGCGCTCATGAAAATCGTCGCTGTTTCAGGTGCTGCAGGAAATATCGGATACAACGTTTTGGGCCGTCTCGCTGACGGCTACGTCTACGGAGACGAACCCATCGAGTTGAGGCTCCTTGAAGTCCCGCAGGCGGTTCAGGCTCTAGACGGGGTCATTATGGAGCTCGTGGACCACGCCTCCCCGCGCATCGCAAACATCGTGGCCACCGATGATCCCGAGGTTGCCTTCGACGGCGCTCACGCAGCCTTGCTCATTGGTTCCGCACCCCGCAAGGACGGCATGACCCGTGGCGATCTTCTTGAAGTCAACGCAGGCATTTTCTCCACTCAAGGCCGCGTTCTGGGACAGGTCGCCCACCCGGACTGCAAAGTCGTGGTCACCGGAAACCCTGCCAACACGAACGCGCTGGTGGCCGCCCACCACGCAGAAAAAGAAGGCTTCAACCCCGCAAACATCACCGCGCTGACCCGCCTGGACCACAACCGCTTGATTGGACAAGTGGCCCAGCGCGCCCGCGTAAGTGCCGGTGACATCGCTCAGGTGGCCGTGTGGGGTAACCACTCCAACACGCAGTTCCCTGACCTCACGTTCGCAACCGTGGGTGGCACTCCCGCCCTGGACGTCATTGACAGGGACACCTGGTTGGACACCATCGTGCCTACCGTCGCTACCCGCGGTGGTGCCGTTATTCAAGCCCGAGGTGGTTCCTCGGTGGTGTCTGCAGCGTCAGCGACCCTGGATCACCTCCGCGACTGGGAACAGGGAACGGACGGCCGTTGGGTTTCCATGGCGGTCCCCACGCAGGCGCTACCTGAGGAGGCGCGCTACGGGGTTCCTGCCGGTGTGGTCTACTCCTACCCGGTGACCATTGAAAACGGCACCTACACAGTGGTTCCCCAGCTGGAACTGGACGACCTTCAGCGGGAGCGGATTACCGCCTCGGCCAACGAACTCCTTGACGAACGCTCCACCGCAGCGGGCAAAGGACACCTCGACTAAACCGTGCACGTTCTTTCACCCCGCGAATGGCGGGAACTTCGTGACGCTCATGAACAGGCCGTTCATGAGCGCACCGCTTCCCACCTGGAACGCCGGTCCCGCGGCGAAAAGCACCCGGTTGAGGACTTCCTTTTCACCTACTACCCGTTCAAACCCGGCAAACTCGCCACATGGCACCCGGGTGCGGGAACAGCAGTGATGGTTGAGACCTCGGCGGATGAGGCCTACTTCAACCGGCGCTGGTACACACGTAGCCAGCACGCCGGGCACACGGTGGCCCACGTTGACGTGGGCGCGTGGGAAGCCGACCGTGGCCAGGGAGCAACGTTTATCCGGCAACTGTTGGAAGCGACCGTGGACCGGGAAGCGTCGTTCGGATGTTTTGGGTTGCACGAATGGGCCATGGTGTACAAGCAGACGACGCAGGAACACCGCCACTCGCACGTGCCTTTGCGGTTGAGCCAAGAAGAGACGGACCGCGTGGTCGAAAATCACCGCATCCAGTGCAGCCACTACGACGCGTTCAGGTTTTTCACTCCCCCGGCGCGCCCGCTGAACACGTTGCAACCCACGCGGCAAGGGATGCGCGCGAACGAACAACCTGGTTGTCTGCACGCCGGAATGGACTTGTACAAGTGGGCGATGAAGCTGGAGCCGATCGTGGAATCGGCGACGGTGTTGGACGCGTTCGACCTGGCGCGTGCGATTCGCACACTCGACATGGAAGCCTCACCCTATGATGTGCGCGCGTGGGGGTATGGGGTCGTGGCGATTGAAACCGCGCAGGGGAAAGCCGAATACATGCGCAGGCAAGAGGAGTTTTCCCGGCAGGCTCAAGCCTTGAGACGTCGTCTCATCACCCAGATTGACCAGGCACAAAACCTGATCCAGTAGTCACGCTGATGCTAGACTCCCAGGCATGGGTCGGTTTAGTTTCTTGCAGTGGCCGGTGGTGCGGCAGCTCACCACTGGTGACGCGTTTGGTCGCGGTCCTTCCGTGACCAGTACAAAGACCCAGAACACTGAACCGCGCACGGTGACCGCTGACAAAGTCGTTCAGTCGGTGTGCCCCTATTGCGCGGTGGGATGTGGTCAACGAATCTTCGTGAAAGACAACAAGGTTGTACAGATCGAAGGTGACCCGGACTCCCCTATTTCACGTGGACGTTTGTGCCCTAAGGGTGCAGCCTCAGAACAGTTGGTCAACGCGCCTGGACGTGTCACGGATGTCCTGTACCGTGCTCCCCACTCCACGGATTGGGAAAAGATCAGCTTAGACACCGCGATGGACATGATCGCGGAACGTTTCATTGAAGCGCGTCGCGCTCACTGGCAAGACACTGACGAACACGGTCGTCCGCTCAACCGCACCATGGGAATCGCGTCCCTGGGTGGAGCCACGATCGACAACGAAGAAAACTACCTGGCCAAGAAGCTGTTCACCGCCGCAGGCGCTGTTCAGATGGAGAACCAGGCGCGTATTTGACACTCTGCCACGGTCCCCAGTTTGGGGTCCTCATTTGGGCGAGGAGGCGCCACCCAGTACCTCCAGGACATGGCCAATGCCGATTGCATTGTGATCCAAGGTTCTAACATGGCTGAAGCTCACCCCGTTGGGTTCCAATGGGTGACGGAAGCTAAAAAGCGTGGGGCACGCGTCATTCACATCGACCCTCGCTTTAGTCGCACCTCGGCACTTGCTGACAAGTACGTGCCTATCCGGGCGGGTTCAGACATTGTGTTCTTGGGAGCGCTCATCCGGTGGGTCATCGAAAACGACGCGTACTTTGCTGAGTACGTGCAGGCCTACACCAACGCCGCCACGATCATCAACGAGGACTACCGCGACACGGAGGACCTTGACGGTCTGTTCTCTGGGTTCGACAAGGACTCCAAGACCTACGACCAGACCAGTTGGGCATACGAGATCGACCCTGAAACGGGTCGCCCAGCCACCGACCCCACATATGAACACCCCAGGACTGTCTTCCAGATCCTTAAACGCCACTACTCGCGTTACACCCCTGAGCTGGTGGAACAGATGTGTGGCATTAAGCGCGAAGACTTTGAGTATGTAGCGCGCTCCATCACGCAGAACTCCGGGCGGGAACGCACCACGTGCTTTGCCTACGCAGTGGGCTGGACACAGCACTCCATGGGAACGCAGTTCATCCGCACGGCAGCCATCCTCCAGCTTCTGCTTGGAAACATGGGACGCCCAGGCGGTGGAATCATGGCGCTACGCGGGCACGCCACCATTCAAGGTGCGTCCGACATCCCAACCCTGTTCCACCTGCTTCCCGGTTACCTGCCCATGCCCAAAGCCGGAACGCACGACACCCTGGACCAATACCTCGGTGCCGTGGGTGACAAAAAGAAGAAGGGCTTCTGGGCCAATGGAGACGCGTATGCGGTGAGCCTGTTGAAGTCGTGGTGGGGTGACAAGGCCACGCCAGAAAACGACTTCGCGTACGACTACCTCCCCCGTATCAACGGACCGCACGGCACGTACCAGTCGTGCATGTTGATGCTTGAAGACAAGGTTGACGGGTACTTCTTGCTGGGGCAGAACCCGGCGGTGGGGTCTGCGAACGGTCGCATGCAACGTATGGCCATGTCGCACCTCAAGTGGCTGGTTGTGCGCGACTTCAACATGATCGAATCGGCGACCTGGTGGAAAGAGGGGCCCGAAATCGATACGGGCGAACTCCGCACAGAGGACATCGGTACGGAAATCTTCTTCATGCCGGCGGCCAACCACACGGAAAAAGCTGGTACGTTCACCCAAACCCAGCGCCTTGTACAGTGGCGTCACCAGGCCATCACCCCGCCCGGGGATGCCACCTCGGACCTGGAGTTCCTCTACGACCTCGGAAACCGGATCCGCGCAAAGCTCGCCGACTCCACAGACCCGCGTGACCGTCCGCTCTTGGACCTCACCTGGGACTACCCGGTCGATGAACACGGCGAGCCCGACGCCTCAGCGGTCCTTGCTGAGATCAACGGATTCCACCTCGACGGCCCTAACAAGGGTGAGCCACTCGCCAACTTCAATGAAATGCGGGCGGACGGAACCACCTCGGGCGGTTGCTGGATCTACACCGGAGTGTTTGCCGACGGAATCAACCACGCCGCCAACCGCAAACCCGGGCAGGAACAGGACACCGCGGCCCGCGAATGGGGTTGGGCATGGCCAGCCAACAGGCGCATGCTCTACAACCGCGCATCCGCAGACCCGCAAGGAAAGCCGTGGTCAGAGCGCAA
>NZ_ADNU01000048.1 GCF_000178455.1 Brevibacterium mcbrellneri ATCC 49030 | reverse complement strand
TGCGTCTTTTTTGGGAAGTGGATATTCGCGTTGGTCCAGCACCGGCCCGGTGTCCATGCCCCTATCCAGTTGGAAGACCGTAAGGCCGGTTGTGGCCTCGCCGTTGATGAGTGCCCACTGCACGGGGGCGGCACCACGGTAGGCCGGGAGTAGGGAGAAATGCAGGTTGAACCAGCCGTGCGTGGGCAGCGAGAGCGCGTTGTCTTTGAGCAACGCACCGTAGGCCACAACAGCGCCGACGTTTGGCTGGTACTGGGCGATGCGTTCGCACACCTCGTCGTCCACGTGTGACGCTTCGATGACGTCGATTCCTGCTTCCAGGGCCGCGGTCTTGACCGGGCTGGGCGTCATGATGCGTTTGCGTCCCACCGGCGCGTCGGGTCGGGTTAGAACTGCAACGACCTGGTGATGTTCACGCAGGGCGTGGAGTGCAGGCACTGCGACGGACGGGGTTCCAGCAAAGACGATTCTCACGCCCTCCATGCTACAGGGCGTCGGGGTCGTCTATCCGGATGCGGGGGGCGGGTTTGCCGTGCATGATCGCCGAGGTCGTTATCCGCTTGAGAAGTTCCGTCACCTGGGCGGACGCGTGTCGTTCAATTCCGAGGACGGCGGTGATGGTTGCATCGTCGTCGGTGCTGTTGCGTGTGTAGTGGGAGCGGGGCGGTCCTTCGCGTTCTTCGAACAGTTTGACCCCGTCAATGGTGTTGAGCTGTCCCAGGGTCTGTTCGACGACGGCTCGTGGTCCGGACACTTCGCACGCGCGAACAACGGGTGGCATGCCCAGTTCTTCGCGGACTTCGAGTTCGTGCCTGGCCCATCCCACGGGGTCGTAGTGGACCAGTGTGCGGATGATGTCGGGGTTCTCGTCGAGCACCAGGACGCGCCCCGGGGCGGGGCGTACGAGGTTGACGGCCCGCATGCGTCGGGCAATTGCGGTTTGGGTGGAGCGCAGGCTGGGTCCGGGCCACAGGGTGTCGAAGAGCAGCGCCAGCGCGTACCCGCCTTCTGTGTATGGTTCGGCTCCGGTGGTGGCAACCACGATCTGTGGTTCGGGGTCCACGCGGGCAATAATCCGGTCACCTCCGCTACGCACCACGGGCACCCCGGGGAAGGCTCGTCCCAGCTCGTAGTGCACGGTTTCTAAGCCTTGACCGGCTGAACGAAAACGGGTCGAGCCGCACTCGCACGTCGCCTGATCGCTGCGGTACCCACATGCGGAACACGCAAACGGGCCGGTCACGCTAGCCGCCCTCATGGGTGCCCCACATGAACAGCGCAGGGTTTCTCGGCACCTCTCACACACCACCAACGTGATGTACCCCGTGCGTGGAACTTGTACCAGCACTGGACCCACGTGACCCTGGGTTTTGGCCCGTCCCAGGGCCTGCCGCATGAGGTCAAAGGCCCGCTCAGGTAGTGAGGTGAAGTCGGCAATTGACCGGGTGAACCCTGAGTCCAGGACAACGGGGGTGAGCTCCCGGACCCGCGGGCGAGGCAAGGTCACGTCGCCCATCCACCCCGCGTCCACGAGTCGTTGCACGTCGACGCTGCGCGCATGGTCAATGAACAAGGTGGCCACGTGGGTCTGCGCGACCCGTTCACACACGACTGACCGGGCGTGGCAGTAGGGCGCCCTGGGTTCAATGAAGGCGTCTTCGTCGTCAAAACACATGATGATGAGACCCAGATCAGGCATGGGCACATACGCGCTCGCACGGGTTCCTACCACCACTCGCGCTTTCCCTGTAAGCGCTTTCACCCAGGCCGACCAGCGCGCTTGCGGGCCTTGCTCATGTGTAAGCGTCACAGCTGCAGGGCCCAATATCGACGTCACGGTTTCAACGCTGGACTGGTCGGGCACCACAATGAGCACTGAGCGCTCAGCTGCGAGCACCTCGGCAGTGGCCCGCAAGGCAGCGTGCACCCACCCCCGGCCGGGCTGCTCCCCCGGCGGAACCACGAACGCTGCCCTGGGTCCCGGCGCTTGCTCCTCAGACTGCACCCATGTGCGCAAAGCACCCAGGAAGTCTGCTTCGCTCTCCCCTAACGGGCCGGGCAGGTCAGGGAAGGTGGGAGTCGCCGAGGTCTCCGCCCCTAAGGCTGTCTTTTCACCGCCTGCGTGGCGGGGTGGGATGGCGAGTCGGACTACGTCCGGGACGGTTCCCGCGTACTTGTTCGCAAGTGACGCGCACAGTTCCAGCAGTTCGGGGGTGAGCACCGGGACGGGTGAGGTGACGCGTTCGAGGGCGTGGAGTTCGCCGTCGTGGTCGGTGGTGTCCGTGCGCGCCACAATGAACCCGCTCATGAGCCGGCCAGAAAACTTGACGCGTACCCGCACGCCCGGCTGGGCGTCTTCGTCGAGTGACTCTGTGACCGCGTAGTCGAAGGTTCGCGCTAAGTGCGGAACAGGGGTTTCTAACAGGACGGCTGCGACGGGTTGGGTCGGCGCTGGGGTCAGACCCCCGCGGATCCTCAACTGGTTGTCGAAGCCGGGTAATTCCATTCTTCGAGTTTCGGGGTTCAGATCGCCCGCGTCAACGCTTCCGCACGGTCGGTGTTTTCCCATGTGAATTCGGGAAGTTCGCGCCCAAAGTGACCATACGTGCTGGTCAGGTTGTAGATAGGGCGGTTGAGCGCGAGTTCCCGAATGATGGCTGCCGGGCGCAAGTCGAAGACCTCTTCAATGGCTTTTTCAATGCGTGCCGGGTCCTCTTTCTCCGTGCCGAAGGTTTCCACGTACAAACCAACAGGGTGCGATTTTCCAATCGCGTAGGCCACCTGCACTTCTGCGCGGTCAGCAAGCCCTGCCGCTACGACGTTTTTGGCGACCCAGCGCATCGCATAGGCACCTGACCGGTCCACCTTCGACGGGTCTTTTCCGGAAAACGCGCCGCCTCCGTGGCGGGCGAATCCGCCGTACGTGTCCACGATGATCTTGCGTCCAGTGAGGCCCGCGTCGCCCATGGGGCCGCCCACGATGAACGGCCCGGCTGGGTTGATCCAGAATTCGGTGCCCGAGGTGTCCAACCCGGAGTCGTTCAGGATCGGGTTGATGACGTGTTCGCGAATGTCGCCTTCCAGCTGACGGTGATCGGTGCCTTCTGAGTGCTGGCTAGACAAAACTACGCAGTCCACGCTCACGGCTTTGTCTCCGTCGTAACCGATTGTCACCTGGGTTTTGCCGTCTGGGCGCAGGTAGTCAACGGTTCCGTTCTTGCGGACCTCTGAGAGCCTCTGTGACATGCGGTGGGCAAGGTGGATGGGCATGGGCATGAGTTCGGGCGTCGCATTGTCTGCGTAACCGAACATGAGACCTTGGTCGCCTGCTCCCAAGCGTTCAAGTGGGTCGTTCCCACCTGCGCGCGCCTCGATCGAGGTGGTCACGCCGTCAGAGATGTCGGTGGACTGAGAGCCAATTGACACGGTGACGCCACACGAGTGCCCGTCGAAGCCCATGTCTGAGTTGGTGTACCCGATTCCGGTGATCACGTCTCGCGCAATTGTGGCCACATCGGCGTAGCCGTCGGTGGTGACTTCACCGGCTACATGAACCAGGCCGGTGGTGACAAGGGTTTCAACCGCAACACGGGATCGCTGGTCTTGAGCCAGCAAGTTATCCAGGACTGCGTCAGAAATCTGATCGCAAATCTTGTCGGGGTGCCCCTCAGTGACCGATTCGGAAGTAAAATAACGCAAGCTTTTCACGAATGACAGTCTAGCTGGGGAGTAGCTGAGCTACCGACTCCATGACAACGCGTGACACTTCTTGCTTGGTCCCAGAGGCGCGGACGCGCTCCCGAACGTCGTCTCCGTCGCGTTCGTACACAATGACCGAGGTCGCATCGTCGCCAAACACTGCCCCTTGCGCCACGCTGTTAAACACCAGTGCACGGCACCCTTTGCGCAACAATTTTTGTTGAGCCAAGGATTCGGGGGTCGATTCGTCTGAACCAGTTTCAGCGGCGAAGCCCACAATGGTTTTCGTGTCCCCAAACCGTGCGACTAAGTCTTTGAGAATGTCCGGGTTCTGCACCAGGGACAGCGTCATACCTTCATCGCCGGACTTCTTCATTTTGTGCTCAGCGATTTCTGCCGGACGGTAGTCGGCGACCGCGGCTGCCATGATAATGAGTTCGGATTCTTCACCATGTGCCACACATTGCTCGTGAAGTTCCTCGGTGGTTTCGACCGGAACAATGGTGGCTCGGCCACGGATGGGTTCCAGAACGTCGTTGGCAACATTCGCTGCGCACACGGTCACGTTAGCGCCCATGTCCAGGGCAACCTGTGCCAAGGCAACGCCTTGTTTTCCAGATGAGCGGTTACCCAAGTAGCGCACGGGGTCTAACGGTTCGCGGGTTCCCCCAGCAGAAATAAACACTTGTGTGTCGGCAAGGGCAGTCGCAGTTCCAGCAAGAGCGGTAGAGGGTAAACCCTCTACCTGTGACAGCGCATATTCCACAATGTCTGCAGGTTCGGGCAGACGCCCAGGACCTGAGTCTGTACCTGTGAGGCGCCCGGAAGCGGGTTCCATGACGTGAGCGCCACGAGCGCGCAGAGTCGCCACATTGTCTTGTGTGGCTGGGTGTTGCCACATTTGAGTGTGCATCGCAGGAACGTACACCACGGGGCACGTTGCCACCAGCAGGGTCGCTGCGAGCATGTCATTGCCCATGCCGGCTCGGGCACGTGCGAGGAGATCGGCAGTGGCGGGTGCAACGATCACGAGATCAGCACTGTGTCCAACGTTGACGTGTTGGACTTCTTCTACGTGGTCAAATACGTCTGTGGCGACGGGCTGACCTGACAGTGCTTCCCACGTGGGTGCTCCCACGAACTTCAAAGCCGCCTCGGTGGGCACGACGCGCACGCTGTGCCCTTGTTCTTTGAGCAACCGGACCACATGGCACACCTTGTAGGCGGCGATTCCTCCGGCAACTCCGAGAACAATGTTCACTTACTCTTCGACGTCCTGGTCAAAGGTGAAGCCGAGGTCGTCTGCCGCAGGTTCAGATTCCGGTGCTGCGAAGTCAGCTTCGGTGGCCTCACGGATGATGATCTTGTCCTGGTCAATTTCGCGCAGGGCGATCGACAGTGGCTTCTCGTTGGGTTCTGGTGTCACCAGCGGTCCCACGTTTTCGAGCAGACCTTCCTGAAGCTGTGCGTAGTACGCGTTGATCTGGCGTGCACGGCGTGATGCTTCGATGACCAGTTCGTACTTTGATTCGGTCTTTTCGAGCAGGTCGTCAATAGGCGGGTTAGTGATGCCTTCAGGTTGAACGGACACTCATTCTCCATCTAGGTTTGCGGAACAGTGTGATAGTTCCGTCTTAGTTTTCGGGGTTGTCAACAGACAGCCCCATCAATGTTACTAGTTCTTGGGCCGCAGTTCTAACATCGTGGTTGACAACGGTGTGGTCGAACTCTTCTTCAGCAGCCAATTCGACTTTGGCTGTTTCGAGTCGTCGCGCTTGTTCCTCTTCGGATTCCGTGCCACGACCCACGAGTCTGCGCACCAGTTCGTCCCAGCTGGGTGGGGCCAAAAAGATGAACCGGGCTTCCGGCATGCGCTCTTTAACTTGGCGTGCGCCTGCAAGGTCAATTTCTAAAAGTGGAAACTTACCTTCGTCCAGGGCTTGCATGACGGGTTCCCGCGGGGTTCCGTACTGATTGCGACCATGTACCACCGCAGTTTCAAGCATCTGTCCGGATTTGACCATGTGGTCAAATTCGGCCGGTGACACGAATTGGTAGTGCACCCCATCGATCTCACCAGGGCGGGGATCACGGGTGGTCGCTGATACAGAGAACCACACGTGCGGGAAGTGTTCACGGATGTAGGCACCAACGGTGCCTTTCCCTACCGCTGAAGGGCCGGTGAGAACGGTGAGTCGTGGTGTCATACGTTGTCGAATTTCTCCAAGAGTGCTGCTTTTTGATGGACGCCCAGGCCTTTAATGCGACGCGATGCGGCAATCCCAATTTCTTCCATTGTGCCTTGTGCTCGGCGCTCCCCTACACCCGGGATGGACTTAAGCAGGTCAACAACCTTCATTTTGCTTACTGCTTCGTCCTCAGCCGCGTTCGTCAAAACCGACTTCAACGTCGTCTTTCCTGCTTTGAGGTCAGCTTTGACTTGTGCTCGGGCTTGTCGAGCCTGGAATGCTTTCTCCAGTGCTGCTGACCGTTGTTCTGGTGTCAATGGTTCTAGTGCCACCGTGTACTCCTAAGCCAGAAGAAACTTACGGTCAGTCTATAGGGCATCCCCGCGAATTTCGCTACTTATTGTTCGAATATGGTGCTTTATTTTCTGAGGTCCGGAATTTGAAATGCCTCGCGAGACGTTCACGAACACCTTGTCGAACGCGCGACCGAATACCGTGTGAAGGTCTTCCACCGTGGCTCCCTGTGCACCGTAGCCCGGCGACAGGATTGGCCCGTTAAAAGCGCCGAGGTCGATCCCAAGTTTTCGTGCAGCGTCACCTATTGTGGCACCCACGACCAGTCCGCCCAACGGGGCACCAACTGACTCGTTGAAGTTGTACACCGTTTCAACGACCTGCGCGGCAACTGCTGTCCCAGCATTCTGAGCGTGTTGCACTTGGGGCCCGGACGGGTTGGACGTCAGAGCAAGGGCGAAGAACCCGGTGCCGTACTTCTCTGCAGCCTTAAAGACCGAGTTGAGGCTGTCTGTCCCCAGGTATGGGGACACGGTGAGCGCATCTGTGGCAAGCGGGCGAGATGGGTTGAGATATGCGTCAGCGTAGCCGTCCATCGTGGAGCCAATGTCTCCACGTTTCGCGTCAGTGATGACGACCATACCCAGGTCTTGTGCGATCCGGTGCACGCTCTCTAAAACCGCTATGCCAGCTGCCCCGTGGCGTTCAAAGAACGCCACTTGGGGCTTTACACACCACGCCTCCATGTGGCACTGCTCCAGCATGGTGGTGCCGAATGAGGCTAGACCTTCTGGCGTATCTTCCAGCCCCCACGCTTCAAGCGTCGCTGGAGCCGGGTCGATACCCACGCATAGGGGGTTACGTGCAATAGCCGATTGCCACAGATGCGCAAAACTCATGCCCAGTCCTGCAAAGAGGCAACGCCGAAGTCGGATGAACGAATCGCTTCGATCGCAGACACTGCGGCGGCAAACTCGGCTGTCGTCGTGAGGATCGGCAAAGGTGCCGCTGTCGCAGCCGCACGGATTTCGTACCCGTCGGCACGCTCTTGCCGCCCGGACGGCACGTTGACCACCAGGTCGATCTTCCGTTCAGCAATGTCGTCCAGGATTGAACGTTCGCCTTCTTGGAGTTCGAAGTACTTCTTCATGGCCACAGTCTTGATTCCGTAGCGTGCCATAACTGCGGCGGTACCTTCCGTGCAAATCACTTCGAAGCCCATGTCGGCAAGTTTCTTCACGGGCAATACTGCGGCTCGCTTGTCACGGTCTGCAACCGAAACAAACACACGCCCTTGCGTGGGAAGTGAAGCGCCAGCGCCCATTTCGGCTTTGGCGAACGCCATGGGGAACGTTGGTGCGATACCCATAACTTCACCCGTGGAGCGCATTTCCGGACCAAGAATCGAGTCGACAACTCGCCCGTCGACATCGCGGAAGCGACGGAACGGAAGAACAGCTTCTTTCACCGCAACCGGGTGATCCAGGTTCACATGCGAACCGTCACCTTCTGCCTCCAGAAGCGTTCCGCGCATAGACGCGATTGTTTCGCCAACAGCAATTTTCGCCGCAGCCTTGGCCAGTTGCTTACCCGTGGCCTTGGACACGAACGGAACCGTACGCGACGCACGTGGGTTCGCCTCGATCACGTAGAGAACATCGGCTGCAACTGCGAACTGGATGTTGAGCAGACCCCGAACTCCGGTGCCTTCCGCAATTGCGCGGGTAGCCGACCGCACACGTTTGAGAACATTTTCACCCAGGGTGATCGCGGGGAGAACACATGCCGAGTCACCCGAGTGGATACCCGCTTCCTCAATGTGTTCCATAACGCCACCGATGTAGAGGTCTTCCCCATCGAACAGCGCGTCGACGTCAATTTCGACGGCGTCTTCCAGGAACCGGTCCACAAGAACGGGACGGGTGGGTGACACCTCGGTCGCGGAATCCATGTACGAACGCAACTGGGCGTTGTCATACACAATCTGCATTCCGCGCCCACCCAGCACGTAGGACGGGCGAACCAGAACCGGGTAGCCGATCGATTCGGCGATCGCCTCAGCTTCCTCATACGTGGTAGCGGTTCCGTGCTTGGGAGCAAGGAGGCCCGCCTGGTGCAGAACCCGGCCGAACTCGCCACGGTCCTCTGCCAAGTCGATGGCTTCAGGCTGGGTGCCCAACACGGGAACGCCCGCTTCTTTCAGACGAGCCGCAAGTCCCAGCGGGGTCTGACCACCCAAGGTACACACGACACCCTTGATGGGGCCGACGGCCAGTTCCGCGTTGTAGATTTCCATGACGTCTTCGAACGTGAGTGGTTCAAAGTAGAGGCGGTCTGCCGTGTCGTAGTCCGTTGACACGGTTTCCGGGTTGCAGTTGACCATGATGGTTTCGTAGCCGGCCTCAGCTAGCGCCATCGTGGCGTGGACGCACGAATAGTCGAACTCGATACCCTGACCGATCCGGTTAGGTCCGGAGCCCAAGATAATGACGGCTTCGCGGTCACGTGGCTGGACTTCGGTTTCCTGGTCGTAGCTCGAGTAGTGGTACGGCGTGTGCGCAGCGAACTCACCAGCACATGTGTCCACTGTCTTGTAGACCGGGCGGATTCCCAAAGCGTGGCGAACCCCGGTCACCACTTCAGCGTCCAGGTGACGCAGCGCACCAATCTGTTCGTCTGAGAAGCCGTGACGCTTTGCCAACTTGAGAACCTGCGGGGACAACTCCTGGGTGCGGACGACCTCGGCGACCTCACACAGAAGCTTCATCTGGTCCAAGTACCACGGGTCGATGTCGCTTGCCTCGTGGACATCTTCAACGCTCATGCCGGAGTTCAGCGCCGTGATCACGGTGTGGATGCGCTCCGCAGTTGGGTGGGCCAGGTCAGCTAAAACGTCCTTCTTGACGTCTTCGTTGTCCAGGTCAAAACGCGCGGTGAAATCGAACTGCGAGCCCTTCTGCTCCAGGGATCGCATGGCTTTCTGCAGGGCGGTGGTGAAGTTACGGCCCAGCGCCATGACCTCGCCCACGGACTTCATGGTGGTGGTGAGGGTTGGGTCGGCTGCCGGGAACTTCTCGAACGCAAAGCGTGGAACCTTGACCACGACATAGTCCAGGGCAGGTTCGAACGACGCCGGGGTTTCTTGCGTGATGTCGTTGCGGATCTCATCCAGCGAATAACCAACGGCCAGTTTGGCTGCGATCTTCGCAATCGGGAACCCGGTGGCCTTGGACGCAAGCGCTGATGAGCGGGACACACGCGGGTTCATTTCGATGACGACGATGCGTCCGTTGTCGGGGTTGACGGCGAACTGGATGTTACACCCACCGGTGTCCACGCCAACTTCGCGGATGATCGCGATACCGATGTCGCGCATCTTCTGGAATTCCACGTCGGTGAGTGTCATGGCGGGTGCGACCGTGATGGAGTCACCCGTGTGGACGCCTACCGGGTCGAAGTTTTCGATTGAACACACCACAACCACGTTGTCGTTGCGGTCGCGCATGAGTTCAAGTTCGTATTCCTTCCACCCCAGAATCGACTCTTCCAACAGCACTTCGTTGGTGAGTGAGTCGTGCAGACCGTCGCCTGCGATACGGCGAAGGTCATCTTCGTTGTACGCCATTCCGGAGCCCAGGCCGCCCATCGTGAACGACGGACGGACAACCATGGGGTAGCCCAGTTCTTGGGCTGCTTCAAGGCATTCGTCCATGGTGTGAGCGATCCGCGAGCGGGCCACTTCAGCACCGCAGGTTTCCACGACGCCCTTGAACTGTTGACGGTTTTCTCCGCGTTCAATCGCGTCGACATCGGCACCGATGAGTTCAACACCGTACTTCTCAAGCACCCCTGCCTTGTGCAGGTTGATGGCCGCGTTGAGAGCGGTCTGACCACCCAGAGTGGGCAGAAGAGCGTCGGGGCGTTCTTTTGCGATGATCGCTTCGATGACTTCTGGGTCAATCGGTTCGACGTAGGTGGCGTCGGCGATGTCCGGGTCGGTCATGATGGTCGCGGGGTTCGAGTTGACCAAGATGACGCGCAGGCCTTCTGAGCGTAGAACCCGGCACGCTTGGGTGCCGGAGTAGTCGAATTCGCAGGCCTGGCCAATGACGATGGGCCCCGAACCGATGACAAGAACTGACTGTAGGTCGTTGCGCAGTGGCACGGGTCCTCCTTAAGCTTCGCTCATGATGCGAGCGAACCGGTCGAAAAGGTTTTCTGAGTCGTGGGGTCCCGCGGCGGCTTCCGGGTGGAACTGTACGGAAAACGCTGGGATGTCTAGGCAGGCGAGCCCTTCTACCACGTTGTCGTTGAGGCCGATGTGGCTCACTTGCACGCGTCCGAACTTCTCGTTGGGCGCGTTCACAGGTTCACCAATGGGTGCGTCCACGGCGAATCCGTGGTTTTGAGCGGTGATTTCCACCCGCCCGGTCTCGACGTCCAGGACTGGCTGGTTGATGCCTCGGTGTCCGAAGCGCAGTTTGTAGGTTTCGAAGCCCAGGGCGCGGGCCAGCAGCTGGTTTCCGAAGCAGATGCCAAAGAACGGGATTTTCTCTTCGAGAACGCGGGTAAGTACTTCTACCTGGTGGTCTGCGGTTGCTGGGTCGCCTGGCCCGTTGGAGAAGAACACGCCGTCTGGGTTGTAGGACTTGAGCTCTTCAAACATGGTGGTTGCGGGCACCACGTGAACTTCCATTCCGCGGGCGGCCAGGTGGAAGGGTGAGCGTCCCTTGATACCCAGGTCGTAGGCGACGACGGTGTATTTCTTTTCGCCTTGGGGTTCCACGGTGTAGGCCGAGGTGGTGCTCACCTCGTCTGCCAGGGCCGAACCTTCCATACGGGGTTGGGCTTTCACCTGTTCGAGCAGTGTTGCGTGGTCGGTGGAGGCTTCTTCCCCTGAGAAGATGCCCACGCGCATGGATCCTTCTTCGCGGAGGCGCAGGGTGAGTGCACGCGTGTCCACATCCGAGATTCCCACGATTCCGAGTCGCTTCAAACGGGTTTCGAGGTCTTCGGTTGAGCGCCAGTTCGACGAGATGCGCGAGGCGTCACGTACGACGTAACCTGCGACCCAGTAGTCGCGCGATTCGTCGTCTTCGTCGTTGACACCGGTGTTGCCCACGTGAGGGAACGTCTGGATGACCACTTGTTTGTGGTACGAGGGGTCGGTGAGGGTTTCTTGGTATCCGGTCATTGCGGTGACGAATACCGCTTCGCCAAAGGTTGTTCCTCGTGCACCGTATGCGGAGCCTTCGTAGACGGTGCCGTCTTCTAGGACTAGGACCGCAGGTTCAAAAGTGCTCATTTCACCTTCTCTGTCAGGGCTAAACTTTCTAGAATTTCTGTGCGCGCGTGGGCCAGGCGTGGTCGGAACCCGGTGGCGACCTGGGTGTCGCCCAGGGTCCATACGATCACCACGAGGCCGTCTTTTTCAACGAACTTGCCAACCATCCCGGATGCTGTTGTGACTTCGTCAATCGCGGTGAACGGGATTTCAATTCCGTCGATCCCGTCGAGCATGAAAACAACGCGGTCGTCCTCAATGTGCAGGGTCCCGTTGGTGCGCACGCCGAGGTGGTGGACGTTGATCCGTTCAAGGGGGTTGCTTGCGTAGGTGGTGGCGACGTACATGCCTTGGAATCCGGGCCCGGACGGTTCACATGTGGGCCTGTGGGGTTCGGGAATGTTCGTCTGGCTTGCCTGGCGGTTCTTCCAGCCTTTCCACATGAGGAAGAACAGGAGAACCAGAACGGCGAGAAGAATGAGAACTGGGATCAGTCGATCCACGTGTGGGCACCCCCTGAGATTGGGTGTGGTTCAGCGAGTTCACCGTTTCGTACAACGTGGGCGCCGTACAGGAAGGTGTGGACCACTTGAGTGTCGACCTTGAAGCCCTTGAACGGGTTGTTGCGACCCAGAGTCGCGTGGTCGTTCGGTTCGATCGTCACATCAGCCGCTGGGTCGATCAGCACGATGTTGGCGGCTGCACCCGTATCCAGAGAACCATGCGTAGTGAGCCCAGAAATTTCAGCGGGCCTGCTGCTCATCACGCGGGCTACGTCATGCCAGTCGAAGTCGTGGTCTTTCATGGCTTCGATGACGATGGCAAGAGCTGTTTCCATTCCCACCATGCCCATTGCGGCGGCGGTCCATTCTGCGCACTTGTGCTCGGCGGTGTGCGGTGCGTGGTCCGTTCCAACAATGTCGATCGTTCCGTCTGCTAGGCCGTCGCGCACCGCCTTTACATCTGCTTCTGTGCGCAGTGGCGGGTTCACTTTGTAGACGGGGTCGTAGGAGCGGACTAACTCGTCAGTGAGCATGAGGTGGTGTGGGGTGACTTCGGCGGTGACGTTCACACCCCGTGACTTGGCCCAGCGGACAAGCTCTACCGAACCCTTGGTGGACAGGTGGCACACGTGGAGGCGGGAGCCTACGTGTTCAGCCAGCAGGATGTCGCGGGCGATGATGGCTTCTTCAGCCACTGCGGGCCAGCCGGGCAGTCCCAGTTCGGCACTGACCACGCCTTCGTTCATTTGCGCGCCTTCGGTCAGGCGCGGTTCTTGCGCGTGTTGCGCAATGATCCCGTTGAACGATTTGACGTATTCCAACGCCCGGCGCATGAGCAGTGGGTCGTGTACGCACATGCCGTCATCGGAGAAGATCCGAACCCCGGCAGCCGAAGACGCCATAGCCCCGAGCTCTGCCAATGCGGTACCTTCTTGACCGACCGTGACAGCGCCAATGGGAACGACCTCGGTGTAGCCTGCTTGGCGTCCCAGGTTCCACACCTGCTCAACGACACCAGCGTTGTCTGCTACCGGTTGTGTGTTGGCCATCGCGTGCACGCACGTGTACCCACCGCGGGCAGCCGACTGCGAGCCGGTGAGCACGGTTTCAGCGTCTTCTTTGCCGGGTTCACGCAAGTGCGTGTGCAGGTCCACCAGACCGGGAAGGGCGATCAGGCCGGATCCGTCGATCGTGGTGTCCGGGTTGTCGACGTGTGGAACGATGCGCCCGCCGTCGATTGCGATGTCGGTGGGTTCACCACCGTAGGGTTTGACTGATGTGATGAGGATCGACACGGTTATCCTTCCTGTCCGGTGAGGAGGCGGTACAGGGCGGCCATGCGTACGGCGACCCCGTTTTCTACTTGGTTAAGTACGACTGCGCGGGGTGAGTCAGCGGCCGCGGAACAGATTTCGAATCCGCGGTTCATGGGGCCGGGGTGCATGATCCAGGTGTCGTCACCCAGGGCGCCCAAGCGTTCCTGAGTGAGTCCCCACATGCGTGAGTATTCGCGGGGGTTGGGGAAGAACGCTTGGTGCATGCGTTCGAGTTGTACGCGCAGCATCATGACGGCGTCGAAGTCGTAGTCAGCAATCGCTTCGTCGAATGAGTAGCTCACTTCGCACGGCCAGGTTTCTACGCCCCACGGCAACAGCGTGGGTGGCGAAATCAGAACTACCCGCGCGCCCAAGGTGTTGAGCAGGTGCACGTTGGAGCGGGCCACACGCGAGTGCAGCACGTCACCCACGATCGCTACGGTTGCGCCTTCGAGTGTGCGCCCGCGGCAGCCGTCTGCCGGTCCCGAGGCGGGTTGCCCTGACATGACCCTGCGCAGCGTGAAGGAGTCCAGGAGTGCCTGGGTGGGGTGTTCGTGGGTGCCGTCCCCGGCGTTGAGAACGGGGGCGTGCAACCAGCCCGAGGTGGCAATCCGGTGCGGGGTTCCCGAACCTGGGTGCCTCACCACGATCGCATCGGCACCCATGGCGCCCAAGGTTTGGATGGTATCTTGCAGGCTTTCACCTTTAGACACCGACGACCCTTTGGCAGAGAAATTCAGAACATCGGCAGACAGACGCTTGGCAGCCGCTTCGAACGAGATGCGTGTACGCGTGGAGTCTTCAAAGAAGAGGTTGACCACAGTGCGCCCACGCAGAACGGGAAGTTTTTTCACTTCACGTGCGGACACCTGGGTCATTTCTTCTGCAATGTCGAGCAGTTCAACGGCGTCGTCACGTGACAGGTCTTTTGTCGACAGCAGGTGCTTCATCACGCCTCCGAAATCGTGACAGAATCCTCGCCGTCAATTTCCTTGACGGTGACGGATACGCGTTCTGAAAGGGACGTGGGGAGGTTCTTACCCACGTGATCGGCCCGAATGGGCAGGGCCCGGTGACCACGGTCCACAAGAACGGCCAGGCGCACGGCTTCGGGCCTGCCCACATCGGCTAAAGAGTCCAGGGCGGCCCGGATTGTGCGCCCGGAAAACAGGACGTCGTCAATGAGGACGACGGTTTTCCCGTCGATGCCGCCGCGTGGAGTGTTAGTGGGTTCGGGAGTGCGCAGTTTCCCGGCTTTGAGGTCGTCCCGGTACATGGTGATGTCCAGGCTTCCCACGATTTCTGGGACGCTAACGCCGGGTTCTATCTGCCCAATGCGTTCTGCCAGGCGCTGTGCAAGTGGCACTCCGCGGGTGGGAATTCCAAGAAGAACAAGGTTCTGTGCGCCCTTGTTCGCTTCAATGATTTCGTGGGCTATGCGAGAAAGCGCTCGAGCCATTTCTTTGGCGTCGAGAACTGTACGTGTTCGCATGACTCCTCCTTCTCCGCCTCACGGGACGGTGGTTAAAGGTGGTTTCATGACAAGCATACCTAAAGCGTGTCTTTAAGTTTGCTGATCCTGTCCAACAGAGCGTTGACAAAAGCTGGCGAATCGTCGGTTGAGTATTCCTTGGCCAGGGTGACGGCTTCGTCGATCGCCACGGGGTCGTCGACTTCGTCGTTGTAGAGAATTTCCCACAGGCCGATCCGCAGAACAGCGCGGTCGACCCGTGGCATTCTCTCTAAGGTCCAACCGTGCGCGTAGGTGGAGATGAGTTCGTCCAGTTGCGCGCGGTGGGTGACCACTCCGTCAACGATTTCACGCGAGTAGGGCCGCAGGGGGTACTCTTCGTCGTTTTCGCGAAGCTTGATGAGTTCCGCTTCAGGGAGGTTCCGAGCTTCGGCTTCAAAAAGGAGTTCGAGTGCCCTGCGGCGTGCTCGATACCGGGCGCTCACTCTTTGACGCGCCCCAGGTAATCTCCCGTACGGGTGTCTACGCGAACCCGAGTGCCGGTTTCGAGGAACAGTGGCACCTG
Organism: Brevibacterium mcbrellneri ATCC 49030; assembly: GCF_000178455.1. Classification (GTDB taxonomy): domain Bacteria; phylum Actinomycetota; class Actinomycetes; order Actinomycetales; family Brevibacteriaceae; genus Brevibacterium; species Brevibacterium mcbrellneri. Next base: position 70,171 of record NZ_ADNU01000048.1, on the reverse strand, counting down.
AATTTCGTAACCGGTTTCGACGGTCGCAGGCTTGGTTCCACCGCTGGAGCGGTCACCCTGCAGGCCAGGTTCGGTGTGGCTGATGGTGAGTTCCACCGCGGCGGGCAGTTCGATGTAAAGCGGGTTGCCTTCGTGGAAGGCCACCTGGACGCTCTGGTTTTCGAGCATGAAGTTCGCTGCGTCACCAACCAGGGCTTCAGACAGTGGGACCTGGTCATAGTCCTGTTCGTCCATGAAGATGTAGTCGGAACCGTCGTGGTACAGATACTGCATGTCGCGGCGGTCCACGTTTGCGGTCTCAACTTTGGTGCCGGCGTTGAAGGTGCGGTCCACGATTTTGCCGGACAGCACGTTTTTGATCTTGGTGCGCACAAAAGCCGGGCCTTTTCCTGGCTTCACGTGCAGGAATTCAACAACCTGCCAGAGTTCGTTGTCGAGCTTGAGAACCATGCCGTTCTTCAGATCGTTGGTGGTTGCCACGCGATTCCTTTCATAGATGTCTGGGCCCATGCGCCCAGAAGATTGTAACAGGTGGTCTAAATTGTGCGCACAGGTGAGTCGACTCCAACAGCCTGGTACGCGGTGTACAGCAGCGAGGTGTCGGGAACTTCCACCACAACTGGTTGTGCGATGTCACGCAGAACCACAAAGCGCATGAGGTTCCCGCGGGCCTTTTTGTCCCGCTTCATGGTGTCGAGCAGTTGCGGCCAGCGGTCGGAACGGTAGCCGGTGGGCAGGCCGAGGTGTTCCAAGATTGCGCGGTGGCGGTCCACCACCTCGGCGGGAAGGTTCTTGAGCATCACTCCCAGTTCAGCTGCGAACATCATGCCCACGGCCACAGCAGCTCCGTGGCGCCACTGGTAGCGTTCATTGCGTTCGATTGCGTGGCCCAGAGTGTGGCCGTAGTTGAGGATTTCGCGGGTGCCGGATTCCTTGAAGTCACCGGAGACCACGCGGGCTTTGACCTCAATTGTGCGTTCGATGATCTGGCGCAGTTCGGGTGATTCGTGGTTGGCCAGAACGTCCTTGGGCGTGTTTTCGATGAGATCGAGGATTGTGGGGTCAGCAATAAACCCGCATTTGACGGATTCAGCCATGCCGGTGAACAGTTCGTTCTCAGGCAAGGTTGCCAGCGTGTCGGTGTCGGCGAGAACTCCGGCTGGTGAGTGGAAGGCACCCACCAAGTTTTTGCCTTCTGCCGTGTTGATCCCGGTTTTGCCACCAACAGCAGCGTCGACCATGCCCAAGAAGGTAGTGGGAATGTTGACAAATTTGATGCCCCGCAGCCACGTAGCTGCTACGAACCCGGCTAGGTCAGTGATGGCTCCCCCGCCCACGGCCACGATCGCGTCAGAGCGGGTGAAGTCGGACTGGCCTAGGATCTGCCAGCAGAATTCGGCAACTCGGATGTGTTTTGCTTCTTCTGCGTCAGGAATTTCAGCGGCGATCGCTTCAAGTCCGGTGGAAGCCAGGTCTTCGCGTACAAGTTCACCTGTAGTGCGCAGTGCGCGTGGGTAGATCACCAGGACGCGTTGGACGCTAGGGCCTAACAGTTGGGGCAGTTTGCCCAGGAGCTTCGATCCTACGATGACGGGGTAGTCGCCTCCGCCGGTCACGCGGATTTCAGTCAATGGTCTCCTCCTGATCAAAGCGTGCGTATTCTTCTTCACGTTGCAGTTTAGTGAGCACGTCCACAACCCGGTTGACCACGGTTGAGGGCGGTTCGTTCGACGCACTCACGGTTGCGGTCGACACGGACTCATACAGTGGCTGCCGTTCGTCCACCAGAGCTTGCCACGCGGCCACGGGGTCTTCGTCGTCATCCAAAAGCGGACGCCGGGAGCCTCCAAGTCGTACCCTCGCCACCTCGGCATCAATCATGATGGTGATGACTTTAATGGCAGGGTGCTTGAGTTGCGCGCGGGTTCCGGGGTTGAGGATCGCTCCCCCACCCAGGGACACCACACCGGGACGATCCAGCAGTTCGCGCAGGGACTTGCGCACAACCTCGCGCTCGATTTCACGAAACCGGGCTTCACCTCGGGACGCAAAAATCTGCTGAATATCTCCGTGCTCTGCAACGATACGGGCGTCGGTGTCGCGCAATGGAATATCCAGGCGTTCAGCGAGCAACCGTCCAATTGTGGACTTCCCCGCTGCCGGTGGACCAATGAGCGCGATCCGTGCGCCCGCGGCCGGCACTGGGTTGAGTGGTGGTGCTGGCCTCGGGACGGGTTCTACACTCATTGGCCTAACAAGAACGGATCGATGTGGCTGAGGTAGGCGTCGCGGTTGCGTTTGACTTCGTCAACCGAGTCCCCGCCGCACTTCTCCAGCACTGCCTGGGCAAGTTCCAAGGCGACCATGGCTTCAGCGACCACACCGGCTGCGGGTACCGCACAAACATCGGAACGCTGGTGGTGTGCTTTGGCGGGTTCTTGGGTTGCCACGTCCACTGTGGACAGGGCGCGGGGCACGGTGGAAATGGGCTTCATGGCGGCGCGCACGATGATGGGTTCGCCGGTGGTCATGCCACCTTCGATACCTCCGGCGCGGTTGGTCAGACGCTTCACGCCGTTTTCAGCGTCGATCTCGTCATGGGCCACGGAGCCACGGCGGCGCGCGGTTTCAAAACCGTCACCGATTTCTACACCCTTGATCGCCTGGATTCCCATGAGTGAAGCAGCTAGACGGGATTCCAAACGGCGGTCGCCGGTCACGTGCGATCCCAAACCGGGGAACGTGCCGTACACAATGACTTCTACTACCCCACCCAAGGTGTCGCCGGCCTTTTTGGCGTCTTCCACCTCGGCGACCATCCGTTGCGAGAGCGCCGGATCGAAACAGCGCAACGGGTCAGCGTCCAGCTGATCCACGTCAGCGGCGGTGGGACGTGCCAGGTCGCGTCCGCCTTCTACCGGACCAATAGCCACGGTGTGGGACACGATCTCAATGTCGAGTGCTTTGAGGAACTGACTTGCGACAGCTCCCAGAGCAACCCGGGTTGCGGTTTCACGGGCGGAGGCACGTTCAAGAATAGGGCGGGCTTCGTCCCAGTCGTACTTCATCATGCCAACCAAGTCGGCGTGTCCCGGCCGAGGTCGCGTCAGCTTAGCGGCCCGGGCCTGCCCTTCCAGCTCGTCGGGGTCGACGGGGTTGGGGCTCATGACGGTTTCCCATTTGGGCCATTCGGTGTTGCCCACTTCGATTGCTACGGGTCCGCCCAGGGTTTTACCGTGTCGTACGCCCCCGAGGAGGCGGACTTCGTCGGCTTCGAACTTCATGCGGGCGCCTCGGCCGTAGCCCAGGCGGCGGCGCGCGAGTGCGCGGGAAATATCTTCTGTGGTGACGTCGACGTGCGCGGGGAGTCCTTCGAGGATTCCAACTAACGCTTCGCCGTGCGATTCACCTGCGGTCAGCCATCTCAACATTTAACTAACTCTACAGAATGAGCGGTGTGATCAACGCTGCGGTCCACGCACCAATGAGCATGTGTGGCCCAAACGCAACGTTGCGGCGTTTACCTAAGTGCATGAGGAAGTACACCAGGGCTGACAGGTTCATGATGACAAGCGCCACTATTAGTCCCCATTGGCTCGCTGTTCCGGCGACCATTCCTACGGGGATTGCGAGTTTCACATCGCCTAGACCCAGGGTTTCTTTGCCCAGGGCAAGGCCAAACAGGTAGACGATCGCAAAGATGACCACGGTGATTCCGGCCCCGGCGAGTCCTGCTAGTGCCGGGGTTGCTCCGCGTGCCCACAGCTGGTCAAAGGCCGACTGCTTGCTGGTGACACCTAGCACCATGGACACCAGATACGCCATGATCATGAGCCCCGTGACGGGTAGCACGATCAGATTGGGTAGGCGGTGGAGGATGCTGTCGATCCAGAACAGCCACGCGGTTGCTCCTGCGAAGGCGCCCAGGGCGATGATGATGGGAATGTCGGCGTAGGTACGAGACATGAAAAGGGGCAGGAAGAACCCGGAAATCCAGGCGAGTACCAGCCCTGTTGCCGTCATGACGAAGGACACAAGCCATACGGGGCGGTTGTCGGTGCGCAGGCCACGCAATAAGCGAAGGCCTGCTTCGTCGTTAATGAGTGTGGGGAAAATGATCCAGATGATGACGGATATGGCGATCGCTGCTCCCACCGCAAGGGACAGTCCTGCGACTAATGAGATGGACTCCATGAGCCTCCTTTCGGTGGGGTGATTGGCGGGGTCAAGTGGACGGCTCCGTACATGGCAACGGTAACCCGTTGAACCTCTTCCGAGGTGAGCGACCTCCCCGTGACAGCCACAAAGTGAATGAACTGGGCCACAGCCTGCTCCACTAACATTGCCAGGCCGGAGATCACCTCGGCGCCGGCGTCCCTAGCCTTCTCCCCCACTGAGCCGTGTGCGTACGCGACGTCTAACACGGTGGCGGTGAGGCGCTTGGGAACGTCCAGGTCCACGCCGGTGGGCAGGGTGCTCACGATGACGTCGTGGTCCCAGTTGATGCTCTCCAGGCCAGCGTGAGCGGCGTCCATTCCCAGTGATTGGGCGAGTTGGGCAAGGTCGGCGCGGGTCTGTTGGTTGCGCGCGTAAATGTCCACGGACGTGGTGCCCAGTTCTTTCAGCGCTACCAGCGCGCTGGTTGCGGTTGCGCCGGACCCCACAATGGCCGCCGAGGTGGCAGAGGTTCGCAGGGCACCTACGATTCCAGCGACGTCGGTGTTGTAGACGGATGGCGTGGGGGTGTTGACGAACGTGTTGGCGACCCGGGTGGCGGTCACGGTGGGGTCGATGTTCCAGTTTCGTTCGTGGGCAAGGTGGGCCAGGGTGGTTTTAAGTGGCATGGTGCACGACATGCCCACGAGTTCGGGGTGGGCGTCGATGTGGCCGGCTAGTTGGTTTTCTGTGAGTTCAACCGAGCCGTACTGACCTGGGATGCCTAGTACAGCGAGTGCTGCCGTGTGCAGGTCCGGTGATTTGGAGTGCGCGATGGGCGACCCTGCCACGCAGGCGTTGAAGTTAACCATTCTTCTTACGGTGTTCGCGCAACCATTTGCGGAACTCTTCGACGTTCTTCTGGTGGTCTTTGTAGTTGCTGGCGAACTTCACGGTTCCTTCGTCAGGGTTGGTTGCGACGAAGAACTGCCAATCACCCTTGGCCGGGTTCAAGGCTGCACGAACGGCGGGTTCACCGGGTGAGTTGATGGGGCCTGGCGTCCACCCTTTGTGCTTGTACGTGTTGTACGGGTTGTTGCTTTCGCGTTCTTCCTTTGTTGTGGTCAGGTCGTCGCGGGCACCGTGGATGTAGGCCACGGTGGCGTCGGACTGGAGAAGCCCGCCTGTTTGGGACTTCTTGCCCACCCGGTTGACGAACACGCGCGCTACCTTGGCTTGCACCTCGGGGTCGCTGTTGGCTTCGATCTGCACCAGGCTGGCAAGTGTCAAGTAGTAGTGGGCGTCGTCGTGCGGGATGGCCAGCTTGTTGAGTTCGTCCTTGGTTTTGTTGACCATGTCTTGGACCAGCGCTTCGACCGGGCGCGACGGGTCGATGTCGTAGGTGGCCGGGTACAGGTAGCCTTCCAGGTTGGGCGCGTCGACGTCGAGGCCGTAGTCCTTGGGTTTCTTCTTGTCGATGGCTTTGTCGAGTTGTTGCTCGTTGACACCGGCTTTGATGGCGTTGGCCTTGATGGTTTTGATGGTGTGACCTTCTGCCACGGTGAGCCTGTGGGCGGCGGTAGCTTCTTCCAGCACGTCGACTGCGGCCTTGGAGCTCATGCGTTTGCGCATTTTGAACGTTCCGGCCTTGATGACTACGCCACGGCTTTCGATCTCTTTGAGGAACGGGGACGCCGCTTGGATGACGTCTTCTTCAACCAACTGGTTGGCCACTTGGCTGGCGGATGCGCCGGGGATCACGGTGACGGTGACTTCACCTTCTCCTTCGCCTTCGTAGTCTTTTTTTGACTCGAAGAAACTGGAGAACGCGCCTGTTGCGGTGCTCACTGCGACAATTCCGCTGACACCGGCGACGAGTGCAAGCACCACGATGATAGCGGTGATGCGACGGCGCCGGATCTTCCGGTTGCGTCTACGTCGCCGGGCGTCTTTGCGAGTGCCTTTGTTTTCGAATACGTCGTCAATCCCCACTGTTGTCCTCACGTGCTAGAGCGTCGAGAGCTGTTTGCAGGATTACCACTGCGGCTTGCGCGTCCACGGTTTCGCGTCGTTGCTTAGACGTTTTTCCTGCTTCTTGGAGCATCAGGTGCGCTTGTGTAGTCGTAAAACGTTCATCCACGTACCTTACCGGGAGCCCTGTGCGGTCTACGATCTTTTGGGCGAAACGCCGAGCTTTGTCCGCTGACTGGCGCGCCTTGCCGTCTAAAGACGTGGGGTCTCCGATCACCAGTTCAACCGGGTCGACTTCCTCCACGATTTCTTGGATACGTCGCAGGGCGATGTTGTCGCCACCTCGGCGGTTGACCACTTCGAGAGGTGAGGCGAGAATCCCGTCGGGGTCGCTGTGAGCGATTCCTACGCGCACGGCCCCTACGTCGATGCCTAAGCGTCGGCCACGTCTCACGAGTTAGCTACCTGGTCGCGCACGTCTTGGAATGCTTGGGAGACCTTGGTGGCGTCCTGGCCGCCGCCCTGTGCGAGGTCGGGCTTGCCGCCTCCGCCGCCACCCAGGGTCTTGCATGCCGAGGTGACAAGAGCTCCGGCTTTCAGGCCGGCTTTCTGTGCCTCAGGGCCCACGGCGATGACGACGGCGGGTTTGCCGTTGGCCAGTCCCACTGCCGCGATGACGTGGGCGGGGTCGTTCAGGCGGTTGCGTACGTCGAGGACGAAGGAGCGGACGTCGGCGGCGTTTGCCACGTCACCCAATTCGGTGGTGACCACGGTTGCGGGGCCCAGTTTCTGGGCGCTGGCGGCTGCGTCGGTTGCGCGGGCCAGGACCTTCTCCTGGTTGAGATGTGCGATGGTGCGTTCGGCTTCTTTGATGCGGTCCATGAGGCCGGTGACGCGTTCGTACACCTCGGGGCCGGGCACCTTGAGCAGTTCTGACAGCTGGGCCACGGTGGAGCGTTCGCGGGCCAGTTGCTTCATGGCGTCGAGTCCCACGCTGGCTTCGATGCGGCGGGTGCCTGAGCCCACGGAGGCTTCGCTGGTCAGTGAGATGGGGCCGATTTCGGCGGTGCGGGTGACGTGGGTTCCTCCGCAGAGTTCGCGGGACCAGGTCCCGTTGATGTCGACCACACGCACGATTTCTGGGTAGCGTTCACCGAACAGGGCCATGGCACCGGACTTCTTAGCTTCTTCGAAGGGCAGGAAGTCGTAGCCCACTTCGAAGTTGTCACGGACGGCGGTGTTGGCGCATTCTTCGATTTCTTGGCGAGCGGCTGGGCTGAGTGCTTCTGGGTACGAGTAGTCGAAGCGCAGGTAGCCGGGGTTGTTCAGCGACCCCGCCTGGGTGGCGTTCGACCCTAGGACTTCACGCAGAGCAGCGTGGATGAGGTGGGTTGCCGAGTGTGCCTGCTGGGCTTGGTAGCGGTGGTCTGGGTCGACTTGTGCGGTGATGAGGGCGCCGGTTTCCAGTTCACCGGTTTCGACTGTGACCTTGTGTGTGGGTAGCCCGGCGAGGATGTTCTGAACGTCGGTGACGCGGGCTTTGAGGTCAGGGCCGGTGAGGTGGCCGATGTCAGCGGTTTGGCCACCGGATTCGGCGTAGAACGGGGTGATGTCCAGGACTACGTCGACGGTGTCGCCGGCGTGGGCCACGGGAACGGCTTCGCCGTCCTTGATGATGCCGCGCACGGTGGCCAGGGTGTTGAGGTTGTCATAGCCCACGAATTCCGAGGTGCCGGCTTCGAGCAGGTGGGAGTAGGCGGTGAGGTTCGCTCCCCCGCCCTTCTTGGACTTCGCGTCGGCTTTGGCACGCTGGCGCTGTTCTTCCATGTGGGCTTTGAAGCCGTCGACGTCGACTTCCACGCCTGCTTCGTGGGCCATTTCCACGGTGAGGTCGATCGGGAAGCCGTGGGTGTCGTGGAGGGTAAATGCCACGGCACCGTCGATAGTGCCACCTTTGCCCACCTCGGCGACGGTGCGGGTGAGCAGCTGGGTGCCGGATTCCAGGGTGCGCAGGAACGCGGTTTCTTCTGCGTAGGCGATTTTGGAGATGCGGTCGAAGTCGGTGTCGAGTTCTGGGTAGGACTGCTTCATAGCGTCTTTGGAGACGGGTAGCAGGTGTGGGAGCACGGGTTGGGTGACTCCCAGCAGGCGCATGGCGCGGATGGAGCGGCGTAGCAGGCGGCGCAGGATGTAGCCGCGGCCTTCGTTGCCGGGGCGCACGCCGTCGCCGATGATGACGAGGGCGGAGCGGACGTGGTCGGCGACAACGCGCATGCGGACGTCGTCGTCGTGGTTGGTGCCGTATGCGCGGCCGGAGAGCTCTTCGGCCTTCTTGATGACGGGGTAAACCTCGTCGATTTCGTACATGTTCTCGACACCTTGTTTGAGGAACGCCACGCGTTCCAGGCCCATGCCGGTGTCGATGTTTTTGGCGGGCAGGTCGCCTTTGATGTCGAAGTCGACTTTGGTGCGGACCTCGGAGAGTTCGAACTCCATGAAGACGAGGTTCCAGATTTCGATGTAGCGGTCTTCGTCGGCGACTGGGCCGCCTTCTTTGCCGTATGCGGGGCCGCGGTCGAAGTAGATTTCGGAGCAGTAGCCGCCGGGGCCGGGTTGGCCGGTGTGCCAGAAGTTGTCTTCGTTGCCGCGCATTTGGATGCGTTCGCGGGGCATGCTGGTTTCTTCGAGCCACAGGTCAATGGAGGCGGCGTCGTCTTGGTGGACAGTGACCCACAGGAGGTTGGGGTCGAAGCCCAGGCCGCCCTTGTCTTCTAGGGTGGTGAGAAGTTCCCAGGCCATGGAGATGGCTTCGCGTTTGAAGTAGTCGCCAAAGCTGAAGTTTCCGTTCATTTGGAAGAACGTGCCGTGGCGGGTGGTTTGGCCCACTTCTTCGATGTCTGCGGTGCGCACGCACTTTTGCACGCTGGTGGCGCGTGGGAAGGGTGCGGGTTCGCGGCCGGTGAGGTATGGGATGAACTGCACCATGCCGGCGATGTTGAAGAGAATGGAGGGGTCGGATGAGATCACGGACGCAGATGGCACCACGGTGTGGCCTTTGGATTCGAAGAATTCCAGCCAGCGGCGCTTAATTTCTGCGGTCTTCATGAGTGTCCTTCCCTGTTTAGCGGTGCCTTGAGTGCTGTGCGTCCCGTGTTCCACGGTTGTTGCATACAGGCGTCACCGATTCTAGTAGAGACCAGGCCTGATGTGCACGGTTGTTTGTGCGTGGGTGGTGTTTTGTTGCGGTGCTGGTCAGAATGTGGGTAGCGAGCGAGGAGGTTGTGATGACGGTTCGCGTGTTTGATGCGCACCTGCACATTATTGATCCACGGTTTCCGTTGGTGCCGAATAACGGGTATGTGCCCGAGGCGTTCACGGTGGATGACTACGTGGCGCGCACGGATGAGTTCGTGGCGCGCGATGGGGCGTGCGAGGGGGCGCGGGCGTTTGAGGTTGCTGGCGGCGCGGTGGTGTCTGGGTCGTTTCAGAAGTTTGATCAGACGTATTTGATGGATGCGTTGGAACGGTTGGGTCCGGGGTTTGTTGGAGTCACGCAGGTGCCGGTGGATGTGAGTGACGCGGAGGTGTTGCGCTTGCATGAGGCCGGGGTGCGCGCGGTGAGGTTCAATGTGGCCCGAGGTGGTTCGGCGGGGTTGCCTGACATGGATCGGTTGGCGCGACGAGTGTTCGATCTGGCTGGGTGGCATGCGGAGTTTTACATTGACGCGCGGTCCTTGGATGGCGATCTGGGCCGGAGGATCGCGGCGTTGCCGAAGGCCAGCGTGGATCACTTGGGTATGCACCGCGATGGATTGCCGCACTTGTTGCGGTTGGTGGAGAGTGGCGTAATGGTCAAGGCGACCGGCTTTGGGCGGGTTGAGTTGGATCCCGCCCAAGTGGTCACGGCCATTGTGGACGTGAACCCGCGTGCGCTCATGGTGGGCACCGACCTGCCGTCGACCCGCGCCCAACGCCCGTTCACTGTTACCGACTTCGATCTGCTCTGCGACACGCTCGACGCCTCCAAGTTGGACGGCGTTTTCTGGCGTAACGCTTGCGAGTTTTATGGGGTTAGGGGGTTTCAAGGAGGAGGGTGATCATATGTAGGCCCTCTTCGCGAAAATCGAAGTGGATGAAGTGATCGCCGATCTCGTAGCGACGCCACGTGGGGCTCCCGCAGCCAGTGGCTTCAGGCTCCCCGAAGGTGGCATCGGCTCGTTCTGGGGTGATTTCCGGTGCCACAAAGCCGTCGATGAGCGGCCCCGACCAGGAGCCCACATTCGAGCCATCTTCAGCGATGAATTGGAAGAAGATGGCTGTAAGGATCTCATCAGTGAAGCAAAACTCCAGGCCTTTGCCCTCGAAAATCCAGTGGATGTCGGGTAGTTCTTCGTCTTCCCAGACCGTGTACGTCGCGCCGACATCGCGTGCTATCTGCGAGACCTTTGGCTTGTCGATGGTGCATCCGATGATCTCGTTGAAAGCCGCGATTGGGCCTGTGAGCGCACCTGCCATAATTGGGCCTCCCTTGTGGCGAAAGCGGGTTGTCGTACGTGTGCTTGCAAGGATATGCCCCACTCAGAGATTCGGCACCCGCCCCTTAAAGCGCAAAATTGCCATGGGTAGTTATCCCGACAGGGAGCCTTTGCTGTTTTGTGTTTTGTCTGAATCGGCATCCTGGCGAGCACGGCCTTGCGCTCGTGAACACCGGCGATCTGGTCGAGTGCCTGCCGCAGCGAGCGCATCCCCGAGGAGAGTTCACCGATCACCCCATACATCTCGGCTGGCTGCTCGAAACCCCGGCTCGCGTGAGCCAACCCCCGCAGCGCCTCAGACGCTTCCGCAGCATCAGCAGTCGAATCGAAGAACGTGGGCATGGTGACCTCCTGTGCCGTGTGACGGAGAGGTGCGCACCATCGTCCGGAAAATGTCGGTGGTGCGGCCTAGCATTGTAGATGACAAGAGGGCAAACGAAGCAGGAGCACGACAGAGTGAGCGCAAGTCAGTACCGAGGGCAGCTTGACCGCAAGCGCAAACAGCGGATCGATGCGGACAAAAAGGCGGGTGAGTACCGGTCGAAGGAGTCCTCGAAGCGAGCCGACGCGGCCAAGGCGCGACAGGCTGCCGCCAAGACGACGAGCAGTTCCACTCGAAGCAGCAAGTTGCGAGACGCCGAGCGCCGCGAGAAAGAAGCGGAGACTGCGGGCAAGGAGGCGAGCCGCTGGCAGACTCGAGCAGCCGGCTACGCAAAGGACGAGGCCGCGCTACAGACCAAGCTCGCCCGCGCCGAACAGTCGGAGGCCGATGCCGCCGAGCGACGCCGAAAGAGCGTGCAGCAGCGCGCCGACCGGCGGGCGGCGGCTGAACGTGCCCAGCTTGAATCGCGGATCAGCGATACCGAGATGGCCGTTAGCACTGCGCTGCGTCATCTCCCAGCGCCCAAGCCGGAGAAGCTCCGAGTGCTCATGCTGGGCGCCTCAGCCGAAGGCGACCTCCGCGTTGGGAGGGAGCAGAAGCGCATCCGGGCAGCGGTCGAGTCGGCTTTGCACCGTGACCAGATCGAACTCGATGTGCGGTCAGCGGCAACCACGGCTGACCTACTGGATGGCATCACGAAGTTCCGCCCTCACGTGGTCCACTTCTCGGGCCACAGCAACGACGACCTGATCGTCTTTGAGGATGAAGCAGACGAACCCCACGAGGGAGTGATCGTGTCGGCGCGAGCATTCGCTCGGGCGATCAGCGCAACCGACGATCCTCCGCTCCTCGTCCTGCTGAACTCGTGTCGCTCCGCAGCCCAGATCGACGTCCTGGTGGCACAAGTCGTGCCGTTCGCTATCGGGATGGCCGACAGCATCGAAGACGCCGATGCGATCAACTACGCCGCACAGTTCTACGCGGCAGTCGCAAACGGGCAGTCCATCAACTCTTCGCACCTGTCGGGACAGGCTGCGCTCGAACTCGCGGGACTGGAAAGCGCCGACCTGCCGACCCTGGCCTGGGCACCCGACGTCGATCCATCAACCACGATCCTCGTCAGCCCCGAAGGCTGAACTCAGACCCGACGGCAGAGCGGGAGCGCGGCGGCGGTGAATGCGGCAGCCTGCTGGCCAACGAGGAGCCGGGTCTCGCAGGAGGCTTGGAGTGCGGGCTACTCGACGGCGGCAACGGCGGCATCGGCAGCGGTTCGCCGTCGGTCTGGGAGGCGTCCCACACGTAGGCTGGGCGCGCCCCGACCATCCGCGAGCGCACGACCTCGTTGACCTTGTGCTTCTCTCGTGGTCCCAGGCGACGCCAGGAGTTCGGATCGGCAGGATTGGACGACGCGAACCTGCCCGTCACGGGCGCGAAGATCATGTAGCCGGGCTGGCCCTTCATCACCTGCCGCCAGAGGCCCTGCCATTGCCGGTACCCGGCAACCAGGGTAGGGGAAAGGCTCGGGCACCCGGCCAACCTCGAACGCCGCCTCGTACTGCACCCAGATCAACATCGTGTTGTTGAACGACCGCGACCGGAACCATGCCGCAAAGGCCAGCGCATGCCGCCAGCCGTCACCCGAGACCAGCGACTCGACCGCGCCAGTCAGCTTCTCGTGCAGCTCGTCGAGCTTCGCCTCTCGCACCGCGCGGGCGTCCTCGTTCGATGCCATGCTCCGGCCTCCTCTTCGGCGGGCCGCGCCAAGGTTGCGCGCGGCGGTAAACCTGGCAGGTAGGCGCGAACACCCGCAACCAGACCGTGAGCTGGACATCGTTCACCACCTTGAGGAAGCCCGACCCGAGACGGGCACGCCGACATTGAGCATGCACAACCACACCTTGGGTGGACTACATCGATGCCTTGCCCGTCGCGAAGGGAGGGGTCAGCGTCATGACCGAAGACGAAAGTCAGGCTGCGGCCGAAGACCTCACTAAACGTCTGCGGCTCCTGATGGACGTCGCCGTCGTCGAGTCCGGCACGGAGCCGACCTACTCGCAGATCGCCGACTACCTCCAAGAGCGAGGCACCAACCTGTCGCGGTCGCGCTGGACATACATGGTCAGCGGTGACCGTTACGTCCAGGACCCGGCAGTGTTCGAGGGTCTCGCCGCGTTCCTGCTCGGCGAGGACGGTGCCGCCACGCCCGAGAAGGTCTCAGCGCAGCTCGATCTGGTTCGGTCCATGCATGCCGCGAAGGTGAAGTCCTACACAGCCCGCACCCTCGGCGATATCTCGCCGAAAGCGCTCCACGCCATCACCAAGTTCCTGGATGAGGAAATGACCTCAACGCCTGAGCACTGACGTGTGTCGCGCAAGTCGAAGCCGGTGCCGGTCGCTGCTCCCCACTGAGAAGGGCGAACCGTGAATACCGAACAGACCGTATCGGCGGCCGTGCCGGGCCTTCAGCTCGGTGATACCTTCACCTTCGACGAGCTCCTCCGCTCTGTCCAGGACCAGCGGCACCGCAGGCTTCGGGTCATTGAACTGGCTAATCTCGACACCCACGACGACCTCTGCGCGCTCTGGCGGGCAACCGAGACCGACGACCTCGTGCTCCACGCCCGCACCGACTCGACACTCCATAGACAGCAGTTCATCCTCCATGAACTCGCCCACATGATCCTCGCCCATTGCGACGGCGATGACTGCGCCGCGGGCATCCGAGGATCAGTGTTCGCAGAGTCGGCATCCGGTCTGACCCCGAAGGCCGGCGACCGGGCCTCCCGGCGCGGCATCCACTACGCCACCCCAGCCGACGCCGGACTCCACACCCGCGACATCACCATCACCACTCCGGCAGGGCCATGCCCGGCATGGCGCATCGACGGCGACCCTTCGACGTGGGCGATCCACATCCACGGCCTCGGCAGCACCCGCGTCGGCACCCCCGCGGCGTCCTCGCCGCAACCGAACTCGGCTACACCTCCATCCTCGTCAGCTACCGCAACACCACGGAAGGGCCACGAGCCGGCGCCGACCGCTCAACCCTCGGCGATACGGACATGGCCGACGTTGACGAAGCCATCGGATACGCTTTCCGACGCGGTGCTCGCCAGACCGTGTTCGTCGGTTGGTCGACGGGTGCCGCACTCGTCCTCGACTCACCCGTCCTCGACTGGACCGCACGATCAGCAGACCTGACGACGCCGACACTGATCCTCCGCGGCACGCGAGACGAGTCCGTACCGATCCAGCTCTCACAAGCACTCCGACACGCTCGCCCGGACCTCGTCGAGCTGGAGTCCTTCGACGCCGGCCACACCCTCAGCTGGAACTCCGACCCCGACCGGTGGCAGGAAGCAGTGACGACTTGGCTTCAAGCACGTGTCCCGCGCTGATCGCTGAACGGAGCGACCACCCTCGGCACCCATCTCGTTCAGCCACGCCCGGAGATATCCAACTCAAGCCGTACATCCACCGGTATCATCGTGAGTGATGGCCTGCCTGGGCCATTGAGCGAGGGAGGACCAAAGTGGGGTGAGCCGTGACTGTCTGCCGACGATATCGCCGCCCACTTCGGGTCACCAAAGACACCGTCTACACCTGGATCGCCGAAAAGGCCATGCCCGCTCACAAGGTCGGACGCCTCTGGAAGTTCCAAGCCGGCGAAATTGGTGACTGGGTTCGACGAGGTGGGGCTGCCGCCGACTCCGAACCCTCCGCACTGGGGTGAGCGTTTCGCTCGCTTCGAGCCACTAACACTTTGTCGGTGGCAGGACGAACCCTGATGCACTGCCCAAAATCGGAAGGAGGCACCAGATGAGCATCAGATCTCAGGGACATGATCGATACGCGCTGTCCTTCACCAGCGGTGCCCTCCTGGCTCGGGAGGCGGTGATCGTCGCGCCGCTCTTCCTGGAAGTTCGTGACTGGGGTCTGGTTCGAGACCAGCTCCGTTCAGAGAACTTGCTCCAGGCGCGAACCGCATCGTCCGGATTCCGGCTGGCGCGCGAGGTCGCGCAGCGATTGGCAGTGCTCACGGACCCGGAGCTGGAGTTGCTGCGAGACGCCAGCCCCAGTGAACGTGGGCACCTGATGTGGGTCGCGGCGTGCCGGCGCTACGCGCTCATCGGCGACTTCGCGGAAGAGGTGGTACGCGAGCGCTTCCTCTTGCTCACTCCCACCCTGGGATACGACGACTTCGACAGCTTCGTTCGTGGGAAGGCACTGTGGCACCCCGAGCTCGCAGAGGTGAAGGACTCGACGTTGCAGAAGCTCCGGTCGACCGTGTTCCGCATGCTGACCGAGGCTGGACTGCTTGCAGGCGGCGAGATCGTCAACGCGGCGCTGTCAGAGCGTGTCCGGGAAGCACTCGACGCTCAGCTACCAAGTGACCTCCGCTACCTCCCGGCCCGTGACAGCAAGGAGGCCTCGTTGTGACGCTCCATGAACTTTCCCGCCAGGAGGAGCATCTGTTCGCGGTGCTCAGCGGCGAGCGCTTCCTGAAGATGGAGGGCTTGTCGAACGAGGTCCCATTCTTCATTTATCCCTACGAGCCGGAGCACGCGCTCGATGTGGCGAAGGCCAAGAAGCGCGTCAAGAACCGCCTGGCCAGCAAAGGCATCGAGGTGCGCGAGATCAACCTCTACGACCTGTCGGTGGACGTACTCAAGGAGCGCGGCGACTGGGACGAGGTACTTGAGGTCGAACCCGAGCTCGAAAAGGCCGAGTTCACCGAGATGCTGCAGTCCATGCTCAACCCGCAGCAGCACCTGGCTCCCGCGATCCGCGAGCGGCTGGCAGACGGCGAGTTCGACATCGTGTTCCTGACCGGGATCGGTGAGGTCTTCCCCTATATCCGGTCCCACAACGTGCTCAACAACTTGCAGAGCGTTGTGGTGGGCCGGCCGATGCTCATGTTCTTCCCCGGCCGCTACGAACAGTCCGACACGCTCGGCTCATCGCTGGTGCTGTTTGGCAAGTTGAAGGACGACCAGTACTACCGTGCCAAGAACATTCTGGAACAGGAACCGTGACCGTTATGCAGCTCACCGAGATTTTCGCTAAGGACGTCCAGCGTCCCATCGAGGGCGTCATCAAGGCCGACGACGTTGCGCACCTTGCCACCGAGGTCGACGAGTACGTCCTGACCAACGAGGCCGCCAAGGGGCTGGAGTTGCTGCTGGAGGCGTACACGAACTACACCAACGCGAACGGCGTGTGGATTTCGGGCTTCTTCGGCTCCGGTAAGTCGCACCTCTTGAAGATGCTCGCACACCTCCTTGGTGATGTGGAGGGCGACGACTTCCCCCGCGAGCGTGTCTCGGCGAGCTTCCGCGCCAAGGCGACGGATGCGTTCTTGCCACCGCTGCTCGACAAGGCTGACCGCATCCCGGCGAAGAGTCTGCTGTTCAACATCGACCAGAAAGCGACCTTGATCAGCAAGGATCAGACCGACGCACTGCTACGCGTGTTCGTGAAGGTCTTCGATGAGTCCCGCGGCTACTACGGCGACCAGGGACACATCGCCCGCTTCGAGCGCCAGCTCGACGACGAGGGTCAGCTCGACACCTTCAAAAAAGCCTTCCTTAAGGTGTCGGGCCGGGACTGGGTGGAGCGCCGGCCGAGCTTCGGGCTCCCAACCGTGCGACGCCAGGTCAACGAGGCATACGCACAGATCACCGGGTTGGACGCGACGACCGCGCCCGACATCCTGAAGACCTATCAGGACACCTACTCGGTGTCGATTGAGGACTTCGCCGACGAGGTGCGCGCCTGGCTGGACAAGCAGCCGGCCGGCTACCGGCTCAACTTCTTCGTCGACGAGGTCGGGCAATTCATCGGCTCCAACACTCACCTGATGCTGAACCTTCAGACGATCGCCGAGTCGCTGAACACGAAGTGTGGCGGACGGGCGTGGGTGTTCGTGACCTCCCAGGAGGACATGGACAAGGTCGTCGGCGACCGCACCAAGCAGCAGGGCAACGACTTCTCGAAGATTCAGGCCCGGTTCAAGACCCGAGTGAAGCTCACCTCCGCAGACGTCGAAGAGGTCATCCGCAAGCGACTGCTGGAGAAGAACGACAAGGGCACCCAGGTACTCGAAGCCGTCTACGCGCAGGAGTCTGCGAACTTCAAGACACTGTTTGACTTCGTCGATGGAGCGAAGACCTACCGGAACTTCACCGACGAGACCCACTTCGCCGGCACCTACCCGTTCGTCAGCTACCAGTTCCCGCTGTTCCAAGCCGCGATCGAGGGCATCTCCGACCACAACGTCTTCGAGGGCCGCAACAGTTCCGTTGGTGAGCGGTCCATGCTCGGCGTCGTCCAGCAAGTCGCCAAGGACATCGGCAATGTCGAGATCGGCACGTTGGCCACCTTCGACGCCATGTTCGCCGGAATTCGCGCGTCGTTGAAGTCCGCGGCACAGCGCTCGATTGACCGCGCCGAGCGCGACCTGCCCGACAGCGGTTCACCGGTAACCAAGCTCGCGGTGCGGCTACTCAAGGCGCTCTTCCTGGTGAAATACGTCGAGAGCTTCCGGGCCACCCCGCGCAACCTAACAGTGCTGGTCTACGACCGATTCGGACTCGACCTGCCCACGTTGTCCAAGCAGGTTCAAGACGCGCTGATGCTGCTGGAGACGCAGACCTACGTGCAGCGCAACGGCAACGTCTACGAGTACCTGACCAACGAAGAGCAGGTGATCGAGGAAGAGATCAAGAACGTCGAGATCGACTCATCTGAGGTCTCGACCCGGCTGAACAAGATTCTCTCCGGCGATGTGGTCAAGACCTCCAAACTCCGCTACGCCAAGAACGGGCAAGACTTCCCATTCGGATACAAGCTCGACGACCAGCCGTTCGGTCAGCAACGCGAACTCTCACTTCACTTCATCACTCCCGAGTACCCGTACGGTCCGGAAGAGATTCGGATGCACTCGGCAGGCAAAGACGAGCTTCGTGTGATCCTCGCTCCCGACGACCGGGTGCTGGCCGACCTGCGGCTGCTGATCAAGACCGAGAAGTACACGAAGCGCAAGCAGACCAGTTCACTCTCTCCGGTCGAGGAGCAGATTCTGCGCGCCAAGGCGACTCAAAACGCGCAGCGCGAGAAGGAGCTTGTAGAGCGAATCCGCCGCGCCGTCGGGCGAGCCGATCTCGTGATCAACGCCGCAGACCTCACATCCGGGTCGCAGGAAGCAGTCACGCGGATCACCGAGGGGTTCCAAGACCTCATCGCGCGTACCTACACGCAGCTCAGCCTGCTCGGTGGACGCACCTACAGCGCGCAGCAGGTTGCCGGGTTCGCGAACCCCGACCAAGCCGCCATGATTGACGACTCCTCAATGCACGCGCTCGCGGCCCCGGCAGATGAGGTGCTGTCGTACGTCCTGCAGCGCGACCGTCTCGGGGAGCAGATCACCGTCAAGAAGATCGTCGATCACTTCCAGGCCAAGCCCTACGGATGGGACCTCGCCTCCATCGAGTGCGTGACGGCCTGGCTCGTCGGCACCTCGAAGATCACCCTCACCGTCGACTCGAATACCCTCAAGCGCAGCGAAGTCGCCGCCGTGTTGCGCAACACGCAGAAGCACTCCCATGCCGTCGTCGCCCCTCAGAAGACCTTCGACCAGCGCAGGATCGCAGCGCTGCGCACCTTCTGCACGGACTTCTTCGATGAGCCCAACGCACCGAAGGACCCGCTCGAACTGGCCCGGCACGCGAGCGAACGCCTCCGCGCCAAGTGTGAGGAGCTCAAGGCGCGAGTCAGCGGCTCGAAGTACCCCTTCGTGACTCAACTCGAAGCCCCGATCGCACTGCTGGAATCCGTGGCGGGCAAGCCCGACGACTGGTTTCTGACCGACTTCGTGCTCACTGACGACCTCCTCGATGCGAAGACCGACATCATCGATCCGATCCAGGCCTTCTTCGGTGACGAGAAGCAGCGAGGCGCTCAGCGCAAGATTTATGACGAGGCCACCCAACTGCTCGCCGACAACGCCAGCAACCTCAACTACCTCCCATCGGGGAGCAGTCAGGAGGTGGCGCAGCTCCTCGCCGACCCGCAAGCCTTCCGCGGGAACCGGATGACCAAGCTCAAGGGCGCTGCCCTTGAGCTCCAATCCCGCATCGACGAGGCGCTCGTAGCCAACCGTGATGGAGCAGTCCTGGAGATCGACTCCCGGTGGGCGCCTCTACAGACCAGCACGATCTATCTGGGAGCCGCCGACGACGCACAGCGAAGCGTGAGCCAGAAGGTCAACGCGATTCTCGATCGGATCAGCCGGGAGAACCAGATCGCCGTCGTCCGCGAGATCGCGAACACCTTCGAGGAATGCACCTACCCAGCCATCCTCGACCAACTCGCCGCATTCCCAAGCATCAGCAGTGCGGACGATAGCGACGAGCTGGCACCGGCACCGATCAAGAAGCAGACCGTCTCAGTCAAGAGCATCAGTGCCACCGGCATACACGGCGTGCTGGAAACCGAAGAAGACGTCGATCGCTACCTGGACGCGCTGCGCGCAGCGCTGGTCCAGGCTCTCAACGACGACAAGCGCATCGCACTGTAGGAGACACCACGCATGGAGACCACACCGCTGAAGAGCTTCGCCACCTGGGCCAGGCGCGAACTCATCACTCAGGTCAGCGCCCGGCTGACTGCCGTGCTCGCGCCCGGATCACCTGAGCGGGTCGAGAACCAGCGCGCCGTGACCATGCTTGAACGCGACATCACGGCCGCGGGCGGCGGCGCCAAGGGAAAGGACGCCATCGCTGACAGGGTTGCCTACACCTGGTTCAACCGCATCATCGCCCTCCGCTTCATGGACGCCAACGGCTACACCGGTGTTGGCGTGGTCTCGCCAGCCCACGGCCAGCAGACCGGGCAGCCAGAGATACTCGCAGATGCCAAGCGTGGCAGCATCGACCCCGCTGTTGTCAGCAACAAGCGCACCGTCGACACAATCACTGGACTCCTCGACGGAACCCGCCCCAGTGCAGACGCTCAGGGTGAGGCCTACACGCTTCTGCTCGCCGAGTACTGCCGCTTCTGGAACCGCTCGATGCCGTTTATGTTCGAGCGCGAAGGCGATTACACCGAACTCCTCATCCCTGCGAACCTTCTCGCCGCAGACTCGATCCTCGCCAGGGCTGCGGCGGTGCTCTCTGAGGAAGTCTGCCGAGATGTCGAGGTGATCGGCTGGCTCTACCAGTTCTACATCGCAGAGCGGAAAGACGAAGTCTTCGCCGGATTCAAGAAGGGCAATAAGGCAGGCGCGGCCGAGATTCCGGCCGCCACCCAGCTCTTCACTCCACACTGGATCGTCCGCTACCTGGTCGAAAACTCCGTTGGCCGGCTCTGGATGCTCAACCACCCTGAGTCTCGGCTCATCGACCAGATGGACTACTACATTGCGCCGGTCGACGAAGAAACTGACTTCCTCAAGATCGCCGACCCCGAAGAGCTGACGGTCATTGACCCAGCTTGCGGCTCCGGACACATGCTTACCTATGCGTTCGACCTGCTCTACGCGATCTACGAAGAGGAGGGCTACGCACCGTCCGAGATTCCCGGGCTCATCCTTGCCCAAAACCTCTACGGCACCGAGATCGACCCGCGCGCCGGCTCACTGGCGGCGTTCGCACTTACCATGAAGGCCCGCGCTAAGCAGCGAACATTCTTGACAAAGGGGCTCGCGCCGGCGATCACAGTCATCGACTCCATCTCGTTCACCCCGGATGAACTGGACCTTCTGGTCACGAGGAATGGAGACCTGCGTGCGGAAGAAGGAGTTTGGAATCAGTTCGCCGAGGCAAACGTGCTCGGGGCTCTCATCCTTTCCGACCTGGGACAAACCCAGCGGCTGTCTCACCGCCTCGAAACACTGGACGAAGCAAACGACCTCGTTTGGTCGGCCACCCTCAATCGTGCGTCAAAAGTGCTACGCCAAGCAACGGCACTGTCGCGGCGCTATGCCGTAGTGGTAGCGAACCCTCCTTACATGGGCTCGAAAAACATGGGAGCCACG
Organism: Brevibacterium mcbrellneri ATCC 49030; assembly: GCF_000178455.1. Lineage (GTDB taxonomy): Bacteria > Actinomycetota > Actinomycetes > Actinomycetales > Brevibacteriaceae > Brevibacterium > Brevibacterium mcbrellneri. Next base: position 49,092 of record NZ_ADNU01000048.1, on the reverse strand, counting down.
CTCGCGGACTTCGCGTCGGGGAAGTTCCCCGACAGTAAATCTGATCTGTTCGCGATGTTCATCGAGCGCGGGTTTGAATTTCTGAAACCGGGGGGACTCTCGGCGATGGTCACCATGCAGTCCTGGATGTTCCTCAAGTCCTATGCCGGGCTTCGCAAACAACTGCTCAATGACCGACATCTGGAATGCATGGTTCACATGGGGAACGGAGTCATGGGCATAGCTTTTGGCACGGCGGCGGCCATCTGGCGTTCTACCCCGGGGGAAGGGGTCTCATCTTTCTCCTTCGTTTCGACGTTGGACCTTTATGGAGACAAGCCGAGGGTGTTCCCAGTACCAAACTCAAGACACACGGAGATGTCGCTTCGAGAGCTCAGTTCTATTCCGGGAAGTCCGATTGCTTACTGGGCGTCCTCGGCCCTTCGCGCCACGTTCCAAACTGGGCGAACTATCGAAAGTGTTGCGCCGGTACGCCAGGGATTTCAGACGGGCGATAATGACCGCTTTATGCGTTTCTGGCACGAAGTGTCCCGAACGCGAATTGCTTTCGACTCCGAGTCTACGGAAGAGTTTCATGCATGTGGGGCCCGATTCGCTCCATACCTAAAGGGCGGCCCCCTGCGCAAGTGGTTTGGCAACGACGAGTACATTGTTGCTTTCAGTCCCCATGACTTCAGTGAACTCTCGAAGCTTGGGAACAAGCTTCCTTCGCGGAACCTTTATTTCAAGGATTCGATCACGTGGTCGGCGATGTCCTCGTCCGACTTCGGCGCACGCTATGCGGGCGTCGGCAGTACCTTCAGTGCAAAAGGCGCGTGCGCGTTTCCAGTAGATAGATACTCCCGTTCGCTCACGCTGGCAGTCCTGAATTCGTCAGTGGCGCGTCAACTCCTCGAATTCATGGGTGCGACTATGGACTTCAACGTGGGGTCCCTGCGAGAGATTCCACTTCCAGCGGAGATTCCGCTCGACGACAGAGATCGGATATCTTCGCTGGTCGAACTGTTGGTGCACCTCCATCAGCAGGATTGGAATCTGAGCGAGTCTGCGCCCGGGTACGAAGAGAATGCGCTAATCAAGCGCGGCGGGGTAGGCCGCCTTGCGAGTCTGGTCGACGGACACTTCGCTGATTGGCGAGCCTACTCTGCGCAGGTCAACGAGGCTCAGGAAGCACTCGACGCGATCATAGCTAAGTCCTACGGATTGGAGCCCTCAGGTGAACTTAATGTCACTCTGAACAACCTGGTGGTGGGCACGCAAGGTAGAGCTGAGCGGAATGTTCAATTGCGCGACATGATTGCTGACCTTGTTTCTTTCGCTGTGGGATGTATGTTCGGCCGCTACAGCCTCGACGAGACCGGCCTAGTTCTGGCCGACCAGGGCGCGACAGTGCAGGACTACTTCGCGAAGGTGCCGCAGCCGAGATTCACCCCTGATGCTGACAACGTTCTCCCGATCGTCGATGGCGATTGGTTCGAGGACGACATCGTGGCGCGGCTCCGTCAGTTCCTGCGGGTTGCCTTCGGGGAGCAGTACTTCGAGGAGAATCTCCGGTTCGTTGAGGAGTCGCTCGGCGTCAAGACTCTGCGGGAGTACTTCATCACCCGAGCGGGCCGGTCGAAGTTCTACGACGATCACGTTAAGCGGTACAAGAAGCGTCCGATCTACTGGCTGTTCTCCAGCCCGAAGGGATCGTTCAACGCGCTGATCTACATGCACCGCTACACCCCGTCCACGGTCTCAACCGTACTGAACGAGTACCTGCGCGAGTTCGAGTCGAAACTGGAAGCGAACCTCCAGCACCAGGAGCGTCTCGCCGCCGGGGAGGGTACGCCTCGCGAGAAGGCAGCGGCACTGAAGGAAGCCGAACGACTTCGAAAGGTGCTGGTGGAACTCAGCGAGTACGAACACGACGTGCTGTACCCACTGGCGTCTCAGCAGATCGCCATCGATCTCGATGACGGGGTGAAGGCCAACTATCCGAAGTTCTACCCCGCCCTCAAGAAGATCGCAGGGCTGGAGGCTACCGATGCCTGAGATCGCTCGGAACAGCGAGGAGGCAGAGCGAGACCTGCTCGCTCGCGCCTCTGAGGTGAACGAGGAGGACAAGGACGGAATCGTGGTGGCGGAGTATTGGACGGCGCTGCCGCCGAAGGCCGAGCTTCGGGCCCGCATCCAACAGATTTATGAGGCAGCAGCAGAGCGGGTCGCAAGGCGCAAGCTCGAAGCTTCCTCGCAACGGGAGGACAACGAATGAGTTCGCTCAGTGTCGTCCTGCCTCACCTAGAGCAGAGGTTCGAGTCACAGCGCCTGGTCTTCTGGCACGACGCCGACGGCGAGTACGCCGCCGAGATTGATGCGCTTGATCTCAGCGGCGTGACCACTGTGCGGGTGGAGAACAACGAGTACGCGGTGAAGAACCGAGTGCTCCACGACGAGCCGGCGGGCAAGTTTCTCCTGTACCGAGGCGCTCCTGTGCCTGCGGGTACGGGGAACTGGTTGCTTGACCTTGAGCTTGCCTATGGGATCTTCACCGCTGACCGGACCGCGCTCGTGCGCCAGGACCTAGGTCTCAGCGGTAGCGGGATCGACGAGGTGGTGCGAGAGCACGAGAAGTTCTTCCGAGCCGTCAAGCGAGTCGAGAGCCTCAAATCCCTCCTCGCGACCAGCGATGACGCCGACAGGTTGCGAGCGAAGATGTCTGCCGTGGTGCTTGGTCAGCACGAGCACAGCATGCTTGAGCTCATGCGCGCGTTGCTGATCGAGAACGCACGCGGCGCGCACACCAAGTACGACGCGCTGGCCGAACAGGGTCTGGACAGCTTCCACTGGGCCGGTGTTGCCAAGATTTACGGCTACGAAGCAAGTGAGCCTAGCGTCGATGACTTTGTGCTGTGGATGTTCCGCCAGGCGATCAAGCGGTTTGCATCGGACACGCCCGGAGCCCTGCGCAATATCGAGCTCGACTTCGCGAGCCTGCGCAACGACCGACGCAGCGCCGATGCTCTCGCCACGTTGGCTCGGCGCGCAGCTGAAAGTCTTGACTACGCCAGCACCATCGAGGATGCCGAACTGGCTGAGCTTGTGGGCAACGATCTTTTCGAGGACGTGGAGCGCAAGATCATCAGCGTGCTGACACAGGCAATCGTCGAGCGGACGATGGGCACACGCGAGGTGTCCGAGATCATCCGTTCCCGACAGAGCAGCATCTGGGTGGACGGGTACCGGGAACTCTACGCGGCGCTCGCCGCTGCCTCTGACCTTCTGAGCGAGCTCGCGACTGCAAGATTCGAGATCGCGTCCTTCGATGACGGACTCGACCGTTACTGCAAGCGCTGGTTCCGCATCGACCAGCTCTACCGACAGTTCCACTTTGCCGCCCGCACAACGGAGTACACCGGCGCCCTCGAAGCGCTCCGGGTTGAGGTGGAGAAGCACTACGCGAACCGATTCCTCTACGAGCTCGGCAACGCCTGGCAGCAGCAGGTTGATGCCGTGACTGATTGGCGATCGGTGGTGTTGCGCCATCAGACAAGGTTCTTCACCGATCACGTCGAGCCCATCATCAGGAGGGGCAACCGGAAGGCCGTCGTCATCATCTCTGATGCGCTGCGCTACGAGGTAGCCGACGATCTGGGCTCACGTATCCGTCAGGAAGACCGCTTTGACGCGGAACTCCACGCGATGCTGGGCGTGCTTCCGAGCTACACACAACTCGGCATGGCCGCCCTGCTTCCGCACACGACGCTGGCTCACTCGCACGATGGCGACCTGGTGCTCGTTGACGGCCAGCGTTCCGACGGAACGGCGAACCGCAACAAGGTGCTGGCTCCGGTAGACGGGTTCGCAATCCAGGCCGAGGACGTTCTCGCGATGCCGCGCGGTGAGCTGCGCGAACTCTACCGTGCGCACCAGGTGCTGTACGTGTACCACGACCGGATTGACGCCGCTGGCGACAAGGCCCGCACCGAACGACAGGTGTTCGAGGCCGCCAACGACGCGCTACGCGAACTGGTCGTCCTCATCAAGCAACTGACGAATGCGAATGCCACGAACATCCTCGTGACCGCCGACCACGGCTTCCTCTACCAGGACACCGCGCTTGCCGGTGCCTCCTACCTCTCGACCAAGCCGCAGGGGGACGAGCTCGTGGTGACGAACCGTCGATACGTGCTCGGCCGGGGGCTCAAGGACGATCCCGCGTTTCGAAAGTTCGAGCCTGAACAGCTCGGGCTGAGTAGCGACCTTGAGGTGCAGCTTCCCAAGTCGATCCATCGACTCAAGCTGCCGGGCGCGGGCTCCAGGTTCGTCCACGGCGGCGCCGCACTCCAGGAAATCGTCGTTCCGGTGCTCACCGTCAACAAGAAGCGCAAGAGCGACACTCGCCTCGTCAACGTCGAGGTGCTGCCCGAGACGGACAAGATCACCACCGGTCAGCTCGTCGTGAAGCTCTTCCAGTCCGAGCCGGTTAGTGAGAAGGTCCAGGCTCGCACGCTACGCGGCGGCCTCTACGTCGGCGAGACCCTGATCTCGAATCAGCCCGAGCTGCTCTTCGACCAGCCCTCCGATGACACGCGTGACCGCTACCAGAGTGCACGGATGCTCCTTAGCCAGGACGCCAACGAGTTCAACAACCGCACGGTCGAGTTCCGGCTCGAAGAGCAGATACCCAACACCACCCAGTGGCGCGTCTACCAGCGGGCTCAGTACCTGCTCAAGCGCTCGTTTACATCGGACTTCGATTTCTAGAGGAAGTAGCAGCCATGACTGACACCGCGAGCCACTCCGGCGAGGAACGCAACACCGAGTCAGCCACACCGCAGCAGAGCGATCTTGACTACAAGACAAACCTGCTGTTCGCTGGCTCCGTCGTCCGCAAAGACCTCGTGAAGGCTGTCAAGGGCAACGCGATTGTCCCCTCTTACGTGCTGGAGTACCTGCTTGGCCAGTACGCCGCCTCCGACGACGAGGCAACGATCCAGGCCGGTATCGATGCGGTGCGCAAGATTCTCGCCGACCACTACGTGCACCGCAACGAGTCGGAACTGGTGAAGTCCACTATCCGCGAGAAGGGCCGCCACCGGATCATCGACAAGGTGACCGTGACGCTGAACGACAAGCAGGACGTGTACCAGGCCTCGTTCGCCAACCTCGGGCTCAATGGCGTAATCGTCGAACCCGCGACAGTGAAGGCGAACCCGAAGCTGCTGGTCAGTGGCGTGTGGTGCATCTGCGACATCGAGTACTTCCACAGCGACGACGCCCGCGTCGTGCCCTGGATTCTGGGGAGCTTGAAGCCGATCCAGATGTCGAGTTTCGACTACGAGGGCTATCTCGCATCACGGAAGGAGTTCAACACCGAAGAGTGGATCGACCTGCTGCTCCAATCCATCGGGTTCAACCCTGAGATGTTCGGACGACGGGCGAAGCTGCTGCAGCTCGTCCGTCTCATCCCCTTCGTCGAGCGGAACTACAACCTGGTCGAGCTGGGGCCGAAGGGCACCGGCAAGTCACACATCTACTCCGAGTTCTCGCCCCACGGCATGCTGATCTCCGGTGGCGAGGTCACCGTCCCGAAGCTCTTCGTGAACAACGCCAACGGTCGCATCGGCCTTGTCGGCTACTGGGACGTCGTTGCGTTCGACGAGTTCGCCGGCAAGAAGAAGCGCACCGACAAGGCGCTCGTCGACATCATGAAGAACTACATGGCGAACAAGTCGTTCTCCCGTGGCGTCGAGACCCTCGGAGCTGAAGCGTCGATGGTATTCGTGGGCAACACCTCCCACAACGTGCCCTACATGCTCAAGCACTCAGACCTGTTCGACGAGCTGCCGGAGGCATACCACGACTCCGCCTACCTCGACCGACTCCACTTCTACATCCCCGGCTGGGAGGTAGACACGATCCGCAGCGAGATGTTCTCGTCCGGCTACGGCTTCGTCGTCGACTACATCGCCGAAGTGCTGCGATCCATGCGGAACACCGACTACTCCGACCGCTATAAGCAGCACTTCACGCTCGGCTCCGACATCTCCACACGAGACCGAGACGGCATCCACAAGACCTTCTCTGGCCTGATGAAGCTCATCTACCCGGGCGGCGAGGCCACGCAAGAGGAGATCGAGGAACTGCTGCGCTTCGCCATCGAAGGACGCAAGCGCGTCAAGGACCAGATTCTTCGGATCGACAACACACTGGCCGCCGTCAACTTCGGCTACTCCGACAAGTCGGGCACCTGGCGTGGCGTCACCACGCTTGAGGAGGACGAGTACCCCAACTACTACCAGGCTCGCAGCCCCGAGGCCGAGGGCGAAGTAGAGGCGTCGGCGGAGGAGCGTGGGTCCGCGCAAGCAGAGGTCGCAGTTGCGGCTCCAGTTGCTCCCGAGGTGGCGGCGCCCCTGTTCGAAGGGCACAGAGAGTTCCAGGAGAACCAGCGTGGAGTCTCGTACGAGACGCTGCTCATGCCCTATTTGCACGGCGCCACGGACATCACCATCGTCGATCCCTACATCCGGCTCCCGCACCAGGGACGCAACCTCGTCGATCTGCTGGCCCTGCTAGCGGCGGCCAAGGACCCCGCCGACGAGATCGCGGTAACACTGGTGACCAAGGAAGACCGCGGCGAGTACGCACAGCAACACCTCCTCATGCTCAAGGACATCCAGGACAGCACCGCCACCGTCGGCATCAAGTTCACCGTCACCTGGGACGAAACCATCCACGACCGGTCGATCCGCACCGACCACGGCTGGAAGCTCGTCCTCGGGCGTGGTCTCGACATCTTCCAGAAGGGCTCCGGTAGCCAGTTCGACCTCGGCTCCCGCCGCCAGGAGTTCCGTCAGGTGTTCGCGTTCGGCATCACCTACATTCACGAGACTGAAACCGACGCGAACTGATGAAGGTTCGCCAACTGGAAATCGAGAACTTCCGTGGTGTCCGCGCGGGCAAGGTTATCTTCGTCGATAACACTCTGCTAGTTGGTGAGAACAACGTCGGCAAGTCAACCGTCTGCGAGGCTCTTGACCTCGTCCTCGGACCCGAGCGCACGAGTCGGCGCCCTGTCGTGGACGAGCACGATTTCCACAGGAGCACAGAGGCCACCTCCGACGGTGGAACGACACGGATCGGAGCTTCGTCGATGATCTGAAGAACGGCGCGGAGCACGCTGACGACGAGGGTGTAACCTGGGCGCTTCCAGTCTCCTTCCGCGCGCGATACGACGCCGTCGAGGACGACTTCGAAGCTGATACGTTCTTTGAGCATCCGCTTCCCGAACTTGACGAGCTTGATAACGAAGAGGCGAGTTCACTCAGCGAAGGACGCGATCGTTTCACCAGGACTCACAAGCGGCTCTGCGGATTCGTGTATCTCCGCGCTCTGCGCACTGGATCGCGAGCGCTTGGACTCCAGCGCGGTTCACTCCTCGACACGGTCCTCCGGCTGAGCGAAGAGGGTTCTGCCGAGATGTGGATGGAAACGCTTCGGCAGATGCGTGACCTCGACCCGGCCGGCATCACGTAATGGGTTAGCGCACCGCGAACGCCCCGTAGTAGTAGCTCTCATCCAAGTCGCCGGCCGCACCGAACGTGATGTCGGTCCAGTCGCCATCAAGGCGGCCTAGCTACTGTCTAGCCTTCGGTGAAGCAAGCTGGCAAGCGCTAAATACTCGACTATATGCCTTTCTTTACGCTCACATGTGCCGATGAATGCCGGGCTGTGCCGATCTTCGTTCACGAGTTACACAAGCAAAAGCATCACGCCGTCATCCTCACGGCCACCGACATCCTCGAATCCGAGAGAGCGGTAGAGCTGCTTCGCGAAGTTGTCCGGTTCCACGGACAGGCTGATCCGGCGAAGACCCCGTACCTTCGCTTCAGAGACAAGCGCCTGAAGCAGACGTCGCCCCACCCCCTGGCCTCTGGCACCGCTCGACACCCACAGGCTTGCTTCGGGCGTCTGCTCATCGATGAAGCCGTACCCAGGGTCGTCCGCTGGCAGGAACTGGGCCCAGCAGACCCCGATCGGGTTTCCTTCGACCTCCGCGACGACGCCGAAGTCGCCACGCTCAGGGCGGATGGTCACGTAGTGCGAGAATTCTGGACGGGCCAGAATGTCATCCATCATGAAGCGCTCGCCGCACCAGTTCATATTGCCCAAGGTCGCTCGCTGCAGCAACGACGTCTCTTCGGGTCCGAACTGCCGGAACACAGGGGCCATCATGGCGATAATCCTATCGACTGCGACTACCTGAAAAAATACCTATAACGGCGAGCTATTGACTTCAAAATCAGCATGACCACGAATCAGTATGAACCTGCGGGAAGCACTGAGTTTCACCCATAGAGTTTTCGAAACTACGCCATTCTCTCCCTTGCCCACAGCTTGGGCGCAGATTGCTACCAGAATCGGTTCAGAATCGAATAGTAGATTCTCTTCGATCCTTTTCGGCGCGCCCGTACACACCGCACAGTGCACGTCACACAGCACCGTGCACACGCGCCAACCGTTTTTACCGTGAAAGGGAAACTTTGACGTTTCTAGGAAGAGCCTGGCGCTACTGTGTCCGAAAGCCAGTCAAAACACTCATCATTTTCGTCGTCTTCATCATCATGGCCACCGTGGTCATGGCGACCAGCGCCGTCACCCGCTCGGCTGACCAGGTCTCAGAGGAGATCGACGCGAAAACCGGCCGCGGGTTCGTCCTAGAGAACAACCCCCAGAACAACCTCGGCACACCCCGAGGTGCCGGCACCGTCAAGGCTGCGGACATCGCCACGCTCTCAAAACTGGACGGCGTGGAATCCCACGTCGCCCGGCAAAACGTCACCGCCGACCTGGTCAGCGCCAAGGCCCAGAAACTCGACCACGACGACTACGACAAACAGCGCGAAGAACAGTTCGGCAACGCCGTCAACGTGTGGGGCGTCAACAACAGCGAAATCGACAACAACTTCCGCAGCGGCACCCTCAAACTCACCCAGGGCCGCCACCTCACGCCCGACGACTCCCACAAAGCCCTCATTCACGAAGACCTCGCCAAAGCCAACAACCTCAAGGTAGGCGACACGCTCACCTTGAAGGGCAACAAGTACGACGTCGACAACCAACGCCAGTCCACCAAGGAAGTCAAAACCCAGATCGTGGGCCTGGTTTCAGGAGAGAACACTAAACCGGCCGCCACGCGCAACGAACTTTTCGCCAACACCGTGTTCACTGACCTGGACACCACTCGTGAGCTCTACCAGTTCACCCCAGAGACCGAGATCTACCAGGACGCCAACTTCTTCGTGTCCAAAGACGCCAACTTCGACGACGTCACCAAGGCCGCCAAGGCCCAAGGGATCGACTGGCAGAACTACCAGATCTCACCATCCACCCAGTACTTGTCCGGCATCACCGGCGCCGTCGACGGCATCAAGAGCATCATGCGCAACACCACCGTGGGCGCCACCATCTTCGCTGCCGCGGTCGTCGCACTCGTCCTGTTCCTGTGGCTGAACGAACGCAAGAAGGAAACCGGCACGCTACTGTCCATCGGCGTCACCAAGGCCAGCATCGCCGCCCAGTACCTCGCCGAACTCATCTTCATCGCCGTACCCGCCTTCATCTGCGCGTACTTCGCCGCGAACCGTTTCGCACAGTGGATGGGAGACACCACCCTGGCCAGCGTCAACAAATCCGCGGCCCAAGAAATGTCGCAAGCCGGTCAGTTCGGCGCCGACCTGGAGTCCTCGGCCTCCGCCCAAACCCTGGACAACCTCACCGTGGGACTCTCCCCCACCTCGGCGGTCCAGGCATCCATCATCTGCGTGGCCGTGATCGCCGTGGTCGTCGCCATCACCGCGGTGCCCATGTTGCGTAAGAGCCCCCGCGCGTTCCTCGTGGACGCGACATGACCCATCCTTGGTCCCGAGCAATCCGCTGCGTCACCCGCAAACCGCGCCGCAGCCTCCTCATGATCCTCATCATGACCGTGGTGTTCACCGCACTCGTCGCCCAGTCCGGCGTGCGTTCCACCATGGCCCACGTCAAGCACGCCATCAACACCAACGTGGGCGCGGGCTTCACGGCTACCAGTCCCAGCCAAAACGGCGCCCCCAGTGACAGCCCCAAGGGCATTGACCCTTCCCTGGCTGACCGGTTGGCTTCCCTGCCCGAGGTGGCAAAGCACAGTCTGGAAGCGTCCACCTTGGCGCGCCCCAAGGACGCCACGCCAGTGGCTGGCACCGGTGGCGTCCAGCTGGACCCGAAGTTCGCAGGCGACGTCAGCGTCACCGGTACCAGCGACTCCGAACTCAACCCGGCGTTCCAAGGCAAGCTGTACCAACTTACCGAGGGCTCGCACGTGGGCGCGGGCACAACGCAGGCGCTCATCCACCGGGAGTTCGCCAGCCACAACCACCTCGCGCCCGGCGACACCTTCACGCTCACCCGCGACGGTTCCAGCGTGACCGTCACCGTGGCGGGAATCTTTGATGGAAAGACCGAAAACCCCACCGGCCTGCCTTCCGGAGCGTCGCAGAACCAGGTTTTCACGGACCTTGAGTCCGCTCAGAAGCTGGGCGCGCCGCTGACCACGGGCCGATACTTCACACACAACGCGAACCAACTCACCAGCGCACTCGACGCCGCGAAGCGCACCGCCCCCGACCTCACCTTGGAGGACAACTCCGCGCAGTTCGCGCCCGTGCTGCAGGCCATCGCCGGGGTTGACCGGCTGCTGACCATCCTGTTGCTCGCCTTGTGCGTGGCAGGCGCGGGTGTGCTCACGTTGGTGAGCACGTTCTGGGCCCGAGGTCGCATCCACGAAATCGGCATCCTCCTGTCCCTGGGGAAGAGTAAGGGCAATGTGCTGGCCCAGTTCGCGATCGAGTCCAGCATCTTTGCCGCCGTCGCAACCCTCATCGCCGCCGGGGCGGGCACGGTGCTGTCGAACCACCTCGGGCGGGCGGTGTTTACCCAGGTTGGCGGGGAGACGCTTTCTGCCCTGCAGCTGACCACCAACGTCGGGGACGTTGTGGCGGCCCTGGCGTTGGGCTTCGTCATCGTGCTCTTAGGCGTATCCGTGGGCGTGCTACCACTCATCACGCAACGCCCCAAACGAATTCTTGCAAAACTCAGTTAGGAAACATCATGACCATCATGCAACTCGACCACGTCAACTTCACCTACGCGAGTGCCGCCAAGCGGGTGCTGAGCAACGTCAGTTACGACTTCGAGGTGGGCACGTTCTACGCGATCGTGGGCTCCTCAGGGGCGGGTAAGACCACCATGTTGAGCCTGCTTGCAGGCCTCGACGCGCCCACTCAAGGCGCGGTTCTGTTTGACGGCGACGACATTGCCACCACCGGGTACACGCGCCACCGCAGGGACCAGATTGCGTTGGTATTCCAGAACTACAACCTGATCGACTACCTCACGCCGTTGGAGAACCTGCGCCTGGTCAACCCCAAGGCCAGTGTTGAAGATCTCACACGGTTGGGGATCGACGAGGCCGCGGCCAAGCGCAACGTGTTGGCCCTGTCCGGTGGGCAGCAACAGCGCGTGGCGATTGGGCGCGCGTTGGTGTCCTCAGCACCCGTGATCCTGGCTGATGAGCCCACCGGAAACCTGGACGAGGACACCGCCCAGGGTGTCATCGAGATCCTGCGCGACGCCGCCCACGAGCAGAACAAGTGCGTGATCGTAGTGACTCACTCGCGGCAGCTTGCGCGCGCCGCCGATGTCACCCTGCGTCTGGAACAACGCAAGCTGGTGGAGAGGAAGAAGGCTTAAGCGCTTGGGGGCCAGAAATCACCGGTGCGCTGCCACACATGTTGTACGGTTGTGATACGCGTCACCTGACGCTCGCTGGTGTCGGTGCTCGTGGACCCATGAACGTACCCGTATCGACAGCATAGGAGCGCGATGATCTCCGACGGTTTCTTCTTCCTGGCCACCCTGATAGGTATCTCAGCGATCCTGGTGTACTTGGAGAAACGTCGGGGGTTCGCGGTGTTCAAGTACGTACCCGGGTTTGTGTTCCTGTACCTGATCGCGGCCACGTTGAACACGCTGGGCGTGTTCGCGCAGTCCGATTCGATCGATGCCGTGGGGTCTGGAGTCAAGGACGCGTTACTGCCGGCCATGATCATGTTGTTGCTGTTCCAGTGCGACGTGCGTCAGATCATCAAACTGGGCCCCAAGCTTATGCTCACGTACGTGGCGGCGGTCGTGTCGATTTTCGCTGGGTTTGTGGTTGCGTTCCTCCTGTTTAAAGGTGTTTTGGATCCCGAGGCGTGGAAGGGTTTCGCGGCGCTGGCAGGTTCGTGGACCGGTGGTTCGGCGAATATGGTGGCCGTCCAGGAAATCCTTCAGGCGCCTGAGTCACTGTTTGGGCACGTGCTGATCGTGGACACCATCGTGTACTCGCTGTGGTTGCTGCTGATGTTTTCCGGAACGGGAATCGCCCAGCGCTTCAACGCCTGGGTTAAGGCCGACACCTCCTACCTCGAAACCCAAGCTGCGGCGGTCACGAACCCGGGTGACACCTCGGCGGCGGAAGGCGGCATGTCCAACGGCGGCGATTCCAATGGCGGCGGTGAAACCCTGGACCTTGTGGCGCTGTTCCGAGTCATCGCGTTGGGGCTGTTCGCCTCAGCGGCGGCCACGTGGGTGGGTAATCAGTTGCCCGAGATTGGCGTGGTCGTCACCTCCACCACCTGGACCATTCTGATCGTGAGTGTATTAGGGCTGATCATCGGGTCCACGCGGTTTGGCAAGATGCCCGGCGCGTCCGAGGTGTCCCACATCATGCTGTACATCATCATCGGGATTATTGCGGCCGGGTCGGACTTCAGTTCGCTGGTCGAAGCGCCGCTGTACCTGCTGGCCGGGTTCGTGGTGGTCACCTTCCACCTGCTGCTCATGGTGGTTTACGCGAAGCTCACCCGCACCGAACTGTTCAGCCTGGCCGTCGCCTCTATCGCCAACATTGGTGGTGTGGCATCAGCGCCCGTGGTAGCCAGCGCGTACAGCCAGCAGCTGGTACCCGTGGGTGTGCTGTATGCGCTCATTGGCGCGTTTGCGGGTACGTTCTTCGGGCTGGCTACCGGGCAGATACTGAGTATGTTGAGCTAGCCGCGTCGCGCGCGTGCCTTGTCCATGAGTCGCGCGTGGAAGCGCGTCTCGCCGGTGAGCTCGGGGTGGAAAGACGTCCCCAGAAGGTTGCCTTGTTCGACTGCGACTACCTCGCCTCCCGGGAGGGTGGCAAGAGAGCGGGCGGCGGGGCCCACCTCGGCGACAATGGGCGCACGGATGAACACGGCGCGTACCGGCTCCTCCCCCAGGTCAGGGGCGTGCAGATCCGGTCCGCAAGCAGGATCAGGACCGCGCACGTGCCGTAGACGGGGAGGCCGGCCGCGATCGCTGCTTGGATGGGTTTCTGAAGGTCGAATGCACGCGACAGTTTGTCGATCATGCTTGATTCACCACCCGGAAGCACCAGCGCTTCGACCTGTGACAGTTCGTGTGGCCGGCGCACTAAGGTGACCTGAGCGCCCAGGGTTTCAAGTGTGTGTGCATGTTCTCGCACGCCACCCTGGAGCGCCAGGATACCTACGCGAACGGGCGCGTTCACCAGCCACGCTCTGCGAGGCGGTGCGGTGCTGGGAGGTCCGCGACGTTGATGCCCACCATGGCTTCACCCAGGCCACGGGACACGTCCGCGATGACGGCCGGGTCGTCGTAGAACGCGGTAGCCTTAACGATCGCCTGTGCGCGTTTGGCCGGGTCACCTGACTTGAAGATACCCGAGCCCACGAACACGCCGTCGGCGCCCAACTGCATCATCATGGCGGCGTCGGCAGGGGTGGCGACTCCTCCGGCGGTGAAGAGGACAACGGGGAGCTGGCCTGTGCTGGCGACCTCGGCCACCAGGTCGTATGGGGCCTGGAGTTCCTTTGCGGCGACATAGAGTTCGTCTGGTGTCAGAGCGCGCAGACGGTTGATTTCAGCGGTGATGGTGCGAATGTGCTTGGTGGCTTCCGAGACGTCACCGGTTCCGGCTTCACCCTTGGAACGGATCATGGCGGCACCTTCCGTAATGCGGCGGAGTGCCTCACCCAGGTTGGTGGCGCCGCACACGAACGGCACGTCGAACTTTTGCTTGTCGATGTGGTTGACGTAGTCGGCAGGTGAGAGGACCTCGGACTCGTCGATGTAGTCCACGCCCAGCTCTTGAAGTACCTGCGCTTCCACAAAGTGGCCGATGCGCGCCTTGGCCATCACCGGGATCGATACCGCGTTGATGATGCCGTCGATGAGGTCCGGGTCGCTCATGCGGGCAACGCCACCCTGGGCGCGGATGTCGGCCGGCACACGTTCCAGGGCCATGACCGCGACCGCTCCGGCGTCCTCTGCGATTTTCGCCTGGTCCGGGGTCACTACGTCCATGATGACGCCACCCTTGAGCATGTCGGCGAGTCCGCGCTTCACGCGGCCGGTGCCGTGGTGGTTTTCACCCGTGTTTGTCATGTTGGTCTCCTTTGTCTTTGCTGGCCTGTCCCAGCGCTTTTGCTTTTGGTCTAGGCCAAACGAATGTACCATGTCACAGCCTAGACTGGAGCATGTGACTCACCACATGGAAATAACTGGGCAATCTGCGAGCGACATCGCCGACTCGGTCCGCACCCTCATCGACCGCGGACACCTGCGCCCCGGCGACCTGTTGCCACCCGTGCGCACCCTCGCCCGAGATTTAGGCGTCAACCGCAACACCACCGTGGCTGCGTACCGACTGTTGGCGACCTCGGGCCTGGTGGTTGGGCAGGGGCGCGCAGGCACCCGAGTTGCCGACCTCTCCCCTGGCCCCCAGGACGGGTACGCGACAGATGGGGCGGATGACACCTCGGCCGAGGTGGTGGACCTTGCCAGCGGCAACCCGCTTCCAGCGCTGATTCCCGATGTGCGCCCGGCCCTCACCGCGGCCGCGGGACACACGGTGTTGTACGGCGAGCCGGTGGTAGATGCGGGGCTCGCCCAGTGGGCGCGGGAGTGGTTTGCCCCGTATGTGCCGGGGGCGTTTGAACTGTCGGTGACGTCTGGCGCAGTGGATGCGATTGAGCGGTTGTTGGCGCAGTCACTCATGCGCGATGACGCGGTGGGCTTGGAGGATCCGTGCTTTTTGGCGAGTCAGCAGACGGTGCGGTTGGGCGGGTATCGCACGGTGCCGATTGCGGTTGACGAGCGTGGCATGACGCCTGACGGCTTGCGGGCCGCACTTGAGGCGGGGGTGCGCGCGGTGGTGTGTACGCCTCGGGCGCAGAATCCCACGGGCGCGTCGATTGATGCCGAGCGAGCCCAGCAGTTGCGTGAGGTTTTGGCCGACTACCCGTATGTGCTGGTGATCGAGGATGACTATTACTCGTTGTTGTCGCGGGTGCCGTTTGAGTCGATTGTGGGGCCTGAGCATCAGCGGTGGGCACTGGTGCGGTCGCTCTCAAAGTTCATTGGGCCCGATATTTGTGTTGCCCTGGTTGCCTCTGACCGGGAGACGGCGTCTCGGTTGGCGTTGCGGTTGAGCCCGGGCACCACGTGGGTGAGTCACTTGTTGCAGCGGATCGCGTTGGCGCAGCTTACCGATGCCAACGCGCGGGCTCTCATTGAGCGCGCCGCCGGCGTGTATGCGGATAACAACGAGGCGTTTGTGCGGGCGCTTGCTGGGCATGGCGTTGAGGCTTTGGCTGGTGACGGTATCAGCGTGTGGGTGCCGGTGGGGGCTCCCGCGGCCGAGGTGGCCTCCCGTTTGGCTCGTCACGGCTGGACCGTGCGTCCTGGCGATGAGTTTGGGCTTACCGAGGGTGGGCCTGCCAGTCACCATATTCGCGTGACCGTGCATGAGCTCAGTGAAGCACAGCTTGAGAGTTTCGTTTCCGACCTTGTGATGGCTGGCGGGTATGCGTAGACCTCGCAAAAAAGTTGGTTGGCTTGGCGGCTGGCTTGGTTGGGCATCCACCGCTACTCAAGCGAACTGGCGAACGCTTCTAGTTGTTTGTAGTGCGCTTGGTGTAGTGGTGATGCAGGCGGGTAGGACAACACGGTGCCGATCCGTGGGAACTCCCATTCCACTCCCCCGTCGCTTGTGCGCTTGGCGGTAAGTCGACCTTCTGTTTTGGCCTGATGATGCTTGCGACACATAGGGTGCAGGTTTTCAAGCACCGTCTGTCCACCGTTTTTGGGGCTCGCATGGTTGAACGGTTCGATATGGTCTTTGTCGCACGTCCGGGCGAGTCGGTTACACCACGGCACGGAACAGTACACCCATCTGACTTCGAGTGTCCGAGCCAGCTGCTTGGTTACCCTGTACCTGGTGGGCATAATTTCACACACTTCTCCCGTGGAGGGGTCGGTGAAGTACCTGTATATCGACGACGCTTCTCTTAACAGTTTGTCTGTGGTGTAGGCATCCAATGCGAATGTGTTGTTCACCATCACCGGCACCGGCGGGCCTGTCGCGCTTCTGCTTTTCGCAGGACCCTCGCGCTCTTGAAGTCCGCCCGCATCTATTTCCTGTGGGCCATCTCCGTCTCTCACCTGGGTCCTGCGTTCGCCTCTTGATCGTGGCCTGTCTTCGTTTGGCATGAGTCGTACTACCGGAACCATCACGTTGATTCCCGCTTGGGACTTCAACCACTCTTCGTTAGTTGGAATCGAGATGGTAAGTTTGACTTCTTTCACTTGCGTAGCACCGCAAGCTTCGTCTTGGTCGAGCCACATCTGTATTGCTTCTTCACCGTACTGTGGCGCCGGAACATCGCAACCTTCGGTCAGGCCGGTGGCTTTCGTCATGCCGGTGCGCGTGATTCGGGCCGTAACCTGCGTTGCGGGCCGAGCCCCGGTGAGCATGTCGTACATCACCTGGTGAAGCAACCGCTCTTCGTTTATTTCCACTTCTCCCATGCTACGCACGGGGACTTCTGTCGTAGGCGTGAAGTCTTTGCTTCCAATGTGGGCCGAGAAGCTGCCGATGGCCCCATGAATAATGGCACGGGCTCCACCTTCGAGGCGTTTGTGCATTGCTTCGATTTCGATGCTGGGGCCGATCAAGCTCAGCACCGATTCGCCACCTGGATTGTGGGTACACACGACCCGGCGGTTTTCCCTCACATGTTCATTGGTTTCTTGAGGCGTGGAGAGCATCGCGATGATTTCATTGACGTACTTCCTGAAAACTTTTGGCGAGACATCCAACCGCCGATCCATCATCAAACGGTCGAACTCAATAATGTCGATACCAGCCATTGCCACTTGCGCAGCGGTGGCTCGCACTCGCTCATACGACAGCTGGCCGTTCTGAACATAGCTCCACAGTCCTGGCATCAGGAGTGCCATGGTCACGATGGGTCGAATACGCGATGGCACCTGACGGCTAGTGCAATCAAGCGCAGTGGCAAAAATCCCGGCATCTTCAACGGAAAGTTCGTACTGCAGGCGCACAATATCTTCGACAAGCACATACCCCACGCCATCAATGCGTACGTATCGCGTAGGAACGCCCGAACTTCCCGCAAGTTCGGCAAGCCTAGACATTTCCAACCTCACTTTTTCGAGCTGCTTGGGCGCCATTACAGGAAGGATCTTCACGAACAATTGAACGACTACGCGCGCCAGTGTGACAAGACCTGCATCAGCTGAACGCCGAGCCTTTGTCAATACATCAATCTCTCGGCAACTACGTTCTTCAATACCGCGTTCGTACATTGTCCTCACCTCCCAATGCCTCTATTCTATTATGAATCGAACGCATGCACAAGAGGTCAAACGAAATTATTTCGATTTATTTTCGACTCCCCTATGCGACGCCATCGCCGCAACACTGCAGCCCACACATCATAGGTTTACGGGCCCCTCACCCTTCCAGTTCGGGCACCTCGGCGCGGGCTTGTTCGAAAACTTCTTTGGCCGCGTACAGGATGATCACGCCAATGACCAGCCCCACAACAACGTCGGGCCACACACTGGCCCAGAACACCGTCACCACGCCAGCGGCAATGATCATCACGTTCGCCAGCGCGTCATTGCGCGCGGCCAGCCACGCGCCCGTCATGAGCGCGCCACCACCGGTCCGCACCCGGAACAGCAACACCGCGCTCACCACGTTGATCACCAGCGCGCCCACCGCGGTCACCGACAGCGTCATCGGCTCCGGCGGCTCCCCCGTCACCAGCTTCAACCCGACCATCACAAACGCCGCCACCGCAGGCAACAGAATCAGTCCAGCCAACACGTAACTGGCCTTCCGCCGCGCGCTCAAAGACCACCCCACCGCGGTCAACACCAGCAGGTTGATCATCGTGTCCTCGAGGAAATCGGCCGCGTCCGCAAACAACGACGCCGACCCAATCACCAACGCCACGACACTCTCGCCCACGAACCCCACAAAGTTGATCGCAGCCACGACCGCAAGCATCACCCGCGCCTTCCCGGCCACGTTGGCGGCGTTGATGTTTCCCGAGGTGTCAGATGGTCCCAGCTCAGCCATCGTTTCCTTCAACATAGGTGGGGCGCACCCGCCCCACGTTCGCCACTTCCCTATTTACCCAAAAACCCGCACAAAGCAAAAGCCCGAGGCCGGAAACGACCTCGGGCTTCTGAATCAAGCTTTAGCGTGAGTAGTGCTCAACGACCAGCTGAACGTCACAGGTCACTGGGATCTCTTCGCGCTTTGGGCGACGCAGCAGCGTAGCCTGCAGAGCTTCCAAGTTCACGTTGAGGTAACCAGGAACGGTAGGCAGAACGTCGCGGTGTGCACCAGCGGCAGCCACCTGAAACGGGTCCATTGGCTGTGAACGTTCGTGCACGTGGATCATCTGGCCTTCCTTCACACGGTAGGAAGGACGGTCCACACGCTGACCGTCAACACAGATGTGACGGTGCACCACGAACTGACGCGCCTGGGAAATGGTGCGAGCGAAACCAGCACGCAGAACCAGAGCGTCCAGACGCATTTCCAGTAGCTCAACCAGTGCTTCACCGGTCAGACCAGACTCTTTACGAGCTTCCTTGTAGGTCTTGAGCATCTGAGCCTCGCGGATACCGTACTGAGCACGCAAACGCTGCTTTTCTTTCAGACGGATCGAGTAGTCAGAGTCATTACGACGACGAGCGCGACCGTGCTCACCCGGTGGGTATGGACGGCGCTCAAAGTACTTTTCAGCTTTAGGGGTCAGTGGAAGACCCAGGGCACGCGACAGGCGAACCTGACGGCGTGAACGCATTGCAGATGACATGTTTACCTTTCGGTTTGGTATTGCGTCACACCGCGACGTGGCCGTCTGCACAGCCGAACTCGGATCGTGGTGCAACAGTTGTTTCCCCCTGTGGGAAAGCAATCGACGCATGCGAGTCCACGCGCACGAAGGCCGCCCGAAAACGGGCACAACAGCAGAAAACTTTACCACGGTAGCCACACCAACCGCCAGTTCGTACATCTTGGGCTCAGTTCAACCGGCGCCTAAATCTCCTGGCGCACCCCGCGCTACTTAGGCTCCCGTAGCTGCTGCAGGATCGCCAAGCGTTCAGCCATGCCCTTTTCGTAGCCGTTGTCGGTGGGGTCGTAGTACTGCGTGCCCACCAGAGAATCCGGCAAATACTGCTGCGGCGACACAGAATGAGGGAAGTCGTGCGAGTACTTGTACCCCACGCCGTGCCCCAGCCCCTTGGCACCCGGGTAGTGCGCGTCCCGCAAATGCGGTGGCACCTCACCCGACTTGCCGGCCTTCACATCGGCCAACGCCTTGTTAATCCCCATGTAAGCGGCGTTCGACTTAGGCGCCAACGCCAAATACACCACCGCTTGCGCCAGCGGAATCCGGCCCTCCGGCATCCCGATCCGCTCCACCGCCGTCTGCGCGGACACCGCCACCGTCAACGCGTTCGGATCGGCCATGCCAATGTCCTCCGACGCCGAAATCACCACGCGCCTACAAATGAACCGCGGGTCCTCACCCGCTGAAATCATGCGCGCCAAATAGTGCAATGCCGCATCCGGGTCAGAACCCCGAATCGACTTAATGAACGCACTGATCACGTCATAGTGCTGGTCCCCCGCCCGGTCGTACCGGACAACGGCAGCCTGGGCCGCCTCGGCCGCGTGCCTCTCCTCAATCACGGGCGCCCCGGAGTCAGAGTCCGCCCCAGAGCCCGCGCCGTCACCCTCAGCGCCGCCGTCCTTCTCAGCCTTCGCCGAGGCGGCAGCGGCTTCCAGCACGGTCAGCGACCTGCGCGCGTCCCCGCTGGCGACCGAAACAATGTAATCCAGCGCCTCCTCGGACAGCTCGAACTGCCCTGCCAGACCCCGCGGGTCCGACACCGCACGCGTCACCAAGGTGCGCAGGTGTTCCTCCGTCAACGGTTTGAGCTGCAGAACCAAGGACCGCGACACCAACGGCGCAATCACCGAAAACGACGGGTTCTCGGTCGTCGCCGCCACCAACACCACCAGCCGATTCTCCACCGCCGGCAACAACGCGTCCTGCTGCGCCTTGGAAAACCGGTGGATCTCGTCCAAGAACAACACCGTGGTGAGCCCGCGCATCTCCCGGTCGCGCCTGGCGTTCTCGATCACCTCACGCACGTCCTTCACGCCCGCGGTGATCGCTGACAACTCCACGAACCGGCGCCCCTCGGCGTGGGACACCGCGTGCGCAATGGTGGTCTTTCCCACCCCGGGCGGGCCGTACAAAATGACCGAGGTGGCCCCGGCTACCCCGCGCGGGTCCGACTCTGCGAGTTGCCTCAGCGGCGAACCCTTAAATGTCAGATGGTCCTGCCCCACCAGTTCGTCAATGGAGCGCGGGCGCATACGAACGGCCAGGGGATCAAGCACCGATCCCCCGGCCGCGTCGTCAAAAAGATCCACTCTTATTCGTCGTCTTCCGGCGTGTAGTCCACGCCCGCTTCCTTGCGCTGCTGGTCCGTAATCGGAGCAGGTGCAGCCGTGAGCGGGTCGTATCCGTTACCCGACTTGGGGAACGCAATAGTGTCGCGAATCGATTCGGTTCCCGCGAGCAGTGACACCAGACGGTCCCATCCGAACGCAATACCACCGTGCGGAGGCGCCCCGAACTTGAACGCGTCCAGCAGGAAGCCGAACTTCTCCTGCGCGTCCTCCTGGCTGATACCCATGACCTTGAACACGCGTTCCTGAACGTCGGGACGGTGGATACGGATCGACCCACCACCGATCTCGTTACCGTTACACACGATGTCGTACGCATACGCCAACGCGGAACCCGGGTCCGTGTCGAACGTGTCCGCAAACTCTGGCTTAGGCGCGGTGAACGCGTGGTGCACAGCTGTCCATGAGCCGTCGCCAACTGCCACGTCTCCGGCAGCCACTGCGTCCTCGGCCGGTTCGAACATGGGCGCATCCACGACCCACACGAACGACCAGTCGCCTTCCTTGATGAGTCCCGTGCGCTCACCGATCTCAACCCGCGCAGCACCTAGCAGCGCACGCGAGTCCGTGGCCTTACCGGCTGCGAAGAAAATCGCGTCACCCGGGTTGGCACCAACAGCGGCAGCCAAACCGTTCTTTTCTTCATCCGACAGATTCTTGGCCACCGGACCGCCCAGCGTGCCGTCTTCGCCCACCTGCACGTATGCCAAGCCCTTGGCACCGCGCTGCTTGGCCCAATCCTGCCACGCATCGAACTGACGACGAGGCAGCGACGCTCCACCCGGGTACACAACAGCACCCACGTACGGCGCCTGGAACACGCGGAACCCAGTGCCCGCGAAGTACTCCGTGAGGTCCGTCAGCGGCAGGCCGAACCGCAGGTCCGGCTTGTCGGTTCCGTACTTCTCCATAGCGTCTTTGTACGTCATGCGCTCAATAGGCGTAGGAATCTCCACGTCGATGAGCTTCCACAGCTCAACCAGGATTTCTTCAGCCAACGCGATGATGTCGTCCTGCTCGACGAAGCTGGCCTCGATGTCCAACTGCGTGAACTCGGGCTGGCGGTCGGCGCGGAAGTCCTCGTCACGGTAGCACCGCGCAATCTGGTAGTAGCGCTCCATGCCTGCAACCTGCAACAGCTGCTTAAACAGCTGCGGCGACTGTGGCAACGCGTACCACGAACCCGGTTTCAGGCGCGCAGGCACCACGAAGTCACGCGCGCCTTCGGGCGTCGAACGGGTCAACGTAGGCGTTTCAATTTCAATGAACTTGTGCTTGTCCAGCACCTGACGAGCCGTCTTGTTGACATCCGAACGCAGACGCAGCACATTGCCTGAGGCCGGGCGACGCAGATCCAGGTAACGGTACTTCAGACGGGTTTCCTCACCCACCTTGGAGTCTTCAGCGTGCTCAGACACCTGGAACGGAAGTGCGGCCGCCTGCGCAAGAATCTCGACGTCGGTGTCCACAACCTCGATCTCACCGGTAGGCAGTGCGTCGTTCGTGTTGCCCTCCGGACGTGGCTTGACCGTTCCCGTGACCTTGACGACCGTTTCGTTCTTCAGCTCATCAGCAACGTCTTCGTGAACCACAACCTGCACAATGCCTGACGCGTCACGCAGATCAATGAACGCCACACCACCGTGGTCGCGACGACGATCGACCCAACCCGTCACCGTCACCGTCTGATCGACGTGGTCAGTACGCAAGCTTCCAGCTTCGTGAGTACGTAGCACCGAAGAGTCTCCTAGAGTAGAAAAGTCAGTATTCACATCCTAGGTTAGTCCAGGATGAATCCCGAACCAGGAGAACGCATGGAAACTCAACCCGAGGCCGTTGACAACCCCACCTCGGCACAAGTGCAGGTGGCGGCCGAAACTTTCCGCATGCTCTCCTCGCCCACCCGTTTACTCACCGTGTGGTTTCTCACCCACAACGAGTACGACGTGACAGGACTTGCCGACGCAACCGGCACCTCGGTCCAATCCATCAGCCAACACTTAGCCAAAATGCGCTTAGCCGGACTGGTGTCCTCCCGGCGCGACGGCCGCCGCATCTACTACGTGGTGGACGACCCGCACGTGGTCACGATGGTCACCCAAATGTTTGAACACATCGCGCCCGACGGCTCCCTGGCCCCGGACCCGGAGTAAACACCGGGCCCGGCACCCAGCCCGCAAGCCCTAAACGACCCGCACGACCTGCGGCCACAGATCCGCAGCCGGCGGAAGCCACTCGTCAGCAGCCGCAGATTCCTGCTTCCCTGAACGAATGTCCTTGACTTCGTGCCCCGATTCGCCGTCAGTAAACCACACGAACGGGATCCCCCGCTTGTCCGCAAACTTGATCTGCTTGCCGAATTTCGACGCCACCGGCGACACATCCGCAGGAATCCCCCGCTCACGCAAGGACCGCGCCACACTGTTGGCTTCTGCACGCGTCTCTTCATCGGTCACTGCGACCAAAACAGCCGTGGGCACCTCGCGCGTAGCCGTGAGTACCCGGTCCTTACCGATCAACCGCGACATCAACCGCGAAACCCCAATGGACATGCCCACGCCCGGGTACACGCGCTTGTCCGTGCGTGCCAACGCGTCATAACGACCACCTGAAGCCACCGAGCCCAAAGACTCGTGCCCCTGCAACAAGGTCTCGTACACAGTGCCCGTGTAGTAATCCAAACCTCGGGCGATCTTCAACTGCGCAACCACTGACCCCGGGGACTGTGCGTGTGCCTGATCAATGAGCTTGACCAGTGCCTCCACGCCCTCGTCCAACATGTCGTTGCTGACACCCAACGCCGCCACCCTGTCGGCAAATTCCGTCGTCGCAGACTCAATGTCAGCCAGTTTGAGGCAGGCCTCCGCCTGGGCCGAGGTGGCCCCCGCCTCCTCCTGCAGAAGTTCAGCTACCCGTTGCGGGCCGATCTTGTCGTACTTGTCGATACAGCGTAGGACCGCGGTGATGTTCTCCAGACCCACACCTCGGGCGAACCCCTCAATGAGCTTGCGGTTGTTCGCAACCACCTTCACCGGTGGCACACCCAGCTCACCCAGAGCGTCAAACGCCTGCACAATGACCAACGGCACTTCGTACTCGAAGTGCTCAGGCAGAGTGTCCTCGGCAATGATGTCAATATCCGCCTGGATGAACTCGCGGTAGCGGCCGTCCTGGGGCCGTTCGCCACGCCACACCGGCTGGATCTGATACCGCTTAAACGGAAAGTTCAAGTGACCAGCGTTTTCCACCACGTATCGCGCAGTAGGAACCGTGAGGTCGAAGTGCAACCCCATAGGGTTCTTTTCAGAACCTTCTGAGTGCAGACGCGACACCGCAAAGATTTCTTTGTCGATCTCACCGTCTTTAGCCAAGGCTGACAGTGGTTCAACCGCGCGCGTATGGATCCCAGCGTAACCGTTGAGCTCAAACGTGTGCTTGAGAAGATCGATGATCCGTTCTTCAACGGCTCGGTCGGCTGGTAACCATTCGGGAAAACCTGAAAGTTTGGCGGTTGCCACAGTACTAACTCCTTATATGCCCAGATTTCTGGCCATACCTATTATGTCAGTGCTTGCGATGAGAGCGCGCTGGGCGATCACAAAAATGGATTCACGCGCTTCTCGTGGTCAAGCCGCGTAGCAGGACCGTGGCCCGGGTACACCGGCTGATTCGCAAGCCCCTTCACAATCTCCAAGGACCGTTGCATGGCCTCCGGGTCACCGCCGGGCAAGTCCACGCGCCCAATCGACCCGGCGAACAACACATCACCGGTGAAGAGAAGAGACTCGTTTCCCTCTGTCACTTCAAACACGCACGAGCCCTCCGTGTGGCCCGGCGTGTGAATAATCCGAATGTCCAAGCCTGCCAACTGCAACACGTCACCGTCGCTGAAACGCTGCACCTGGGGCACTTCCCACTGCGCAACAAGAGGCGCAAGCATGGCCTTGAACTGCGGGTTCATCGTCTCAGCTGGACGTTCTACCCGATACATGTCGTCTGCGTGCAGATACGTGGGCAGCGCACCAAACTCTTCATAAAAGTGTGGGAGTCCCAAAATGTGGTCCGGGTGACCGTGGGTGAGCACGAGCGCTGTGGGTGTCAGCCCTTCTTCTTTCAGCAATTCATAAAGCTCAGGGGCACCATTGAGGCCTGCGTCGAACAACACACACTCGGAAGCGCCCTCACGCGCCACCGCGTAGCAGTTGACACCTAAAAATTCGGCAACACTGGAAAGAACAAACATAAACCAAGTGTACGAACGTCCCCCATCACCCACGAAAACGGTTATGCTAGCAATGTTGTCAACACTGCCGAGTGATCACACGTGATTCGACCGGCACCGCTAACAGTAATCCTAGGTAACTATGTCTGACTCACCCGCACCCAAGCCTCGTCCCGTCCCACGTCCGGGAGCCACTCCCCAACCCGGCACTCAGCCGGTCGCACCCGTTGCTCGAGACCGGAAAGCTGAGCTGGAAAAAGCGCGCGCATTTGGTCGCGTAGACGAAAACAACACTGTCTTTGTCAAAGTGGTGGGCGGTGAACGCGAAGTTGGCCAGTATCCAGACGCGGACAACGAGCAGGCACTTAACTACTTCGCTAAGAAGTACCTCGAACTTGTCGAATCAGCAGACCTCCTCGCTGAACGCCTCAAGGCAGGCGCCAACGGCGAAACTATTCGCCAGGCAGCGGTCAAACAACGCGAAGCACTCGCTGAAGCTCTCGTCGTTGGTGACCTAAATGCTCTCGAAACCGCCCTGTCCGAACTCGAAGAACGTGCGAAAGCTGCTCACACTCAGCAACAGAAACAGCACGAACAGGCCCGCGAAGAAGGACGCCAAGCACGCGCGGCCATTGTGGAAGAGGCAGAGTCGATCGCCGGAACCGATCCTGCGCGCGTTCAGTGGAAGAACTCCAGCAAGCGTATGAACGAACTGTTCGACCGTTGGAAGGAACTCCAGGCCTCCACCCCACGCCTGCCAAAGGACCAGGACCAAGAGCTGTGGGGACGTTTCTCCAAGGCACGCAACAGCTTCGACCGTCACCGCCGCGAATTCTTCAACGAACTCGACAAGCGTTCAGCAGAAGGCAAGCGCATCAAAGAAGGCATCGTCGCGGAAGCAGAATCCCTGTCGAATTCCACCGAATGGCGCGAAACCGCTGCCAAGTACCGCAAGCTGGTTGACAAGTGGAAGGCCGCTCCCCGCGCACGTCGCAAAGAGGACGACGCGCTGTGGGCACGTTTCCGCGCAGCCCAAGACGTGTTCTTCAACGCGCGCAACGCACAGAACGAAGCTCTCGACGCCGAATACCAAGAGAACCTCAAAGTGAAAGAGGAACTCTTGGAGCAGGCACGCGCCCTGTTGCCCATCGAAGACATTGAAGCGACGCGCAAAAAACTCCGCGATATTCAGGAAAAGTGGGAAGACGCGGGCCGTGTGCCACGTGCTGACGTCTCCCGTATGGAAGGCGGACTGCGCGACGTCGAACGTGCTCTCAGCGACGCCGAGAACGAAGAATGGAAGCGCACCAACCCAGAAACCAAGGCCCGCACCAGCGGTGTCATGGCCCAGCTGGAAGACGCTCTAGAAGAACTGCGCAAAGAACTCGACGTTGCACGCGAAAAGGGCGACCAGAAGCGTATCGCTGAAGCCGAAGAAGCGCTCAACACCAAACAAGCGTGGTATGACCAGTTGAGCAAGACCGCACAGGAACTCGACTAGTTATCCACAGATCCTTCTCCCCCTCTATGAATTGACCGCATAACCGGTCACAGTTGTTACATGACACAACTGTTCACCGCGGGAGAAGGACTTTCACACCACCAACTCGTCTCACTCGAGTTGGACGGGTTGCTCACCCCGCTCACACAACAGTGTTGGGTGGCCTCTGGGGAACCCATCACTCCCACAGTGCGGAGCAACGCACTTACCACTCCACCTGTCAAACACGTAGCCTTCTCGCACGAAACTGCGTACTGGGTGTGGTGGGGAGACGGCATGTCACCGGAAACCACCTCGGTCTCCGCAACAAAACGCAAACGAGTCCGCTCAATTCACGACGGTTTCCATATCCACGAAACCCTTGTCCCCCACGGCCATACGGTGAAGCTGGGTAAGAACTATGTGACGTCCGAATCCGCCACCCTGTACGCACTCTTGTTCGACCTGTGCGAAGACCGCGTGCCACCAGAAACCAGCGTGGCACAAGCACGCGACCTGCTGTTGCGCATTCCTGCTGAGGCCCGCGTGGCATTCGCCACGTTTCTACGCGGACTGTACCGCCGACCACGGCTGACGCGACTGCGAAAACTCGCTCACCTAGCCGATCCGCTTATCGCTCACCTGGGTTGACGTCAACTCAGCTACGTTGACTTCAACCGGTACACGTCGAAAACACCATCTACTTGGCGCACCGCGTTGAGCACGTTGTCCAAGTGGCTCGCATCCCCAATCTCAAACACAAAACGTGACTGAGCCACCCGCGCTTTAGACGTCGCCACGGAGGCAGACAAAATGTTCACGTGCGTCTCGCTCAACACCCGGGTGATATCGGACAACAGGCCCGCACGGTCCAGCGCTTCGACCTGAATCTGAACCAGGTACACACCCGAAGACGTGTTAGTCCATTCGACCTCAACCAAGCGCTCCGTGTCATAGGACGCGACATTGGGGCAGTCTTTACGGTGGACAGAAACCCCTGCCCCACGCGTGACAAATCCAGTAATCTGGTCACCTGGAACAGGAGTACAGCACCGGGCCAATTTGATGAGAATGTCATCTGCGCCCACCACGCGTACACCCTCAGAGGACGAGTGGTGACCACGTGACTTGCCCGTGGGGTTCGACGGCGGAAGCGTTGCGACATTCGCGTCATCCGGCGAACTGTCGACTTCCTTGGCCAAAAGATCAACCACGTGGGCTGCCGAAATATTGCCTTGGCCAATCGCCGCATACAACGCGGTCACATCCGGCAGGCGTTGCTCGTTCGCAACGACAACCAACGCTTCTTGGCTCATGAGCTTCTCAGCGGACAAGTGGTGGCGACGCATCGCGCGAGCCAACTGGTCACGACCGTTCTCAACCGCTTCTTCTCGCCGTTCCTTAGAGAACCACTGGCGGATCTTACTGCGCGCACGCGGTGAGGCCACAAACGCCAACCAGTCACGCGACGGCCCAGCGTTCTCATCCTTGGACGTGAACACTTCAACGACATCGCCGTTCTTCAGCTGGGTATCCAAAGGAAGCAAGCGGCCGTTGACGCGCGCACCCATGGTCTTGTGCCCCACCTCGGTGTGGACGGAATACGCAAAGTCCACCGGCGTTGAATTCACGGGAAGTGTGATGATGTCCCCCTTGGGGGTGAACACGTACACGTCCGCGCTTTTCACTTCATAGCGCAGGTTGTCGAGGAACTCGTCGGGGTCGGTGACCTCACGCTGCCAGTCCAGTAGCTGACGCAACCATTGAACCTGGTCGACTTCGCCCGCGTCGCCCACTTTTGCCATGCGCCCCGAGGCTGCTCCACCCGATTTGCGACGGTCCTTGTACTTCCAGTGGGCAGCAACACCAAATTCGGCTCGCCGGTGCATTTCGTGCGTCCGGATTTGAATCTCAACCGGCTTGCCCGTAGGCCCAATGACCGTGGTGTGCAGGCTCTGGTACATGTTGAACTTGGGCATGGCGATGTAGTCCTTGAATCGCCCCGCAACAGGTGACCACTTAGCGTGGACAATACCCAACACCGCATAACATTCGCGTTCCGTCTCTACCAGAACGCGCACACCCACCAGGTCATAAATATCGGCAAACTCGTGGCCTCGTACCACCATCTTTTGGTAGATCGAATAGTAGTGCTTAGGACGTCCCGTAATGGTCGCCTCGATCTTCGCGCCGGTGAGTTCCCGCCCCAGCTCTTTTGACACAGTGGCCAAATACTTTTCGCGCTCAGGCGTGCGCTCGGCAACCATGCGCACAATTTCGGAGTACACCTTGGGATACAGAACCTGGAATGACAGGTCTTCCAGCTCCCACTTGATGGTGTTCATCCCGAGGCGGTGGGCCAGAGGCGCGAAAATGTCCAGGGTTTCGCGGGCCTTGCGTTCAGAAGAAGAAGCCGGCACGTACTTCCACGTGCGCGCGTTGTGCAAACGGTCGGCGAGCTTAATGACCAGCACACGAATGTCCCGGCTCATGGCCACGATCATCTTGCGCACGGTTTCCGACTGCGCCGCCGCGCCGTACTGGATCTTGTCGAGCTTGGTCACGCCGTCGACCATGAGCGCGATCTCATCGCCGAACTCTTCACGGCACTGGTCCATGCCGTAGTCGGTATCTTCTACCGTGTCGTGTAGAAGTGCCGCAGCCAAGGTCACGGGCATCATGCCGATCTCAGCCAAAATCGTTGCCACCGCAACCGGGTGGGTGATGTACGGGTCACCACTCTTGCGTGTTTGCCCGCGGTGAGCCTTCTCAGCTACCCGGTACGCCTTCAGAATGATATTGATGTCGGCCTTGGGATGGTTCTCCGCGACCGCAGACAACAAAGGCCCCAGCGCTTTAGGAACCTGTGGAGCATTTTGGCTTCTGGCAGTCCAAAAGGCCAAACGGGAAATTCCGCGTGGCCTTTTCGACGTTGATTCAGGTTGAGACATGGAAACCCACTACACAGCAACTACACGGCAGCAGGTTCTGCAGACTTCTTCGACGCACGTGCTTCCAGAACAGCGTTCTCCTGTTCACGCACCGCTGGTTCGTTCTTCCGCAAGAAGTAGTACAGCGGAGACGCAACAAACAAGGTCGACGCAGCCGCGGTAATCGTTCCGACAAACAGCGACAGGGCAATATCCACCAGTGTTCCAGCACCCAGCATGAACACACCAATGAACAGAATCGACGCTATAGGCAAGATCGAAATCACCGTGGTGTTAATCGAGCGTACCGTGGTCTGGTTGACGCCCAAGTTCACCAGCTCACCGAAGGTCTGCTTGCGGTTCTTTGTGAAATCAGTCGTGTTTTCTCGGATCTTGTCGAACACCACCACCGTGTCATACAACGAGAACGAAAGGACCGTGAGGAACCCAATCACCGCCTCGGGCGTCACTTCAAAGCCCGACGCCGAATAAATCCCCATGGTGGTGATCATCACGAAGAACAGACCAGCAATAGCTGCCAGCGACATCTTCCACGTGCGGAAATACAGTGCCATCACAATCATCGAAATGACCACGAAGATCACCAGAGCGCGCGTCATCTTGTTGGTAATGTCCTGACCCCACAGCGGCCCAACGAAGTTGGAGGTGACGTCCTTGTTGTCCACGCTGTACGCGCTGATCAAAGCCTCGCGCACTTTCTGCATTTCCTCATCGGAAAGTTGGCGGGTCTCAATCCGGACCGAGGTGTCCGAACGGGGCACGCCGGTCGCCTCGGCGTGACCGACCGTCTTGTTAGTGGCGTCGATACCAGGCTGCGGGTCGTTCGACTTCACGTTCGAGATTTCAAACTCAGAACCACCTCGGAAAGCGATACCCAAGTTGAAACCACCCACAACAGGGATGAGCAGGGACAGAATCACCAGCACCGTAGCAATCGAAAGCCACAGTTTGCCCTTACCCACGAACGGGATGGACGTTTCACCCGAGTGGAGGCGGTTACCAAACTCAAAAAAGCGCTTCATTATGCGTCCTCCTCCGTGGTCTTTGTTTTCGTGTCCACGGATGAGGCCTTACGTTCAGCCGCCTTCCGCTCTGCCAAAGTTTGACCCGACTTACGAGTCCGGGACTCTTCGCGTCGCTTGGCTTCCTTGTGGGAACGACCCGTGCTCTTCTTCCGTGCCTTGTCCAGATCCAGTCCCATAGCGCCTCGGTACGCTTCCGGTTTCACACCCAACTGGCGAGGGTCCATACCCGACATAGGGTGTCCCTCACCAAAGAAGCGGGTACGAGCGAGCACCTGGAGCATGGGGTGCGTGAACAGAACCACGATCACAACGTCGACAATCACGGTCAAACCAAGCGTGAATGCGAACCCACGCACGGATCCCACGGCCAGAATAAACAGGATCACCGCGGCCAACATGTTCACGGCCTTGGACGCGTAAATGGTACGGCGTGCACGGTCCCAACCGACTTCAACAGCCGAAAGGAGTTTACGGCCGTCACGTAGCTCGTCTCGAACACGTTCGAAGTACACAATGAACGAGTCGGCGGCCATACCAATACCGATGATGATACCGGCGACACCGGCCAGCGAGAGGCGATAACCATAACGCCACGACACGAACAGCAAGAGTCCCCACGTCAGCACACCGGCGACCACCAGACTGGACACGGTCACCAAGCCCAGGACTCGGTACTGCAAGAGCGAGTACACAACCACGAGCAGCAGACCAATTCCACCGGTGATCAGACCCACCTTGAGGTAGTCAGCACCCAACGTGGGCGAAATCTGCTGTTCGCTCTGCACCTTAAAGCTGATGGGCAATGCACCGTTCTTCAGCTGGTTTGCAAGCGTCGACGCCTCTTCTTCGCTGAAGCTACCGGTAATCTGTGCGCGACCGTCTGTCACCGCACTCTGGGAGACAGGTGCTGACAGAACCAGACCGTCAAGGACAATCGCAAACTGGTTGTACGGAGGCTGAGCACCCGTGACAGCAGAGGTGACCTTTCCGAACACTTCACGGCCAAAGTCGTCGAACTCCATGGTGACGGCCAGTCGGTTGGTCTGGGTTCCCTGCGAGGTTGACTCGAATCCGAAGCTCGCGTCCTTCACGTGCGAACCAGCGAGCTCAACAGGTCCAAGAATGTACTTCGCTTCACCCGTTTGGTCACATGACACCATCGGTTCGTCACGTGGGCCAGAGTCACCACCAACCCGGTTTTCCGGTTTGGTGCAGTCGAGCTTGGCGTACTCTTCAAGCAGTTTGGAGTCCATCCACGACTGCTGGTCTTCCGGCTTGAAACGTGGCACGTCGTCCTGGGAACCAGGTTCGAAATCTTCTGGCAGCTTCGAAGGTTCTTCTTCTGACTTCTGTTCTGGTTGTTCGCCCTGTTGTGGCTCTTTGCCTTCTTCAGATGGGGCTGGCTGCGCTACCGGGCGAATGTTAGACGAGCCGGGGTTCGCGGGTTCCTGAGGCTGGCCCTGCTGTGGGGCACCCTGCTCTGGCTGGCTCTGTCCGCCCTGGCCACCGAGAAGTTCGTCGAGCTTTTTCTGGTCTTCTTCAGAGAGCTTAGGTCCCGTGTCTTCTTGGGGCTTATCTTCTTGTTGCTGTTGGTCCAAAGGCGTTGGAGCACCCACGAGTGCTACGCGCCTAAAGGCCAACTGGGCCGAAGACCGCACCAAGTTACGAGTTTCTTCATCGGGGTTACCCGGCAGGTTCACCACAATGTTGCGGTCACCCTGCGTGCTGATCTCCGCTTCAGAAACACCGGTGGAGTCCACACGTTGACGAATAATCGCAACGGCCTGTTGCAGTTGCTCTCGCGTCACCTGCTGGTCTTCAAGCTGTGGCTCCAGGATGATGGACGTTCCACCTTCCAAGTCCAAAGCCAATTTGGGCGACCAGGTCGCATTCGACCAAACCGCACCGGCGCCCACAAGCGCGAAAATGATTACAATAAAAGCTCCAAGCGCCAAAAACCGGCGCCCAGGACGGGGCTTTTTGTCAATAGATGCCACGGTTTTTACTTCTTGTCGGAATCGTTTGTGTCAGCGTTATCGTTAGTCATCGCGTTGCGCTTCGCTTCGTTCATCGCATCAAGCTCAGCGTCAGTAATACGTGGCGCTGTGTCCGCCTTCGACTCTTCAACGGCAGGCTCGTCAACATCTGAAGCTACATCCGAACTCACATCCGCGTCCGCTTCAGGAACAGCAGGAGCTTCACCTTCTGGAGCTTCAATCTGCGCAATGGTCTGACGGTGGATCACCACGTTGGTCCCTGGTGTTGTCTCAACGGTCACCTTGATCCCGTCTTCGTCAACGTCGGTCACAGTCCCAAACATCCCGAAGCTCGTCATCACGGTCGCGCCAACACGCAAGTTGTTCGAAAGTTTCTCCTGCTGTGCTTTCTGCCGCTTACGCGTGTTCATCATAAAGAACAGCAGAAGCCCACCTAGAGCAACCAGAAGGATAATCTCCACGACCAAACCCTTTCGAAGTCATTTAACGCCAAAATTGTAGTCTAATACTTAACCGGGCAACACCCAATCGCACAGACCGCACGCGTCAAAAAACTTACGTATCAAGAAAACAACGCCGGGTCATCTGGTGGAGTCAAACCAATGTGTTGCCACCCCGTCTGCGTTGCAATTCGCCCACGCGGGGTACGAGTCATCAGACCTTCGCGCACCAAAAACGGTTCAGCAACTTCTTCAACCGTTTCTGGCTCCTCACCCACGCTCACAGCCAACGTCGACAGACCCACCGGTCCCCCATTGAACCTTTCGCACAAAACCGAAAGAACTGCCCGGTCAAGTCGGTCCAATCCGCGGTCGTCCACCTCGTACACATTCAACGCAGACCTCGACGCATACAGATCAATGTGGCCGTCACCTCGGACCTGAGCCCAGTCACGCACCCGCCGCAATAAACGGTTCGCAATACGCGGAGTCCCTCGGGATCTGCGAGCAATCTCAGCAAGCCCTGCCTCATCGGCCTCGATGCCCAGCATTCCTGCAGACCGTTCAAGCACCCGCTGCAAATCCTGCGACGTGTAGAAATCCAGATGCCCCGTGAACCCAAAACGGTCGCGCAAGGGCGCCGGCAACAGCCCCGACCGGGTGGTGGCCCCCACCAACGTAAACGGCGGAAGATCCAGCGGAATCGCAGTAGCCCCTGGCCCCTTCCCCACGATCACATCGACGCGGAAATCCTCCATGGCCACGTACAACATTTCCTCGGCAGCCCGGGCAACGCGGTGAATCTCGTCGATGAACAGCACTTCGCCCTCATCCAGTGAAGACAAAATCGCAGCCAAATCACCCGCGTGCTGAACCGCAGGCCCGGACGTAATACGAATATGTGAACCCATCTCCTGGGCAATAATCATGGCCAGAGTGGTCTTCCCCAAACCGGGCGGACCAGACAACAGCACGTGATCAGGCGTGCGCTTACCGGCCTTAGCAGCGTCCAAAACCAAGGACAACTGTTCGCGCACCTGCTTCTGTCCCACAAACTCCGCAAGCCCCTTGGGCCGCAAAGCCGCTTCCTGCGCACGCTCAGCATCGTCGGCGCCGGAACGCATGAGCCGCTCTTCTTCCGCCCCCGTGAGATCGGAAGCACCAAAATCTACTTCATACGACTTGTCGCTCACCGCGAACCACCGAGTTCACGCAACGCCGCCTTGAGCATGTCTGCCACCGACGCCTGGCCCATCTCAGGCGCGACCGCCTCAACCGCTTTGATCGCGGTGGCCTCTTTCCAGCCAAGACCCACAAGAGCCTGCACGACCTCGGCGCTGGCAGGCCCAGCCCCGGAAGAAGGAACGGCCGAGGTGGCAGGCACCTTCCCTTGCAAGTCCACAATGAGTTTGGCGGCGACCTTTGGCCCAACGCCCGGAACGGCTGTGAGCACTTTAGGAGTGTTGTCAGAAATTGCGCCGTACACCTGATCTGGTGAAAGAACGGAAAGAATAGCCAGGGCGAGCTTAGGTCCAACCCCATTTGCGCCAAGCAGAGTAGAAAACAGTTTGAGCTCACTGGGCGTATCGAAACCGTACAGCGTCAACGCGTCTTCACGAACGATGAGCTCAGTGTGCAATGCGACTTCTGAACCTGTGCGCACCCTGCCGGCCACAGCGGGAGTCACAAAAACCTCGCGACCAACCCCGGAGGTGACAACTGTGAGCGAATTGGCCGAAACTGTGTGAACTGTGCCTTCGAGGTACCGAATCAATGGACATCCTTTGGGAACATACGTGCGATTAATTCTACGTTAGCGCACATGTCCACTAGGCTGTGGGATCCGCTTAGCGCGCGTCCCTGATCGCTTGCGCCCACGCGCGTTGCGCAGGTGTGAGATTGTCGCCCTGGCGACCGGCTCGCTGCCGGTCCACCACGTCTTTTGTGGACCCGGGGGTTGATAACGCGGACGAGGCGCCCCGCCACAAGTGGCAGATCGCAAGTGCCAGCGCGTCGGCTGCGTCGGCCGGCTTGGGAGGGCTGTCGAGTTTGAGGATGCGCGTCACCATGTGCGTGACCTGTTTCTTGTCGGCCCGCCCGTTACCCGTGACAGCCGCTTTCACCTCTGACGGGGTGTGCATGGCCACGGGGATTCCCCGACGCGCAGCCAGACCCATCGTGAGCCCTGACGCCTGAGCCGTGCCCATAATCGTGGACACGTCGTTGCGCGCGAAAATGCGCTCAATGCTCACGACATCCGGCCGGTAGTTGTCCAGCCACGTGTCGAATGCATCCGCGATACGTCCCAAACGCACATCCGAAGAGTCCTGCGAGGGGGTGCGAATGACGTCGACTGCCACCATGCGCGCTTGCCTGGCACGGCCCGCGTCAATCACACCCAAACCCAGGCGAGTCAACCCCGGGTCGACTCCCAGAATGCGCATTACTCTTCTTCGGCCTCCAGCTGGGCCATCACTTCGTCAGTGACATCGGCGTTGGTGAACACGTTCTGTACGTCGTCGAGGTCTTCAAGAGCGTCGATGAGTGTGAAAACCTTCTTGGCGGTTTCCGCGTCCAACTGTACTTCGAGGTTGGGCACGAACCGGGCTTCCGCACTGTCGTAGTCAATGTCTGCTTCCTGCAGTGCCGTACGCACAGCAACCAGATCGGTGGCCTCCGAAATGACCTCCAAGATGTCCCCCTGGTCTTTCACTTCTTCAGCACCTGCGTCCAAGGTGGCTTCCAGGATGGCATCTTCGCTGGTGCCTTCAACAGGCACAGCCACAACACCCTTGCGGTTGAAGTTGTAGGAGACCGAACCGGGGTCTGCCATGCTTCCGTTGTTGCGCGTCACGGCAACGCGGACTTCCGAGGCCGCACGGTTGCGGTTGTCGGTCAGACACTCAATGAGGAGCGCCACTCCCCCAGGCGCGTAGCCTTCGTACATGATGGTCTGGTAGTCAACACCGCCACCGTCGAGCCCGGCTCCACGCTTGACCGCGCGTTCGATGTTGTCGTTCGGAACAGAAGACTTCTTTGCCTTCTGAATCGCGTCGTACAGCGTAGGGTTACCCGCTACGTCAGCCCCTCCGTTGCGCGCGGCAACTTCGATGTTTTTAATGAGCTTGGCAAAGAGCTTGCCACGCTTCGCATCGATCGCTGCTTTTTTGTGTTTTGTCGTCGCCCATTTGGAGTGACCTGCCATGAACAGTTCCTTTCGTAAAATCTGAGCGCTATTCTACGCCTCTTGTGGTTGAGTCTTTTAGTCGAGAACAAGTGGGGTTTCGGGTATCTGCCCGGAGCTCACTACGTCCATGAGTTCGATGAGTTGGCGGGGATACACCGTTTCCGAGGTGGTTTCCAGCTCTTCGCGGGTCCACCACTTGGCACCGACGATCGACGCTTTTTCAACATCGGTCCACAGCGCTTCTTCGAAGTCCACGTCGGAGTCGTCAACAAGACCAAAGAACACTTCGTCTTGGTGGAGTGTATGGTCCGTGAACTCCATGACTGCCCGCCGTTTGGCAAGTGGGCCCACAAGCTCAGTGGGTTCACATTCGATGCCAGTTTCTTCAGCAAGTTCACGTGCCGCGGTCTGTGCTGGGAGTTCTCCCATTTCCTCACCGCCTCCACACGTCATCCACCACGTTTTGCTGGAGTCACCCAGGTCTTTTGCCTTCAGCAAGAACACAGCACCTTCCGTGTTCATGAGCACTACCCGTGCTGCACTGCGGACTTTCAATCGGACTCCTTGGAACGAAGTTGCACGTACACATTACTCATACGCTGAGCGATAGTAATACAGCACAGCACGACAAGTATCGCGAGAGCGATAGTTAGCACACTATCGGGAAGTCCGAGCCCTACCAAACCAGTAACGACGAGCGTCACCAGGAGCCTGTCTGCTCTCTCCGCGATACCTCCGGACGCCTGCACCCCCAGACCCTCACCTCGGGCACGAACATACGACACAATCGACCCCATCACCAGGCATGCCAGCGCCAAAAGGGCCGTCAAAGGATCGTCAGCCCCAAGAAAATACCACAATGCCAGCCCCACGAAAACAGCCGAGTCAGCCAAGCGGTCCATCGTGGAATCCAAAAACGCACCCCATGTGGAATTTCTGTCCAGAAGCCGTGCCATGATCCCGTCGAGCATGTCGCCGAAAACAAAAAACGTAATCACGACAGTGCCCCAGAACAACTGCCCCATGGGATAGAGAACCAAAGCACCAACGCATACGCCTAACGTCCCTATCACAGTGACGGCATCGGGGCCGATGCCGAGTTTGATGAGGAGCTGTGCAAGTGGCGTGAACAGTTTCGTAAACGCCGCACGAGCAATAGCGTTGAGCACGTTGGGACCTAACGGGGACTGCGGTTAAGGACAGTAGCTTTTGCGCACACTATGACGCATCTGGAGCACTCCAGGCTTCAGAGTACATTTCACGCACCTGCCCGTGAACGAGCGGTAACGCTTTGGTTTGCGCTATGACCGGGAAGAAGTTCGCATCCCCGCTCCATCTGGGAACCACATGCTGATGCAAGTGCGCGGCAATTCCAGCGCCCGCAACCGCACCCTGATTCATCCCTAAGTTAAAACCATCAGGCTTTGACACTCGCCGAATCATCCGCATCGCCTCTTGCGAAAACTGCGCGAACTCCAGGGTTTCTTCTTCGGTGAGATCCGTATAACTCGGAACGTGACGGTACGGGCAAATAAGCAAGTGCCCCGGGTTGTACGGGTACAGGTTGAGAACCGCAAACACCGTTTTCCCACGAGCAACAAGCAAACCGTCCTCATCGGACTTGGTGGGTGCTACACAAAACGGACATTCACTTTCGCTTCCGTCCTTAGGCTTGGTCTCGCCACCCACATACACCATACGGTGAGGCGTCCACAGCCGCTGCAGACCGTCCGGTTCACCGGGGAACCCGGCTGCTGCTTCCGGTTCTGGGATCATGTATTACACCTGCGCTTTGGTTTTGATTGCGTCCACAATGCGTTCAACTGCCTGGTCAACGGGAACCCCGTTTTCCTGCGAACCGTCGCGGAACCTAAACGACACGGCGTGAGCGTCGCGGTCTTCGCCACCGGCGATCAACGTGTACGGCACCTTCGACTTCGACGCGTTTCGGATCTTCTTGGGGAAACGGTCCGTGGAGTCGTCGATCTCAACCCGAATGCCGTGTGCTTTGAGCTTCTGTGCAATCTCTTCCACATACGGAAGGAATTCGTCAGCAACCGGCACCATAATGGCCTGCACAGGTGAGAGCCACACGGGGAACGCGCCAGCGTAGTGTTCCGTCAGAACACCCAGGAAGCGTTCAATCGAACCGAACTTAGCCGAGTGAATCATCACCGGCCGCTTACGGCTGCCGTCAGCCGCCTGGTATTCGAGGTCGAAACGTTCCGGCTGGTTGAAGTCCAACTGAACCGTGGACATCTGCCACGTACGCCCAATCGCATCGCGTGCCTGGACAGAAATCTTAGGCCCGTAGAACGCTGCGCCGCCCGGGTCCGGAACCAATTCCAGACCCGTTGCGCGCGCAACTTCTTCAAGCGTGCGCGTGGCTTCGTCCCACTGCTCATCAGAACCAATGAACTTGTTGGCCTTTTTCCCTACAGCATCGCGCGTAGACAGTTCCAGATAGAAGTCGTCCAAACCAAAGTCGCGCAACAGACTGAGCATAAAGTCAAGCAAGTGCTTGATCTCACTTGCAGCGTCCTCAACCGCAACATACGAGTGCGAATCGTCCTGCGTAAGCGCACGCACGCGAGTCAAACCGTGGACCACACCGGAGGCTTCGTTGCGGTACACCGTCCCAAACTCAAAAAGACGCAGGGGCAGATCCCGGTAGGAACGACCTCGGGAGCGGTAAATCAGGTTGTGCATGGGGCAGTTCATCGCCTTCAAGCGATACGGCTGGCCCTGCTTGATGATTTCGCCGTTTTCGTCGCGCTGTTCATCAACCTGCATGGCAGGGAACATGTTTTCGCCGTAGTACGGCAAGTGTCCCGAGGTGTAGTACAGAGCCTCTTTAGAAATGTGTGGGGTGCCCACGTACTCAAAGCCCTCTTCGATGTGGCGGGCGCGCACGTAGTCTTCCATTTCACGTTTGATGACTCCACCCTTGGGGTGGAACACCGGCAGACCTGAGCCTAGTTCGTCTGGGAAGCTGAACAGGTCGAGTTCGGCTCCTAGACGACGGTGGTCGCGACGCTCAGCTTCAGCGATGCGTACTTGGTACGCCTTGAGATCGTCTTTGCTTGCCCATGCAGTTCCATACACGCGCTGCAGGCTGGCGTTGTCCTGATCGCCTCGCCAGTATGCGGCCGAAGCGCGGGTAACGGCGAAACCATTGCCAATCAGTTTGGTGCTGGGCAGGTGAGGACCGCGGCACAAGTCCTGCCACACGACTTCACCCTTGCGGTTACGGTTTTCATACACCGTCAGCTCTGAACCGCCAACTTCCACGCTGGCGCCTTCAGCACCCTTGCCCTTGTCCTGGATGAGCTCGAGTTTGAAGGGCTCATTGGCTTCACGACGGATCGCTTCGTCTTCGTCAACGACGACGCGGTGGAAGGTCTGCCCTTCCTTCACAATCCGCTGGGCTTTTTTCTCGATCGCTTTGAGATCTTCAGGCGTAAACGGTTCCTCCACCTGGAAGTCATAGTAGAAGCCGTCCGTGATGTACGGGCCGATTCCCAGTTTGGAACCTGGGTACAGTTCCTGCACCGCCTGGGCTACCACGTGAGCGCACGAGTGGCGCAAAATGTCGAGTCCGTCCGGTTCAGAGATCAGGATTGGTTCAACCGTGTCGCCTGCGTGCAGTTCACGGTCCAGATCGGCTGGGGCCCCGTTGAGCCGAATAGCGATGACGTCTTTACGATCAGCGAAGAACTCTGTGGCTGTCATGCCGTCCTCGAAATCGATATTTTTACCGTCGAGGGTCACGATGTCTGCCACGTTTGTCTCCTGTCGATGTATTTGCGTTGTGCTTGTAGCAATTGCGTTCCGAGCACAGAACCGATTCTATCCCCTTTGATGATACGCACACGGCCCAGGTGTTCACCTGGGCCGTGTGAGAAAGAAGATCAACCGTTTGTGAAGTCGAACTTCTTGCCGTTGAGGCTCACCGTGACCTTCACATTCTTCGCATCGGCGCCTGATGCAACAAAGCCAGTTTGATAAACCGCTTCTTCACCAGGTGCAAGCGAGCTTGGCCAGTCGAGGGCGCCCTTCTTCTGGTTCTCCACGTCTGTTACTCGCTCTAGCTGCTTACCGTTGAGCTCTGCCGAAACGATCGGGTACGGAAGCGAGTATTCACTGTCCGAGTTGTTCGTAATAACAACCTCGATGAACATGTATTCCTTGTTCTGAACTTCCGTTGGGATAGTGTACTTCCCAGCCGTCGTTTGCTTCGAACGCACACCGAGGTTAACCCCGTTTTCGATTTCTGGGCTCTTACCTGATGAGTTTCCACCGCCGCTGCCGCCACCGTTGCTGCCGCCTGGCTCCTGGCCACCGTTGCCACCGGGTTCCTGACCTCCAGGGTTCTGGCCTCCGTTCCCACCTGGCTCCTGGCCACCCTGAGTCTGTGGTGACGTAGGCTCGGTCGTACCTGAACCACCGCTAAACAACGCTCCGGTTGCAATCAGAACGACGACAATGATGCCACCGATCAGACCACCGATCGAGGTGATGATACCGGCAATCAGACCAGTAAGCGCCTGCCCCTTGTTATCAGCTTCGCCGTTGTTGACGTTCTTCAACCCGATCATGCCCATGATGGCGCCGGGGAGACCGGTCAGCAGACCAAACAGAATTCCAGCAAGACCCAGGATCATCGCCCACAGGCCCACGCCGTTCTTTTCGCTGCTACTTCCGGAACCGCCTAGAGGCCCGCCAGGGTACGAAGGTCCTCCCGGGCTACTTGGGGCGCCGGGTGCGCCGGGGGCACTTGGAGCTGATTGTCCAGCCGAGGAACTACCGTAGCTTCCGCTACCATAGCTACCTCCTCCATATTGAGGTGCTTGGGGTGAGCTGGCTGAGGGGGGCTGTGAACCAGGAGCTGACGGTGGAGTGTTGTTACCTCCACCTGGGTAGCTTGAGCCACCGTATGGGTTAGACATCTGATCTCCTTCGTTGAAAATACATTCCTAGCCTAATGACTTCGCTCAAACATTGGTGGCCGCAGATGTTGCTAACCTGTTGCGATTCTGTTGCAAAACAGCGTTTGAACGAAAAACCCCGGCCTAAGCCGGGGTGATGTGTGCGCGATACTGGGATCGAACCAGTGACCTCTTCCGTGTCAGGGAAGCGCGCTACCGCTGCGCCAATCGCGCATGTAAACATGCGTATTTAGTTGTAGTGCACTTGCGTTGAACACGCGTGCGCGATACTGGGATCGAACCAGTGACCTCTTCCGTGTGAAGGAAGCGCGCTACCGCTGCGCCAATCGCGCCGGTCGAGGTGGCGACGGGATTCGAACCCGTGTATACGGCTTTGCAGGCCGCTGCCTCGCCTCTCGGCCACGCCACCGCGGAGGCGATCGCCGAGTCCAGATCACTCTGACCGGCGCCAGAGCGGATGACGGGACTCGAACCCGCGACCCTCACCTTGGCAAGGTGATGCTCTACCAACTGAGCCACATCCGCGTGTCAGGTTTCCCTGGC
Organism: Brevibacterium mcbrellneri ATCC 49030; assembly: GCF_000178455.1. Taxonomy (GTDB): domain Bacteria; phylum Actinomycetota; class Actinomycetes; order Actinomycetales; family Brevibacteriaceae; genus Brevibacterium; species Brevibacterium mcbrellneri. The sequence goes on along the minus strand of NZ_ADNU01000048.1, from coordinate 7,360 downwards.
AACGAATAGAAACTCTATACGGTCTTTTCTCAGATGCCAAATCGATTTGCTGTGACGCGTGTCACCCGTGGATGTTCAATGCCGTTAAACCCGCGTCCAGACAAGGGAAGTAGGCTTGTTTCATGCCTAAGAATCGCGAGGAGAAACCCGAGTCACCGTATGAGGCTCGGCCTCGCACTCACCGTCCTCGCTGGATTCGCGCTAGCCATTTAAGTTATTTGCGTTGGCGACAGTCCATTGCCGCCCACCCCACTACGGAAGCGTTCTACAAGTGGACCGTGGGCATCGTTGGCGGAATCGTCATTGTTGTGGGACTCGTGCTAGTGCCACTGCCAGGGCCAGGCTGGCTGATCGTCCTGTTCGGCGTAGCAATCATTGCGTCAGAGTTTCACTGGGCCCACTGTTTACTCATGTGGGCGCGCAAAAAACTGCACGCATGGACGGTGTTTATCAAACGCTCTCACTGGTCGGTCGGAGCCGCAATTGGCTTAGTCACGTTCCTTTGCGTGACGTTTGCAGTGCTATGTGTCCTGTGGTTCAGCGGGTTTGATATAACGCGCTTCTTCTAATCGCGCACGTTCTTCTTCCACATCGAACGCTGGCGGCGGCCAGGCCACATTCATACCCTGCAAGTGGTGGATCACGATGCGAGTTACTGCCCAGCGCGCGTACCATTTGCGATCTGCAGGAACCACGTACCACGGCGTGTCGTTCGTGTCAGTTTCGTCCATGACATCGGAGAACGCTTGAGAGTAGCCGTACCAGCGCAAGCGGTCATCGACGTCTCCAGGAGAGTACTTCCAGAGCTTGTTTTCGCGGCTTAAGCGTTTAGAGAGACGTTGGTACTGTTCTTCCTGTGAAACCGTCAGCATGATTTTGACAACAGCTGTCCCCGATTGGACCAAGCCCTGCTCAAACTGTCGGATCTCTTCATAGCGGCCTTGCCATACTGATTCGGGTGCCAAGTTGTGCATGCGCACTGCCAGAATGTCTTCGTAGTGGGAGCGGTCGAAAACCCCGATTTGACCGTGTTCCGGGAGCTTCTTCTTGATCCTCCACAGGAAGTGATGCTGCTTTTCTTCTTCCGTTGGAACACCAAATGATGCGATTGACACGCCGTGCGGGCTCAAGACTCCTGCAACGTGGTTCACGATTCCACCTTTGCCGGCCGTGTCCCGCCCCTGGATCACCACCAAAAGGCTACGCTCAACCCCGGTTTTCGCATTCGCGTACAGCCGTTCTTGCAGGTCACTGAGAACTTCGCTGTCAGCGGTGCGAGCCGTCCGCCCCTGTTCCTTGTTTCCGCTAAACCCTGGCTTCGCAGTGGGGTCAACAGAATCGAACGAGGCACCGCGCTTCCACCGCAACACCTGAACCAGTTCCGCCGGTGACGCCTGGTCGACTTCGTCAGCGAGCTTGGGCGAAGGAGCTGGTTCGACGCTGTGAGCCGGTTCCACGATCGGTTCGTTGTTGAATTTCATCGTTCCTCACCTGTAGCCAGAGCGGTCAAACGCGACAAGCAACGCATGTACTTCTTGCGGTATCCGCCACCCAGCATGTCTTCAGTAAAAACCTTGTCGAGGCGCACACCCGAATTGTGAATCGCCACACCGCGGTCGTACATACGGTCGACAAGAGCAACAAAGCGGAGTGCCACCGATTCGTTCTCGACCGTGTGCACGTCCTGCCATGCGACAGCATCGATATCGTCTAAAAGCAGGCGGTAGCGCGATGGGTGCACACGTGGAAGGTGTTCCATGAGTTGATCAAACTCATCGCACGCGATCGTGCCAGCGAAGTCCTGAGCGACGGTTTGCAGTTCGTCGTTCGACACAGGCTCTGGAGGGTTTGGGATTCCGCGGTGACGGTAGTCGTCCCCGTCTATGCTGAGAACCTCGAACTGATCGGCCAGCGCTTGAATCTCGCGCAAAAAGTCTTGCGCGGCGAAACGTCCCTGTCCCAACGCTCCCGGCAAAGTGTTGGAAGTGGCCACAATTTTGACGCCCGCGTCGGTGAGCTCTCGCATGAGGCGGCTCATCATGACTGTGTCGCCCGGGTCGTCTAGCTCGAACTCGTCTACACACACGAGCTTGCACTGCGACAGATCAGCCGCTGCTTGTTTGAAACCTAGAGCACCAATGAGGTTGGTGTATTCCACGAAGGTTCCAAACGCGGCCGGCTTTTCTGACCGGTGCCACGCAGAAGCCAACAGGTGGGTCTTGCCCACACCGTAACCACCGTCCAGGTACAGCCCTTTCGCTGAGCTGTCGGACTTCCCCAGCATTTTCTTAAAAATGCTCTTCTTAGTGCTTTTCTCCGTAAACGCCTGGAGCGCATCACGGGCTTTTGCCTGTGACGGTTGTGTGGGGTCCGGTTTATAGGACTCAAACGACACGTCTTCAAAGTGCGGTGGTGGAACTAGCTGAGCAATCAGTTCGTGGGGGCTGATGCTGGGAGAACGATCTACGAGGTGTACTGAAGTCACAATCGCTAAGTCTATCCGGGGCTACGAGAAGTCAAAGCCTAAACGGCCCAGCGCTTTGGGGTCGCGTTGCCAGTCTTTAGCCACCTTGACGTGGAGGCTCAAAAAAACGGGCGTACCCAACAGTGCTTCGATCCCCTGCCTGGCCTGAGACCCGATCTGTTTCAAACGAGCCCCCTTTCGCCCAATAATGATGGCCTTCTGGCTGTCGCGTTCAACATACAGGTTCACGTGCACATCGACCAGCGGCTTGTCCTCCGGGCGATCTTCACGCTGAATCATCTCCTCGACTTGAACGGCCAGAGAGTGTGGCAATTCTTCGCGGATTCCCTCTAAAGCAGCTTCGCGAACTAGCTCAGCAATGAGAACGGACTCAGGCTCGTCAGTGATATCGCCGTCCGGGTACAAAGGCGGACTTTCCGGCAAGTACTTAGCCAAAACCTGATCGACCGTATCCACTTGGAATCCGTCCACCGCGGACACTGGGACGACCTCGGCGAAGTCCCCCAACTCATTGACAGCGGTGAGCGCCTCAACCACCTGCCCTTTGGGAACGGTGTCCGTTTTCGTCACGATCGCAACCACGGGAGTCTTGCGCGCAATCATCTCCAGCTGTTCGGCAATGTACCGGTCCCCCGGCCCAATCTTTTCGTTGGCCGGCAGACAAAAGCCAATCACATCGACTTCAGCGAGCGTCGAAGCCACCAGGTCGTTGAGTCGGGATCCCAAAAGCGTCCGAGGTCGGTGAAGGCCCGGCGTGTCAACGACGATCAGCTGGTGGTTGTCCCGGTGGACAACTCCGCGAATCGTGTGCCGGGTGGTCTGGGGCTTGTTTGAGGTAATCGCAACCTTGGTGCCTACAAGCGCATTTGTCAGAGTGGACTTTCCCGTGTTGGGTCGGCCCACAAAACATGCGAACCCGGCACGAAAGTCACTGGGTACCTCACGAAACAGGCTCATCTGGTTCCTCGATTCTTTTCACAATCACATGGTGGACGCGGTGGCGTCGCCCCTGCCCGGGTTCAGCCTCAATACTCAAGCCCGCGCATTCAGCCCGCGAGCCTTCGATAGGCACTTTTCCAATCAGCGTAGTCAAAAGCCCACCCACGGAACTGACGTCGTCTTCGTCGATCCGGACATCAAAAAACTCCGCGAGGTCGTCGATGAGCATGCGTGTGTCTACTCGGTACACGCCCGGCTCGATCTCAACAATTTCTTCGTCTTCCGAGTCATACTCGTCAGCAATTTCCCCCACGATCTCTTCCACAATGTCTTCGATCGTGATGATGCCGGCAGTGCCCCCGTACTCGTCAATGACAACGGCAACGTGAGTGGCTTCATGTTGCATTTCGCGCAACAAATCCCCAACCGGTTTCGTTTCGGGAACGTACGGAACCTTCCGGGCTAAGGTAGCTGCTTTCGTATCAGCTGCGTCAGGGTCCATGTACAACTTGCGTGAGACGTCCTTGAGGTACAGCACCCCAGTCATCTCATCGATATCGCCATTGACCACCGGAATACGACTAAACCCGGAACGGAAAAACAGACTGAGCGACTCGCCCAAAGTGTCGTTCGCGTCAATCGTCACGACATCGGTGCGGGGCACCATCACCTTGTACGTTCGCGTATCGCTCAAGTTGAAAATACGACCGATCATGTCGCGTTCGTCATCGTCGATAATGTTGCCAGCACTCGCCCGTTCAACCAAGTCACGGAGCTGTTCTTGGGTCACAAAAGGACCGTCGCGGTACACCCGGTCCGGGGTGAGCATGTTGCCCAACCACACCAGGACACGCGCAAGTGGTCCAAGCATCGTGCGCAGACCGGCAACTGGGCCAGCGAGAGCCAAAGTGACGGGGAGCGAACGACGACGCCCAATCGTACGCGGGGACACTCCCGCGATCACGAAAATGGCCACGCTTCCCATCAGAGCTGCAAGCACCATGCTCTTCCAGTTAGCGCCCAAGACTTCGACGAAGCCCCACACGATGAACACCACCGCGTTTGCTTCAAAAAGCTGGCGGACGAACGTGATCACATTGATGTGGGTGGGTAGATCACGCACAACCTTCAACGCACGTTCGCCACCACGCCTACCGTCCTCAGCGGCATCGTGAACTTCGTGGTGAGACACCACGCTGAACGCCGAATCAGCGGCAGCGAGAATGGATGCAAGAAGAACGCACACCACTGCGACCGCGAAATAGATAAAAACGTCCACGGTTTAGTCTTCTGTTGGTTCGGGAACGTGTGTGCGACCGGGCTCTATCTGGGCGAACCACATGAGCAACAGTTTTCTTTGCAGCGCAAACATTTCGGATTTCTGGTCTGGCTCTCCATGGTCATAGCCCAATAAATGCAAAATCCCGTGGACTGTGAGCAGGTAAATCTCGTCGCTCATAGAGTGCCCAGCCGCAGCTGCTTGTTCTGCAGCTACTGTTGGGCTGATCACAATATCGCCCAACATCCCGGGTTCGTCGTGTCCAGGTTTGAGTTCGTCCATGGGGAACGACATGACATCCGTTGTCCCCGGTAGCCCCATCCACGTTTCGTGAAGCTCGCTCATGACGTCATCACTGATAAACCGAATGGAAAGCTCAACGGCCGGATGAACATTCACCGTGTCAAGAGCAAACCGTGCGCACTCCTGCACTCGCTCCAAGTCGACTGGGAGTTCGGTTTCATTGCCCAGTTCGATACTCATGCCCCACCACCCGGCTGTGAGTCGTATGCGTCAACGATTTTGCTTACCAACGGGTGCCTGACCACGTCTTTACTGGTGAGGTTGAAGAAACAGATGTCGTCGACATCTTTGAGGATGTTCGCCACGATCCGCAGGCCGCTGGGGGTCGATCCGGGCAAGTCGATCTGGCTGATGTCTCCCGTTACCACCATGCGCGACTGGAAGCCCAGACGGGTGAGAAACATCTTCATCTGTTCGGGCGTGGTGTTCTGCGCTTCGTCCAAAATAATGAACGCGTCATTCAGCGTGCGACCACGCATGTACGCAAGCGGTGCGACCTCAATAATGCCGGACTCTAAAAGCCCTTTGATGCGTTCGGGTTCGACCATGTCGTGCAACGCGTCATACAGCGGGCGCACATACGGGTCAATCTTTTCATCCAGGGTTCCCGGCAAGAACCCCAGCTTCTCCCCCGCTTCCACGGCCGGGCGCGTCAGAATGATCCGCTTGACGTCACCTCGGCTCAGGGCATTCACCGCCATGGCCATGGCCAAATACGTCTTTCCGGTACCCGCCGGCCCAATACCAAACGTGATGGTGTGCTTGCGGATCGCGTTGACATACTCGTGTTGCCCAAAAGTCTTAGGACGTACCGTGCGACCCCGGTGCGACACCACGTTGTCGGTGAGGACTTGCGCAGGTTCAGCGTGCTCCATGCCGTGAACTTGCTCAACAGTCCCCGAGGTCACCTGTTGCCCCGCAGCCACCAAACGTTTGAGCTGCCCCACGGTTTTGACAACCGCATCGACATTTGCCTGTGGTCCGCGAATCCTTAAGCCCCTGTCGCGAGCCAAAATGTCGACAGAGGGTTCTAAACGTTCGAGCGTTTTCAGATTGGAATCGGCCGGGCCAAGAAGTGCAACAGGGTCAATCGAATCGGGAATCGTCAGTTGCACAGTGGGTGCGGTTTCCAGAATGTGTCCTTTCCTTGAGCTATCACCAGTCTAGCCCGGGTTACTTCCATCGCCCCAACAGCGTCTGCACAATCGCCAACGCCACAGGACCTGCAGTTGAAGCTCGCAAAATCGTGGGGCCAAGAACGGCCGTCCGGGCACCAGCTGACACCAGCGCGTCGATTTCTGCAGGTGTGATCCCGCCTTCCGGTCCAACGATCACCACAATCTGATCGATGTCTCCCTGGGAAATGTTGTCCTGGGTAGTGTTCCCCTGCCCGAGGTCGTTCACCGCTTCCGTAAGTCCGGTGGATTCCGTTTCGTCCAGGACGATCACGCGTGAAGTGGGGGTCACCAGTTGGGTAACAGCAGTTCCGCGGATCAACTCACCCAGTTCAGGCACCCGGGTGCGCCGGGCCTGCAACGTGGCAGCGGTGAGAACGTTGCTCCATTTAGCGGCCATTTTGTGAGCTTTTTTGGCCGGCCAGTCGGCGATGCTGCGTTGCGCAGCCCACGGAATCACCGCATCCACGCCCACTTCTGTGGCAGCTTCGATCGCTTGGATGTCCCGGTCGTTCTTGGAAAGGGCTTGCACAAGAGCCAGCCGAGGTCGTTGCTGGGGTTCTTCTGTCACCTCGGTCACGCTGAGCGTCAGGGACTCCGGGGTGCCTTCCTGGATAGTCCCCCGCAGACGCATCCCGGTGCCGTCGATAAGTTCAAGTTCTTCTCCGGCACCCATGCGGCGTACGCGCACTGCGTGGCCGGCGACCTCGGGCCCCACCGTGATAGTACCCGTGGCACCTGCCAAGGGGGTCTGGGTGAGGAAAACCGGAAGCGTCATAGGTTGAACCGGTCCCGCAGACGGCTAAATGGCCCGCGGTGGTGGTTGCCCAGTTTGACGTCGGGGTTGGTTTCGCCGCGCATTTGGGCAAGCTGTTCGAGCAGTTCACGCTGTTTTGCGTCGAGTTTGGACGGCACTTCAACGTTGACGGTGACCAGCAGGTCACCGCGCGAGGAGCGACGCAAGCGGCCAACTCCCAGCCCGGTCAGGGTTTCGGTAGTGCCCACTTGGGTTCCCGGTGCGATCTCAAGTTCACGTTCCCCGTCAAAGGTTTCCAAGCTGATGGTGGTGCCCAGGGCGGCAGCGGTCATTGGGATCGTGACTGTGGCACGCAGGTCGTCACCGTCGCGAGTGAAAACCGGGTGTTCACGGATGGCCACTTCGAGGTGAAGGTCACCTGC